>NZ_FOPO01000001.1:0-650199 GCF_900113505.1 Pseudomonas sp. NFACC45
TTTGATTTCTCGCGGAGTAACTTGTGATGCTGATAATCTGTTGACTAGCAGTCTGACTCCACAAGCACCCACACGAATTGCTTGATTCAGTTGTTAAAGAGCGGTGGGTTGAGCCTTTCGTCTCAACCGAGGCGCGCATTCTACAGCGCCCGGTGTATCTGTCAAGCGGTTATTTTAAGAAGTTTTCAAAGTTTTGCTTTCCAAAACATCAACAACTTCAACCACTTGCGCTTCCGATCTCTCGTTAGCGGGAGGCGAATTCTACAGCGTTACTCGCTGCTGTCAACACCTCTTTTTGACCGCTTTCGATCGAGAAGATCGAATCGTTAACGGAGCCAGGAAAACCGCCCCACCAACTGCTCCCCAAGCTTCGATGACCTGAAGCCCTACACCCTCGAAACCTACTCAACTCATTGAAACTCAAGGAGTTTTCCGTTTCGACTGCGCCGGAAGTGGGGCGAATTATAGACGTCTAGGATTTGCCGTCAACACCTATTTTCATATTTCTGTCACAACAGTCAAAAGCCCCCACAAACACAGCGGCCGGCGTCCAAAGACACCGGCCTCTTCATCTATTGCTTACAAGCTCGGGAAGGCGAACTGTGACGCCTCGTGGCTGGCACGCTGCGGCCAGCGCTGAGTAATGGCCTTGCGACGAGTATAGAAACGTACCCCGTCCGGGCCGTAGGCATGCAGGTCGCCGAACAGCGAACGCTTCCACCCACCGAAGCTGTGATAGGCCACGGGCACCGGCAACGGTACGTTGACACCTACCATGCCGACTTCGATTTCATCGCAGAACAACCGCGCCGCCTCACCATCACGGGTAAAGATGCATGTGCCGTTGCCATACTCGTGATCGTTGATCAGTTGCATTGCTTCTTCCAGGCTGTTGACCCGGACGATGCACAGCACCGGCCCGAAAATCTCTTCTTTATAGATGCGCATCTCAGGCGTCACGCGATCAAACAGGCAGCCGCCCAGGAAGAAACCCTCCTCATGCCCGGCCACGCTCAAACCGCGACCATCGACAATCAGCGACGCACCCGCCGATACGCCATCTTCTATATAGCCGCTGACCTTGTCGCGATGCTGACCGGTTACCAATGGCCCCATGTCCAGTCCGCACGACGTACCCGCGCCGATTTTCAGCGACTGGATCTGCGGCACCAGCTTGGCCACCAGCGCATCCGCCACCTGATCGCCGACACACACCGCCACCGAGATCGCCATGCAGCGTTCGCCACACGAACCGTAGGCCGCCCCCATCAACGCACTGACGGCGTTATCCAGATCTGCATCCGGCATCAATACCGCGTGGTTCTTAGCACCACCCAGTGCCTGGACGCGTTTTCCGCGCCGAGTACCTTCGGCATAGATGTATTCGGCAATCGGCGTGGAGCCGACAAAACTCAGCGCCTTCACCTCCGGCGCTTCGATCAGCGCATCCACTGCGGCTTTGTCGCCATGCACCACGCTCAACACGCCTTTGGGCAACCCGGCTTCCAGAAGCAATTGGGCGATCAGCAACGTCGAACTCGGGTCACGCTCGGACGGCTTGAGGATGAAGCAGTTGCCACAAACGATCGCCAGCGGGTACATCCACAGCGGCACCATCGCCGGGAAGTTGAATGGCGTGATGCCCGCCACCACGCCCAAGGGCTGGAAGTCTGACCACGCGTCGATGTTCGGTCCTACATTACGGCTGTATTCGCCCTTCAGAATCTCCGGTGCCGCACAGGCGAATTCGACGTTCTCGATGCCGCGCTTAAGCTCTCCAGCCGCGTCTTCCAGCGTCTTGCCGTGCTCTTCGCTGATCAACTGGGCGATGCGCGACTCGTTCTGCTCCAACAACTGCTTGAACCGGAACATGACCTGCGCTCGCTTGGCCGCCGGTGTGTTGCGCCAGGCAGGGAAAGCCGCCTTGGCGGCGTCGATAGCCTGCTGGATCGTCGCACGATCAGCCAGTGGCACCTTATGAATCGCCTGGCCGGTCGAGGGGTTGTACACGTCGGCGGTACGAGCGCTGTCGCTCAACAGTTCGCCATTGATCAAATGCGCAATGAGGCTCATGGGGACTCCAGAATGTTATCCACAGGCACCCGCTGCCGGACGCCCGTATTGAAAGCTGTATAGAAGGACGCGTCAGTCGAGTTTGTTCAGCACTTCACCGACCGCATCGAACAAGCGATCCAGATCCTGTGGCTTGCTGTTGAACGTTGGCCCGAATTGCAGGGTGTCTCCGCCGAAACGCACGTAGAACCCCTTTTTCCACAACGCCATGCCGGCCTCGAACGGACGTACGATCGCGTCGCCATCGCGGGGGGCAATCTGGATTGCCCCGGCCAGGCCATAGTTGCGGATGTCGATGATGTTCTTCGCGCCCTTCAGGCCATGCAAGGCATTCTCGAAATGCGGAGCCACCTCGGCGACGCTCTGCACCAGGTTTTCCTTTTGCAGCAGATCCAGCGCCGCCAGGCCCGCTGCACACGCCACCGGGTGCGCCGAATAGGTGTAGCCATGGGGAAATTCCACGGCGTACTCCGGCGTCGGCTGGTTCATGAACGTCTGGTAGATCTCGGAGCTGGCGATCACCGCGCCCATGGGGATCGCGCCATTGGTGACCTGTTTGGCAATGCACATGAGATCCGGGGTCACGCCGAAACTATCGGCACCGAACATCGAACCGGTGCGGCCGAACCCAGTGATGACCTCGTCGAACACCAACAGAATGCTGTGCTGGTCGCAGATTTCCCGCAGGCGCTTGAGATAACCCTCCGGCGGCACCAGCACGCCAGCGGAACCGGCCATTGGTTCGACGAACACCGCGGCGATATTGGAGGCATCGTGCAGCTCGATCAGCTTCAACAGCTCATCGGCCAAGGCGATACCACCCTCTTTCGGCATGCCACGGGAATAGGCATTGCTCGCCAGCAAAGTGTGGGGCAAGTGATCGACGTCCATCATCGCCTGGCCGAACAACTTGCGGTTACCGCTGACGCCGCCAAGGCTGGTGCCGGCGATGTTCACGCCGTGGTAACCACGCGCACGGCCGATCATCTTGGTCTTGGTCGCCTGGCCCTTGAGACGCCAGTAGGCGCGGACCATCTTCACCGCGGTATCGGCGCACTCGGAGCCGGAGTCGGTGAAGAACACATGGTTGAGGTTGCCCGGTGTCAGGCTGGTGATTTTTTCCGCCAACTGAAACGACAGCGGATGGCCGTACTGGAAGCCTGGCGAGTAGTCGAGCGTGCCCAACTGCTTGGCGACCGCTTCCTGGATTTCCTTGCGGGTATGCCCGGCGCCGCACGTCCACAGGCCCGATAGCGAGTCGTACACCTTGCGCCCTTTGTCATCCACCAGCCAACTGCCTTCGGCGGCGACGATCAGACGCGGATCGCGCTGGAAGTTGCGGTTGGCGGTGTAAGGCATCCAGTGGGCATCAAGCTTGAGCTGGCTGGCCAGGGAACCGGCAGCATGTTCGGGCATGTTCATCGACAAAACCTCGCAGGAGAGAAGCGACAAGGATCGAAAGGCGTTCTTGCAGCTAACTTGCCACGGCGATAAAGTCGATGAAATCCAACTTTTCTAACCTTCAGTCAGCGGATCACTAAACTATGAGCGCGCGTCGTCCCGATCCGCTGGCCCAGGTCAGCGACTTTGATATTCGTCTGTTGCGCATTTTTCGCAGCGTGGTGGAGTGCGGTGGATTCTCCGCAGCGGAGACGGTGCTTGGAATCGGCCGCTCCGCCATCAGCCAACAGATGAGCGACCTTGAACAGCGCCTTGGCCTACGGCTGTGTCAGCGCGGGCGGGCGGGCTTTTCCCTGACGGAGGAAGGCCGCGAGGTGTATCAGTCGGCATTGCAACTGTTAAGTGCGCTGGAAAGTTTTCGCACCGAAGTCAACGGCCTGCATCAGCACCTGCGCGGTGAGTTGATCATCGGTCTGACCGACAATCTCGTCACCCTGCCCCATATGCGCATCACCCATGCCCTGGCCCAATTGAAGGAACGCGGACCTGATGTGCAGATACAGATTCGCATGATCGCCCCCAACGAGGTCGAACAAGGCGTACTCGACGGTCGATTGCATGTCGGAGTGGTGCCCCAGGCCAGCGCTCTTTCCGGGCTGGAGTATCAACCGCTCTACAGCGAACGCTCGCTGTTGTATTGCGCGGTCGGGCATCCGTTGTTTTATGTGGATGACCAACAACTGGACGACGCTCGCCTCAACAGCCAGGATGCCATCGCACCGACTTTCCGCTTGCCCGCCGAGATCCAGGCCCACTACCAGGCACTCAATTGCACTGCCAGTGCATCGGATCGCGAAGGCATGGCGTTCCTGATTCTTACCGGGCGCTACATCGGTTACCTGCCGGATCATTACGCCAACCTGTGGGTCCAGCAGGGACGGTTGCGCGCCCTCAAGCCCACGGCCCGTTTCTATGATTTGAGCCTGGCGTCTGTCACGCGCAAGGGGCGTCGACCTCATCTGGTGCTGGAGAGTTTTCTCCAGAGCCTGGCGGCAACTCGCTAACGCCCGCTCCCACAGGTGTTTAGTCAGGCTTTATATAGCAGAGGCACTTGTCGGATCGCTGCCGGTGCGCTATCAACGCATTTGCTTGCCCCACAGACCCAGCCCGGAACCGCCCATGACCTTCGAAGTCCCTGCCCACGGTGGCAAGCCCACCAGCCGCATTCGTCAAAAAAACGAAGAGACCATCCTCAAGGCCGCCGAAGATGAATTCGCCCGCCACGGGTTCAAAGGCACCAGCATGAATGCCATTGCCTTGAAGGCCGGGCTGCCCAAGGCGAACCTGCATTATTACTTCACCAACAAGCTTGGGTTGTACGTGGCGGTGCTGAGCAACATCATCGAGTTGTGGGACAGCACCTTTAATACCCTCACCGCAGAGGATGATCCGGGCGAAGCCCTGACCCGCTACATCCGCGCCAAAATGGAGTTTTCCCGCCGCCACCCGCAAGCATCCCGGCTTTTCGCCATGGAAGTGATCAGCGGCGGTGAATGCCTGACTGAATATTTCAACCAGGATTATCGCACCTGGTTCAACGGCCGCGCGGCGGTGTTCCAAGCCTGGATCGATGCCGGCAAGATGGACCCGATCGACCCCGTGCACCTGATCTTTCTGTTGTGGGGAAGTACTCAGCATTACGCCGACTTCGCCACCCAGATCTGCCGCGTGACCGGTCGTAGCAAGTTGACCAAGCAGGACATGATCGATGCCGGTGACAACCTGATCCGCATCATTCTCAAGGGCTGCGGCCTGAAACCAACCTTTTAAGATCCTCATGCCTTTTACCCTCACCGGCTTTTGTGAATACCGCGAAGAGATTCGCAAAAGCCGCTTCATCACCCTTGCCGCCCCTATCACCAGCCCCGCCGACGCCGTGGCCTTCATAGAACAGCACAGCGATCTGAACGCCACACACAACTGCTGGGCCTGGAAACTCGGCGACCAATACCGCAGCAACGACGACGGCGAACCGGGTGGCACCGCCGGGCGGCCGATCCTGGCGGCCATCGAAGCCCAGGCTTGCGATCAGGTCGTGGTGCTGGTGATCCGTTGGTACGGCGGAATTCAGTTGGGTACCGGAGGATTGGCCCGGGCCTATGGCGGGGGCGCGAACAAATGCCTGCATAACGCCGAGAAAGTTGAATTGATCAGCCGCGTGGCACTGCGCTGCACCTGCGGTTTCGCGGAGCTGGCCTTGGTGAAACTGCGGGTCGCCGAGTGCGGCGGGCTGGTGAACACAGAAAGCTTTACAGCCAATGGCGTGGACTTGCAGGTGGCCGTGGGTGAAGCACAGATCGAAACATTGCAGAAGCAATTGGCCGACCTGAGCCGTGGACGGATTCTGCTGGCCCGGTGAGCGCGAAGGGTACTGCGACTTTTCGGGGCAACACCCCTCGTCCGACTTGCCCACATCCACTGTGCACCCGACTGTGGATAACCTGAGCACATCCCGCTGTAACCCTTCTGTCATGCGGCTTTGCGACCGCTGTTCGTTTTTTGATCAAAGCACTGCTTTTGGTACGAATTCGTCAGAAAAACAAATGCTTGCGGCGTTTTATCACCTTTAGAAGAAAGCCAGGCGCTGGTTATGCCTGACCCTCAGGCTTGCGCACAATAACTGTGGAACATCCTGTGGATAACCCGTTCATGGCTGACGCTGCCCCATGAAAAGCATGGCTCGCAGCCGCCTGGTCATTTTTTAACCACCCGTTTCGGGGCACAAACAACCCCCGGTTCACCCCGCTCGCCCCATTGCGGTGCCTATCGACAACGCAAGTCCCGGCGTGCACGCCAAGCCAACAGCCAAAACCGGCGGCTCGCTGACATTTCCTGACCTACTGGCCAGGAAATTGCTTTATCCACAGGCATTCATGTCCCCCGACCCGAGCCTGTCATGTCCGACCCCGATTCCATCCCGCGCCTGCAATTGCGCAAGATCAGCAAACGCTACCCTGGTTGCCTGGCCAATGACGCCATCGACCTGAGTATCCAACCCGGCGAGATCCACGCGCTGCTCGGCGAAAACGGCGCTGGCAAAAGCACCCTGATGAAGATTATCTACGGCGTTACCCAAGCCGATTCGGGCGAGGTGATCTGGCAAGGCCAACGGGTCGACCTGCGCAACCCGGCCCAGGCCCGCAGCCTGGGCATCGGTATGGTGTTCCAGCATTTCTCGCTGTTTGAAACCCTTACCGTGGCGCAGAACATCGCCCTGGCCATGGGCGCGGCAGCCGGCACACCGGCGCAACTGGAACCGCGAATCCGCGAAGTTTCCCGACGCTACGGCATGGCCCTGGAGCCGCAGCGGCTGGTCCACAGCCTGTCGATTGGCGAGCGCCAACGGGTGGAGATCATTCGCTGCTTGATGCAGGACATCCGTCTGCTGATTCTCGATGAACCCACCTCGGTGCTGACGCCCCAGGAAGCCGACGAACTGTTCGTGACCCTGCGGCGCCTGGCGAGCGAGGGCTGCAGCATTTTGTTCATCAGCCACAAGTTGGGCGAGGTCCGCGCGTTGTGCCACAGCGCGACAGTGCTGCGCGGCGGACGGGTGTCAGGGCATTGCACACCAGCGCAGTGCTCGGACCGCGAATTGGCGCAGTTGATGGTCGGCGAGGCGGCCGGACTGATCGCGGACTATCCCAAGGTCAGCGCAGACAAAGCGTTCCTTGAGATCCACAAACTGTCATGGCCAAACCCGGACCCGTTCGGCTGCTCATTGCGGGATATAGACCTTGAGGTACGCAGCGGCGAAATCGTCGGTATCGCCGGAGTGGCAGGTAATGGACAGGACGAGTGGTTGGCATTACTCAGCGGTGAAACGCAACTGCCCCGCCACAAAGGCGAGACGATCCGGTTCGACGGGCAACCTGTGGCACATCTGCGTCCCGATGCCCGACGCCGCCTCGGGTTGGCATTTGTTCCAGCCGAACGCCTGGGCCATGGCGCCGTGCCGCAATTGAGCCTGGCGGATAACACCCTGCTCAGCGCCTTCCAACAAGGACTGATCAGTTGCGGCCTGATTCAACGGCGCAAGGTCGAGCACCTGGCCGAGGAGATTATCCGTCGTTTTGGGGTGAAGACGCCCGACACCAGAACCCCGGCGCGCAGCCTCTCAGGGGGCAACCTGCAAAAATTCATCCTCGGGCGGGAAATCCTTCAACAGCCCAGGCTGCTGGTGGCGGCGCATCCGACCTGGGGCGTAGACGTCGGCGCGGCGGCGACCATCCACAGGGCACTGATTGCCTTGCGCGATGCGGGTGCTGCCATCCTGGTGATCTCCGAAGACCTCGACGAACTGTTCCAGATCAGCGACCGCCTCGGCGCTTTGTGTGGCGGGCGCTTGTCCGCCTTGAGGCCCACTGTCCAAACCCGGCTAAGCGACGTCGGCGGCTGGATGGCCGGCCAGTTCGACGCCCCTCCATCCCCTGATCCTGCGACGGTCTAACGGAGTTTTTATGCTGCTGTCTCTTGAACCCCGCGGCCAACAATCGCGCCTGATGCTCTGGTGCTCGCCGCTGCTGGCCGCCGTATTGACCCTGGGCTGTGGCTCGCTGCTGTTCGCCGTCCTGGGGCATGATCCGTTGCAAACCTTGTACACCTTGTTGATCGCACCGATCAGCGATCTATACGGCGTGTCCGAATGGCTGGTCAAAGCCTTGCCGATCCTGCTCTGTGCCCTCGGCCTGGCGGTGGCCTACCAGGCACGAATCTGGAACATTGGCGCCGAGGGACAATTGTTATTGGGCGCCCTGGCCGGCAGCGCTGTCGCGGTGAACATCATCGACATGCAAAGCCGTTGGGCAGTGGTGCTGATTCTGCTGACCGGCACCCTCGCCGGTGCCGCCTGGGCCGGGCTCACGGCGTGGCTACGCACGCGCTTCAATGCCAATGAAATCCTCACCAGCATCATGCTCAATTACATCGCGCTTAACCTGCTGCTGTTCTGCGTGCACGGGCCGCTGAAAGACCCGGCCGGGTTCAACTTTCCGGAGTCGGCGATGTTCGGCGATGCCAGTCGCCTGCCATTGCTGGTGGAAGACGGGCGGCTTCATGCCGGGTTGTATTTCGCCCTGCTGGCACTGGTGGCGGTCTGGGTGTTGCTGCAGAAAAGTTTTGTCGGGTTTCAGATCAAAGTGTTGGGCCTGGACGCTAGGGCCGCCGGTTTCGCCGGTTTTCGCCAAAAGCCGCTGGTGTGGCTGGCGCTGTTGATCAGCGGCGCACTGGCCGGGCTCGCCGGTGTCTGCGAAGTGACCGGGCCAATCGGCCAACTGGTGCCGCAGGTGTCGCCGGGCTACGGCTATGCGGCGATTACCGTGGCGTTCCTGGGGCGTCTGAATCCCATCGGCATTCTGTTCGCCAGCCTGTTGATGGCCCTGTTGTACATCGGCGGCGAAAGCGCGCAGATGTCGCTGAACCTTCCCCAGGCGATCACCCAACTGTTCCAGGGCATGATGCTGTTTTTCCTGTTGGCCTGCGACGTACTGATCCTGTATCGGCCGCGCCTTAACCTGCGCTGGGCCCGGCGCACCCGGACCACCGCCATACAGGCAGGAGCGCTGTGATGGATATCGACCTGTTGAGCAATATTTTCTACGCCATGATCCGTTGCGGCACACCGTTGCTGCTGGTGGCCCTGGGTGAGCTGATCTGCGAGAAAAGTGGTGTTTTGAACCTGGGCCAGGAAGGCATGATGCTGTTCGGCGCGGTGATCGGTTTTATCGTCGCGTTCAACAGCGGCAACCTGTGGCTTGGCGTGCTGCTGGCGATGGCCGCCGGGATGCTGTTGTCGGCGCTGTTCGCGTTGGTAGCGCTGGTGTTCAACGCCAATCAGGTGGCCACCGGATTGGCGTTGACGATTTTCGGCGTGGGGCTGTCGAGTTTTGTCGGGGCGGCCTGGGTCGGCAAGCCGCTGGCGGGGTTCGAGCCGCTGGCGATTCCCTACTTGAGTGACATCCCGTTGATCGGGCGGATGCTGTTTGCCCAGGATCTGCTGGTGTACCTGTCTTTTGCACTGTTCGCCCTGGTGGCCTGGGTGATTGTGAAAAGTCGCGTCGGGCTGATCATCCAGGCGGTGGGGGAAAATCCCGATGCCGCCAGTGCCATGGGCCTGCCGGTGTTGCGGGTGCGGACCCTGGCGGTGCTGTTCGGCGGCGCCATGGCCGGGCTGGCGGGTGCCTATCTGTCGCTAGCCTACACGCCGATGTGGGCCGAAAACATGAGCGCCGGGCGCGGCTGGATCGCCCTGGCGCTGGTGGTATTTGCCAGTTGGCGAGTGTGGCGCCTGCTGCTGGGCGCCTACCTGTTCGGCCTCGCCAGCATCCTGCATCTGGTGGCCCAGGGCTTGGGGCTGGCGATTCCATCGAGCTTGCTGGCGATGCTGCCGTATGCCGCGACCATCGTGGTGCTGGTGTTGCTGTCCCGGGATGCCGTACGCACGCGGTTGTATGCGCCGGTGTCGCTGGGGCAGCCTTGGCAGGCGGGGCATTGAGAGACACCGCGGCACGCCTATCGCGAGCAGGCTCGCTCCCACATTTGTGATCGGGTGAAACCTGAGCTCAGGTTCGACTCAGACCCCTTGTGGGAGCGAGCCTGCTCGCGATGAGGCCCGAACCGGCAACACCTGTACCAAGCCCCACGCCAACTCGAAAAATAGGAAAACCCACAACACCGCATTGGCCCCATGAAGCAATGCATACAGCATCCAGGCCGCAAACAAAAACCGCCCCGCCGCGTCATAACGCCCATACAGCGGCTGCGGATCCCGAATCCGCAGCACCGACCACACGCAAACAATCGAGCCCAGCAGATTTGCCATCAGCACATGCGCCGGCGCAAACGGCGGCAGTTCTCCAGGCAGGTCAAATAGCTGAGTCATACTCATCAACACACCATGCAACGCCGCAAAGCTCCACGGCGTGGCCAACACGGCCGACACGATAAGGTCGTACCAGGCGCTGCCGCGCACCACCCGGCGATATTGCATCAAAGTCCACATACACCTTGCTCCAGATAATTGGGAAGCAAAGAGGCTAAAGCCTGGGGTATGCTCCAAGGTCAAGCCCTCCGGAGACCCACCATGCGCATCGGTGAACTCGCCCAAGCCTGTGCCGTCAGTCGTGACACGCTGCGCTTCTACGAGCAGCGTGGCCTGATCGCGGCGCAGCGCAGCGCCAATGGCTATCGCCACTACCCCGCCGACATGGTGCAACTGGTGCTCTATATCAAGACCGCCCAGCGCCTGGGTTTTACCCTCGGCGAGATCGGTAACAGCGTCGCCGCCCTGTGGCACACACCGGACCCGGACCGCGCCGTGACGCAATTGCTGCAAGACAAACTGAACCTGATCGAAACCCGCATGACCGAACTCGACGCGTTGCGTCATGAGCTGAAACAACGGCTCGGGCAACGTTGTCCATTAAATCCGTGACCTTTTTTCATCAAGGATGCTCCTCATGAATTCGGCAAAAAACGCATTGATCATTGGCGCTTCCCGGGGCCTGGGCCTCGGTCTGGTGAAGACGCTGCTGAGCGATGGCTGGAGCGTGACCGCCACCGTGCGCAACCCGCAGAACGCCGAGGCGTTGAAGGCGCTTGGGCCGGTGCGGATCGAAAAGCTCGACATGGACGACCAGCAAGCCGTCATCGCCCTGAGCCAGCAGCTCAAGGGCGAAACCTTCGACCTGTTGTTCGTCAATGCCGGTGTCAAAGGCCCGGACAACCAGAGCCCGGGCGGCGCGACGCTGGCGGAAGTCGGCCAGTTGTTCTTCACCAATGCCGTGGCGCCGATCAACCTGGCCCAGCGCTTCGTCGGCCAGATCCGCGACGGCAGCGGCGTGCTGGCGTTCATGAGCTCGGTGCTGGGCAGCGTGACCATGCCCGACGCGCCGGAACTGGCGCTGTACAAGGCCAGCAAGGCGGCGCTCAACTCCATGACCAACAGCTTCGTCAGCCAACTGGGCGAGCAGACATTGACGGTTCTGTCGCTGCACCCGGGCTGGGTGAAGACGGACATGGGTGGCGAAGGGGCGGACATTGATGTCCAGACCAGCACCCGAGGCCTGATTGATCAGGTCAATGCCTTTGCCGGCAAGGGTGGGCATCATTTCGTCAACTACAAGGGCGAGACGATTCCCTGGTAACCCAAGCCTTCCCCCTATGGGAGCGAGCCTGCTCGCGATTGCGGTCTAACATTCACCATGATGTCGACTGACACACCGCTATCGCGAGCAGGCTCGCTCCCACATTTGAGCCTCAGCGAACTCTGGAAATGTGCCAGGCAACCTGAGTAAACTCAGCACCTCGCCCTACCCAACGGGCGACCCTGGATCAGCAGACAGGGCATCACTGAGCTGGCTAACCTGAACCCACTTTCAGAGGAGCCGGCTACCATGCCTGCGACCCGTACCTGGTTAAAAAATCCCCTCGCCATCTTCACGGCCAACAACCTCGATGCCCGTGGCGGTCTTGTCCTGCAAAACGGCGTGATCGTCGAATTGCTGAGCGCCGGCCAACAACCCACCCAGCCCTGTGACACGGTCTTCGACGCAGGCGAACATGTGATCCTGCCGGGGCTGATCAACACCCATCATCATTTCTACCAGACCCTGACTCGCGCCTGGGCGCCGGTGGTGAACCAGCCCCTGTTCCCGTGGCTGAAAACCCTCTACCCGGTATGGGCGCGGTTGACGCCGGAAAAGCTCGCCCTGGCGAGCAAAGTGGCGCTGGCCGAATTGTTGCTTTCAGGCTGCACCACTGCGGCCGATCACCACTATCTGTTTCCCGAGGGCCTGGAAAATGCCATCGATGTGCAGGTGCAAAGTGTCCGTGAGCTGGGCCTGCGCGCGATGCTGACCCGCGGCTCCATGAGCCTGGGCGAGGCCGACGGAGGCTTGCCGCCGCAACAGACTGTGCAGCAAGGTCAAGTGATCCTCGAGGACAGCCAACGGTTGATCAGCCAATACCATGAGCGCGGCGACGGTGCGCAAATCCAGATTGCCCTGGCGCCTTGTTCACCGTTTTCGGTCACGCCTGAAATCATGCGCGCCAGCGCCGAGCTGGCGGAGAAACTCGACGTACGCCTGCACACTCACCTGGCCGAAACCCTCGACGAAGAGGACTTCTGCCTGCAACGCTTCGGCCTGCGCACCGTGGACTACCTGGACAGCGTCGGCTGGCTCGGCCCGCGCACCTGGCTGGCCCACGGCATTCATTTCAATCCTGAGGAAATCACCCGTCTCGGCGCCGCCGGCACCGGCATATGCCATTGCCCGAGCTCCAACATGCGCCTGGCCTCGGGCATCTGCCCGACCCTGGAACTCACCGCCGCCGGCGCACCGCTGGGCCTGGGTGTGGACGGCTCGGCGTCCAACGATGCGTCGAACATGATCCTGGAAACCCGCCAGGCGTTGTACATCCAGCGCCTGCGTTATGGCGCGCAGGCGATCACCCCGCAACGCGTGTTGGGCTGGGCGACGCGCGGCTCGGCACAACTGCTGGGGCGCAGCGATATCGGTGAGCTGGCGGTGGGCAAGCAGGCTGACCTGGCGTTGTTCAAGCTCGACGAACTGCGCTTCTCCGGCAGTCACGATCCGGTCTCGGCCCTGCTGCTGTGCGGCGCGGACCGGGCGGACCGGGTGATGGTCGCAGGGCAGTGGCGGGTCACCGACGGGCAGATCGAGGGGTTGGACCTGAAGGGGTTGATTGCTGATCACAGCCAGGCAGCGCGGGAGTTGATCGCCGGCGCCTGATCCACCCAAACCAATGTGGGAGCGAGCCTGCTCGCGATGACGGCTTCATATCCAGCATTGATGTTGATGGATAGACCGCTATCGCGAGCAGGCTCGCTCCCACAATTGGCACTGTGTTGGGCTTAAAGTCCGAGCAACGACAGCATGATGAACGTCGCGAACAACACAAAATGGGTCATGCCTTCAATGGCATTGGTTTCCCCATCGTTGAGGTTGATGGCGCAGACGATCAAGGTGATGAAGATCATCACCGTCTGCACCGGGGTCATTGCCATCTGGAACGGCTGGCCGGTGTAGAGCGCCATCGCTTCCATCACCGGCACCGTGAGGATCACGGTGGACAGCGAAGCCCCCAAGGCGATATTCACCACCGACTGCATGCGGTTTGCCAGCGCCGCACGCAAGGCGGTAAGGATTTCCGGTGCCGCGGAAATGGCGGCCACCAGAATCGCCGTCACCACCGGCGGCGCCCCGGAACCTTCCAGCCCCAGGTCGATGGCTTTGGACATGACTTCGGCCAACGCTCCGATCACCACGACGCCAAACACCAGCGCCGCGATGGAGAACGTCAGGCTGATGGGTTTCGGCTGGTTTTCCACCGGCTCTTTGCGGCGGCGTTTTTCCGGGTAGCTGTAGCTGAAAAAGTAACTGTGCGGCCCTACCTGCATGCGCAGGAACAGGGTGTACAGCACGATCATCGCGCCGATGGTGAATGCCGAATAGAGCTTCCAGCTCTCCTGGGGAATGAACTCCGGCACCACCATCGACACGCCCATGGCGGTGAGAATCATCACGCTGTAGGTGCGCGCCGAATCATCGTTGTAAGCCTGCTCGCCATGCTTGATTCCACCCATCAGCGCGGCAAGGCCAAGAATGCCATTGATGTCGAGCATCACCGCTGAATAAATGGTGTCGCGCACCAGCGTCGGCGAGGCTTCGTTGCTCATCATGATCGCCAGGATCACCACTTCTACCAGCACCGCCGACAGCGTCAGGATCATCGTGCCGTAGGGATCGCCGACCTTCTCTGCCAACAGCTCGGCGTGATGGGCCACACGCATGGACGCCACGACGATAAAGCCGATCAGCACCAACCCGCCGAGCAACGCCACGACCTGCCCGCTGCCCAACAGCCAGTGTTCCAGCGGGTAGGCGACACAGGCGGCGAGCAAGGCCAGCAGCAACAGTTTTTCTTGCTTGATCAGAGTCAGCATCGCGGGCCTATCAACGTGGGCAGGGTCTTGAGCTACTGACTATGGGGGGACGCGAACGTTTCGTTCGGTGTGGTGCACCAGGGGGTGGCGAGTGAGAAACCGGTGCACCTTTATTGTTCTCAGGGGCCTCATCGCGGGCAAGCCTTGCTCCCACGGGTATTGCAGCGCAATTGTTAGAGCAAGCCTGATGCAACATGGTTTGGCCTTGCGCTTGTGGGAGCAAGGCTTGCCCGCGACGGCTGCATCAAGCTGTCGAATATTTGTTGTCTTGTTGGTCAGCATTTTGCATTAGCGCTGTTCAGCCAACCTCACAACAAAATGGAGTTCGAGTTCATGCACAAGCGTCCCTTGAAGATGTTGCTTTGCGCCGTCGCTGCAACTGTCGGTCTGAGCGCCGGCCTGAATGCCAGCGCCGCCGACCCGCTGAAGGTCGGTTTCGTCTATATCGGCCCCATCGGTGACCACGGCTGGACCTACCAGCATGAACAGGGACGCAAGGAACTGGTGGCGAAACTCGGCGACCGAATCACCACCAACTACGTGGAAAACGTGCCCGAAGGCGCCGACGCCGAGCGGGTGATCCGCAACATGGCCAAGGACAAATACGACCTGATCTTCACCACGTCCTTCGGCTACATGAACCCAACATTGAAGGTCGCCAAGCAATTCCCCAAGGTGACCTTCGAACACGCCACCGGCTACAAGCAGGACAAGAACCTGGGCACTTATCTGGCACGCACCTATGAGGGTCGCTACGTCGGCGGCTTCATCGCGGCCAAGATGACCAAAAGCAAAAAAATCGGCTACGTCGCCTCCTTCCCGATTCCAGAAGTGATCCGCGATATCAACGCTATCCAACTGGCCCTGAACAAGTACAACCCCGGCACCGAAATCAAAGTGGTGTGGGTCAACTCCTGGTTCGATCCGGGCAAGGAAGCCGATGCCGCCAACGCCTTGATCGATCAGGGCGTGGACGTGGTGTTCCAGCACACCGACAGCCCGGCGCCGATCCAGGCCGCCGAGCGGCGCGGCGTCTACGCCGTCGGCTACGCTTCGGACATGGCCCACTTCGGTCCCAAGGCGGTGCTGACCTCGATTGTCAACGACTGGGGCCCGCACTACATCCAGGCAACCCAAAGCGTGCTCGACCATAGCTGGAAATCCCAGGACTACTGGGGCGGCCTGAAGGAAGGCACGGTAAAGCTGCCGATCAGCGACCTGGTGCCAGCGGCGGTCAAAAGCGAAGCCGAGCAGATCATCGCCGACATCGAGAGCGGTGCTTTCCATCCGTTCACCGGGCCGATCAAGGACCAGGCCGGCGTCGAGAAAATCCCGGCGGGCGTGAGCGCTACCAATGCGGAACTGGCGTCGATGAATTATTACGTCGAAGGCATGAAGGCTGAGATTCCCAAATAACTGACGAGTCAACACAAAACCCTGTGGGAGCGAGCCTGCTCGCGATAGCGGACTGACATTCAACGTTGATGTCGACAGACAAATCGCTATCGCGAGCAGGCTCGCTCCCACATCGGCCCCCACACAATCAGGAAAGCCGCATGAACAGCCTTCCCATCATCGACATCAGCCCGCTCTACGGCGATGCCCCCAGCGCCTGGCAATCGGTCGCCAACCAGATCGACCAGGCCTGCCGCCAGTGGGGCTTTTTCTACATCAAGGGTCACCCCATCAGCCCGGCGCGCATTACCGAAGTCCTGGACCATGCCCAACGCTTCTTCAGGCTGCCGGTAGCAGAAAAACTCAAGATCGACATCACCCAGACCCGCCATCATCGCGGCTACGGCGCCGTCGCCACCGAACAACTGGACCCGGCCAAACCCAGCGACCTGAAAGAAACCTTCGACATGGGCCTGCACTTGCCGGCCGATCATCCCGACGTGCTGGCGCATAAGCCTCTGCGGGGACCTAACCGACACCCGGACCTCGCGGGCTGGGAACCCCTGATGGAGCAGCATTACCGCGACATGCAGGCCCTTGCCCAAACCCTGCTGCGCGCCATGACCCTGGCTCTGGGCATCGAGCGGGATTTCTTCGACACGCGCTTCACCGAGCCTGTGAGCGTGCTGCGCCTGATTCACTATCCGCCGCGTCACACCGCCAGCTCTGCCGAGCAGCAAGGTGCCGGTGCCCATACCGATTACGGCTGCATCACCCTGCTCTACCAGGACGCCGCCGGTGGCCTGCAAGTGCGCAACGTCAATGGCCAATGGATCGACGCGCCGCCCATCGACGGGACGTTCGTGGTCAACCTCGGCGACATGATGGCGCGCTGGAGCAACGACCGTTACCTGTCCACCCCCCATCGGGTGATCAGCCCGCTGGGGGTAGACCGCTATTCGATGCCGTTCTTTGCCGAGCCGCACCCCGACACGCTGATCCAATGCCTGCCCGGTTGTCAGGATGAGGGCCACCCACCGAAGTACCCGACCACCACCTGCGCCGAATTCCTGCTGTCACGCTTCGCTGACACCTATGCTTACCGGCGGGAACAACAGGCGGTGTAGTGGATCAGCCGGTCAGGTTTTACCAGACATTGCGGCCAGCCCCTGTAGAATGCCTGCCATCGATTCGCTGATGAGAAAAGAACATGTACGACTGGCTGAACGCCTTGCCCAAGGCTGAACTGCACCTGCATCTGGAAGGCTCGCTGGAGCCCGAGCTGCTGTTCGCCCTGGCCGAACGCAACAAGATTGCCTTGCCGTGGAGCGACGTGGACACCCTGCGCAAGGCCTATGCCTTCAACAATCTGCAGGAATTCCTCGACCTGTATTACCAGGGTGCCGACGTGTTGCGCACCTCCCAGGATTTCTACGACCTGACCTGGGCCTACCTGTTGCGCTGCAAGGCACAGAACGTGATTCACACCGAACCGTTCTTCGACCCGCAAACCCACACCGACCGTGGCGTCCCGTTCGAAGTGGTGCTCAATGGCATCGCCGCGGCCCTCAAGGACGGTGAACAGCAACTGGGCATCACCAGCGGCCTGATCCTGAGTTTCCTGCGTCACCTGAGCGAAGAACAGGCCGAGAAAACCCTCGACCAGGCGCTGCCGTTCCGCGATGCGTTCGTGGCCGTGGGCCTGGACAGTTCGGAAATGGGCCATCCGCCGAGCAAGTTCCAGCGGGTATTCGACCGTGCGCGCAACGAGGGCTTCCTGACCGTTGCCCACGCCGGTGAAGAAGGCCCGCCCGAGTACATCTGGCAAGCCCTGGACCTGTTGAAGATCCAGCGCATCGATCACGGCGTGCGGGCCATTGAAGATGAACGACTGATGCAACGGATCATCGACGAACAGATCCCGCTGACGGTCTGCCCGTTGTCCAACACCAAGCTGTGCGTGTTCGACGACATGTCGCAACACAACATCCTCGACATGCTCGAGCGCGGTGTGAAGGTGACGGTCAACTCCGATGACCCGGCGTACTTCGGCGGCTACGTCACCGAAAACTTCCACGCGCTGCACACCCACCTGGGGATGACCCAGGACCAGGCCACGCGCCTGGCGCAGAACAGCCTGGATGCGCGGCTGGTAAAACCCTAAGACTGATGCCCCTTGTGGGAGCGAGCCTGCTCGCGATCGCGGCATGACATTCAACATCGATGTCGGCTGACTTACCGCTATCGCGAGCAGGCTCGCTCCCACATGGGGGGGGTTAACCGGCCACCGTACCCTCGCTCAGCTCCTCCAACGTCTTGCCCCGCGTCTCCACGCCAAACACCCAGACCACCCCCGCCGCCACGGCGAAGCACAGTGCGCCCAGGGCGAACACACCGCCCTGTCCGGTAATGGGAAACACCAACCCGGTGACCAGGGGCCCGAGCAGCGAACCAATGCGGCCGACAGCCGAGGCAAAACCCGAGCCCGTGGCCCGGGCCGAGGTGGGGTACAGCTCCGGCGTGTAGGTGTAGAGCACCGCCCACATACCGAACAGGAAAAACTGCATCAGAAGCCCGGTGCCGATCAGTAGGCCCACGTTGCCGCCAAACACCGCGCTCTGACCATAAAGAAACGCCATCACCCCACCACCCAGCAACGTGACCACGCACACCGGTTTACGTCCCCAGCGCTCCACCAGCCACGCCGCCATGAGGAAACCGGGAATCCCGCCCAAGGAAATCAGCACGGTGTAGTACACCGACTGGGTCACCGCGAACCCCGACTGCTGCAACAACGCACTGAGCCAGGACGTCAGGCCATAAAAACCGAGCAAGGCGAAGAACCAGACACTCCAGATCATCATCGTGCGCTGGCGATACAGCGGTGACCAGATCTGCGCCAGGGCCGAAAAGAAATTGCCCGGCGTGCTCTCGCCCCTCGGCAGACGAATCGGCTCAGGCAGTTCTCCTCGCCCCAACGAGGCTCGGACCTTGTCTTCGATTCGCCTGAGCACGTCATCCGCCTCGTCCCCCCGGCCGGCCTGTTCCAGCCAGCGCGGCGACTCGGGAATGAAGAAGCGAATAACCAGGACAAACACCGCCGGCACCGCCAACACCAGGAAGATGTCGCGCCAGCCGATCACCGGCAATAGAAAATACGACAGCACGCCCGCCGCCACGAAACCCAACGGCCAGAAGCCGTCCATCAACGCGATATAACGGCCTCGGCGTGTGGCCGGGATCAGCTCCGAGAGCATCGACTGAGCGATCGGAAACTCCATGCCCATGCCGATACCCAGCAGGATGCGGAACAGCATCAGTGAATCGACGCTCTGGGCGGTCGAGCACAAATAACTGGCGACGCCCCACAACACGATGCTCCACTGGAACACCGGCTTGCGCCCGAACCGATCGGCCAGCATGCCCGACAGCGATGCTCCCAGTACCATGCCAAAGAAACTGGAGCTGGCGAGCAAACCTGCCTGGGCGGTGCTTAAGCCAAACTCGGCTTTGATCGAGCCCAGCAGGAACGTCATCATGGCCAGGTCCATGGAGTCGAAGAAAAACGCCAAGGCAATAATGATGAAAATAATTCGGTGGTAGCCGCTGATGGGCAGGCGCTCCAGACGTTCCGCCGCGCTGTAGCCGTGAGTATCCATGCTGTTTCCCCCAATCCAAAAAAATCCCAGGTTCGAGTGTGCGCGAACCTTGCTGGAGGCTATTGCTGAATACGACCTGTCGGCAGCCCTAGAACGCCATTTCCACAGTGTCCTGCGTGGCGAACCGATGGATTTCCTGCTGACCAAGCACCGTTACCTGCAAGGCCCTGGAGTCGTTGGGCAAGCTCAGCCAACCGGACTGCATGAACAGTTGCAGCAATGCCGCCCCCAAGGCGCCCCCCAGGTGCGGACGTCGCTCGCTCCAGTCCGGGCAGGCACAAGCGGTGCGGGCGTTGCGGTGGGCCAGCGCCTGGATGAACAGGCCGTGCCCGGCCAGCTCATTGGCACCTTTGTGAGTCACGATCACCCGCTGGTCGCCCTGCTCGATCCATCCGGCATCCAGCAAGCGCTGATACAGGTCTGCCGCCAGGGTGCCGCCCAGATGGTCCTCGCAAAGCCTGGCCCGCATCAACGAAGCGGGAGCCGACGGGGCCTTGCCCGGCAAGACCCCGCGCTTGAAGACTTCCGGAAGCTGCCGCGGCGTACTGGCCAGGGTCGCGCTGGCCAGCGCTTCGACGGCAGCACCGATCTCGGGTGCCGCCAGGCGGAAAAACCGTTTGCGGCCACGGGCTTCGACTTTCAACAGGCCACCGGCGGACAGACGGCCCAGATGGGCGCTGGCCGAAGAGGGCGACAGCCCGGCCAGCAACGCCAGCTCTTCAGCCTGCCGCGCCGTGCCGTCCATCAAGGCCCACATCATTGCGCTGCGTTTTGGGTCGGCCAGCAGCGTGGCGATCTGGCTGATGCAAGGTGCATGTTCCATGTATTCACTCCCTGTTGAATCATTCGTCTACTGCTCTGGCGCTAGTGACCGGCAATGGGGCCGCCCAAAGCGGCTCGACCGCCGCAAATCGCGCGCCGCTTCAGGCGGCCGCTAGTATAAGCGTGCGGATCGAGGTTTCCTGTCCTCCGGAAACCTTTGGAGGCGATTGTTCGTGAGGGAAAATTCTCTATTTACATGCGACTAATGGTCGTCCCCCGTCGAGAGGGCAAATTGTGCCGTCAACCGGCCACAACGCAGCTTGAGCATTTCCCGCAGCAGGTTGATGGGTTTGCTCAGTTGCGCTCGGTGAGCACACAGCAGATTGAGCGGCGCGCGCTCGCATTGCAGATGCGGCAGAAGGATTTTCAAACGTCCGGCCAACACATCGGTTGAAACGTCCAGCCAGGACTTGTAAGCGATCCCCGCGCCTGCCACCGCCCAGCGACGCACCACATCGGCATCGTCGCTGAAGCGGTCACCGCTGACAGTCAGGCTCATTTCCCGCTTGCCGTCATGAAAACGCCAACGGTCATGAACCCGCGTGCCGAGCATGTACAACAGGCAATTGTGCTGGGCCAGTTGCTCCAACTGAACAGGTTCGCCATGCCGAGCCAGGTAAGCGGGCGATGCACACAGCACCCGGCGGTTATCCGGTGCGATCGGCAGGGCTACCAGGCTCGAATCTTCCGGCTCGCCATAACGCAACGCGACGTCCACCGGCTGCTTGAACAGATCAGCGATGCGATCACCCAGCAGCAGTCGCACGGTCAGCCCCGGATGCTCCTCCTGGAACGCGTCCAGCCAGGGCAGCAGCAAGTTGCGTCCCAAGTCCGAGGGGGCGGACAACTGCAACACCCCGCTGACCTGATCCTGGCCACTGGTCAATAACCTGCGTCCTTCGTCGAGGCTGCTCAGCGCCGCGCGGGCATACTCAAGGAAGCCTTCACCCTCGGCCGTCAGGCGCAAACTGCGGGTAGAACGCGCCAACAGCCGGGCGCCCAGGTGTTGTTCTATGCGCTTCAATGCGGCGCTGGCCACCGCCGCCGACAGGTCCATGACCCTGGCGGCGGCAGAAAGGCTGCCCAGGTCTGCGGCCCGGACGAACAACTGCAAGTCGTCGAATCGAAGCATGACGGCCTCATTATCAAAAAAACATTGAAAGAGCCTGTTCTTTTAGCCGGTTTTATCTCGGTGATAAATAGCTAACCATTGGCTTCATCGAACTCACTTCAAGGAGCCGCCCTATGAAAGCCATCGCCTACTACCATTCGTTACCGATCACCGACCCGCAATCGCTGCAAGACATTGAACTGCCGGAACCCACCGCCGGCCCTCGGGACTTGTTGGTGGAAGTCAAAGCCATTTCGGTCAACCCGGTCGACACGAAAATTCGCCAGAACGTCCAGCCTGAAGACGGCGCAGCCAAAGTGCTGGGTTGGGACGTGGCCGGCGTGGTCAAGGCGGTGGGCAATGAAGTCACGCTGTTCAAGGCGGGCGACAAAGTGTTCTACGCCGGCTCCATTGCCCGAGCCGGCGGCAACAGCGAATTGCATGTGGTGGATGAACGTATCGTCGGCCAGATGCCCAAGACGCTCGGTTTCGCCGAAGCCGCAGCCCTGCCGCTGACGGCCATTACCGCGTGGGAGTTGCTGTTCGAGCGCCTGCAAATCCAGGAAGGCCAGGACGATCAGGGCCAAAGCCTGTTGATCGTCGGCGCTGCGGGAGGTGTCGGTTCGATACTGACGCAACTGGCCAGCCAGCTCACCGCACTGAAAGTGATCGGCAGCGCTTCCCGGCCGCAGACACAGGACTGGGTAAGAGGCCTGGGTGCCGATCTGGTCGTTGACCACAGCCATCCGCTGAGCGATGCATTAAAGCAGGCAGGCCAGCCTCAGGTGACCCATGTCGCCAGCCTGACCCACACCGACCTGCATCTGGATCAATTGGTGGAGGCTCTGGCGCCCCAGGGCAAACTGGCGCTGATCGATGATCCCAAGGTGCTGGATGTGACCAAGCTCAAGCGCAAGAGCCTGTCGTTGCATTGGGAGTTCATGTACACCCGCTCGCTGTTCGAAACGGCGGACATGATTGAACAGCATAACCTGCTCAACCGAGTCGCCGCGCTAATCGACGCTGGCACGTTGCAGACCACCGTGGGCGAGCACTTTGGCACCATCAACGCCGAGAACCTGCGCCGGGCCCATGCCCTGCTGGAAAGCGGAAAAGCCAAAGGCAAGATTGTGCTTGAAGGTTTCTAACCACCGATAAGGGGGCGGTTTTTGTGGAGGCAAAGCTTGCTCGCGATGAAGGTAGCGCGGCTCCCCGTCAGGCCAAGTCGTCGCGTATCGCGAGCAAGCTTTGCTCCCACAAAAAAAACCTGCACCGTCAGTCTGAGAATTGACCGTTGTCACAATTGCGATCGCATTCAGGTCTACACTCGAGGCCTTTGCAGCGCAATCTTTTACGTGAGGAGGTCAGCAATGAAGATCCTGATAAAAGAAGTGGCAAAATCCCAGTGGCAAGTGCGCCTTGACCAACACGTTGTGACCTTCCGCACCGAGGCCGAGGCCCAGGCTTTCGCCACCACCCTGCAAGCGCGTATTCACGCACCTCACCGCTACCCCGAACAGGAGCAGCGAGCGGCCGGCTGAATCAGTCCTGGCCACTGGCCTGTGCCAGTGTCCGGGCCTGTTGCAGGCGGCGGGTCAGCATCGCTGCACCCACCACCAATAACCCGCAAAGGCTGATGACCATCGCCATCGGCACGGCGGTGCCATCGTGCAGCGCCGCCACCAATGCGGCGGCACCGGCAGCCACGGAAAACTGCAGGCATCCCAGCATCGCCGAGGCGCTACCGGCACGAGCACCCTGCCCACTCATGGCGCAAGCCGAGGCATTGGGCAGGATGCAACCCAGGCTGGCGATGCAGATGAACAGCGGAATCAATAACGGCCACAACCGCTCAGTGTGCAAGGAACTGACCGCCAACAAACACAACCCGGCGGCGAGATAGACCCACACCGCGCGCGACAGCAGGAATGCCGGCCCTCGCTTGGACAACAATCGGGCGTTGACCTGCGCTACCAGGATAAAACCCGCCGCGTTGGTCCCGAACAACCAGCCGAAGTGTTCGGCCGGTACCCCGTAGAGCTTGATGAAGACGAAAGGCGAACCGGCAATGTAGGCAAACATTCCGGCGATAGCGATGCCTCCCGTCAAGGCGTGACCCAGGAAGACCGAGTCGCTCAACAGTCGACCATATTGGCGCAACGCCCCAGACAATGGTTGACGCGGCACATGGGCCGGCAGACTTTCCGGCAGCCACACTGCCACGGCCGTCGCCGCCAGTGCGCTGAACACCGTCAAAGCGATGAAGATCGATTGCCAGCCATGCAGGTTCACCAACAGCCCGCCAAGCATCGGCGCGAGGATTGGCGCCAGCCCCATCACCAGCATCAGTTGGGAGAACACCTTGGCCGAGCCCACCGCGTCGCATTTGTCGCTGACCACCGCCCGGGAAATCACCATGCCGGCGCATCCGCCCAGGGCCTGGACGAAACGGGCACCGATCAGCCATTCCAGACTCGGCGCGTAGGCACAGGCCAGAGATGCAAGGGTGAACAGACCGACACCCGTCAGCAACGGAACCCGCCGTCCGAAGCGATCCGCCACCGGCCCATAGGCCAGTTGCCCGATGGACAATCCGAGGAAATAAGCCGCCAGGGTCAGTTGGATGTGATTTTCGTCGGTGCCGAAGGCAGTCGCCATGGCCGGGAAAGCCGGCAGATAGAAATCGATCGCCAAGGGACCGAATGCGCTCAAGGCGCCAAGAATCAAAATGGTACGGAAGTTCATCAGGCGTCCAGGTTCAGGCGTCAGTCAGCAGCCCGACAGTCTAGCCCTGCCGGGCGCTCTTGAACATTCCGATAGGTCGCTAACTATTAAATATCTCAGGCGAGACGGGCCTCGTATCCCTCCTCTTTAATGGCTTGGACCACGGCATCGACCGACAAAGAACTCTGGACCTGAACAGTCCTGGCGCTCAGATCGATCTGTACATCCGCCGCCGGGTCCTTGGCCTGCACAGCCTGGGTGATCGCCTTGACGCAGTGACCGCAGGACATTCCCTGAACATTGAATGTTTGCATGAGATAACTCCTTGGGATTGAGGTTGCCGGCAGTTTCAAGCTTGCCATCATGGAAAGGTCAAGTTCTGACGAAAACTGCCGGGCTGGCAATCGGCGTCAAGCTCGGCCAAGCTGCACACATCAAGGATTTCACACCGGAGGTTCAGCCATGCGCTGGTCAGCGTTCAGCCTGTTTTGCATGCTCGGTTTGTCAGCGGTGAGCCCTCAGGCGTCGGCCGTCGGTGAAGACTACGGCGTGCTGATCATTTCCCGCGAGCGCCTGGAAGTGCCGACTTCCTGCGAAATCGGCATCTATATCGGCGATCAGCTCTCGGGGCGTTTGTTCCAGGAACAGAGCACCTCCTTCAACCTGCCACCCGGAAAATTCTCCTTGCGCTTGAAACTGCTGCCGGGCCAGACGCAGGGCTGTAGCCCAGGCATGCTCGCGCCGGGGTCGCAGGATGTCACGCTCAAGGCGGGCGACATACTGAAGTTCCGCATTGCCATGACCCAGGAAGGGATGTATCTCAAGCCGGCTGAGCTGGGTTACTGACCCCTTAGATAAAAAGCGGGCTTGCTCGCGAATGCGGTGTGTCAGTCGATTCAAGGGTTAACTGACACACCGCATTCGCGAGCAAGCCCGCTCCCACAAGGTGTGTGTACAAGCTTTTGGATTAGCGCTTGACCTTCCCGGCGTGGCAAGGTTGATCCTGTAGTCATTCACTACAGGGAGCCTTTCCGATGCCTGAATCCACCCTTTTCGATCTGCCGATTGCCGGGATGACCTGTGCCAGCTGCGCCGGGCGGGTCGAGCGCGCCTTGAGCAACGTCACAGGGGCCAGCGCCGTCAGCGTGAACCTGGCGACCGAACAGGCGCGGATCCAGGCGCCCGAGGGCAGCCTGCCCGCCTTGATGCAGGCCGTCGAACAGGCCGGCTACAGCGTCCCGGTGCAGACGCTGGAACTGTCCATCGAGGGAATGACCTGTGCCTCATGCGTCGGCCGGGTCGAGCGCGCCCTGAGCAAAGTCGCCGGAGTGAACCGTGTCAGCGTCAACCTCGCCACCGAACGCGCCCACCTCGACTTGCTCGGCCGGGTCGATCCGCAAACCCTGATCGATGCGGTCAAGGGCGCCGGTTATGACGCCAGCGTCTGGCAGGCCGAGCAACCCCATGACGCACAAAGCAATCACCTGAATCGCGAGCGCATGGCCCTGGTGCTGGCGATTTTGCTGTCCGTACCGTTAGTGCTGCCAATGCTTTTGCAACCGTTCGGCGTGCATTGGATGTTGCCGGCCTGGGTTCAATTCGCTTTGGCGACGCCGGTGCAGTTCATTTTCGGGGCGCGGTTCTATATCGCGGCCTACAAGGCCGTGCGTGCCGGGGCCGGGAATATGGATCTGCTGGTGGCCCTGGGCACCAGCGCGGGTTATGGCTTGAGCATTTATGAATGGGCCATCGCCCGCCCCGGCAGCATGCCGCACCTGTACTTCGAAGCCTCGGCCGTAGTGATTGCTCTGGTGTTGCTGGGCAAATACCTGGAAAGCCGCGCCAAGCGCCAGACAGCCAGTGCCATCCGTGCCCTCGAAGCCTTGCGGCCGGAGCGGGCGATTCTGGTCATTGATGGTCAGGAGCGGGACGTCGCCATCAGCGCCCTGCGCTTGAATGATCAAGTGCTGGTCAAGCCCGGCGAGCGCTTCCCGGTGGACGGTGAAGTGCTGGAAGGTCAGAGTCACGCCGACGAGGCCTTGATCAGTGGCGAAAGCCTGCCGGTGCCTAAACAGCCCGGCGACAAGGTGACGGGGGGTGCCATCAACGGCGAAGGTCGCCTGCTGGTGCGCACCCTGGCCCTGGGCGCGGAAACCGTCCTGGCGCGCATCATCCGCCTGGTGGAGGACGCCCAGGCGGCCAAGGCCCCCATTCAAAAACTGGTGGATAAAGTCAGCCAGGTCTTCGTGCCGGTCGTGCTGGTATTGGCCTTGGCGACGTTGATCGGCTGGTGGTTGTACGGCGCACCACTGGAAACGGCGCTGATCAACGCCGTTGCCGTACTGGTGATCGCCTGCCCGTGCGCCCTCGGACTGGCGACACCCACGGCAATCATGGCCGGCACCGGTGTCGCCGCCCGCCACGGAATCCTGATCAAGGATGCCGAGGCCCTGGAGCGCGCCCATGACGTCGACACCGTGGTGTTCGACAAGACCGGCACCTTGACTTCCGGCACACCGCGCATCGCCCATTTGAGCGCCCTGGACGGTGACGAAGACAGGCTGCTGCAAATGGCCGGCGCACTGCAACGCGGCAGCGAACACCCCCTCGCCAAGGCGGTGCTGGATGCGTGTGCGGAGCGCGGCCTGAAGGTCCCGGACATCAACGACAGCCAGTCGCTGACCGGACGCGGTATTGCCGGCAGCCTGGACGGGCAGCGCCTGGCCCTCGGTAACCGACGTTTGCTGGACGAACTGGGCCTGGCCCCCGGTTCGCTGAGCGAGTCGGCCCAGGCCTGGGAGACCGAGGGCCGAACCCTCTCCTGGCTGATCGAACAAAACGCAACGCCACGGGTGCTGGGCCTGTTCGCCTTCGGGGATACACTCAAGTCCGGCGCACTGGCGGCGGTACAAGCCCTGAATGAACGCCACATCGGCAGCCATCTGCTGACCGGCGACAATCGCGGCAGTGCCCGGGTAGTGGCCGAGGCATTGGGCATCACCAATGTTCATGCCGAAGTACTGCCGGCCGACAAGTCCGCCATCGTCCAGCAGTTGAAGAAAAATTCGGTGGTGGCCATGGTAGGCGACGGCATCAACGACGCCCCGGCCCTCGCTGCTGCGGACATTGGCATTGCCATGGGTGGCGGCACCGATGTGGCGATGCACGCCGCCGGTATTACCCTCATGCGCGGCGATCCTCGGCTGGTGCCGGCGGCGCTGGACATCAGCCGCAAGACCTACGCCAAGATCCGTCAGAACCTGTTCTGGGCATTCGTCTACAACTTGATCGGTATTCCCCTGGCGGCGTTCGGCTTCCTCAACCCGGTGCTGGCCGGCGCGGCCATGGCGTTGTCGAGCGTCAGCGTAGTGAGCAATGCGTTACTGTTGAAACTCTGGACACCCAAACACCTGGAGGACAAGCCATGAACATCGGCCAAGCCGCCCGCCAGAGCGGCCTGAGTGCGAAGATGATCCGGTACTACGAATCCATTGGCCTGCTCAAGGCGGCTCATCGCACCGACAGCGGTTACCGGATCTACGGCGCCGATGACCTGCACACCCTGGCCTTTATCAAGCGCTCCCGGGACCTTGGGTTTTCATTGGAGGAGGTCGGCAAATTGCTGACCCTCTGGCAGGACCGCCAACGAGCCAGCGCCGACGTCAAGGCCCTGGCCCGGCAACACATCGACGAACTGAACCAGAAAATCCGCGAACTGGCCGAACTGCGCGACACCCTCCAGGACCTGGTGGAACACTGCCACGGCGACCATCGCCCTGACTGCCCGATTCTCAAGGAACTGGCGTCGGGGTGTTGCGAGAAGGCAGTGCATGCTTGAGCGAAGGTGAGAGCGAGCCTGCTCGCGATGACGGCGGCACATCCAACACCCATGCAAGCTGACCCACCGCTTTCGCGAGCAAGCCCGCTCCCACAGGGAGTTGGTGGTAGACGCAGGATCCATGCACACCCGAGAACCAATGTGGGAGCGAGCCTGCTCGCGATGACGTCTGCACATCCAACATCCATGCAAGCTGACCCACCGCTTTCGCGAGCAGGCTCGCTCCCACAGGGAGTTGGTGGCGGGCGCAGATTTTGAGGCCTCACAAAAACAGTGTGGGATTTTTTGGGCAGCCACAAAAAACCCGGCCTGGGCCGGGTTTCTGGTCAAGCGGTCACTGCATCCAGGGCGGAGGCGGTTCTTCGGTTTTGCCGGGGGGAGCGTCGTCAGCGGCGCGGACAGCCTGGCGGCGTTCCTCGTCCAGGCGGGCAGCCTCGATTTCACGCATGATCCCGCCGACATCCGCCAGCTCTTCCGGCTCGTCGAACTCGCCGGTCAGCACGCTGGCCGGGTGCAAGGTGCCGGCTTCATACAACGCCCACATTTCCTTGGCGTACCGGGTGCGCTTGAGCTCCGGGGCAAACCGGCCGAAGTAGGACGCCATGTTGCCCACATCCCGCTCCAGCATGCTGAAGGCGTGATTGTTGCCAGCGGCGTCCACCGCCTGCGGCAGATCGATGATCACCGGGCCCGTCGGCGTCAGCAGCACGTTGAACTCCGACAGGTCACCGTGCACCAGACCGGTACACAGCATCAACACGATCTGGGAGATCAGGAACGCGTGATACTCACGGGCCTGATCCGGCTCCAGTACCACATCGTTCAGACGCGGTGCCGCATCGCCGTACTCGTCGGCCACCAGCTCCATCAGCAGCACACCTTCGAGGAAGTCGTACGGCTTGGGCACTCGCACGCCCGCGCCGGCCAACCGGAACAGCGCCGCCACTTCGGCATTCTGCCAGGCGTCTTCGGTTTCCTTGCGCCCGAACTTGGAGCCCTTGGCCATGGCACGGGCCTGGCGGCTGTTACGCACCTTGCGGCCTTCCTGGTATTCGGCCGCCTGACGAAAACTTCGCTTGTTCGCCTCCTTGTAGACTTTGGCGCAACGTAGCTCGTTGCCGCAGCGCACCACATAAACAGCTGCTTCTTTACCACTCATGAGTGGGCGCAGCACCTCGTCGACCAGACCGTCCTCGATCAGGGGTTCAATGCGTTTTGGAGTCTTCATCAGCTTTTATTGTGGGTCCTTTATTACCGAACACGCGAATGACAGTCGTTATACGGCAATCCTCCCTCCACGGGGAGGGGTTGCCGACTTATGAACCCTTCGATGCACACAATGTGCCGGATTAAATCGACCGAGCCGAATCATAGCCGAGACAGCGCATAGCGTTGGCAATTGAATGCAAAGGCATTTGCGACAAGAGCTGACAGCCACGCCCAGTGCACCTGATTCAATGTTTAAACAACTCCCCCGGGGTCAATCCAAACATCCCCTTGAACGCCACTATGAAAGCGGACGTGGAATCGTAGCCACAGGACAACGCCGCGCCGGTCACGCTATCGCCTTTTTCCAACGCCCCCAGGGACGACAACAACCGAGTGCGCTGGCGCCAGGCGCGAAAGCTCAGGCCGGTTTCGCGCTGGAACAGACGCATCAGGGTTTTTTCCGAGGTGCCCAGGCGCTCGGCCCACACTTGCAAAGTCACGTTCTGGTCGGGCTGTTCGATCAATTCATTGCACAACGCCAGCAGACGCACATGGCGGGGCAGCGGCAGGGAAAAACCCACCTCCGGCAGCGTTGCCAACTGGTCCAGCAACACTTGCACCAGTCGCGCTTGCTGGGTATCGCCCTGGGCGTAATCGGCCGGCAGCTGACAAAAAGCCTTGATCAGCTCCCGAGCCAGCGGCGTGACCTCCAGCACCCGGCAGCGCTCATCGGCCCACGGGCAGGCGTCGCGATGGACATAAAGGCTGCGCATTTCCGCCCGGGTGGAGGTCACCACATGATGCTCCAGGTCGGCAGGAATCCAGATGGCCCATTGTGGCGGGGCGAAAAAACTGCCTTCAGCGGTGTGCACACCCAGCACGCCACTGATGGCGTAGGAAAACTGCACCCAATCATGACGATGGGCCTGGGTCCACGAACCGGCGCTCAAGCTTTCGACACGGGCATAAAGCGGCCTGGGCAATTCCGTCAGGTCGGGAATGCGTCTTTCGAGTTGTTGGTGTCCGTTAGTCGGCATGGATTGGCCTTATGTCGCAAGACGGCTGCAAGTGCCGACGTTAGGCTAAGTCGACCTTTCTTACAACTTGCGGTGCCGTATGCACATTTTCAGACACCTCAAACGCCTGGTAACCGACTGGTTCCTGTGCGGCATGCTGCTTGCCACGTTGCTGGCGTATCTGTTTCCCAGCTTTGGCGCCACGGGTGGCGCCATGCATGCCGAGTGGGTGGTCAATATCGGCATCTTTGTCGTGTTCTTCCTGCACGGGATAAACCTGTCCGGCGAGCAGATCCGCCACGGTCTGAAAAACATCCGGCTGCACTTGATGGTGCAGGTTTTTACCTTCGGCGTGTTTCCCCTGATCTGGCTGGTCAGTGATTTGCTTCTGGGCCGCCATGTACCGTCACTGCTGATGCTGGGGTTCTTTTACCTGTGTGTCCTGCCTTCGACCATTTCGTCCTCGGTGGCCCTGACCGGCAGCGCCGGCGGCAACGTACCGGCGGCGATTCTCAACGCGAGCCTGTCCAGCGTGCTGGGTATTTTCCTGACGCCACTGCTGGTCAGTTTCGTGGTCGGCAGCGGCGCCGGGGGCATCGACCTGGGTGCGACTTTGCTCGACCTTTGCCTGATGTTGCTACTGCCGCTGGTGCTCGGACAGTTACTGCGGCGCTGGCTGGGCGGTTTTTTCGCACGGTACAAACGCTACACCAGCATCATCGACAAACTGGTGATCCTGCTGCTGGTCTACGCGGCGTTCTGCAATTCGATGGTGTCCGGGATCTGGCAACAACAAGGCAACGCTGTACTGCTCAGTGCATTGCTTGGCAGTGCCGTGTTGCTGGCAATCATTTTGTGGATGACCACCCGCACCGCCCGGGCCCTGCGGTTCAGCAACGCCGATGAGATTGCTGCGGTGTTCTGCGCCAGCAAGAAATCCCTGGCGGCCGGGGTGCCGATGGCCGCATTGATTTTCGGCAACAACCCCGGCCTGGGGCTGATCCTGTTGCCGATCATGATTTATCACCCGTTGCAACTGATCGTCTGTTCGATCCTGGCCGAACGTTACGCCAACCGCCAGCGGGAACTGATCCATCAACAACGCGAGGCGACCCTCAACGCTCGATGATTGCCGTTACACCCTGGCCACCGGCCGCGCAGATGGAAATCAGACCGCGGCCCCGCCCCGCCACGTCCAGCAACTTGGCGAGGTTGGCGACGATTCGTCCACCCGTGGCGGCAAATGGGTGCCCGGCGGCCAGGGAGCTGCCCTTCACGTTCAGCCGACTGCGGTCTATGCTGCCCAACGGAGCGTCGAGGCCCAGGCGCGTCTTGCAATAATCCGGGTCTTCCCAGGCTTTGAGCGTGCATAACACCTGGGCGGCAAATGCTTCGTGGATCTCGTAGTAGTCAAAGTCCTGCAACGTCAGGCCGTTGCGCGCCAGTAACCGAGGCACGGCGTAGACCGGCGCCATCAGCAACCCTTCTGCTCCGTTGACGAAATCCACCGCTGCCGTTTCGCCGTCGCGCACATATGCCAGGATCGGCAGCCCCCGGGACTTGGCCCACGCTTCGCTGCCCAACAACACCAGTGAGGCACCATCGGTCAATGGCGTGGAATTGCCCGCCGTCATCGTGCCCTTGGCGCTTTTTTCGAAGGCCGGCTTGAGGGCGGTGAGTTTTTCCAGGGTCAGGTCCGGGCGCAGGTTGTTGTCCCGTGTCAGGCCGAGAAAGGGCGTCATCAAGTCGTTCTGCCAGCCTTCGGCGTAGGACGCGGCCATTTTCTGATGACTTTCCAGGGCCAGTTGGTCCTGCTGCTCCCTGGGAATCTGCCAGGTCTGAGCCATCAGTTCGCAGTGCTGCCCCATGGACAGGCCGGTTCGTGGCTCGCCATTGCGCGGCAGTTCGGGAACGAGGTGCTGGGGACGCAGTTGCAGGAAGGTCTTGATTTTCTCAGCGGTGGTTTTGGCGCGATTGGCTTGCAGCAGGATCCGGCGCAGTCCTTCGTTGACGCCAATCGGCGCATCCGAGGTGGTGTCTACGCCGCCGGCAATGGCACTGTCGATCTGCCCGAGGGCAATCTTGTTGGCCGTCAACAGCACAGTTTCCAACCCCGTGCCGCAAGCCTGTTGCAGGTCGTAGGCCGGGGTGGTGGGTGACAGCCGCGAGCCGAGTACGCATTCGCGGGTCAGGTTCAGATCCCGGGAAAGCTTGAGCACCGCACCGGCGGCCACCTCACCGATGTGCAGGCCATGCAGGTTGTAGCGCTCGATCAGCCCCTCGAGCGCGGCAGTCAGCATCGCCTGGTTGCTGGCGGTGGCATAGGCCCCGTTGGAGCGGGCGAAGGGGATGCGGTTGCCACCAATGATCGCGACGCGGCGTAGCTGTGTCATGAAGAACTCCCTGTGTATGTCCGGATGCGCCAATGGGCCTGCGGGAACCCGGCTCCCGCACAAGCTTAGGCTTTATCTGGCCGATCGAACGACTGATTGCCAATCATGGTCCACACTTTGAACCTCATCAGCCGGAGTGTGTTCCATGTCAGACCGTTATATCGACTTCGCCAATTCGCCCCTGGGCCTGCGTCTGGTCGGTGCGCTGGGCCTGCCATCGCCGGCCCGCCTGGAGCGCTGGCAGGCCGGGCGGCTGCGGCCGATCGAAGGTGCGTTGCTGTTGGGCGGCGGACCGTTGACCGAACAGATCGGCGCATTTGCCAAGCGCCTGACCGACGCGATCTTCATCTACGGGGGCGAACCGACACTGGCCACCGAATGGATCCCCGGTCACGGTCCGAAAATCAAGGCGGTGGTGTACGACGCCAGCCATCTGGCGCAAGCCGATCAGCTCAAGCAACTGCGCGAGTTTTTCCAACCCCTGCTGAAGAACCTCGACCACAACGCCCATGTCGTCATCCTCGGCCGCGCCCCGGAGAGTCTCGCCGATCCGTTTGCTGCCAGCACGCAGCGGGCCTTGGAGGGCTTCAGCCGTTCCCTGGCCAAAGAGTTGCGTCATGGCGGGACGCTGCAATTGCTGTATGTGGGTGACGGCGCCGAGACCCAACTGGAAGGTGCGCTGCGGTTTTTCCTGTCGCCCAAGAGCGCCTACGTTTCCGGGCAGGTCATTCGTCTCAACCCTTGCGACACTCAGGTCCAGGATTGGACCCGCCCGCTCACAGGCCTCAAGGCTCTGGTCACCGGCGCGGCCCGCGGGATCGGCGCCTCCATTGCCGAAACCCTGTCCCGCGATGGCGCCGACGTGATCCTGCTGGACGTTCCGCAGGCCAAGGCCGATCTCGAAGCCCTGGCTGCGCGCCTTAGCGGGCGCAGCGTGACGCTGGACATCTGTGCTGACGATGCCGCCACACAGTTGACTGAACTGTTGCCCGACGGCGTCGACATCGTGGTGCACAACGCTGGCATCACCCGGGACAAGACGCTCGCCAACATGACCCCGGAATTCTGGGACGCGGTGCTGGCGGTCAACCTCAACGCGCCGCAGGTGCTGACCAAGGCCCTGCTCGACAGTGGCACCCTGCGGGACAATGGCCGAGTGATTCTGCTGGCGTCCATCAGCGGCATCGCCGGCAATCGCGGCCAGACCAATTACGCGGCGAGCAAGGCCGGGCTGATCGGTCTGGCCCAGGCTTGGGCGCCGGTCCTGCAACCTCGGGGGATCAGTATCAATGCCGTGGCCCCGGGTTTCATTGAAACCCGCATGACCGCCGACATCCCTTTTGCCCTGCGCGAAGCGGGGCGGCGCATGAGTTCCCTGGGCCAGGGCGGCCTGCCCCAGGACGTCGCCGAAGCCGTGGCCTGGCTCGCCCAGCCGGGTACGGGCGCCGTTACCGGCCAGACGCTGCGGGTGTGCGGGCAAAGTCTTCTGGGAGCATGACCATGACGATCCAATGGCATGAAGTAAACGCCGCACCCGGTATGTCCGAGCTGTACGTGAAAGCCGCGACACGGCGCAAGGTCACTGGAAAAACCTTGCCGCAGGACGGATTGCGCCAAGTGATACAGGTCGATCCGCAACGCCTGGCGGCTTATCGCAAGGTCTGCGGTTTTGCCGAAAACGGACTGCTGCCGCCGACCTACCCCCACGTACTGGCGTTTGCCCTGCAGATGCAGTTGCTCACCGCCCGGGACTTTCCGTTCCCGTTGCTGGGGCTGGTCCACTTGAGCAATCGCATCCGCGTACTGCGGCCCATGGGCGGGGTCAGCCAAGTACAGACCCGCGTCAACGTGCAAAATCTGCAAGCTCACCCCAAGGGCGCGGTGTTCGACCTGGTGACTCGCATTGATGATCAATTGGGGCCGTTGTGGGAGGCCGAGAGCCAGATGCTCTGCAAGGGCGTCCAGCTTGACGGCGCGTTGGTGGAAGAGCCGCTGCAAGAGTTCCAGGCACTGACTGAAGTGGCGCACTGGACCGCGCCGGCTGACATTGGCCGGCAATACGCCAAGGTGTCCGGTGATTACAACCCGATCCACCTGAGCGGCCTCAGCGCCCGGCTGTTCGGCTTCCCAACCGCCATCGCCCACGGCCTGTGGAACAAGGCCAGGACCCTGGCGGCGCTGGACGAACACTTGCCCGATGCCAACGTCGAGATTGATGTCACCTTCAAGAAACCGGTGCGCCTGCCCAGCGAAGTGACACTGCTGGCGAGTGCGGCGGGGTCCAGCGGGGATTTGCGATTGATCGGAGCCGGGGAACTGGAGCATATGGTGGGGAGCTGGCGGCCGGCGGGCTGAGGACCAGCATCTTTGTTGAATGTGATGTCGCCATCGCGAGCAGGCTCGCTCCCACCTTGGTTCTCGGGTGTTCATGGGCTCTGCGTGCGGCACAAATCCCCGTGGGAGCGAGCCTGCTCGCGATAGCGGTGGGTCAGCTTGCATCGATGCTGAATCCGCCTACCGCGGCGGATAGTTCGCCAGGATCCGCGCAACCGTCTCACGCACTGCGGTGCTGCGATCCGTAGGATTGGGCGAGTTGCTGAGCATTCGTTCATCACTGCCCCGCCACACCAGCTTGCCGTCCTTGCCATCGAGCAGATCGATCTGCACCGTGGCGACCTTGTAGCTGACGTTGCGGGTTTCGTTGTACATCGGCCCGCCCCAATAGCCATTCCACGGGCTGCCCCAACCTCCGCCGTAGTTGGTCGTGATCTGTTGCTGGCGATCCTCGACGATCAGGTAAGCCTGGACCATCACATCCCCACGCCCGCCCGCCTGGGCCGGGCGCAGACCGCGCTGGTCGAGCTGATCGGCAACCGCCTGACGGATCCGCTGTTCGGTCAGGTCGCTCTTGATGCGCGGATCATCGGGGCGATATTGCAGCGCCGGCTCTTTCCAGCTCCAACTGCGATACGCCGAGAAATCCCGGCTGGTGTCAAAGTCGTGGTTGACCGGGTTACCCGCACAGGCACTGAGCAACAGGGTAAAAGCCAGTAGAGCGAGACGGCGACACATGGTTTTTCTCCGTTGCGTAATCAACTTGGAGGATAAGCCGACAGGGCTTTTTCCACCGCTTCGCGAATGGCATCGGTGCGCGCGCTCTGACTGCCGCGCTGGCTGGTCTCGGCGCTGGCGCTCCACACCGGCTGACCATCACGGGCATCGAACAGGTCCACTCGTACCACCACGACCTGCTCCCGATAAGTGCGCACCACCGGCACCGAGTGATACATGCCATAGCCGGGGCCGTAACGGTCATAACGGTTGTAGCCGCCGTAGTAACCGGAATCATAGTCGTCCCGAACCTGACGCACGCGCGTTTCCAGGCGCAGGTCGGCACTGACGAACAGGTCGGCCGGGCGGTTGTCATGCAATGGACGCAGGCCGCGTTGATCCAGGGCGTTGCTCACCGCTTCAGCCACCTGGGCCGAGTCCGCCCAAGCGGTGCCCGGTGGCAGTCGCCCGTTGAGCCAGGCCCAACTGCGATAGCGTCCGTAGTCACGGGGTGGCGCGGGGTAAGCGCTGCGGTCAAACACCGTGGCGGCCTGCGGCGGCGCCGGAGGCAGCGGGTTAGACGTGGCGACATACGGGTTGCTGCCCTGGCAGGCAGCCAGTCCCAGGCACAACACCAACAACCCTGAACGACCTTTCATTTCGCGCTCCGATTGCTCTTTCAGATCAGAGGGGACGGCAGACCCAGTGCAGGTAACGCCCCAACCCGGCAAACGCCGGATGGCGGCGGTGAGCCAGCTCCATCTCCAGCAACTGCACCAGCTCCACGCGGCCCTGGAACTCCACCGGCATGTAGTCATGGAAAACCCGCACGCCACTTTGAGTTTCGACCTGCCACAAGCCTTCAAGTTGCGCCGCCAGTTCCCGCGGATCAAGGGGTTGTTGCGGGGTCAGGCTCTGTTTTTCACCGGCCATGTCATTTTTGCGCAACTTGCGAAAATGTCCCTTGAGCAGGTTGCGATAAACCAGCGCGTCGCGGTTGTAGAACGCCAGGGACAACCAGCCGCCCGGGGCCGTGAGCTGATGCAGCACCGGCAGGATCGCATGGGGTTCGGCCAGCCATTCCAGCACCGCGTGGCACAGCACCAGGTCGTAAGGCTCAGTGAGCTGGTCGGGCAGCGCCTGCCACGGCGCCTGGATGAACGTGGCGCTCTGACCGGCATCGGCGAACCGCTGACGGGCACCTTCGAGCATGGGCTCGGCTGGCTCGGCCAGGGTCACCTGATGGCCGCGTTCGGCCAGCCACAACGACATGTGGCCCAGGCCAGCGCCGATGTCCAACACACGCAACGGACGCTCAGGCAAGGCTTCAAGCAGATCGGCCTGCAGCACCGCCAGACGGATCGCACCTTTGGCCCCACCGTAGATTTTTTCGGCAAAACGCGTGGCGAGCTGATCGAAATGACGGTCGCTCATTGGCCGAACCGCCGCTCGCTGTCAGCCAGTTTGCTGCGCACCACGGCCTCCATATCCAACCCCAGTTCGCTGCACAGCAGCAACAGGTACAACACGATGTCACCGACTTCCTGCCCAGCGTGGGCCAGTTTGTCCACCGGCAACTGGCGCGACTGGTCCTCGCTCAACCACTGGAAAATCTCCACCAGTTCGGCCATTTCCACACTGGCAGCCATGGCGAGGTTTTTCGGGCTGTGAAATTGCCGCCAATCGTTACGGTCACGAATGGCATGCAGGCGTTCGGTCAGTTCAACAAGGTTCATCGGGGTCTCCTGAATGCGCATAGCTTCGGGGGGATGACGAGGGAAGGCAAGCGTCTCGGTACGAAGCGGCGTTTTGCCCCATAATCGAACGATCTTGGCCTTGCGCCGCTCTTACAACCAGAAGCCCAAGGCTCGATTCCGATCTCTCTCATCAGGACGTACACATGCAGGTAGAAAGCTTTTTCGAATGGCTCGGCCAGGCGCTCGGTTCGGTGATCCGGTTTATCGTCGACCTGCTCAGCGGCCTGTTCAACACCCTGGCCAATGCCGGCGGCAACTTTGTCGATGGACTGTCGCGCACACTGGGCATGGACGCCTCGATCATCAGCATCCTTGCGCTGATCCTCGGGCTGATGCTGCTGTACTCGGCGATTCGCGCCTTTATGCGGGCGTCGATCGTCATGGGGATTATCTGGTTGGTGCTGGGGTTGTGGCTGTTGAGCTGGATCATTCACTAGCACCAAGATCGCTCCCCATCATAGAGCCCGCGCCAGACGCGGCACTCTGTGGCGAGGGAGCAGGATGATCATGGCATTGCACTCAGCGATCCACTGGTTTTCTGCTGATAAGCGTGCCCCCCTTTCTGCGTGGGAATGCTGCGATAACCCGCTACAATCGCGCTCCGTCAAGGAGCCCTCATGTCCAACCTGATCACCGACTGGCGCGACCGCCTTACCCACCGTCGGGTATGGGCGCTGGCCGCGCCGATGATTCTCTCGAACATTTCCGTGCCGCTGGTGGCGCTGGTGGACAGCACCGTCATCGGCCACTTGCCCCATGCTCATCAGTTAGGCGCGGTGGCGGTCGGGGCGAGCTTGTATACGGTGCTGGCCTGGGCCATGGGTTTCTTGCGCATGGGCTCCACCGGGTTCGCCGCCCAGGCCGCCGGGCGTGGTGATGGCGCGGCGTTGCGCCAGGTGCTGCTGCAAGGTCTGCTGCTGGCGATAGGGTTGGCGCTGGTGCTGGCTGTGGTCGGCGTGCCGTTGAGTGGTGTGGCGTTGCATTTCATGCAGCCATCCGCCGAGCTTGAGCAGTTGACCCGGGATTTTTTCCACACCCGACTGTTTGGCTTGCCAGCGGCGCTGGCCAGTTATGCGCTGGTGGGCTGGTTTCTCGGCGCTCAGAATGCCCGGGCGCCGTTGGCGATTCTGTTGGTGACCAACCTGGTGAACATCGCCCTGAACCTGTGGTTTGTGATCGGCCTGGACTGGGGTGTGACCGGTTCGGCCCGGGCGTCGGTGATTGCCGAGTGGACCGGCGCCCTGGTCGGCCTGATCCTGGCGCGCAACACGCTGCGGGCCTGGCCGGGGCAGATCGCCTGGGCGGCCCTGGGGGTGTGGCAAAGCTGGCGTCCGTTGCTGGCGGTGAACCGGGACATTTTCATTCGCAGCCTGGCGCTGCAAGCCGTGTTCTTCCTGATCACGGTGCAAGGCGCGCGTCTGGGGGATGCGACCGTGGCAGCCAACGCGCTGCTGCTCAATGGTCTGCTGCTGACAGCCCACGCCCTGGACGGTCTGGCCCATGCCGTCGAAGCGCTGTGCGGTCACGCCATCGGCGCCCGCGACCGCCTGGCCCTGCGCCGCTCTCTGGTAGTGGCCTGCGGATGGTCATTGATTGCCAGCGTGGGGTTTGCCTTACTGTTTCTGCTCGCCGGCCACTTGTTCATCGATATGCAGACCAATATCCCCGACGTGCGCGACACCGCTTACCGCTACCTGCCGTACCTGGCGGCGCTGCCGTTGATTGCGGTCTGGAGTTATTTGCTCGATGGCCTGTTCATCGGCGCCACGCGTGCCAGGGAAATGCGCAACGGCATGCTGTTGACCCTGTTGCTGGTGTTGCCGTTTGCCTGGGTACTGCAAACGCTCGGCAACCACGGGCTGTGGATGACTTTCCTGCTGTTCATGGCCTTGCGCAGCCTGACTCTGGGTGCTTTCGCGTGGCGCATGCAACAGCGCGATAGCTGGTTCGGTGCAGGCGCCCATTAACCTTTTCAACCTTGATTGTCCTGCCACAGCCGCCGCAGGTGATCCAGGCGTTCGCGCTGCGAACCGCCTTTGAGCCCCGGCACGGGTCGGGCATTGGGGTATTGCAGGCGCAGCCATAACCAGTCGTCGAGTACCGGTCGTTCGGTAAACCCCAGGGTCAGCCCTTGCTGCAGGTCGTCCCAGAGCAGGCGGAAATCCCGCCCGGTAGAGCAAGACCACTGCCAGACGTGGCGTTCCAACAGACATCGCTGCAACTGACTCTGCTGCCAGTGGCTGAGACTGTGTTCGTTTTCCAGTGCCGGTACTGCCAGCCCCGGATTGGAGAGTTGCTGCCAGCCCTGGCTGCCGAGGGTCCTGTCGCCCCAGGTCCCGCCGAACCAGCGCACCAGGCTGATCGGCCCCAGCCAGCAACTGAGTTCCAGAGGATCGCAACCGTCGAAGAAATAGCTGGCCGTGTGCGGGTTGTAATAGTTCAGCAAGGCCTTGTGATGCAGGCCCAACGTCACCGTCAACATGCGCCGCAGATGCGCCAGTAATTGCGCATCTGACGCTCGGCTGACCAACAACAGCCCTGGCCAGGAGCCGGCATCCAGGTGACACAGGCTGGCCAGTGCCGGCGATTGCTGCAGATCCACCAGCAACGGACCATGCTCCCTCAGCTCGTGCAATTCGGTGCCTTCGAACAAGGCAAAGCGCCGGATCTCTGCGAACTGCTCCTGCAAACGCTGCGCGGCGCCCGGCGCACCTGGTACGTCGAGCAGCAGCCATTGCGGCGCTGATTCAGACATGGCGGCAGCACTCATGGAGCAGCGCCCGCGCCGAGCTGCGTGAGCATGCGGCAGGTACACAACGGCTGGCTACAGGGGTTGAAGCTGCCGCCTCCGGGCAACAGACACAACAGCACCAACGGCTCGGCGCTCTGGATCGCCGCCAACAGAAGCGGGTCGATGCCAGACGCCTCATGGACTGGTCGGGAGGTTTCACTCAGAAGCGACTCATCCCCTTCTTCCCGAGATGCCGGCGCGTCGAGCAATGCGCTGATCAATGGACGATCCGGGTCGCCCTCGATAAAACTCACCAGCACCTCGGTGCCCTTGCCAATGGCGTGCCCCCAAGCGGCCAGCTCAGGGGCCAACGGCAGCCAGCAATGACTGGGACTGGCGCCCTCCCCCTGATAGACCCAGTCGAACTGCACCGCCACTCGCCCCGCCACCTGCATCTGCGGCTCATCGACCGTGACCACCCAGCCGCGCTGCCGACTCGGCATGCGAGGTTTTGCCGCGACCCCGGTCGCCACGAACGGCCATCCCGCAGGAATGGCGCGAAAATGGTTGCCATATACGCCGGCCTGCGCGCGATGCTCGACTTTCGTCAACAGCCAGAGCTGGTTCCAGACTTCGACAGGATGCCCTGCCAGCGACAGCGTCCGGCCGCAATGCAGCCCCAACAGATCGCTGCGGCCCAGCGCTACCTGCTCCCCCGAAACATCGCTTTGGACACGCCAGTTGCGCACCGCCGGAGCCGTTCCCTCGCGCCTGTAAAGCGTCTCGCCATCGGGTAGGGAATCGCCCGTGCTGTCAGCAAAAACCAGGCAATGCCCATCCCGAGCCTGCTCGAAATGGAAGTAAATGCCCACCTCGGCGCACACACGCTGGAGAAATTGCAGATCTGACTCCCGATACTGGGTACAGAAATCGCGCAGCGGATAATCACCACTCAAAGCCAGGTACACCTGGCGTCCGGCAATGCCGTGGGCCTTGAGCACCTGGCGGATGATTTGCGGCACAGAACGGGCACTGAACACCCGTTGGCTGAATCGTTGCGCCAGGCACGCCAGCTTCGGCCCGATGCGTACCCGGCAACCAGCGCCCTGACGATGCTGGACAAGCTCGTGAATCTGCCCATGGATGCCCCGCCCCCCAGCGCCGAAACTCAACCAGACGCTGCGGTAGAGCAACCCGGCAAGGTCCAGGGGCGTATCGCCGATCAACAGCTCCACATCAAAGACAAAGGGTTCGCTGATGGCTTCGCTGCCCGTGAAGGCCACGACAACAAAGGACTCGGGCAGACCGGCTATCTCCAGACGAAATGACGGCTCGCTGGCTGGATCGGACATCGGCGTTTCTCTACAGGAGGGGCGGCTGAGGATTCTCGCTGAGAGCCATGGCCGAGTAGAGAGCCCAAATACAAGTTAGGAAAGGGACTACACGAAATGAGGACACCACCGGCTAAATGCACCCGTGTGCGGAAATAACAGCGGCACAAATAAAAACGCCCTCCGGGACTATCCGAAAAAACCCGCAGCACACGGTGTATTTTCTGACAGTCCCGGAGGGCGTTCAGGCCCCCATCAGGAAGACAGGTAGGACGACCGCGTCAGCCCCAGGCGCAGGGCATCCAGGAACTGGGTGCGCTCGGCGGCACTGATACGGGCGCTCGCGCACTTGTCGCGGTAGTGGGTCATCAACTCCTCCGGCGACAAGTGCACGTAGCGCAGCATGTCTTCGATGGTGTCGTGGGTTTCGATACCGGCGTGGTACACGCTGCCGTCGGCATTCTGGTAGATGTTCACCGAGTCAGTGTCACCGAACAGGTTGTGCATGTCGCCAAGGATTTCCTGGTAGGCACCCACCAGGAAGATGCCCAACAGGTAATCTTCGCCCGGATTGAGGGAATGCACCGGCAGGCTGGTTTCGATGCTCTGCTCGTCGACGTACTGCTTGATCTTGCCGTCGGAGTCGCAGGTCAGGTCTTGCAGCACGGCGCGGCGCAACGGTTCTTCATCGAGGCGATGCAGCGGCAGGATCGGCAGCACCTGACCGATGGCCCAGGTGTCCGGCAGGCTCTGGAACACCGAGAAGTTGCAGATGTACTTGTCGGCGAGCTTGTCGTTGAGTTCATCCAGCACTTGGCGATGGGAACGCTGGCGGGCCTTCAACGAGTTATGCAGGCGACGGCACACGGCGAAGTAGCACTGCTCGGCCAGGGCTTTTTCGGCCAGGGTCAGCTTGCCGTCGGCGTACTGGGCGGCCACGTCACTCATGTAGTGGGTGGCGCGCCAGTAGGTTTCGGTGACCATCTCGATATCGGTCGGGCCCAGCAGGTCAACCAGCCATTGCACGGTCTCCGGCAGGCTTTCCTTGTTTTCGATCACCGGCACGTCGTCGTGGTGTTTCTCGACGTCGGTCACCTGCACCACCAGCATCGCGTGGTGGGCAGTCAGGGAGCGACCACTTTCCGAGAAGATGTGCGGATGCGGCAGGCTCTGGGCATCGCAGAACTCCTTGAGCATGCCAACCACGACACCGGCGTAATCGTCCATGTCGTAGTTGATCGAACTGGCATTGCGCGAGTGCGTACCGTCGTAGTCCACGCCCAGGCCACCGCCCACATCGATGTGATCCACCGGCAGGCCGAGGTTGCGCAGCTCACCGTAGTAGCGGATCGCTTCCTTGAAGCCATGCTGGTAGTCCGCCAGGTTGGCGATCTGCGAACCCATGTGGAAGTGCAGCAAGCGAATGCCCTGATCCAGCCCGGCGGCACGGAAGCGCTCGACCACCGACAGCAGTTGCGCGGCAGACAAGCCGAACTTGGACTTTTCGCCACCGGTATCGGCCCACTTGCTCGACGCCAGGGACGATAGGCGCACCCGCAGGCCGACCTGTGGCTTGACCTTGAGCGACGCGGCTTCTTCGATCACCAGGCCGACTTCGGATTCTTTCTCGATCACGATGAAGACGTTATGGCCCAGTTTCTGGCCCATCAGCGCCAGGCGAATGAATTCACGGTCCTTGTAACCGTTGCAAACGATAGTCCCGCCCTTGGGCGCCAGGGCCAGCACCGCCAGCAGCTCGGGCTTGGAGCCGGCCTCAAGACCGATGGAAACGTTCTGGGTGGCGATGATGTTCTCGATCACCGCTTCCTGCTGGTTGACCTTGATCGGATAGAGCGCGGTGTACTGGCTCTGGTATTCCAGGCGCGCGATGTTGCTGTCGAACGCACCGGTGAGCTGGCGCACGCGGTCTTGCAGGATGTCGGGGAAGCGCACCAGCAAAGGCAGCGACAAGCCGCTCTGGCGCAACTGGTCGACTTGCTCGAACAGGTCGATGGGCGAACTGCCTGGACCGTTCGGACGGACTTCGACGCGACCGGCGTCATTGATCGCGAAATACCCGGCCCCCCAATGGCGGATCCCGTAAACACTGCGGCTGTCCGCAACTGTCCATTGGCTGCCATCGTCTTTGCGTGTGCGTCGTACGGACATCGAAGTCCCCTATAAAGAAGTCAAAATGCACCATCCGGTAGGAGGCTGGAGCAGTCTAGAGAATGGAAATGACGATTTGCCTGTAAGCAAGGTAGACCCTGCTCCCAGCGCTGAGTTTAGAAACCCGTTCAGAACAGGCTCTGTGAAAACCATGTGGGACGACTTCGAACCGTGCTTTGTAGAAGGGGTTCGAATCAAACCGAGGGTGGTTTTCACAGAGGCTGCTAGCCGCCGGACTTTTTCGCCTTGAAGCCGTGTCTGGTCAGTTCCGCCAGCAGCAGCTCGACGTGATCGCCCTGGATCTCGATGATGCCGTCTTTCAAAGCACCACCGGTGCCACAGCGTTTCTTCAACGTAGTGGCCAGTTCCTTGAGCGCGTCCTCGGCCAATGGCACGCCAGTGATCGTGGTCACCGTCTTGCCGCCACGGCCTTTGCTTTCACGGCGCACGCGAGCGATACCGTCACCGGCAGCAATGGTGCTCTGTTTGCAGATGCAGGCATCCACCGGCTGGCGGCAATCAGGGCAATGACGACCGGCGTCGGTAGAAAATACCAGGCCGCCCAAGGCGGCGAAGGATGCGGCTTTTTTGGCCACCGGCAATCCTCTTGGGAGGACAAAGACTGGCCGGGCAAAAGTAAGTGCCCCGACCGCGAAGCCCCACTCAGGCAGGGGCAGCGCTACTGGATCGCAGACAGCGATTCAGCTTGAAAAGTCGCGCAGTGTAACGGCAAAAAGCCGACTTGCTAAGGGCCAATCGGCGCCAATTTAGCGCTTCTTTGCGACATCCTCGCCATGGGCTCGCAAATAGCGCTCAAGTGCCGCCAGAGAGTCCGGGCAGTAAGGCTTGTGCAGGATTTCATCGAGCACCTGGTTGACCGGCAGGAAACGCGCCTCGAGCACTTCTTCAGGTTGCAGGATCAGCGGCCCGTCCCACACGGCCGAGAACGCCGAGCACCACAGGCGACTGCCGCTGTCTTCGAAATAAAAATGGTCATGGGCCGTCAGTTCGACACCGCTCACGCCCAACTCCTCCGCCAGCTCTCGAGCCGCCGACTCGGCGTAGGTCTCGTTGGCCTGCACCATGCCGCCGGCCGCCACGTCCCAGAAGCCCGGATAGATCGCCTTGCTCAAGGTCCGCCGATGAACGCACAACTCACCGGCCGAATTGAACAGCATGATGTAGGAGCCGCGCCCGATCAGACCGCGCTCACGCAGGTCCGAACGCACCAGGCTGCCCAGCAGGTTGTCGTCTTTATCGACCCAAGCGATAAGCTCGGCATCCGAGGCCACTCGATGAGCGACCTCCCGCGGGCTTTCTTCCATCTCTCAGCCCTGGTTCAGCAATTGCCGCAAGTCGATCACCGCCGCGTTGGCGCGGGAAATGTAGTTGGCCATCACCAGCGAGTGGTTCGCCAATACACCGAAGCCGCTACCGTTGAGGATCATCGGACTCCAGACCGGCTCCTGGGAGGCTTCGAGTTCACGAATGATCTGCCGTACGCTGACCGTGGCGTTTTTCTTGGCCAGCACATCGGCGAAATCCACTTCGATGGCACGCAGCAAATGCGACAGCGCCCAGGCCTGGCCGCGAGCTTCGTAGAACACGTTGTCGATCTGCATCCACGGGGTTTCGACCACCTCCTCGTCCACTTGCGGTACCTGGCCCGGCGCCGGGACTTCGGTTTTCAGTGAGGTGTTGAGCTTGACCCGGCCCACGCTGGCCGACAAGCGCTGGGACAGCGAACCCAAACGAGTGCCGACATCGCCCAGCCAGTTGTTCAGGTTATCGGCGCGAGCATAGAACAGCGCGCTTTTCTGGTTCGGGTCAGACAGGCGCGCCTGATAGCGGCTCAGCAGAGCGATACCTTCCTGATATTCCGACTCGCTGGAAGGCAGCACCCAGCTGCGGTTATCGAAGTTGAAACGCGGTTCAGCCTTGGCCAGGTCGGCGTCCTCAGCGGACTGGGACTGGGATCGGGCGAAGTCCTTGCGCAGTGCGCGGCTCAGGTCGCGAACCTGCACCAGCACGCCATACTCCCAGCTCGGCATGTTGTCCATCCACAGGCCCGGCGGGAAACGGTCGTTGGAAATATAGCCGCCTGGCTTGGTCAACAGAGTCTCGGCCACGGTCTTGAGGGTCTCGACGGTGGTGTAGCCGAGCACCATTTGCCTGCCATTCTTCTCGGCGGCCGCCTGGGCGTTTTGCTGCACGGGAAACAGGTCGGGCTCCTGGCTCCAGTACCAGCCGACGGCAATGGTCACCAGCAGGTACAGGCCGACCAGCGTGGCCAGCGCCCGGCTGAAAAAAAGCCCACCCAGGTAGCTGCGGGTGGCCGATTTCGGCTCGGCGGCACGTTCAGGCGCGCTGCCCGCGCGGTTTTTCCAGTCCAGCATGGCGATGTCCCTTCAATCACTTGAGTTCACGGTTCGACCACAACCCTACGCCATCGTGCCTGATTTGAAACGCGATAATGCGGCGCAAATCATGCCGACCACGACAGGGCAATCGAACGGTAACTATAAAGGAAGCGCTGCCACCAGCCTACGAGACTGACCGGTCATAAACTGAATACCCTCTCAAGACAGAATATTGACGTATGACACTCATGCCAATGAAAAGAGGTGCTAGCATAGAGCCACCAGTCGATCTCAGCATGCACCCTAACTAGTAGTCAGGATATGACCGAGCCAGAAGACCCCAGCCGTGAGCGCCTCAAGCACCACTTTGCCCAGCGGGTAATTCACCAGGCTCGCCAGATCCTGGAGATTTGGCAGCGCCTGCAACGCAGTGAATGGTCAGGCGTCGACCTGTCGGAGCTCAGCGAAGCCAACCTGCGCCTGCTGCGCTTTGCCGAGCGCTTCGAGCAACCGGAGCATTGCCAGCTTGCCCAGGGCATCAGTCAATCGCTGCAAGCGGTGGAAGCCAATCGTGGACGGCTGAGCAGCCACCTGATCACTGAAATCAATCGACTGATGCAGCGCCTGTCCCGCACCGGCCTGCGCCATGGCGATCAGCTCGAACAGACCTTCCTGCCGCCACTGCGCAAACCCATCTACGTGATGCTCCAGGACCATGACCGCGCCGAGCGGCTGGCCAAGCAGTTGGAGTTCTTTGGTCTGAGCGCCCAGGCGCTCGACAGCGTGGCGGCGTTCCGGGCCTCGATGGTCGAGCGCCTGCCGGCCGCGATAGTCATGGACGTGGACTTCAGCGGCCCCGGCATCGGCCTGAAACTGGCCGCCGAAGCCCAGGAAGGTCTGGAGCAGCCATTACCGCTATTGTTCTTCAGCCTGCTGGAAACCGACACGCCGACACGCCTGGCGGCGGTGCGCGCCGGCGGGCAGGAGTTTCTCACCGGCACTCTGGAAGCCTCGAGCCTGCTGGAAAAGATCGAAGTGCTGACCTGTGTTGCCCAGTATGAACCCTACAAAGTGCTGATCATCGATGACTCCCGTGCCCAGGCCCTGCACACCGAGCGCCTGCTCAACAGCGCCGGTATCGTCACCCGCACGCTGATCGAACCGATCCAGGCCATGGCCGAGCTGGCGGATTTCCAGCCTGATCTGATCATCCTCGACATGTACATGCCTGCCTGCACCGGCACGGAGCTGGCTAAGGTGATCCGCCACAATGACCGCTATGTCAGCGTGCCGATCATTTACCTGTCCGCCGAAGACGACCTGGACAAACAGCTAGACGCCATGAGTGAAGGCGGCGACGACTTCCTGACCAAACCGATCAAACCCCGGCACCTGATCACCACCGTGCGCAACCGCGCGGCCCGGGCGCGGAACCTCAAGGCGCGGATGGTCCGCGACAGCCTCACCGGTCTTTACAACCACACCCACATCCTGCAACTGCTCGAAGACTGCTGCTTCCGCGCTCGCCGCGAGGGCAAGCCGTTGAGCTTTGCCATGCTGGACATCGACCATTTCAAGCGGGTCAACGACAGCCACGGCCACCCCATGGGCGACCGGGTGATCAAGAGCCTGGCGCTGTTTCTCAAGCAGCGGTTGCGCAAGACCGACTTCATCGGCCGCTACGGCGGTGAAGAATTCGCCATCGTCATGCCAGACACGGATATCGATGCGGCCTACAAGGTACTGGATGAAATCCGCCAGCGTTTTGCCGAAATTCACTACCCGGCGCAACCCCAGGACCTGTGGTGCACCTTCAGCGCCGGCGTGGTGCAGATGAGCGATGAGTCCGACAGCCTGATGATGGCCAGCCAGGCGGACGAAGCGCTGTACCGCGCCAAGCACGCAGGGCGCAATCGGGTACAAAGCGCACGACAATCAAAGCAAAGTGCCACCTTTTCATCGGAATCCACCGATTCAGTCATAAACCTGTAACCCAAACGCAATAACTTCAAGCACTTACGATTCTGCCCTTGGTAGACCCTTGATGCGCCTGAAGCTGCTGACCAATCTCAATACCCTTCTTTTAGTTGCCGTGTGCCTGGCCCTGGGTGCCACGCTATGGTGGTCGCAGATCGCTCTGGAGCGCCCCTACCTGCTTATGGAGCGCTACCTGGGCCTGTCGCGACAATTCCAGGGGGAGGTTGCACGCAACATCGAGGATTATCTGGCCAGCGGCGACGCCTTGCGCCTCAGCGCAGCCACCCAGGCACTTGAGACCCTGGAAAAAGAGCTCGATCAATTTCCCCCCGAACTGACCCAAGCCCTGAGTCCAAGCCTGTCGAACCTCGATGGCTTCAGTAAGACCGAGTTGTTGGCCGCCGGCAAACTGGCCGGCGATCCGCAGGCTTTGCTATTACAGGCCGAACGGGAATTGAGCGCGAGCCTGGACCAACTCGCCCAGTACGCCAATGGCGCCCCGGCTTATTTGCCCCCCTTGCTCACCGCATCCCAGCATCTGGGCCGGCTGTCCCTGGCACGGGACAAGCTGGTCAGCAGCGGACGCAGTGAATTGGCCGCCGATGTCGAACGGGAACTGGAGAGCATCCGTACCCAGGCCGAACACCTCGACAGCCTGCCATTGCTGGGTGTAACAGCCAGCAACGAATCCGGCGGCGATGATTTCGCTGCGCTGATGGGCTTGCAAACCGAGGAGAAAACCGTCGCCGAGGACGCCGGCATCGCCCTCAAACGCGAACTCAACAGCCTGGTCGGCCGTTACCCCGCAGAGCTGGGACGCACCCGCGAACTGATCCAGAAACGCACCGAACTGAGCAGCGCCACGCACTTGAAAATCGCCGATGTGCATCAGGCGATCGATGCCATGGAGCCCGCGGTACGAGCCCAGCATGGGCAAATCCAGGGAGAAGTCCGTTTGATCCAGGGTGTGATGATCGGCCTGATCCTGCTGATCGCCCTGCTCATCGACACCTTGCAACGGCGCCTGGCCCGAACCTTGACGCATCTGGCACCGGCCCTGTCGACCTGGGCCGAAGGGGATTTCAGCCGTGACGTCCATGTGGGCGCCAGCAACCGTGAATTGAAAGACATCGAAGCGTCGCTTAATCGCCTGCGCGCTTATCTGGTGGACCTGGTGGGCACCATTCGCCTGAATGCCGAGCAGGTCGCCGGCAGCAGCCGGGCACTGGCTGAACTGAGCGGCGAACTGCACAGCGGCGCCGAGCACCAGGCCGGTGACACGGCGCTGATCCGTGACTCCCTCAGCGAGCTGGAAGCGACCATTCAGCAGGTGGCGGGTGACGCCAGCCAGGCCGCCGACGCCAGCCGCAGCGCAGGGCATGCCGTGGAACAGGGCCAGAAGGTCATCGGCCTGAGCCTCACCGGCCTGCATGCGCTGGTGGGCGAGGTGCAAGGTAACGCACAAATGATCGAACAACTGGCCGAGGAATCGGCCACCATCGGCGGCGTGCTGACGGTGATTCGCTCGATTGCCGATCAAACCAACCTGCTGGCCCTCAACGCCGCCATCGAAGCCGCTCGCGCCGGGGAAATGGGCCGGGGCTTCGCGGTGGTAGCAGAAGAAGTCCGCTCCCTGGCCCAACGCACGGCAGGCGCCACTGCCGAGATCCAGACACTGATCGCCCGCTTGCAACTGGCCGCGCGCCAGTCGGTGGACGGCATGCGCGCTCAGGTCGAACACGCCGAAGCCACCGCCAACCAGGCACAAGCGGCCGACGGCGCACTGGATAAAATCGTCGGGGCCATCCAGACCATTTCCGAAACCGCAGTGCGCATCGCCGACGTCACCGCCCAACAAAGCGGCGCCGTCAGCGAAATCCGCGACCATAGCGAGCGGATTCACCAATTGGGCGGGGACAACCTGCTGCGCATCGGCCAAGGGCGGGAACAGGGCGACAATCTACTGGTGCTCGGGGGACGGTTGCACACCGCCGTGCAGGCGTTCCGGGTTTAAACCCCCAGCCCTCTGTGGGAGCGGGCTTGCTCGCGAAAGCGGTAGGTCTGCTTGCATCAATGTCGAATGTACCGCCGCCTTCGCGGGCAAGCCCGCTCCCACAGGGTTTAGCGCGGGCTCCTCAAGTGCGGTGACCGGATCAAGGAGCATGGTCACAAATTTCGCGCAAACATCGGTCATCGTGCTGGCTATTGCAGAGAACTGGACAGTCATAAAGGCTTTGCGGCATAGTCTCCGAGTTCTGACACCTGCTCACAGATAACAAGGAACAGCAGATGGCGACCCTATTGGTCCTGCACGGACCCAACCTGAACCTGCTGGGCACCCGCGAACCGGGCGTCTACGGGGCCGTGACCCTGGCCCAGATCAACCAGGACCTGGAACAGCGGGCCCGCAATGCCGGCCATCATCTGCTCTACCTGCAAAGCAACGCCGAATATGAATTGATCGACCGCATCCATGCCGCGCGTGGCGAAGGCGTGGACTTCATTTTGATCAATCCCGCTGCTTTTACGCACACAAGTGTCGCATTACGTGACGCGCTGCTGGCAGTGAGCATCCCATTCATCGAAGTGCATTTGTCCAACGTGCACAAACGCGAACCTTTCCGCCATCACTCCTACTTCTCCGATGTAGCGGTGGGAGTGATCTGCGGCCTTGGCGCCAGCGGTTACCGACTGGCCCTGGAGGCCGCCCTGGAACAGCTTGAAAAACAGGCAACAGCTTGAACAACAAGCGTTAAGCGCCCCTGACCGACCCTTGGGAGTTGATGATTCATGGATATCCGTAAAGTTAAGAAACTGATCGAATTGCTGGAAGAGTCCGGCATCGACGAGCTCGAGATCAAGGAAGGCGAAGAGTCCGTACGCATCAGCCGTCACAGCAAGACCCCGGCCCAGCAGTTCTACGCGCCGGCACCGATGCAGGCTCCAGCCGCCGCGCCTGCTCCGGCAGCAGCGCCAGTTGCCGCCGCCGCTCCAGCAGCACCTGCCGCGCCAACGCTCAACGGCACCGTTGCCCGTTCGCCAATGGTAGGCACGTTCTATCGCAAGTCTTCCCCGTCCTCGCCGTCCTTCGTTGAAGTCGGCCAGACCGTGAAGAAAGGCGACACCCTGTGCATCGTCGAAGCCATGAAGATGATGAACCACATCGAAGCTGAAACCAGCGGTGTGATCGAATCCATCCTCGTTGAAGACGGCCAGCCGGTTGAGTACGACCAACCGCTGTTCACCATCGTTTGAACCGCGGAGAGCTTTCGATGTTGAAACCTGCGAAGTTGGAAAAAGTCCTGATCGCCAACCGCGGTGAAATTGCCCTGCGGATTCTGCGTGCCTGCAAAGAGATGGGCATCAAGACCGTCGCCGTTTACTCCAAGGCCGACAAGGAACTGATGCACCTGGGCCTGGCGGACGAATCCGTCTGCATTGGTCCGGCGTCGGCTGCGCACTCTTACCTGCACATCCCGGCGATCATCGCCGCCGCTGAAGTGACCGGCGCCACCGCCATTCACCCTGGCTACGGTTTCCTGGCGGAAAACGCCGACTTCGCCGAACAGGTCGAAAACTCCGGTTTTGCCTTCATTGGTCCGAAAGCCGACACCATCCGCCTGATGGGCGACAAGGTGTCGGCCAAGCACGCCATGATCGCCGCCGGTGTACCTACCGTTCCGGGTTCCGACGGCCCGCTGCCTGAAGACGAAGAAACCGCTCTGCGCATTGGTCGTGAAGTCGGTTATCCGGTGATCATCAAGGCCGCCGGTGGCGGCGGTGGTCGCGGCATGCGCGTGGTACACAAGGAAGAAGACCTGATTTCCTCGGCGAAACTGACCCGCTCCGAAGCAGGTGCAGCATTCGGCAACCCGATGGTCTACCTGGAAAAATTCCTGACCAACCCACGTCACGTCGAAGTCCAGGTGCTGTCCGACGGCCAGGGCCAGGCCATTCATCTGGGCGACCGCGACTGCTCGCTGCAACGTCGTCACCAGAAGGTTCTCGAAGAGGCGCCAGCACCGGGCATCGACGAGACGGCTCGCCAGGAAGTCCTGGCACGCTGCGTCAAGGCCTGTATCGACATCGGCTACCGCGGCGCCGGCACCTTCGAGTTCCTCTACGAGAACGGTCGTTTCTACTTCATCGAAATGAACACCCGTGTTCAGGTGGAGCACCCGGTTTCGGAAATGGTCACCGGTATCGACATCGTCAAGGAGATGCTCAGCATCGCCGCCGGCAACAAACTGTCGTTCACTCAGGATGACGTGGTGATCCGCGGCCACTCGCTGGAATGCCGGATCAACGCCGAAGACCCGAAAACCTTCATGCCAAGCCCTGGTACGGTCAAGCATTTCCATGCCCCGGGCGGCAATGGCGTTCGCGTCGACTCGCACCTGTACAGCGGTTATGCGGTTCCGCCGAACTATGACTCGTTGATCGGCAAGCTGATCACCTACGGCGCAACCCGTGACGAGGCCATGGCGCGCATGCGCAATGCGCTGGACGAAATCGTGGTAGACGGGATCAAAACCAACATCCCGCTGCACCGCGACCTGGTCCGCGACGAAGGCTTCTGCAAAGGTGGCGTCAACATCCATTACCTGGAACACAAGCTGGGCAACCAGCACTGATGTTTCAAGTGATGTAAAAAGACCCCGGTCCATTGGCCGGGGTCTTTTTTTGCCTGCTCTTTAAGGATAACGGCCAAATGGATCAGCTCAGCGCCACCGTAAGGAACGCGTGGGCTTCGATCTGTGCCGCAGTCGCTGGCCGACCCTGCGGGGTGAGAACGGCACCACTGGCATTGGCTACCAGCGGTTCGCTGCGCACGCGCGTCATGAATCCACGAGCCCGCACCGACACCGGATCAGAACCCTTCTTCGCCCTCGCCAGCACCGGTATGTAGTAGCGTTCGACCTGACTGGCCGATGTCTTGAATACCGTCGTGACACCACTGCGCAGATCCAGTGAAACACCATAGATATTGCCGAAGCAGGACGAATACGACCAATGATCCCAGGTGGGTCGCAGCCCCTGGCGCCGCATCGCCGACCTGACCCGTCCGCCAATGTCAGCCCCCGTCAGCCAGTCGCCACCCACCAGGGTCGTACGAATATCCTTTGTGTTTGCGCCCAGGCGTCGCGTCACGTCCCGCAGACTGCGCTCGATCAGCGCGCGGATATTGTGATCGAAATGGATAACGGCCCCCGCCTTGGTGGTCGGGTTATACAACGACGCGATCACGCACGTCTGCGCGTTCAGGGAGAACAGATAGTTATCCGCCGCGGCCTCGCTGAACCTTGCCACCACGGCCTCGCCCTGCAACGCGCCCCTTGATACATCCGGGAAGACATGACCGGGAAACGCTTCCCGCAAATCGTTCACTCGTCCCAGGACAAGCATCTGATCATTGCCCCCTTTCAACCCGACCTCGTTGTGTACCCACTTGCCCTTCCCCACCCTGCGGATGGGCAGGTTGTACAAGGCGCCGGGGCGACTGGCATCCACCAGGCACAAACCGCCGAAGTAAGGGTCTTCCTTCACTTGGTAGTACTTGCCTTTACTGCGGATGTAATGAGTAGTGTGTGGCTGCGATGCGCTGGGCGGGCTGCGATAGGTGCCTTGGAAGATGCTCTCCCCGGTTACCAGCTCCAGATTCTCAGGCGCTTTGCCGACCGCCTGTTTCGGCTTGAAACGTATGGGCTGGATCACCGGCCCGGGCTCTTTGGCAATCAGCGGCGCCATGCTTGCCAAGCGCTGCTCGGACAGTGACATGGGCTTCACGACAAGCTTCAGGCTTCTGGCCGCCCGCCCCAGTAGCGGAACAACGGTCCCGCCCCCCAAGGCAGCGAACAATAGGCCCCAGGAGGCCATCAGCCAGTGGCCCAGCGCACGATCCGTATCGCCCTGCCCATGCGCCTCGGCGGCCTGTTTGACGCTGACGGCAATAAAGGCGACATCCAGCAGTAAGGCGAAGGGCGGGTAAACCAGGCACACGGGAGCCGATGCAAACAGCAGCCCCTTGATGATCTGCTGCCTGATCACCTCGGCGCGACTTTTGGTGACGTCTTCCACATCGCTGAGCGCGCGCTCGATGTAGGCATCGAACTCCGCCTGGATATCGTTCACTCGATTGAACTCGCGCAATGTGTCGACGCCAATGCTCGTCGCCGCCAGCGCCGCCAACGAACGCCTGACGGCCGTGCGGGCGCCGAGCGCGACCCGCTGCAGCACATAGTCATGCAGGCGCGTGGCGACCGCCCCGGAAAAGTCCTGGTATCGGCGAAACGTGACACCGTCCGGAGCGTCCGGCGTGTACAGCCAATAGGCGCCCTTCGGATCGAAGTAGGCGAAGACGTAGACGCCCATCACGATATGGCCGCCGACGGAAAACCTGATCACCCCTTCGCGCTGCACGACGGTCCCCGAATACACCGGACCGGACACTGGCACCGACTCACCCAGTAGGGTGACTTGGCGGGTAAGCCACCAAAACTCATTCGCGCTCAACTGGGATTTGCCCGTTGCGACACGCAGGTCACGGTCCATCCGGGTCAGCAACAGGCTGCGGTAGGCATTGCGCCGTGCGGTGTATTCAGGGGCACTGGCATCGAGGAACCTGGCACGGACCTCCCGTACATACTGCTCGCCCACGTATGCCCGCCGGATATAGGACGCAAGCTCCGCACTGCGGACCTGCCCCAGGTCCTGCCCCACCGAGGAGCGCACACCTTTTCTGGGATTGTCGATACCCGAGTTATCGTCATACCCATGGATAACGAGCTCCAGCAGGCTGGCGACCTTCGTCTTGCCGTCCGCCAACCCTGGGTTGTAGTCGATGAGCACCGTTTCGGGATCGACCGGCGCCTGCACGCCCTTGCTGCGCATGTAAGGAGCAATCGCTTGCGTGACGACACGCTTGGCGAAATCCACGAAGACTTCGTAGCCCTCCAGCTGTTTATTGAACACCTGCTGATGGACCAGAAGTTCCTGGCTCAAGCTGCTGATGGTTCGCCGCGCCTCTATCGGCAGGGCGGAGTACCAGCGAGGCGATTCGTCCAATGCCACCTGTGCCAGGTTGTTGCTCAGGCCCATTGCAACGATGTCTTCAAGGCAAGCCTTGAAGCCAGCCACCGCACCTCTGGGATCCCGGCTTGTATCCCATGTCATCGGCTTGTCTGCCACACGGGCAAAGTATTCCCGGGCCACGCCCCGATCTCCCGCAGAGATCCGCTGCAGCAGGTACTCGCGACCGGCTTCGTTGCGGGTCCAGGCGCCTATCTCCACGCTCACGGCCCAAAGCGAGGGCAATTCGATCCACTCCTGGCCATCCGGTTTGTCGGGGGCGTACAACAGCAGGTCGCCTTGCAGGTCCTCGCGATAGAACAAGAGCAAATCGGCACACTTCAACGTGTTTGGAAGCACCAGACAGCTAACCCGCAGAACGCTGGCGGACTGCTCCGAAGCTTCGCCCTCCCACAGAGCCTTGAGAGCTTCATGGTGGGTCACCTTCAAATGACCCGCACAGCGGGCTATGAACGCACTTTGCTGCAATCGTGCCGAGAACCAATCGAGCATGGCGTCTTTCAGATCCCCTCGGCCATACAGGTCGACCAGTGCCTGCAAGTACCCGGCCGGGGCATCAACATCCGCCAGCAATTGACTAATGAATGCTGGCGAAAGCGGCTGGTTACGCAGCATGGCGCCGTTTTCCACCAGAAACACCGCCACGGTGTCCGGCCTTATGGGGCCGGCCGCCAGCAACTCGCTCAGGCTACGGGTCTGCACCGGCTGCCCCATCACACTTCGCCACTGCAGTTGCACTCGAATGCGGTCCGGCTCGACGTCCATGTCCCGCTCACGCCTGACATAATCCTTGACCAGATGCCGGGCAAAAGCCTGCCGCGAACCCAGGCCATCGAGCAGTCCATCCAGCAGTGCCTGGGCCTGGGAGGTCTGGTCCTGAAAAGCCCTCAGCTTTTTATGATCAGCTTCGCTTAGCCCTCGCAACCAATCAGACAATTGCAAACGCGCGATGGCCTCAAGGCTTTGACGCTCCTGCATCGTCGCCAATGCGGTCAATTGACTCATCTGCCGCCAGCGGTGCTGGAGCGCTTCGATTTTCGCTCTAAGCTCATCGACCTCCAGGCCCTCCAAGGAACCAGGCTGGAAAAGCAGCTCGACTGCAGCCATGTGCTCATCGAGCTTATGCTTGAGCAGCGCTTCAAGCGAGGCGTCGCGCTCCGCCATTCGCCAATGGCGTCGCAGATAGTCCTTGTAGTGATGAATAAAACCCGAGGCGCCCCCCTCCACCGCCTGGACAATAGTCGCCTGGCGCTCAGTCGGAAAACCCAGGTCAGCCCCGTCCGGCCAGCGGTAGGGCGCCTCCTGTTCTTCATCGCTAACCAGCGGTTTCTGATCGATCATGCGTTGCAGCACCGTGTCGAGCAGGGTGCCAATGAAATGCGGGTCTATGTTGCCGTGGTAATAGTGGTTGCGCAGTTCGACCAACACATACTCTTCCAGCACCTCCAGCAAGGTCATCTGGGCGTGTAGTCGCTGGTCGATAGCAGCCTGCCAACGAGCCAGCCTCTCCAGAATGACTTGTGCAGTTTCCGCCTGCGGGGAAGATACCGGCCCCGCGCCGCTCGTGTTGCCTTGCCGCTCGGCAGTGTTGTCCATCACATTCCTCCCTGTTGTGTGGACCCGCACCTTATCCGCCCGCCAGCGCCCGCATGTCATACATATATATCTCGAAACACCAGCAGGGCGGCGCAAGACTCGCTTATCCACTTTGACGGCGACCTGGCGTACACTGCGCGCCTTTGCAGCCCTGCGCTGCCCCCAGTAGATTTTTCCAAAGGTGCCCGCCATGCCTTGGCTGCAAGTACGTCTGGCTATCAGCCCGGAACAAGCCGAAACCTACGAAGACGCGTTTCTTGAAGTCGGCGCCGTATCGGTAACCTTCATGGACGCCGAAGACCAGCCGATCTTCGAGCCGGAACTCAATACCACGCCGTTGTGGTCCCACACTCACCTGCTGGCCCTTTTCGAAGGTGGCACCGAGCCGACCAGCGTGCTGGCACATCTGGAGCTGCTCACCGGCAGCCCGTTGCCCGAGCATCACAGCGAAGTGATCGAAGACCAGGATTGGGAACGCAGTTGGATGGATAACTTCCAGCCGATGCGCTTCGGTCAGCGCCTGTGGATCGTGCCGAGCTGGCATGCCGCGCCGCAGCCGGATGCGGTGAACCTGCTGCTGGACCCAGGGCTGGCGTTCGGCACTGGCACGCACCCGACCACCGCGTTGTGCCTGGAATGGCTCGACGGCCAGGACCTCAAAGACTGCAACGTACTCGACTTCGGCTGCGGCTCGGGGATCCTGGCCATTGCCGCGCTGCTGTTGGGCGCCAAGGAAGCGGTCGGCACCGACATCGACGTCCAGGCCCTGGAAGCCTCCCGCGACAACGCCGGGCGCAACAACATTGCCCCAGAGCTGTTCCCCCTGTACTTGCCGCAAGACTTGCCACAGGTTCAGGCCGACGTACTGGTGGCCAACATCCTGGCCGGTCCGCTGGTGTCCCTGGCGCCGCAGTTGTCGAGCCTGGTCAAGCCGGGCGGACGCTTGGCGCTGTCGGGCATCCTGGCCGAACAGGGTGAAGAAGTCGCTGCGGCCTATGCCGCAGACTTTGATCTGGACCCCATCGCCAGTCGCGATGGCTGGGTGCGCATCACCGGTCGTCGGCGCTAGAATGGGCGCCTGTATCAACCGGATTGCCGCATGACTGACAGCTTCGTCACCCAGTGCCCGCATTGCCACACCAGTTTTCGCGTCAGCCACACTCAATTGAGCGTGGCCCGCGGGGTGGTTCGCTGTGGCTCGTGCCTGCAAGTGTTCAATGCCGCACGGCAATTGCTCGAACAGCATGCTGCCAAGGAAACCGTCACGCCCCTGGCACCGCCAATCAAGACGCCCGCTGCCGAATCCCCGCCCCGTGCGATCAGCCAGAAGCAATGGACCGCCGCCGAGCTGGACCTCGATGATCTGGACAAGGAACTGGCTCGACTGGAACGGCGTGACAAGCGTGCGCCGGATACCTTCGGCCGACGTCGTGAAGACAACCTGAGCGCGCAACGCGACCCGCTCTCGAACGACCAGGAGCCCTGGTCCGACAGCCTGTACAGCGAATCCGCCAGCGAGCGCGACGAAACGACCCTCCAGACCCCGGTCGAACCGTTCGCGCCCCATGAACCGGCCCGGCCTCCGCGCACCGAACCGTCCTTGTCCCTGGCGCTGGAACCGCTGGAACCGGACGACGAACCGGTCACCCCGCTACGCCTGGAGCCGGACGACGAGCCCCACGAACACTTTGAGAGCTTGTCTGCCAGCGATGATCACGACGATCACGACGAAGCAACGCTGCAGGCGGTGCCGACGCGCAAGGCACGCGAGCGCCATGAACCCGGAATACGCGCCGAGGCCCTTCAGGATCTGGATGACGATCCGCTGCAACTGGACTGGCGCAAGCGTCGCTCGCCCTGGGGCCGGCGCTTGCTATGGGGCCTGTTGATACTGTTTGCCGCCGCGGCCCTGGCCGGCCAGTACATCGCCTACCACTTCGAAGAACTGGCCCGTCAGGATCAGTATCGCCCGTGGTTCCTGCAGATTTGCCCGACCATCGGCTGCGACGTGCCATCCAAGGTCGACATCGCCAAAATCAAAAGCAGTAACCTGGTGGTGCGCAGCCATCCGGAGTTCAGCGGCGCCCTGGTGGTGGACGCAATCATCTACAACCGTGCGCCGTTCTCCCAGCCTTTCCCGCTGCTGGAGCTGCGTTTCGCCGACCTCAACGGGCATTTGATCGCCAGTCGCCGTTTCAAGCCCGGTGAATATCTGGGCGGCGATGTCGAAGGCCTGGGAGAAATGCCGCCGCAGACGCCCATTCATATTGCCCTGGATATCCTGGACCCGGGACCGAAAGCGGTGAACTACAGCCTGAGCTTTCATTCACCAGAGTGATGCACACCCGGGCCGGGCGATTGGCGGCAGCTTTCTGACTCAGCGCACCCGAACCAAACCGCTGGCGATAACAAAATAGCTGTTCAGATTTTATCCAATTCGACCTTTATCCAGTCATCGAGAGCGGGTATCATGCCAACCCTTTTTCGAAGTCTCATGATCCGGCCCCACTTCAGGGAAGTCCTATGTCGGCGGTACGCATCGGCCCATATACATTACAGAACGGCCTGGTTCTCGCCCCAATGGCGGGCGTCACCGACCAGCCCTTTCGTCAGCTGTGCAAGCGACTGGGCGCCGGGCTGGTAGTTTCGGAAATGGTCAGCAGCGACATGAGTTTGTGGAACACCCGCAAATCGCGTCTGCGCATGATCCACGAAGGCGATCCCGAGCCCCGCTCGGTGCAGATCGCTGGTGGCGATGCCCAGATGCTGGCGCAGGCGGCCCGGGCCAATGTCGAGCTGGGCGCACAGATCATCGACATCAACATGGGCTGTCCGGCGAAGAAGGTCTGCAATAAGGCTGCAGGCTCGGCACTGTTGAAGGATGAAGCGCTGGTCACCGAGATCCTGCAGGCGGTCGTCGCCGCAGTCGATGTGCCGGTGACCCTGAAGATCCGCACCGGGTGGGACCGGGAGAACAAGAACGGCCTGACGGTGGCGAAGATCGCCGAACAGGCAGGCATCACGGCGCTGGCGGTGCATGGCCGCACCCGTGCCGACCTGTACACCGGCGAGGCCGAGTACGACACCATCGCCGCGATCAAGCAGGCGGTGTCGATTCCGGTCTTTGCCAACGGCGATATCGACTCGCCCGAAAAGGCCCGGTACGTGCTGGACGCGACGGGTGCCGACGGGTTGTTGATCGGCCGGGCTGCCCAGGGGCGGCCATGGATTTTTCGTGAAATCGAACACTTCCTGCGCACCGGCGAAAAGCTCGCTGCGCCGCAACTGTCCGAGGTGGAACGTATTCTGCTAGAGCATCTGGCCGCGCTGCATGCCTTCTACGGAGAAGTCATGGGTGTACGCATCGCTCGCAAGCATGTGGGCTGGTATCTCGCAACCCTGCCGGGCGCCAGGGAGTTTCGCGCCCGTTTCAATCGTTTGGATGGTACGCAAGCACAATGCGCCGACGTTCAGGCGTTCTTCGCTGAGCGTTACAAGAGCCTGACAGGGGACGAAGGGGTGGCCGCATGACGATGATGACCGAGACTTTAGTGAGTGGAATAACACCCGTGAGCGACAACGTAAATTTGAAACAGCACCTCAATACGCCCAGCGAAGAAGGTCAGACCCTTCGCGGGAGTGTCGAGAAGGCGCTGCACAATTATTTCGCCCACCTTGAGGGCGCTGCCGTCACGGATGTGTACAACCTGGTGCTTTCGGAAGTCGAGGCACCTCTGCTCGAGAGCGTGATGAACTACGTCAAGGGCAACCAGACCAAGGCCAGTGAGCTGCTGGGCCTGAACCGCGGCACCCTGCGCAAGAAACTCAAGCAGTACGATCTGCTGTAAGCATTCAATCAAACCAGAAAGGCGCCCGCGTAAAAAACGGTCGCCTTTTTTGCTGACTTCCCTTGCTTTTGATGGAAATTGAAATGACCGACCAGACCACCCGCCTGCCGATCCGCCGCGCCTTGATCAGCGTCTCCGACAAGACCGGGATCCTCGAATTCGCCCGCGAACTGCAACAGCTGGGCGTCGAGATCCTCTCCACCGGCGGGACCTTCAAGCTGCTGCAAGACAACGGCGTCGCCGCAGTGGAAGTCGCGGACTACACCGGTTTTGCGGAAATGATGGACGGTCGGGTCAAGACCCTGCACCCGAAGATCCACGGCGGGATCCTGGGTCGTCGCGGCATCGACGACACCATCATGAACGAGCACGGCATCAAGCCGATCGACCTGGTGGCCGTCAACCTCTACCCGTTCGAAGCCACCATCAACAAGCCAGGTTGCGACCTGCCGACCGCCATTGAAAACATCGACATCGGCGGCCCGACCATGGTCCGCTCGGCGGCCAAGAACCACAAAGACGTGGCCATCGTGGTCAACGCCAGTGACTACGCCAGCGTGCTGGAAAACCTCAAGGCCGGTGGCCTGACCTACGCCCAGCGTTTCGACCTGATGCTCAAGGCCTTCGAACACACCGCTGCCTACGACGGCATGATCGCCAACTACATGGGCACCGTGAACCAGGCCGCTGAAACCCTGTCGACCGAAGGCCGCAGCGAATTCCCACGCACCTTCAACACCCAGTTCGTCAAGGCCCAGGAAATGCGCTACGGCGAGAACCCGCATCAGAGCGCGGCGTTCTATGTGGAAGCCAAACCTGCCGAAGTCGGTATCGCCACCGCCACCCAGCTGCAAGGCAAGGAACTGTCGTTCAACAACGTGGCCGACACCGATGCGGCGCTGGAATGCGTCAAGAGCTTCGTCAAGCCTGCCTGCGTGATCGTCAAGCATGCCAACCCGTGCGGCGTGGCCGTGAGCCCCGACGCCGAGGGCGGCATCCGCCAGGCCTACGAACTGGCCTACGCCACCGACACCGAATCGGCATTCGGCGGCATCATCGCCTTCAACCGTGAACTGGACGCCGAAACCGCCAAGGCCATCGTCGAGCGTCAGTTCGTCGAAGTGATCATCGCCCCTTCGGTCAGCGAAGAAGCCCGTGCCATCGTCGCCGCCAAGGCCAACGTGCGCCTGCTGGCCTGCGGTCAATGGTCGGCCGACCGCGCGCCGGCCTGGGACTACAAGCGTGTCAACGGCGGCCTGCTGGTACAAAGTCGCGACATCGGCATGATCGGCAGCGAAGATTTGAAAGTGGTGACCCAGCGCGCCCCAAGCGAACAGGAAATCAACGATTTGATCTTCGCCTGGAAAGTGGCCAAGTACGTCAAGTCCAACGCCATTGTCTACGCCAAGAACCGCCAGACCATCGGCGTCGGCGCCGGCCAGATGAGCCGCGTGAACTCGGCCCGCATCGCCGCGATCAAGGCTGAACACGCCGGTTTGCAGGTACAGGGCGCGGTCATGGCCTCCGATGCGTTCTTCCCGTTCCGCGACGGCATCGACAACGCGGCCAAGGTCGGCATCACTGCGGTGATCCAGCCGGGTGGTTCGATGCGTGACAATGAAGTGATTGCCGCCGCCGACGAAGCCGGCATCGCCATGGTGTTCACCGGCATGCGCCACTTCCGTCACTGATACACCGCTCCCCTTGTAGGAGCTGACGAGTGAAACGAGGCTGCGATCTTTGATTTCGCATCACAGCCAGATCAAAAGATCGCAGCCTCGTTTCACTCGTCAGCGCCTACAGGGGATTGCAGCGCCCCCACAGTTTTCGAGGTTTGTGAAATGAATGTTTTGATCATTGGCAGCGGTGGCCGTGAACACGCCCTGGCCTGGAAAGTAGCTCAGGATCCGCGTGTGCAGAAGGTTTTCGTGGCACCGGGCAATGCCGGTACCGCCATCGAAGCCAAATGCGAAAACGTCGCCATCGACGTGCTGGCCCTGGAACAACTGGCCGACTTCGCCGAGAAGAACGTCTCGTTGACCATCGTCGGCCCGGAAGTGCCGCTGGTCGCCGGTGTGGTCGATCTGTTCCGCTCCCGTGGCCTGGACTGCTTCGGCCCGACGTCCGGCGCCGCGCAGCTGGAAGGCTCGAAAGCGTTCACCAAGGATTTCCTGGCACGTCACAAGATTCCGACCGCCGACTACCAGAACTTCACCGAGATCGATCCGGCCCTGGCTTACCTGCGCGAAAAAGGCGCACCGATCGTGATCAAGGCCGACGGTCTGGCCGCCGGTAAAGGCGTGATCGTGGCCATGACCCTGGCCGAAGCCGAAGACGCCGTGCGCGATATGCTGGCCGGCAATGCCTTCGGGGACGCCGGTTCCCGGGTGGTGATCGAAGAGTTCCTCGACGGCGAAGAAGCCAGCTTCATCGTCATGGTCGATGGCAAGAACATCCTGCCAATGGCCACCAGCCAGGACCACAAACGTGTTGGCGATGGCGACAGCGGCCCGAACACCGGCGGCATGGGTGCTTACTCCCCTGCCCCGGTGGTCACCGCCCAGGTCCATCAGCGGGTCATGGACCAGGTCATCTGGCCGACCGTGCGCGGCATGGCCGAGGAAGGCAACGTCTACACCGGCTTCCTGTATGCCGGCCTGATGATCGACAAGGCTGGTAACCCAAAAGTCATCGAATTCAACTGCCGTTTCGGCGATCCTGAGACCCAGCCGGTGATGCTGCGCCTGCAATCGAGCCTGGTGCTGCTGGTCGAAGCCGCCCTGGCCCAGGCACTGGACAAGGTCGAAGCCCAGTGGGATCCGCGTCCAAGCGTCGGTGTGGTACTGGCAGCCGGGGGTTACCCGGGCGACTACGCTAAAGGTAAAGCGATACAAGGCCTGGAGGCTGCAGCCGGGCTGGAAGGCAAGGTTTTCCATGCGGGGACCGCGCTGAAGGATGGCCAGGTGGTCACCGCCGGCGGTCGCGTGCTTTGCGCCACCGCCATGGGGTCCAGTGTCGACGCGGCTCAGCAGCAGGCCTACAAGCTTGCCGCCGAGATCGACTGGGAAGGCTGTTTCTACCGCAAGGACATTGGCTACCGCGCCATTGCCCGCGAGCGTGGCGAAAATCTGGAATAACCCGGCCATTCAGACCGGCAAGCGCCCATGGCCCTTGCCTGTCTGCTCCGGCGCCGCGCATAGTTATAATCTGGCATCAACCTACGAAGGGATTTCGCCGTGCGCTGGCTCAGGATTGCCATAGGTTTAACCGTCACCCTGCTGACACTGCTCTGCACGCTCCCGGCTCAGGCCGCGCCAGGCAGTGGTTGGGCGGTATTGCTCGACGAACAGGGCGACCTGAAGCTGAGCGACATCCGTTCTGCCCGCTACACCAATCAATTCAGCCCCATCGACCTGGACCGCCTGAGGGCCGCCGAGCCGGGCGGGGCATTGTGGTTGCGTTTCCGGCTGGCCCCCGACCCACATGAACAAATACTGCGTATCTTTGCACCCGACCTGTCTCGCCTGAACCTCTATGTGCTGGACGGCGATACCCTGGTGGACCAACAGGTCGGCGGCGATGCCCTGCCACGTATTGAACACCCCCTGCCCAGCAGCGATTACCTGCTGGCCCTGCCGCGCAGCGACAAACAGCTGGACGTCTACCTGCGCCTGGCGTCCCGGCACGAACTGCGGCCCTATGTCACACTGGAACCGGCGATACAGGCGGCGGCCAATCAGAACCAGACGCTGATCTACGGGTTGCTGTTCGGCTGCATCGCGATGCTGATCCTGCACAACCTGACCCGCTACGCCTATACCCGCTCACGCAGTTGCCTGTGGCTGGCGGCCTGCGAAGGGTTGTTGATGCTCAGCCTGGTGCTGCTGTTGAACCTGGCAGGCGCCTGGCTGCCCGACTGGCCGGCCATTCAGACGCCGGGGGCCTATCTGGCCCTGCTGCTGACCGCGCCCTGCGGCCTGATGTTCGCCTACCGCTTCTTCGCGCCCCTGGGCCCGCACCCGTTGAACCGGCTGCTGCTGGGAGACATCGTGTTCATCACGCTGTGCAGCCTGTTGCTGTTGTTCGTGAACACACTGCCACTCAATATCATGACCTATGCCCTGGTTGCGCTGGCCGGCCTGAGCATGCTGTTCGTCAGCGCCTGGCACTGGCAAAAGGGCTATCGCCCGGCACGGCTGTTTGTCGCCGCCATGGTGGTTTTCAACCTGGGCACGCTGATCATCCTTCCAGCCCTGCAAGGGCTGACGGAAGTCGCTCCCCAGGGCCTGATCATCACCCTGCTGGGGTTCATCTGCGTCAGCGGCCTGCTGATGAGTGTTGCCCTGGGCGAGCGCCAGCGCTCAATCAACGAGAGCCGTTTCAGCATCAGCCGCGACCTGGCGGCAAGCAATGCCGAGATCAATGCCAAGGCCGAGTTCCTGGCCAAGATCAGCCACGAGATCCGTACGCCGATGAACGGCGTACTGGGCATGACCGAGCTGCTGCTGGGCACACCGCTGTCGGTCAAGCAGCGCGATTACGTGCAGACGATCCACAGCGCCGGCAACGAACTGCTGACCCTGATCAACGAGATCCTCGACATTTCCCGGCTGGAGTCCGGGCAGATCGAACTGGACGACGTGCAGTTCGACCTCAACGCGCTGATCGAAGACTGCCTGAGCATCTTCCGCGCCAAAGCCGAACAGCAAAATGTCGAATTGATCAGCTTTATCCAGCCCCAAGTGCCGCGAGTGATCAGCGGTGACCCGACACGGTTGCGCCAGGCGCTGCTGAGCCTGCTGGAAAACGCCCTGAAAAAAACCGACGAAGGCGAAGTGTTGATTGTCGTGGCGCTGGACGAGCGCAGCAATCAGCCGCGCCTGCGCATCGCGGTGCAGGACAGCGGAACGCCCATGGACGCCGAAGAGCGCGACACGCTGATGCATGCCGAATTGCACAGCAAGAACTTCCTCTCGGCCACCCGCCTGGGCGGCAACCTGGGCCTGGTCATCGCCCGTCAATTGATCATGCTGATGCACGGCGAGTTCGGCATCAAAAGCGGCAGCAACCAGGGCAGTACCTTGTGGCTGACCTTGCCCCTGGACCCGGATCGCCTCGAACATCCGACCTCCGACCTCGATGGTCCGCTGCAAGGGGCGCGGGTGTTGATCGTCGACGACAATGACACCTGCCGCAAAGTGCTCGTACAGCAATGCAGCGCCTGGGGCCTGAACGTCAGCGCCGTACCCTCGGGCAAGGAAGCCCTGGCGCTGCTGCGCACCAAGGCACACCTGCGGGACTACTTCGACGTGGTGCTGCTGGACCAGAACATGCCCGGCATGACCGGCATGCAACTGGCGGCCAAGATCAAGGAAGACCCGAGCCTGAATCACGACATCCTGTTGATCATGCTCACCGGTATCAGCAACGCGCCGAGCAAGGTCGTGGCACGCAACAGCGGGGTCAAGCGCATCCTCGCCAAACCGGTGGCCGGCTATACCCTCAAGACCACCCTGGCGGACGAACTCAACCAGCGCAACAAAGGCCAGGCACCGAGCATACCGACGGGCACAGGCCCTGTCGTTCCGGTAAAAGTACCCAGCGACTTCCGCATCCTGGTGGCCGAAGACAACAGCATTTCCACCAAGGTCATCCGTGGCATGCTTGGCAAGCTCAACCTGCAACCCGACACCGCCAGCAACGGCGAGGAAGCCCTCAAGGCCATGAAGGAGCAGCGCTACGACCTGGTCTTGATGGACTGCGAAATGCCGATCCTCGACGGCTTTTCCGCCACGCAACAGCTACGCGCCTGGGAAATGGGTAACCAGCGAACCCGCACCCCCGTGGTCGCACTCACCGCGCACATCCTGGCCGAGCACAAGGAGCGCGCCCGTCAGGCCGGGATGGACGGCCATATGGCCAAACCGGTGGAACTGTCGCAACTGCGCGAGCTGATCGAACACTGGGTGGCCCAGCGCGACCAGCAGAATCGTACCGCGCAGACGTCCTGAGCCGACAGACATCAAAACGCCTGATAGACTCCCGACGTCTTTCTCCGCCTTGAGCCTCGACCATGCTTCATGTGTTGTTCAGCGTTTATCTGAAGATGCTGGTGCTCTACAGCCCCTTCTTCGTGCTGTCGTGTTTTATCGGCCTGACTCGCGGCTACTCGCGCAAGGAACAACGGCGCCTGGCCTGGAAAGTCGCGATCGCGACGCTGGTGTCCAGCGTATTGCTGTATTTGTTCGGACGGGTGATTTTCAGCGTGTTCGGCATCACCGTGGATGCATTCCGCATCGGCGCCGGCAGCGTGCTATTCATTTCGGCGCTGGGCATGGCTCAAGGCAAATCAGCCGTACAGACAGATAATGTTCAGCAGGACGTGACCATCGTCCCGCTGACCATTCCGTTGACGGTCGGCCCCGGCACCATTGGCGCCTTGCTGGTGATGGGCGTGAGCCAGCCGCACTGGGACGACAAACTCATGGCCATCATCAGCATCGCCCTGGCCAGTTTCACCGTTGGCGTGGTGCTTTACCTGTCCAGCCGCATCGAGCGGATTCTCGGTGACCAGGGCTTACAGATCGTCAGTCGCCTGATGGGGTTGTTCGTCTGCGCACTGGCCGCGCAGATCATCTTTACCGGGGTCAGAGGCTATCTGGTGCCCTAGCCACACCAGCAGCCTCAATGTGCGGAGAATCGCCCCACGAACGATAGACTGATTTAAATCGGTATTTAAACCTGCATTAATCCGCCAAGCTGTTTTCCACAACAGCCGGGACGCTCAGCAGCTCTTTCAGCGCTACACTGCCCTGGGTACTGTGCCGAGCGTCCATTCGCTGAATCAGCGTCGAAACAGCGTAACGCCGATGTTTTTCGAAACTGAGCAGGACGTCGCCCCGCAGGCCGATATCCGCGGCATACGCCTCACGAAATATCACGCTGTGCCCGCTGTCCGGGTCGATGATGACCAAGTGTTCGTCGACAAGACTGAGCAGCAACTTTTCCGGCTCATCCAGTTCCCAGATCAACTTGCCCGGCTCTGTTGCTGCGTTGTCCAGGGAATGCCGACAATGGACAATGACCGATTCGAGCCTCAACCAAGCCGCCTTCGACAATCGATAACTCTCCGTACCTTGCCCCATGCGCAGGACCAGGGTCGTGACACCGTCGGGCATCAGCGGCAGGAGGTCCTCGATCTTCGTCTGTCCCTCCATGACCATGACTTCGCCATTGCGCTGTACATAACTGAGGGGCCCCGCATGCCCTATGTCCGGATAGGTGAGCAGTTTTCCATTGTCACCTTCATGAATCAGCAGATTGGTTTGTTTCTGCGTCCCAAGCACTTCGAAAGACTCGGGAACCGCGGCCCGTGGTACCCGGATCAGGCGTTTGCTCTGGGTGACGAACCATTTCAGGTTATCCGGATCCTCCACCGACAACAGCGGGCCATGGAAGGGATACTCCAGCAATCGCTTAAGCCCCTCACGCTCACGCCCACCCTGAGCGATGACCCACTCAAGCGTGACACCGGTGATGAACGCCGGCTCCGGGTCTCGCAACGAGACCACCACGCCTTCGAATGTCACGCCGCGCAAACCCGCCCCTTCGACCGTCAGTTCGGCGAATTGCCAAGGCGCCCATACGCGCTGTGGGACGGGCAGCGCGTCAGCCTGCAACAGTTGGGAACCTTCGCCAAAGGCCGGCTCCAGGCGTTGCGGATCGATAAACGCCTGACGATAGACTTCACCACTTGAAACATTGAATAACCAGGCCGCCTCGCCGTCCGGCGTTGCGCTCAGCAGGCGCACTTCCTTGCCGTGCCCCGGGTCGATCAACAGCAATCTGTTGTCGATGTACCAGGCCCCCAGCTTCGCGTCCCCGGTGAAGTTGGCCAGGCCGATCAGAGCGAGAGGCTTGCCCGGATAGCGCCGGGCTAACGGTTCCAATTCCGACCACCAATGCACGCGGTCCTTGAACCAATGTTCAGTCACACCGCCCAGTTCCTGGCGTCCCTGGTCCGTCAGGTTGTAGAACAGGCCATCGGACATCAGAGCCAGATAGCCGTCCTCGACGGCGATGATATTGTCCAGTTTCTCGGAGCGTAGCCACCGGTTGGACCACTGCCCTTTTCCCTCCACCAGGGTGCGCTGCCTGCGGCACAGCTCCTGCTTGGTCTTGTCGTAGATGACAAACACATTGCTCCCCTGCGCCGGTGTGAGCAGCGTCAGATCGGTGAGATTCTTGATCGAGTCCGGCCATCCCCGGTAATGATTGCGTCTCGGCGAGGGACGGATGATCAATTGGTCGCTGCGGCGAATCCAGGCCATGTCTCGCAACGTCTCCTCGATCTTCCAGCAGACCGAAACAAAGGGGGCCGGCTGCCAGTTGACGGTGGCATAGGTACGATCACCGACGTACGGGGTAAAGGGATAGCCCGCGCCCAACACCTGCGACCAGTCGGCCAGCGTTTCGCTGGCGCTGAAGACTGACTCCAGCGTCGGATCGAGATCCCGGGTCACAGAACTCAGCAGCAACTGCCCATCATGGATGACATAGACCAGCACCTCGGTGGTCTGATCCTCGCGGGTGACTTCCTGCACCACATGCACCACTCCCTGAGGGTCCGCCTCGATACTTTTGATGGTCGTCTGCTTGCCTTTCGCCGGCCATAACCAATAACGGTGGCTCAGCAGCCCGGTGACCGCATCGACTTGCCAGACAATCACGTTCTCTGGTTCGAAAAAGTAGGCGCAGCCGCCCGCCACGGTCCCCAGGATCGCGTCTTCGGCACCCGGTACGTCGTTGCGGATATACAGGAAACGATCTTCCCGGGTGTCATACCAAGCGGTGATGTAACGAGGCTCGTCCGGCTTTTCGAACGGAACCAGGTAGTGGTGGACAGGCGTGTAGGGCATCACCAGACGGTGCTCCCGGGCCAGGGCCTTGAGGTGCGTCTGCAAGGTCTGCCGTTCCATGCCTGGCGGCACGTCCTGCTCGATGAGGCTCAGCTTGAGCTCCGTCATCTCGACCTGGAATACCTGGTTCTCGCTGAGGCGCAGCAATATTTGGTGGCGGCGGGGCCCCGTAAAGTTCACCTGGATATCGCCCACGAACATCCTGCTGCTGCGCTCGAGCCGGATATCGCCTTCGGTGGCCCACGGAGCGTCCAGCACCCAACTGGCCTCGTGCAGGCTCAACGACTCCAGGGTGAGGCTCACACCGGGATTGAGCGTCACCACACAGCGTTTGCCGGCGCTGCGGATCTGATAGGCAATCTTCCCTTGCCAGTCCGTGGGAACGGCAGGCACCACCAGTGAACGCTCGTGGTCGTCGAGCAGCACATCGATGACCGTTGGCCGGTAGTCCGGGACCAGGCGATTCAGGATGTAGTCGCTGGGGAACGAGTAGAACGAAAACAGGAACAGCCACCCGCCATCGGCCTTTCTCTTCTCCAGGCGCCGTGCGGTGTCGAACCCGGCGTCATGGCGCAAGCTGGCGAATGGCAGCGCCTTGTACTCATAGCGATAGCAGGCTTGCGGCGTGCCGGGCAGTACGATGGCCTGGCCGGCGGGGGGGGTGAACATGACCCGACCGGGCAGGCGCAATTCGCGGCGAATATCGATCGACCGGTCATAGTCGAGATCGAACGTCGGCACGCCGAAATGATCCCGCAACGGATACAGCCTGGGACTGTCCAGCTGAAGTTGGCCGCGAGCCAGGTCCAGTGTCCGGACAATCAATGACGAGTGCGGGAGCCAGGCCTTGCCATGCGCGTCAAACCGATAGGGCTGCAGATGCGCCTTAGTCATCTCGTCGAAGAACAGCCCGACCTGTTTGGCTTGCTCGGCAATGGTCGCAAACCCTTGGGCCAGCGCCGCCACCCCCACCGCCAACCCACCCAGGATCACCCCGGCCCCGCCAAGAAAAGCGCCGGCGGTGGTGGCGCCTGCTGCGAGCGCTCCGGCCGACAACACCAGCCCGGCCGAGTCGAACGCCAATTGAGTGCCGAACTGGGCGCGTGCGACTTCGTTGGTCGCGGTCACCAATTGGTAGATGTCGAACCCGACATTCGCCAGTTGCAGGAGGCCGCCGGTCGCTTCGCTCAAGCCAGACCCTACGGCCGCCTTGACCACCGGAGCGACGGTGCGGGCGATGAGTTTCTCTTCTGCCAGGGCCTGTCGGACCAGCCCGACCAGCCCCGCCACATCGGACACGACGCCATGCACCAATTGCGCGTAATTGACATAGGCGTGCAGCCGCACGGCCAGAGACAGGGGCCGATCAGCCCCTTCATGCGCGGTCAACGCCATCATCAGCGCCTGGATGGCGAAGCCGGCATTCAGGGTGTGAACACTTCCCACCTCGACAGGATCGCTGGGCACGGAGGGCTTGTTGGCAAGGGCCAGGAAGCGTTCCGACAGGTAGCTTTTGATACGCAGGAGTCGATGGTCATCTGAGGTTACCCGCACCAGGTGCTCGGGATCTTCAGGATCGATCAGGCTCACCCGGTACGAGCCGTCCGGGGTGATCTCCAGGGTCTCGAACAACGGCACAAACCGCGGCGCCAACTGATCCTGCTGCTGAAGGCCGGTGGTCACGTGCGCGATCTGTTGCCCCCACCAATGGCCATCGAGCGCCATCAGGCAACTGCCAAGCCGGGAATTGCTCATCAGCGATTGCCCACGGGCAGAGGCCAGCCGCTGTCGCACAGGACGTTGCGCCTGTCCTGGCAAGGCTGCGGGTTGCAGCAGATCCGAGACCTTGATCGCACCCGGCAGCTCGATTTCCGCTACTCGCTCACCGTCCAGCTCAAGCAGATCGAAGGTCGGATGCGTCGCCTCGCCGTACGCCGCGTAATAACCGGCCATCCCCTGATCGAGGAAGAAGCGCTCCAGCGCCTGCCTGAACCGCGTGGCGTGCTCGAACTCGAATACGCCGAAATTCGGATCGTAGAAGTGATAGGTACTGCGCTCGCCCTCGACGGTCCTTGCCACCAGCATGGCGTGGTTGTCGGAGCTGAGCATCAACGTGCTGGTGGTCGTCCTGGCTTGCAGAATCTCCACGACCTGTTTCAGGTCCGAGCGCGCCAGCGCACTGCCGACGTCGCCGGTCTGCACATCGCGCAACGCTTCCACCCCTTGCAAAAAGGTCACGCAATCGCTTGCCTCGGGCTCGATGGCCCCCAGGTAGAACCGCTCGCGCAGGGTGTTGACCGCTGCCTTCCCCGCCGACAACGCAGCCGCCATGGCCAGGGTCAATGGATAGCAACGTCCGCCCACCCTGTCTCCTTCGCCCTGAAGCAGCAGATCCTGCGGCACAGGCTTGGTCACGTCGGCCTCGAAACCATCCAGCACGACACCGACACACTCGGTGACCCGGGTACGGTACTCAATCTGCGCCAACCGCTGGATCCGAGCCACTTGCCGGCCCCATTGGCGCAACGTCAGCGGCCGCTCCAAGGCGTCTTTCTTCAGGCCCAGGGCGGTGTCCGCATGCAGGAGCGAATATTCGACCGGGTCGGCCAATCCGGCCAGGAACGCCGGCGCGTGCTGTCGGTACAACGCCTGTTCGATCATGGCGTAGCTGCCCACGGTCCCCCGTTCGCCAAGGTTGTTGGCCAGGTTGTCCAATTGCGGGCGAAGTGCATCGAAGTTGCGATTATCCAGGGACTTTGCGCCGATCAAAGTCCCCAGCAGCAGACGTTGCAGAGGGCTCAACTGCACCACGTCGAGATGGCCATCGGCAAGTTGGCCCAGCAGCTCAGCGACAGAAAGCCGCTGCGTCTGCGAATCGCCCAACGACGCAGGCGGCAGCAGACTGGAACTTTGGGCGCGGATCGCCTGGCGCGCGTCGAAACTCAGCGGTATCGGCTGGTCGAAGGCGACCACACCGGTGTGGCTGCTCCCCATCACCGCCATGAAAGGCTCACCCAACTGATCGGCCAAATGCTGCAGCAAGTCGGTGGACAGCACGTGACGCCCTTCCAACACCGGCCAGCCTTCATCGAACTGAAGCGTGCGGTATTTGAGCAGTTCCGCCAGCTCACCGGCGTAACGTGCCTGGAAGCGGCCCTGCTGCCAGCTTTTTTTCTCATTGCCGAGCCATTGCACGCCGTCTTTTTCGTTCTCTTTCCAGGAATGATCCAGTTCTTCCTCGGTGGCTCGGTTCACCGTCGCGATGGCGGGAATGGCGATCTCCGTTCGCCAGTTTTCAGCGCTTCGAGGCGTGAAGTTGGCCCGCTGATAATCCAGCATGGCGGCGCGCATGGCACCAGGCCCGGTCAGGTAGATGGTCACTTCGCTCTGGGGGCGGATGCCGTCGCTGTAGTAAGTGGCGGCTGCCTGAGCCAGAAAAGAGACCGCCATTTCCTCTTCCGGGGGCAGCTCACGCAAGTTGCCGAACACCGCTGTCGCAGCTTGCGCAGCAAGATCTTCCATGGCGTGGATGTCGGTGAGGGCAACGTTTTGCTCATCGGCCAAGCGCGCGGTGGCATCGACGATCTCATAGTTGAGCCTGAAACGATCGATGACGGTCTTGAGCATCGCGGCCCCTGGATGAGCCATCAGGAACGCGTTGCTCATCGAATGCTGCTCGGCGACAGCGCGCAATTCATACGGCCGGGCGAGACGCTCTGCCGGTATGCCAAACACCTGCTTGAGCTCAGGCTTGCTGTCAGCGAAACGCTCGAGCGCCTCACGGCTTTCCAATGGGATCTGGTCTTGATAGTTCGTGTATTTACCACGCAAAGCCTGACGACCGGGCATCCACTCAGGATTGCGATCGAGCAGCAGCTGCAGCACGCCCAGGCGTGCGTCCGTCTGGAACTCGCGGATGTCCACGCCTCCCAGTTTATCCAGCAAGGGCGGCAGGTTATCGACGTCGGCGTAGAGGCCGCCTTCGTTGAACAGTGCTTCGACGCGTACCACATCGGAGCCTGAAGCCAGGTTGCAACGCAGGCTGATCTCCCGCTCGTAGATATCTTGCAACTGCAAGGGAGCCTCGCCCTGGGCAAGATCACGCAATGTCAGGCTCCCTTCGGCCAAGGCCGAAAGGCTGAGCAGGTTGGCCGCCTTCAGGGCAGTCAGCCGAGCCTTGTCCTGGCCATAGGCTCGGACCAGCAGATCGATCCTCGCGTCATCGCCACTACCGCCGTTTTCCACCACTTCCTTGATATGAGCGAACATCTGCTGCTTCAGGACAATCACTCGCTCTTCGTAGCGATCACCCAATTCAAATGCATCGGTAATATCCATTGCACCCTGGAGCATGGCATCGGCCTTGGCGGCTTCGACAATGATCCGATTGGTTTCATAAGCCAACAACGCATCGCTGTCATACCAGAGACCAAGTTGATAGCCTTCCTCGGCCATCACTTGTTTCCAGACATTGATGTAGTCGCGCTGAATCGCGCCAATGCCGCCTCCCAGCCAGACGAAATGCAACTTTTTAGGAACTTCGAGCGCCACTGTCCTTAACTGCTCGACGCTGTTGTGCAGACGTGTTTCAAAACTTTCGACGGTCGTGTAGATGTGCGCCAGGTCCACAGCCTCAGCTGCACCGGACGGTTCCAGCTCCGCCGTGCGTCGTTGACGCCCAGTGCCCAGAAACGCCCTCAATGCCTGCTTGAGCAGCCCCAGCGGCTCCAACATCGATGGCGAATCCAGCGAGGCGATACAGCCAAAATAATAGCGCAGCACCGCCTCGTATTGATCAGTGCCTTTATGCGGCATCAATGCTTGCTCAAGATCCTTCAGTTTCAACAAACCCATGAAATCGACGTAACCTTGCGCCGATCTTATTCCGTTCTCACTCATCACCAATAATTCCATTTATTGCATATAAATATGCCGAAGCCGATTTCAGGCAACAGCAGTCCATAAGTGCCTCCAGGCACTTGGATAGTTAACATTAAGAACGCAACACGTCCGATAAGGTGACGCAAAACTAACGCATCACCCGACGTCATTCAAACTGAATAAATTTCCAAATAAAAACACAAACTCCCTGTAACAAGAAGTTTAACGGCAACTTGGTTCTCCATCGATTTTTATAGCCAGCGGTAAGTAAGCAACTCACTGGATAATGGCAGCCCGTACGGGCTGCCGAGGCGAATCAAAGAGGTTTGCTGCCATACCAGCGCGGGGTATAGACCCAGTCGCCACCTTCAGCGCGAGGGAACACGCAAGTGGTGGAAGACCCCACCAGCACCATGGTGCGCATGTCCACCTGATCCGGGGTCAACTGCCCCAAAGTCGTGACCCGCAGGGTCTGACCTGGACGCCCGATGTCACGCCCCAACACCACCGGCGTGTGCGGCGTGCGATGTTGCGCAACGATCTCCAGCGCTCGCCCCAGCTGCCACGGTCGGGAACGGGAGATCGGGTTGTAGAACGCCAGGGCCAGGTCTGCTTCAGCCGCCAGATCCAGGCGTTTCTCGATGATCGACCATGGCTTGAGATTGTCCGACAGCGACATCACGCAAAAATCATGACCCAGCGGCGCACCGGCCTGGGCGGCGGTGGCCAGGGAGGCCGAGACGCCAGGGAGAATTTGCAAGTCGACGTTGTGCCAGTGGGCATCCTTCGATTCGTGCAGCGCTTCGAGCACCGCGGCGGCCATGGCGAAAACGCCTGGATCGCCGGACGACACCACCACCACGGAGCGCCCCTGGGCCGCCAGCTCGAAGGCATGTCGGGCACGCTGCATTTCCTCGCGGTTATCGGTGCAGTGCTGCACCTGATCGGGCCGAAAGGGACCGGCCATGCGTACGTAGGTTTCGTAGCCAAGCACATCGGTGGCTCGGTCGAGTTCGGCGCGCACGGCCGGCACCATCAGATCGGCAGCGCCCGGGCCAAGGCCGATCACGGCAAGACGCCCGCGCGGACGGCCGATCTGTTGGGGGTCGAGGGGCTGCTCGGCTACGGCGATCGCACAATCGCCCACCCTGCGCACCGCTGCCGGTTGCTCAAGGGCATCGCTCAACCCTTGGGCAACGTCAGCACTGGCCCCTGCGAACCGTAGCGGCACGTTCAATGCCGATGCGGCTGCCTGTAGATCCGGACGCGCCATGTCGCTGTCCGCCGCCAACAGACACGCCAGCGATTGCACCGCCAGACCGGCTTCACGCAAAACTTCGTCAATGGACACCGGCGCACCCGCGGGCACCGCCACCACCACAGTGCGCGGATAAATCCGCAATTCATCCGGTGCGGGCGCAGCCGCTGCACAGTCAACACGAATGGCCAGACGCGCCTGTTCATCCTGGGGCAGTTGCGCCTGATCCAGCCATGGCGCAGCCCCCTCAATACGCACCGACTCACCGGCCAGCAGATCGGACACAAAGCGTTTGCCCTGCTCCAGGTCGTCAAGACGGTAACCGCTCGGCGGATTGAGCAGGCAGGTGCCGAAACGCAATTCGCCGCTGGTGGTGATTGCTGGAGCGACTTGCAACGCTGCCGCGATCTCACGGGCCATGACATTGACCCCGCCCAACCCGCCAAGCAGCGGCACCACGGCGCTGCCATCCTCGGCCACTGCCAGCACTGGCGGTTCGACGCCTTTTTCCAGCAGCAGCGGCGCCAGCGTGCGGATAACGATGCCGGCCGCGCACAGGGCAATGATCGGCCTGTCCTGTTGGTAGAGCTCGCGCAGCGTCGCGCCGAACTCGTGGTATTGGCTGTCCGCACCCTCAACCCGTCCGGCCAGGCCGTGGATCAAGGCATCAGGGTAGCGCTGCTGGATCCGCCGGGCCGTTGCGAGGCTGCCGGGGCCGAGAATGACGATGGCCGGCGCCTTGGACGTCATCAACCTTGCCACCGTTCGCCCGGCACGATGATCAGCGAGAAGTACGGCGAGGACATGGGCTCGACTTCATCCAGCGGCACGATCTTCTGGTTGGCCATGGTTGCCCGCTCGACATACAACGCTCGGCCGTCCAGGCCCAGTTCCTGGAGTACCTGACGGACCTTGGGGAAATTGCGTCCCAGCTTCATGATGACCGCCGCATCGGCATCGGCCAGGCGGCGCTTGAGTTCCTCAAAGGGCAATACGCCGGAGAGCACCGACAGGCTCTGGTTGCGATAGACCAGCGGCGCACCCAGCACCGAGGCGCCCCCGAGCATCGAGCACACGCCAGGAATCACTTCGGCGTCATAGCGCTCGGCCAGGCGATCGTGCAAGTACATGTAGGAGCCGTAGAAGAACGGATCGCCCTCGCAGATCACCGCCACGTCGCGACCGGCATCCAGATGCACGGCCAACTGTTGGGCAGCGGTGTCGTAGAAGTCGGCGATGACCTGTTCATAGGACAGCGGTGCCGGCAACGCTTCGGTGGTCACCGGATAGACCAGTGGCAACAACGTTTGTGCCTCCTGCAGATGCGCCTCGATGATGCCGAAGGCGTTGCCCTTCTTGCCCTTGGCGACGAAGTACGCCACCACCGGCGATTCGCGCAGCAGGCGCAGGGCCTTGACCGTAATCAGTTCCGGGTCACCGGGGCCAACGCCGAGGCCAATCAGACGTCCAGGCTGCTGCATCATTCAATCTCCGTAGCGAGGGCGTTGACGGCGGCGGCGGCCATGGCGCTGCCGCCGAGCCGGCCTTGCATGATCACGAACGGCACGCCACGGCTGTTGGCCGCCAGCATCGCCTTGGACTCAGCGGCACCGACGAAACCTACCGGAAAGCCGAGAATCAGCGCCGGTTTCGGCGCGCCGGCATCGAGCATTTCCAACAGGTAGAACAGGGCGGTCGGCGCATTGCCGATCACCACGACGCTGCCTTCCAGGTGCGGACGCCAAAGCTCCAGGGCGGCGGCCGAGCGGGTATTGCCCAATTCAAGGGCCAACGCCGGCACGCTCTCGTCGCGCAGGGTACAGATCACCGGATTGTTCGCGGGCAGGCGAGCCCGGGTCACGCCCTCGGAAACCATCCGCGCATCGCACAGGATCGGCGCACCGGCGGCCAGCGCCTGGCGTCCCGCCGTGCCGGCGCCCTCGGAAAACTGCAGGCCATCGACAGCCTCGACCATGCCGCAGGCGTGAATCACCCGCACCGCGAGTTTTTCCAGGTCGGCCGGAATGCGCGCCAGGTTGGCTTCGGCGCGAATGATCGCGAAGGAGTTGCGATAGATCTCCTGACCGTCGCGGATGTAATCAAGCATCAAGGGGGCTCCGGGGGCGAGCGTCGAGCCAGTGGCCGAGCGCTTCAATAGTTAGATCGTGCGCCTGCAACGCGCCGAAACCCGGCTGCGTCGCATCGCGAAAATACAGGTCGTAACGACCGGGGGCGACCGCCAGCAAGGTGGCGGGCGCGACATGGGCCGCTGCGCAGGAACGCGGACAGCCCGACAGATGGATCTTCAGGGCGCGGCCCTGACGTTGCAGCAGCTCGGCCAATTGACGAGCATCGGCCTTGGTGTCGGCCAAGGCTTTGCCGCAGCCACTGGAGCCGGTGCAAGCGATGAGTTGCGCCAAGGGTTGATCGACTGCACACAACAACCCCAACCCTTCGAGCCGCGCCAGCACATTGTCCGCTTCCTCGCGGCGCACGTTGGGCAGCAACAGGCTTTGCCAGGGGGTGAAACGCAAACTGGCGTCGCCCTTGTCCCGCGCCAGTTGCGCCGCTGCGCGCAGCATGACGGCGTCGAGCCGGCCCAAAGGTGCCGCCGCGCCAACGTAGACCCGGTCGTCGTGCTGGGAATGGATGCCGATGTGCAATCCGTCGATGGACTGGTCCCGCCGCCAATCCGCACAGGGCTGCAACGCCACGCGGCGGGCCAACTGGACGAGGCACTCATCCCTCGGGATTTCGGCCAGCAAGTGACGCATGCGCGTCTGGTCGGAGCGGGCCAGGTCGAGAAATAACTCCAGCACCGCCACCACCAAATCATGTCCCTGGGCCAGGCGCACAGCGCCGTCCGGCTTATCCAGCGGGGTGCCGGCCAGCCCGAAGGCCAGCCATGGCTCGCCGTTGCGAACCAGCGCCGAGAGCCACAGGTCATGGTGATGTTCAAGCATCGCCACCCCTTCCCCGCCGTCCAATTGCACGGCGAACTTGGCCGACAGCTCATGGAAGCGTTCATGGGTTTGCAGGGTGAAAAGAATCCGCGCGGCCAACGGACGGGTATCGAGCAGCATCTGCCGGTCGATCCCGGCCGTGGGGCTGAGCATCAGGTTGCGCACGTCATCGCCGGCCAGTTTGCGGGGGCCCAGTCCGGCGTTCAGCAGGGGCTCGACCAACGCATCGTGCCGGGGACCCACCCCGCGAATTTGCAGGTTGGCGCGGTTGGTCGCCTCGATCACGCCACCGGCGAACCGCTCGGCCGCCCACGCCACGGCGTCGGCCTGATCGGCCTGAATGGAACCACCGTCGAGCTTGATGCGGCAGATCCCACCGTCCAGCGCCTGGACGACACGCAGCAACCCCGGACAACCCGAGGGGCGTATGACGCTGGATGATGGACGTTCGTTCAAGGGCAAACCGGTAGATAAGGCACGCCGCAACGGCGAAGGCCCGCCATTATGCCTGCTTTGCCGGGGGGCATGAAAAGCTTGCTGGTCGGATTACGGGCATCGTGCTGTGCCAGGGAGGCGATCACGGCCACAAAACGGAGGGATCGAACCTGTTCGCGATAGCGGTCCACCTGAAAGGGTGATGTTGAATGTGCCAAGGCCTTCGCGAACAAGCCCGCCAATGGGGTTCTGTGCCGGGCACGCTGACGTAAGTTGCCGCCGCCTTCCCTGTAGGTATTTTTACCTTAAAAACAGATACATATCTTGGAACACACGCTCATTTGAACACGCCGCAAAACCCCGCTTTATTGAAAAGGGCAACCACTCACTTCACTTCATGGGAATCTTTGATAGGGACATCAGGATATGCCACACGCATCGAACTACGCCTACACCCCGGAACAGGTCACGACCGCGTTCACCGAAATCACCGACACGCTGTTCAATGGCATCACGGCCGAGTCCGCCCCCAAAATGCTGATCGTCGCCGGATCGCAGGGATCGGGAAAAACCTATCTGCTGGAAAAAAGCCTCCTGCCCTCCGGGCGCTACGACAACTATGTTCGCCTGTACTTGCCCGAATACCGGGAAAAACACCCTCACTACGCCCAGATGATCCAACGCGGTGTGCTGCATGCTTATGAGCATACCGAGGACTTTGTTCGAGAGGTTTGCTCGAAAATCTTCGCAGAGGCGTTCAGGAACAAATACAACATCATCATGGAATGCGCATTCGACGGCAGCGATTTTGCGGCCTTCCCGCCGATGGCCACGGCAGCGGGCTATCAGCTCGAAACCCACATCATCGCCTGCAAGAAAGAGTTCACTCATCTATCGAGTATCAAAAGAGCCCTCAGAAGCCTGGAGAAACAGGAGCTGGAAAGGTTCGTCACGCTATCGGCGCTCAATGCCAGCCTGGGCAATGCCCAGCCGACCCTGCTGGCTATCGAGACGGCCGCCAAAGCAGTCAGCGGCTCGCAGATATTCTTGTACGAGCGCGGGTTCGGCCCCTTGAAGGAACGGATCCTGCGCATTCAAAACACCTATACCCTCGATCCGGACGGGACTTTGCTTATCGCGGGACCGAAGGTGGTTTATGCAAATGCCTTCGAGATCATCACCAACAACCGCCTCCACCTCATTGGCGATCGCGAAGAAATGGTGAAGGAGTGCCACCTGACACTGCTCAAGACCCAGGCCCATGCTGAACACGTACCCGAGTCGGTCTACAACGACCTGTATGCCTATATCCTCAAATACGTCTACCGATGAATCGGCTGCCTGCGTGAGAAGGTGGGGTTGAATGTGCAGGCGCATCGCGAGCAGGCTCGCTCCCACAGGGGATTTGTGACGGCCACAGACTCTGCGGGACCTGTGGCAAACACAGACCTAGTGCCTCCCCCAGTCAAAACTGTGGGAGCGAGCCTGCTCGCGATAGCGGTCTGTCTGAATCGGCGCCGCACGCCGGCAGGCTCGCAACGGCCCACGCCATAACCGAAGACGCACGGTATGATGGCGGCCCGGTTCGCGCGCGCAATAAGCCCGCCGATCAACCCTATCCATTCGAGGAACAGAGATGACCCCCTGGCTGACCGTAGTGGGCATCGGTGAAGACGGCTTCAAGGGCCTGGGCCGAACGGCCCGCCACGCTTTGCTGCGGGCGTCGCGCATTCTGGGCAGCGAACGCCAACTGGCGCTGTTGCCGCTGTGCATCCGCGGTGAACGGGAGCTGTGGCCCCGTCCATTTTCCCTCGAACCGCTGCTGGCGCGGCGCGGCGAACCGGTGTGCGTGCTGGCCAGCGGCGATCCGATGTTCTATGGCGTGGGCGCCAGCTTGGCTAAACAGGTGCGGGGCGATGAAATGCTGATCGTCCCGGCACCCTCGTCCTGTTCGCTGGCGGCGGCACGCATGGGTTGGCCCTTACAGGAGGTGGTCACCCTGTCGCTGGTGGCGCGACCTCTGGCGGCACTCAGCGCGCATTTATCCACAGGCGTCCGGCTGTTGCTGCTGAGCAACGACCGTCACAGTCCTGCTGCCGTGGCGGCGCTGCTTCGCGAGCGCGGCTTCGGCCCCAGCCCCATGACCGTGCTCGAACACCTGGGCGGCACGGCCGAACGGCGGATCGAAAGCTGTGCGGCACAGTGGTCCGATCCCTGCGTCGCGGACCTGAACCTGATCGCCGTCGAATGCCGGGCCGAACCCTCGGCGTTGCGCCTGTCGCGCTTGGCCGGTTTGCCGGACGCCGCGTTTGAGCATGATGGCCAGCTAACCAAACGCGACGTGCGCGCCATTACCCTCGCCCGCCTGGCCCCGATGCCCGGAGAACTGCTCTGGGATGTGGGGGCGGGCAGCGGCTCCATCGGTATCGAATGGATGCGCGCCCACCCCAGTTGCCGAGCCCTGGCCATCGAGGCCGACGAAGGCCGCCAAGGGTTGATCGAACGTAACCGCGACGCCCTTGGCGTGCCCGGCCTGCAACTGATCCGCGGGCGGGCACCGCAGGCTCTGGAAGGACTGGAGCCGCCGGACGCGGTATTTATCGGCGGCGGCGTAACCCGCGAGGGCGTGCTCGACGCTTGCTGGGCCCAGCTCAAGCCTGGCGGACGGCTGGTGGCCAATGCGGTGACGCTGCAAAGCGAGATGACGCTGATGAACTGGCGCGAGCTGCATGGCGGCGAACTGACCCGTATCCACATTGCCCAGGCCCAGCCATTGGGCGATTTCGACACCTGGCGCCAGGCATTGCCGATCACCTTGCTGGACCTGACGAAACCTTTCGATGCGTGACGAAACCGCCGAACAACCCGCGCCCCTGCGCAGTGGCCTGACCACCGGAAGCTGCGCCACCGCCACCAGTCTGGCGGCGGCGCGGTTGCTGCTTTGTGGCATCCAGGCCGATGCCGTCGATATCGTGCTGCCCAAAGGCAAGCAGGTGCAGATGCGCCTGGAGTTCTGCCGGCTGACCGAGCAGGGCGCCGAAGCCGGGACGATCAAGGATGCCGGCGATGACCCGGATGTGACCCACGGCGCGTTGCTGTTCTCCCAGGTGCGGCTGACGGACGGGCCAGGCGTTCGTTTCGTTGCCGGACGCGGCGTGGGCACGGTGACACGGCCGGGACTGGTGCTGGCCGTCGGTGAGCCGGCGATCAACCCGGTGCCGCGCAAAATGATCAGCGACCACTTGGGACGGCTGGCCGAGGAAGTCGGTTATGCCGGCGGCTTCGAGGTCACAGTCAACGTGGAGGGAGGCGAGGCGCTGGCGCTGAAGACCATGAATCCACGGCTAGGGATTCTCGGCGGGCTATCGATTCTAGGCACCAGCGGCATCGTCCGACCGTTCTCTTGCGCGGCCTACATTGCCTCGATCCACCAAGGCATCGACGTGGCAAAAACCAACGGTTACCTGCACATCGCGGCCTGCACCGGCAACGCCAGCGAAGACACCATGCGCCGGGTCTACAACCTGCCGGAAATCGCCCTGATCGAAATGGGCGATTTCGTCGGCGCGGTGCTCAAGCATGTGCGAAAGGTGCCCGTGGAGAAGCTCAGCCTTTGCGGTGGCTTTGGCAAGATCAGCAAACTCGCTGCGGGCCACATGGACCTGCACAGCCGTCACTCGAGCATCGACCTGCCACAATTGGCCGAATGGGCTGCGGCCATCGGCGCCGATGAAACCTTGCAGCAAGGCATTCGCGAGGCCAACACCAGCCAGCAAGCCCTGGCGATGGCCAGCGCCGTCGGCATCGCGCTCGGCGACACAGTTTGCGCACACGCCCTGGCCTTCGCCCGTAGCATCGTACCGGCTCAGGTCCAGGTCGAAGTCTTCGCCATCGACCGCCAGGGTGCAGTGGTCGGTCACGCCGGAGCTCTCAAATGAAACGCATCCTGCTGCTGGGCGGCGTCACCGAAGCCCTGGCCATCGCCCGCACCCTGGGCCCAACACACATCTACAGCCTGGCGGGTATCGGCCGCGTTCCCACCGACCTGACCTGTCAGGTGCGCGTCGGCGGCTACGGCGGCGCCGAAGGGCTGACGCAATTCATTCGCGAGCAAGGCATCGACCTGCTGCTGGATGCGACTCACCCCTACGCCGCGCAAATCAGCCACAACGCCGCCCACGCCGCCCGCGCTTGCGGCATCCTCTGCTGGGCCCTGCGCCGTCCGGCATGGCAACCCCAGGTCGGGGATGACTGGCGCGAAGTGGCCGACTGGGCCGAACTGATCCAGGCCCTGCAACCGTTCCACCGCCCCCTCTTCACCCTGGGCCGCGAGCCGCTGCAACACCTGCACGAAATCCCGCCCGAGCAATTCTGGACCCTGCGCGCCCTGGATGTTTACCCCGGTAATGAGCGCTGTGCGGTCATTGGTGCCCGTGGGCCGTTTCATATTGACGCTGAGCGCGAACTGTTCGAGCGACGGCAGATCGATGTGCTGGTCAGCAAGAACAGCGGCAGCACGGCCACCGAGCCGAAGCTGGAAGTGGCGCGGGAGCGGGGGGTGCCGGTGCTGGTTTTGCGGCGGCCGGTGTTGCCGGGGGTGGATCGGGAGTTTGGGACGGTGGATGAGGTGCTGGACGCCTTGTTCGTATCAGACGGGTTCTGAATTCAGCACATCCGCGCGACATTTCCGACAAGTTTTCAAGACGGAGCCGGCTGTTTCGTCCAAGACGCTCAATTCTATAGTTCCGTTCCCTACTACCCGCCGTAGCACCTGACCGTCATTAGCACGACGACCTCGTCTCACCCGGAGGAAAGTGCTGCTTGCCAATGTGTATCCCAAGGAATACGATCCGAATGATCGAATTTGAACACTCCCGAGCATTTTCAAGCTGGCTTAGCGGACTGAAGGACATCTCTGGGAAAGCTCGCATCATTGCAAGGCTTCGATCTGCAGAGTATGGAAATTTTGGTGATTGCGAACCGGTGGGCAACGCAGTGTATGAGATGCGAATTCACTCGGGGCCGGGCTACAGAGTGTACTTCTCCCGTCGAGGCTCGGTGTTTTATTTGCTGCTTGTGGGAGGTGACAAATCGACTCAGAAGCGGGATATCACACGCGCTATTCAAATGGCGCAAACCATTGGTAATAAGGAGTGAATCATGACCGAAGAATTCACACGTTTCGATGCAGCCGCCTACCTCAAGACCCCTGAGGAAATGGCCGCTTATCTGGATGCCTGTTTTGAAGAAGATGCGGGTGACGGCGTACTGGTTCGAGCAGCTCTTAACGATATCGCCAGGGCAAAAGGCATGACGCAAATTGCCCGTGATGCAGGCCTGGGGCGAGAGAGTCTTTATAAAGCACTGGGAAGTGGGGGCAATCCAGAGTTCACAACTATCATGAAAGTCATGAGAGCTTTGGGCTTGAGATTACATGCGACGGCCATTTGACAAACGTTCTGCCCCCTCCTGTATACCGATTGATCAAACATACGTGGTAAGGAAGCTTGCTCCCTTGCCACGACAGCACGGTCTTGATGATCTGTTGCTACTGTTAATACCAGCCCTGCGACCCTACACCGCACGCACTCTTTTTACTTATCAATCCCGATCAGGCTAAATACCGCCACCTGATCGTCCAACCGAGCGGATTGCCCCATGTCCCGACAACGGCTTGCATTTGCCTGGATCGCCTGCTTTGCAGTGCTGTTCAACATGCTTGCCATGCCGCTTTCCGGCAGCCGTGGCGCGATGGCACAGGCCCAGTCGCCAGCCGAGCAATTGCTGTGGGGCAGTTTCTGCTCTTCCAGCGGCACGAAGCTGGTGGCGATTTCCCTGGGCAAGTTCGAGCAGAGCACGCCGCAGAACGACGATCACTCGACAATGCAGCATTGCTGGTGCTGTGCGGGGTCGCCGCCCCTGGTGGCGCTCGCCGCCCACGCTCCGCAATTGTATCTGGATGCTCAGCCGGCCCATCGCGGCCCTGCCCATCCACTGCTCGACAGCCCCACACCGCGCCAGCAATGGCCGAGCCTCAATCCCCGCGCCTCACCTCTGGCCTGATTCTTCCCGCATGACCCTGCGCCCTGAATCGTTCCGGAGAATGACCCATGCTGAACAGACTTATCCTGCTGGCCGCCCTGCTGCTTCCCGCAGGCTTCGCCCAAGCTCACCAGTACAAAGCGGGCGAGCTTGAAATCGCCCATCCGTGGTCCCAGGAATTGCCGCCCAATGCGCCGACCGTGGCCGCGTACTTCGTGATTCACAACAAGGGCACAACCGCCGACAAACTGCTCAGTGTCGACACGCCGATTGCCGGCAAAGCCGAGCTCCACGAACACGTGATGCAAGACGACCTGATGAAAATGCAACAAGTAGCTGCCGTGGAGATTGCTCCTGGCGCGAGCGTCACCTTCGCACCCATGGCCTATCACGTGATGCTGCTGGAGCTGGAAGATCGCAGCCTGCTCAGCGACGGCAAACGCTTCCCTCTGACCCTGCATTTCGAAAAAGCCGGGGATGTGACGGTCGATGTCGCGGTGCAGAAAAAAGCCCCCGACAGCAGCAAAACCCAAATGCACGCCCACTGATAACTTCTGCCGATGCGAACTCCCCGCGCCAGGTCGGTCATGCCCCGCCGTCAGCTGATGAGCCTGACACGCGGCAGCTGGATCAGCCTGTTCGCCATGCTGATGATCTTTATCGGTCCACTGATTTCTCAGTCGATGCCGATGGATCAGCGCATGTCTTCGTCCATGACCATGGCCATGGAAATGGACATGTCGGCGGGCGTTCACGCCGAGCATGAAGCACCCACAGCCGAACATTGCCCGCCCCAGAGCGAGCATCACGTACTGTGGGAAAAGTGTGGTTATTGCAGCCTGCTGTTCAATTGCCCTGCGCTGACGGGGGGGCATGGCTTCGCCGCCTTCGATACACCGCCACCCCACACCTACACCAGCCCCTCGCCACGCCTGGGCCATGCCCGGACGTCATTCTTCCCCGGTGCCCGCACCCGCGCACCGCCCCTCCTCGCATAGACCCGACACTTAATCTCACTCGGTCGCAAAGACAGCCCCCAGGTTGCCCGACCGTGTCGTTTACGTCTGTTCGATGGAATCATCATGTCCAGGTTTTCTGCCGGCATCGCATTGGGCGCAGCCCAGGTTCGCTGCCCCCCGAACGAGCCACGGGTTCGTTTTCGCTACACCGCCACCGCACTGTGCGGACTGCTACTCGCGCCCTGTGCGCTGGCCGACGAGCATGCTCACCACGAAGCTAAGATCGAAGAGCTGAGCCCGACGGTCATTACCGCCATCGCCCCCAACTCGCCCCTGACCGTGGTCACCAACCCCAAGGATCCGCGCCAACCGGTACCGGCCAGCGACGGCGGCGATTATCTGAAGACCATTCCCGGTTTCGCCCTGGTGCGCAACGGCGGCACCAATGGCGACCCGGTACTGCGGGGCATGTTCGGCTCGCGGCTGAACATCCTCACCAACGGCAGCATGCTGCTGGGCGCCTGCCCGGGTCGGATGGATGCGCCGACGTCCTATATTTCGCCGGAAACCTACGACAAACTCACCGTGATCAAGGGCCCGCAAACCGTGCTCTGGGGCCCGGGCGCATCGGCCGGGACCGTCCTGTTCGAGCGCGAGCCGGAGCAGTTCGGTGAACTGGGCACCCGGGTTAACGCCAGCGTATTGGCCGGTTCCAACGGGCGCTTCGACAAGGTCGTGGATGCGGCGGCCGGTGGGCCGTTGGGTTACGTGCGAGTGATCGGCAACACCGCTCATTCGGACGATTACCGTGACGGCAACAATGACACGGTGCCGTCGCGCTATGACAAGTGGAACGGCGACGTGGCGCTGGGCTGGACGCCGGATGCCGATACCCTGCTGGAACTGACCGCCGGCAAGGGCGACGGTGAAGCACGCTACGCCGGGCGTGGCATGGATGGCTCGCAGTTCAAGCGTGAAAGCCTGGGCTTGCGTTTCGAGCGATCGAACATTGGCGATGTGCTCGATACCATCGAGGCGCAGGTCTACTACAACTACGCCGACCATGTGATGGACAACTACACCCTGCGCACGCCATCCGGCACCGGGATGATGGCCGGCCCCATGGCGTCCAACGTCGACCGCCGCACCCTCGGCGCACGCATCAAGGCCACCTGGCGCTGGGCCGATGTGCAATTGATCAGCGGCCTGGACGCCCAGACCAACGAGCATCGCCAACGCAGCAGCATGGGCATCGACACCTACAAGGAACGGCCGCGCACCAAGGACGCCGACTTTCACAATTACGGCGTGTTCGGTGAGTTGACCTGGTACGCCGCCGACCGCGACAGGCTGGTCAGCGGCGCCCGTCTGGATCGCGCCTCGGCCAAGGATTACCGGCAAAGCATCGGCTCCGGCATGTCGGCACAACCCAATCCCACAGCGGACGAAACCCGCGCCGACACCTTGCCCAGCGGCTTTGTACGTTATGAGCATGACCTGGCCGATAGCCCGACCACCCTGTATGCAGGCGTCGGTCACGCGCAACGCTTCCCGGATTACTGGGAGCTGTTTTCACCGAAAACCGGCCCTGCCGGGTCCGTGAACGCCTTCGACTCGATCAAGCCGGAGAAAACCACCCAACTCGACTTCGGCCTGCAGTACAAGACCGACACCCTCGAAGCCTGGGCATCGGGGTACGTCGGGCAGGTGCGCGACTACATCCTGTTCGATTACACCCCCGGCATGATGGGCACCACCTCCCGGGCCGAAAACATTGATGCACGGATCATGGGCGGCGAGCTGGGCGCGGCCTACAAACTGACCGAGCGCTGGAAAGCCGATGCCACCCTGGCCTACGCCTGGGGCAAAAACAGCAGTGATGGCAGCGCCCTGGCGCAGATGCCGCCGCTCGATGCCCGCCTGGGCCTGACCTACAGCGAAGACCGCTGGAGCGCTGGTGCCCTGTGGCGCGTGGTGGCCGCGCAAAACCGTGTCGACGAGAACAAGGGCAACGTGGTGGGCAAGGATTATGGCAAGAGCTCCGGGTTCGGGGTGTTCTCCCTCAACGGCGCCTACCGCATCAATAAGCACTGGAAGGTCAGCAGCGGCGTCGACAACCTGTTCGGCAAAGCCTACGCCGAACACCTGAACCTGGCCGGCAACGCCGGGTTCGGCTACCCGGCGAGTGACCCGCAAGCCATCAACGAACCGGGGCGCACGCTCTGGACCAAGGTGGATATGAGTTTCTAAAAGCATCGCGGGCAAGCCTTGCTCCCACAGGATTGCATGGCTGTGGGAGCCAGGCTTGCCCGCGATCGGTTGCGCAGCAACCGCAAAAAACATAACGATCACATTTGCCCTGCGGAGCGCTTCTAAAATGAGCCAACCGAAACCCAACTTCTACAACCTGGCCTGGCGCTGGCATTTTTATGCCGGGCTGTTCGTGGCGCCATTCATGGTGATGCTGGCCCTGACCGGTATCATTTACCTGTTCAAGCCGCAACTCGACCCTCTGATGTACGGCAGCCTGCTGAACGTACCCGCCGGGCATCACACCCTGGCGGCGGACGACCTGCTCAAACAGGTCCGCCACGCCTACCCCGAAGGCCAGGTCAAACAGTACCTGCCGCCGATCAATGCCCAGCGCAGCGCGCAGTTCGTGGTGATCGACAAGGGCCGCGAACTGAACGTGTTCATCGACCCGTACCATGGCGATGTCCTCGGTGAGCAGGACGCCAAGGACAACCTGCAAGCCATCGCCCGGGCCATCCACGGTGAGTTGATGATCGGCACCGTGGGTGACCGACTGGTGGAAATGGCCGCTGGCTGGGGCGTGGTCCTGGTGGTGTCGGGCCTGTACCTGTGGTGGCCTCGCGGGCAGTCGTCGGCTGGGGTGTTGTGGCCACGCTGGAGCGCTCGCGGTCGCGTGTTCTGGCGCGACCTGCATGGGGTCGTCGGCTTCTGGGGTGCGGCGTTTCTGCTGGTGATGCTGCTCAGCGGCATGACCTGGACCGGCTTCTGGGGCAAGCAATATGCAGACCTCTGGAACCGCTTCCCGGCCGCCATCTGGAACGACATGCCCAAGTCCGACGTCGCGGCCGGCAGCCTCAACAATGCGCACCGCCAGACCGTACCCTGGGCCGTGGAAAATACCCCGATGCCGATGTCCGGCGACCATGCCGAACACATGGCCCACGGTGGCGCCCATGAAGGCCCCGCCGCGCCGACCGTCAGCCTGCAAGCGGTGCAGGACATCGCCACCGATCGCAAAGTGGAACCTGGCTACAGCATCACCCTGCCGACCACCGCCACGGGCGTATTCACCATCGCGGTCTTCGCCGATGACCCGCGCAACGACGCGACCCTGCACGTGGACCAGTACAGCGGCAAGGTCCTGGCGGATGTGCGCTGGGAACATTACGGCATCGTCGCCCGCGCCACTGAAACCGGGGTGATGCTGCACGAAGGCAAGATGTTCGGCCCGTTGAACCAGATCATCGTACTGCTGATTTGCCTGATGATCCTGCTCAGCGCCGTCAGCGGCGTGGTGATCTGGTGGAAGCGTCGGCCCCAGGGCAGGTTCGGCGTACCCGCGCTGCGTCACGACTTGCCGACCTGGAAGACCGGGGTATTCATCATGCTGGCCCTGGCAGCGGTTTTTCCGCTGGTGGGGGCTTCGCTGCTGGTGGTGTGGTTGCTGGATCGGCTCGTCACCCGTTTCAATCGCCAGCCTGAGGGGCTTTCATCTTCAAGCTGAAGACAGCGCGTTAACGACAGGCGGCGCGAAACCTCTACAATCGCGCCCGCTTCCAAGGTGTAGCAGTTCCCTGTGGGAGCGAGCCTGCTCGCGATTGCGGTCTGTCAGCCACCTCTCTGCAGGCTGATCCACCGCTATCGCGAGCAGGCTCGCTCCCACAAGGGAACTGTGTTTCGATCCAATCATTTGAGTAGCTGCATGACCGCACTAACCCTCTCCCACCTCGCCTGGACACCCCTGGGCCATGGCCACTGCCATCACCAGTTCCAGCTACGTGACGCCACGTTGCAGGTGGGTGCCGGGGAGTTTGTCGGGTTGATCGGGCCCAATGGCAGCGGCAAGACCAGTCTGTTGCGCTGCGCCTATCGGTTCAGTCAGCCGGAGGCGGGCGAGGTGAAACTCGACCATCACAACGTTTGGAAACAGTCCTCGCGCTGGTGCGCCCAACGCATCGCTGTGGTGTTGCAAGAGTTTCCCGACGCCTTCGGCCTGACGGTCCAGGAAGTGGTCGCGATGGGGCGCACGCCGCACAAAGGCCTGTTCGATGGCGACAGTCACGAAGACCGCCGCCTGGTCATCGAGGCCCTCGAAGCGGTCGGATTACAAGGCTTCGGCGATCATGCTTTCGCCACACTCTCGGGCGGGGAAAAGCAGCGGGTGATCCTGGCCCGCGCCCTGGCGCAGCAGCCGCAGCTGCTGATCCTCGATGAGCCGACCAATCACCTCGACCCGCGTTATCAACTCCAGCTACTGCAACTGATCAAACGCCTGGGAATCGGCACTCTCGCCAGCATCCACGACCTGAACCTGGCCGCCGCGTTCTGCGATCGGCTCTACGTCATCGACCACGGACACATCGTCGCCAGCGGCACGCCCAAGGAAGTGCTGACGGTCACGCTATTGCGCGACGTATTTGGCGTGCAGGCGCTGATTGACGAACATCCCTTGGCCGCCCACCCCCGAATCACCTGGATAACCCAACCATGATCTTGCGTTCCCTGCTGCTCCTGCCGCTGCTGCTCGGCAGTGCACATGCTTTGGCCGAGGCCAGCCGCTACCCGTTGACGATCCACAGTTGCAACCGCGAGGTCACCTTCAACCAGGCGCCAAAACACGCCGTCAGCCATGACATCAACATGACCCAGATGATGCTCGCCCTCGGGCTCAAGCCGCGCATGGTGGGCTACAGCGGCATCAGTGGCTGGAAGTCAGTGACGCCCGACATGGAAAAAATCCTTGATGGCCTGCCGGAGCTGGCCGCCAAATACCCGTCGGTGGAAACCCTGCTCAATGCCAACGTGGACTTCTTCTTCGCCGGCTGGGACTACGGCATGCGGGTGGGCGGCGACTTGACGCCGCAAACCCTGCAACCGCTGGGCATCAACGTGTACGAGCTGACCGAATCCTGCGCGTTCGTGATGAAACGCCCGCCGGCCACCCTGGAAGACACCTACAACGACCTGCGCAACCTGGGGAAGATTTTCGACGTACAGGACCGCGCCAATGCCTTGATCGCCTCGATGCAGGCCCAAGTGGCCGAAGTGCGCGAGCATTTACCGCCCGGCCAGCCCCGGGTGTTCCTGTATGACAGCGGCGAAGACCGCGCCATGACCTCCGGACGTCTCGGCATGCCTCAAGCACTGATCGATGCCGCGGGTGGACGCAACATTCTCGATGACGTTGAGACCAGTTGGACCCGGGTGAGCTGGGAGAACGTGGTCGAGCGCAATCCCGAAGTGATCGTGATTGTCGATTACGGCGAAGTCAGCGCCGAGCAGAAGCAGCAGTTTTTGCTGAACAACCCGGCCCTGCAATCGGTGGATGCGATCAAGCACCGGCGCTTCATCGTGATCCCCTACGTCCAGGCCACGCCGGGCATCGATAACGTATTGGCGGTGCAAACCCTGGCAAAGGGTTTTCACCGCCCATGAGCAATCGTCGCTATGGCGCGCTGCTGGTGTGCCTCGGTGCACTGATGCTGGTGTCGTGCGTGGTGTCCCTGGGGTTCGGTCCGGCGCGGGTGCCGGTGGCTGTGGTCTGGGACATCCTGCTGAACAAGGCTTTCGGTGTGGGTGACGTGTACTGGTCGCCCGGCCAGGAACATATCGTTTGGCTGATCCGCGTACCGCGCCTGCTGCTCGGTGCCCTGGTGGGCGCGGGGCTGGCGCTGATCGGTGCGGTCCTGCAAGCGGTGACGCGCAACCCCCTGGCCGACCCGCACCTGCTGGGCGTCACGTCCGGCGCGACCCTGGGTGCAGTCATTGTGGTGCTGCATGTCGGTGAGATCATCGGCCTGCTGACCCTGCCGCTGGCCGCATTTATCGGCGCGTTGTTGAGCATGCTGCTCGTGCTGGCCATCGCCAGCCGCCAAGGCCGTCTGGAAAGTGATCGCTTGTTGCTGTGCGGCGTGGCGGTGTCATTCGTGATGATGGCGGCGGCCAACCTCTTGCTGTTTTTGGGTGACCATCGCGCCAGTTCCGCAGTGATGTTCTGGATGCTCGGCGGCCTGGGCCTGGCGCGCTGGGAATTGCTGGCGGTGCCGGCGGCCAGTGTGTTGCTGGGGCTGGGATTGCTGCTGGGCATGGCTCGACCGCTCAATGCACTGATGGCGGGCGAACAGACCGCCGTGACCCTGGGCCTGAACGCGGCGAAGGTGAGGTTGTGGATTTTCCTGATCGCCTCGCTGATGACCGGCGTGCTGGTGTCCGTCAGCGGCTCGATCGGTTTTGTCGGGCTGATGGTGCCGCACATCGCCAGGCGCCTGGTGGGCGCCGAGCACCGTCGGCTGCTGCCGGCCTGCGTGCTGCTGGGCAGCCTGTTCCTGGTGTGGGTGGATGTGGCAGCCCGAACCCTGATCGCCCCGGAAGACTTGCCCATTGGCGTCGCCACGGCGGCCATTGGCGGCCTGTTTTTCATCGGGTTGATGCGCCGTCGCTAAGCCCTTCCCCGTGTCCCTGACCTACAAAATACCCTGTGGGAGCGAGCCTGCTCGCGATGGCAGTGGATCAGCCAGTAGAGATGTGACTGACATGCCGCCATCGCGAGCAGGCTCGCTCCCACAGGGGGACTGCAATCCCTTCGCCCCAATGTGGCGCATCTGATCGCACCAGCACCCTTGCTGCGTTCATTGATGGTGCGTCTGCACTTTTACTCCGCCGCCCCAACCCCGCATTCCCAAGCCTTTCTCCAACCGGGCACACCCCTTGCAAAAGCCCCTTCAGCGTCCGCATCTGCCATCGAAAAAAACTCATAATTGCACGGAGATCGCACAATGAAGCGTCGTAGCTTGATCAAGGCTTTTACACTCTCGGCAAGCATTGCCGCGATGGGCATGGCCTGGACCGTCCAGGCCGCCGAAACCATCAAGGTCGGCATCCTGCATTCATTGTCCGGCACCATGGCGATCTCCGAGACGTCCCTCAAGGACATGGCGCTGATGACCATCGACGAGATCAACGCCAAGGGTGGGGTCAACGGCAAGCAGCTCGAAGCGGTGGTCGTGGACCCGGCATCGAACTGGCCGCTGTTCGCGGAAAAAGGCCGCCAGTTGCTGACCCAGGACAAGGTCGCGGTGGTGTTCGGCTGCTGGACATCGGTGTCGCGCAAATCCGTGTTGCCGGTGTTCGAAGAGCTCAACGGCCTGCTGTTCTACCCGGTGCAATACGAAGGCGAAGAGATGTCGCCGAACGTGTTCTACACCGGCGCGGCGCCGAACCAGCAGGCGATTCCGGCGGTGGAATACCTGATGAGCGAAGAAGGCGGCAGTGCCAAGCGCTACTTCCTGCTGGGCACCGACTACGTCTACCCGCGCACCACCAACAAGATCCTGCGTTCGTTCCTGCATTCCAAAGGTGTGGCAGACAAGGACATCGAAGAGGTCTACACCCCGTTCGGCCACAGCGACTACCAGACCATCGTGGCCAACATCAAAAAATTCTCGGCCGGTGGCAAGACCGCGGTCATCTCCACGGTCAACGGCGACTCCAATGTGCCGTTCTACAAAGAACTGGCGAACCAGGGCCTGAAAGCCACCGACGTACCGGTGGTGGCGTTCTCGGTGGGCGAAGAGGAACTGCGCGGTATCGACACCAAACCGCTGGTGGGCAACCTGGCGGCGTGGAACTACTTCGAGTCCGTGGATAACCCGGCGAACAAGAAATTCGTCGACTCCTGGAAGGCCTACGCCAAAGCCAAGAATCTGCCAGGCGCCGATAAAGCCGTGACCAACGACCCGATGGAGGCCACCTACGTCGGCATCCATATGTGGGCCCAAGCGGTTGAAAAAGCCAAGTCCACCGACGTCGACAAAGTCCGCGAAGCCCTGGCCGGCCAGACGTTCGACGCACCGTCGGGCTACACCCTGACCATGGACAAGACCAACCACCACCTGCACAAGCCGGTGATGATCGGCGAGATCCAGGACGACGGTCAGTTCAACGTGGTCTGGCAGACCGAAGGCCCGATCCGTGCCCAGCCGTGGAGCCCGTTCATCGAAGGCAACGACAAGAAGCCTGACTATGCGGTGAAGAGCAACTGAGCCCATGGGTGTCGGTTCTGGATCCCGGGACCGATACACAACCTTGTGGGAGCGAGCCTGCTCGCGATAGCGGTGGGTCAGCTAGAAATGATGTGACTGACTCTCCGCTATCGCGAGCAGGCTCGCTCCCACATAGAAAGAAGTTCGCGCAAGGCCAAGCATATGCCCACCGCCCTTTATCGCCTCATCCTCGCCCTGGTGCTGCTATTGTCACTGGAGGCCCACGCCGGTGATGCCGAAGATTTCGTCGCCGCCAAGCCGCCCCAGCAAGCCAAGCTGCTGGAAACCTGGGCCGCGCAACCGGAACCTGAGCGTGTCGAACTGATCAACGCCTTGCAACAAGGCCAGTTGACCGTCGATGGCCAGCCCAAGACCCTGCGTCTGAACAACCGCTTGCGAGGGTTGATTGAAACCGCCCTGGCCAGCCATCAACTATTGGCCGCTGACGCCAGCGTGCGCTTGAGCGCCGCCCAGCAACTGCAAAAAAGCGCCCGCCCGGCCCAACTGGCATTTCTCGACAGGCAGTTGGCCGGCGAGCAGGACGAAGACGTGCATGCCGCCCTGAGCCTGGCGTTGGCGAACCTGCAACTGGTGGACCCCAACCCGTCGGTTCGTCTGGCTGCCGTGCGGCTGCTGGGGGAAACCGGCGATCCGTTGGCCCGCACCCGCCTCGAAGGCCTGCTCGAACCCGGCGTTGAAACTGACGCCACGGTGCGCACCGCCGCCGAAACCAGCCTCGGCCAGGTCAAGCGCAAGCTGTTGGTCGGCGAACTGCTGGGCCAGGCCTTCAGCGGCATGTCCCTGGGCTCGATCCTGCTGCTGGCTGCTCTCGGGCTGGCGATCACGTTCGGCTTGCTGGGGGTGATCAACATGGCCCACGGTGAGATGCTGATGCTCGGCGCCTACTCCACGTACGTGGTGCAGATGCTGTTCCAGCGCTTCGCTCCAAACGCCATCGAGTTCTACCCCCTGATCGCACTGCCGGTGGCGTTTTTCATCACCGCCGCCATCGGCATGGCCCTGGAGCGCACGGTGATCCGGCACCTTTATGGGCGCCCCCTGGAGACCCTGCTCGCCACCTGGGGCATCAGCCTGATGCTGATCCAACTGGTGCGCCTGATGTTCGGCGCGCAGAACGTCGAAGTCGCCAACCCGGCCTGGCTGTCCGGCGGCATCCAGGTATTGCCGAATCTCGTGCTGCCCTACAACCGCATCGTAATCATCGCCTTCGCACTGTTCGTGGTGGCGCTGACCTGGCTGTTGCTGAACAAGACCCGCCTGGGCCTGAACGTGCGCGCCGTGACCCAGAACCGCAACATGGCCGCCTGCTGCGGCGTGCCCACCGGCCGCGTGGACATGCTCGCGTTCGGCCTCGGCTCGGGCATCGCCGGGCTCGGCGGCGTGGCCCTGAGCCAGATCGGTAACGTCGGCCCGGACCTGGGCCAGAGCTACATCATCGACTCGTTCCTGGTGGTGGTGCTAGGTGGCGTCGGTCAGTTGGCCGGCAGTGTGTTCGCCGCGTTCGGGCTGGGCATCGCCAACAAGATTCTTGAACCGCAGATCGGCGCCGTGCTCGGCAAGATCCTGATCCTCGCGCTGATCATTCTGTTCATCCAGAAGCGTCCGCAAGGCCTCTTCGCGCTCAAAGGACGGGTAATCGACTGATGAACCAGCCCCTGATGCTCACCGCCGCGCAAAAGGCCGGCCCCAAAGTCACCCTCGCCGTCGGCGCGCTGATCCTGGCAGTGCTGCTGAGCCTGCCGCTGCTGTCGCTGTTGGCGGTGGATAACCCGCTGCACGTTTCGGCTTACACCCTGACCCTGGTGGGCAAGATTCTCTGCTACGCCATCGTTGCCCTGGCGCTGGACTTGGTCTGGGGTTACGCCGGCCTGTTGTCCCTCGGCCATGGCCTGTTCTTCGCGCTGGGCGGCTATGCCATGGGCATGTACCTGATGCGCCAGGCCGCCGGTGACGGCTTGCCGGCGTTCATGACCTTTTTGTCGTGGACCGAACTGCCCTGGTACTGGAGCGGCACCGACAGCTTCCTCTGGGCCATGTGTCTGGTGGTGCTGGCGCCAGGGTTGCTGGCGCTGGTGTTCGGCTTCTTCGCCTTTCGCTCGCGGATCAAGGGCGTGTATTTCTCGATCATGACCCAGGCCCTGACGTTTGCCGGGATGCTGCTGTTTTTCCGCAATGAAACCGGGTTCGGCGGCAACAATGGCTTCACCAATTTCCGCTCGATCCTCGGCTTTGGCATCACCGAACCGGGCACCCGGGCGGTGCTGTTCCTGGCCACGGTACTGCTCCTGGTGGCGAGCCTGTTCATCGGCTGGCGCCTGGCCCGCAGCAAGTTCGGCCGAGTGCTGACCGCCCTGCGCGACGCGGAAAACCGCCTGATGTTCTGCGGCTACGATCCCCGAGGCTTCAAGCTGTTCGTCTGGGTGTTGAGCGCAGTGCTGTGCGGCCTGGCTGGGGCGCTGTACGTGCCGCAGGTGGGCATCATCAACCCCAGCGAGATGTCGCCGACCAACTCCATCGAAGCCGCCGTGTGGGTGGCCCTCGGTGGACGCGGCACGCTGATCGGGCCGCTGCTGGGCGCCGGCGTGGTCAACGGCATGAAGAGCTGGTTCACCGTGGCGTTTCCCGAGTATTGGCTGTTCTTCCTTGGCGCGCTGTTCATCATCGTGACGCTGTATCTGCCTAAAGGCGTGATCGGCTTGCTGAAGAAGAGAGGCGAACAATGAGAATCACACCGACGGCCGATTTCATGCTCGAACCCATCCTCGACCCTCCTGTCGATGCCAATCGGGACCAAGGCAGCAGCCGCGACGCCATCGGCCTCGGCCACGCCGCAGGCACTGGCCTGAACACCCGCCACGGCACCATCCTGACCCTGGAAGACATCAGCGTCAGCTTCGACGGCTTCAAGGCCCTGAACGCTCTGAACCTGTACATCGGCGTCGGTGAACTGCGCTGCATCATCGGCCCCAACGGCGCGGGCAAGACCACGCTGATGGACGTGATCACCGGCAAGACCCGGCCCAGCCATGGCAAGGCCTGGTTCGGTGAAACCCTGGACCTGACGAGCATGAGCGAAGTGCAGATCGCCCAGGCCGGCATCGGCCGCAAGTTCCAGAAACCCACGGTGTTCGAAGCTCTGAGCGTATTCGAGAACCTCGAATTGGCGCTCAAAACCGACAAGTCGGTATGGGCCAGCCTGCGGGCGAAACTGACCGGCGAGCAGAATGACCGCATCAGCGAAGTGCTGGAGACCATTCGCCTGACCACCTCGGTCAATCGCGCCGCCGGCCTGCTGTCCCACGGGCAGAAACAGTTTCTGGAGATCGGCATGTTGCTGGTGCAGGACCCACAACTCTTGCTACTCGATGAACCGGTGGCGGGCATGACCGACGCCGAAACCGAGTTCACCGCCGAGCTGTTCAAATCCCTGGCAGGCAAGCACTCGCTGATGGTGGTGGAGCACGACATGGGCTTCGTCGGCGCGATTGCCGACCACGTCACGGTGTTGCACCAGGGCAGCGTGCTGGCCGAAGGGTCGCTGGCGCAGGTGCAGGACAATGAGCGGGTGATCGAGGTGTATCTCGGTCGGTAGCCTGCAAATACATTCCCCCTGTGGGAGCGGGCCCATGGGAGCAAAGCTTGCTCGCGATGAACGATAACGCGGTCCTTCTGATGGACCGAGGTGCTGCTGTCGCGAGCAAGCTTTGCTCCCACAGAAAGCTATTGCGCCCACAGGGGACTTGAGAGGGACTTAAGACATGCTGCAAGTCGACAAGCTGCACCAATACTACGGCGGTAGCCACATCCTGCGCGGCCTGTCGTTCGACGTGAAGGTCGGCGAGGTGACGTGCCTGCTGGGCCGCAACGGCGTGGGCAAGACTACCCTACTCAAATGCCTGATGGGCCTGTTGCCGGCCAAGGAAGGCGCAGTGAATTGGGAAGGCAAGCCCATCACCACCTTCAAGCCGCACCAACGGGTGCATGCCGGTATTGCCTACGTGCCCCAGGGCCGGGAAATTTTCGGCCGGCTGACGGTGGAAGAGAACCTGCTGATGGGCCTGTCGCGTTTTTCCGCTGCCGAGGCCAAGGAAGTGCCGGCGTTCATTTACGAATTATTCCCGGTGCTGCTGCAGATGAAACAACGCCGTGGCGGTGACCTGTCCGGTGGCCAGCAACAGCAACTTGCCATTGGCCGGGCCCTGGCCAGCCGTCCGCGCCTGCTGATTCTCGACGAGCCCACCGAAGGCATTCAACCGTCGGTGATCAAGGAGATCGGCGTGGTCATCAAGAAACTGGCGGCCCGGGGCGACATGGCGATTTTGCTGGTGGAGCAGTTCTACGACTTCGCCGCCGAGCTGGCCGATCAATACCTGGTGATGTCCCGGGGCGAGATCGTGCAGCAGGGGCGCGGAGAAAATATGGAAGCTGAGGGTGTGCGCGGGCTGGTTACGATCTAGTCTGTAGCGCTCTAACGATAATCAGAAATCATGAACCTACCTGTCTCCTCACTGGCCCCATCAGCCCTGTTCACCCCCAGCTGGCATGCCGAGCTGGAACTGGGTTACGCCCGGTTCGGTGACTGCACGCGCCCGGTGCAGCGCCGCCACAAAGGTCCGCTGCGGGTGCAAAAACACCTGTACGCCGAAGGCCCCGAAGTGTGCCAGCACATCATCGTCCACCCGCCCGGCGGCATTGCCGGCGGTGACCGGCTGGACATCGCGGCCCACGTCGGCCCCGCTGCGTGGGTGCAGTTGACCAGTCCCGGCGCGGCCAAATGGTATCGCGCCGCCAGCCCGGCATATCAGCAACTGAACCTGAGCGTGGCCGCGGGGGCGACCCTGGAATGGCTGCCCCAGGAAACCATCGTCTTCAGCGCCGCCCAGGCCGAACTCAGCACCCGCATCGACCTGCAGGGTGACGGGCGCCTGTTCTACTGGGACATGGTGGCCCTCGGTCGACCGGCCAGCGGTGAACGATTTGACCTGGGGCACTTCCAGTCACGACTGGACATTCGCCGCGACGGGAAGTTGCTCTGGCATGAACGCCAGCGCATTGTGGGCGGTGACGGATTGCTCGACTCGCCCATTGGGCTGGGCGGCGATCCGGTGTTCGCCACGCTGCTGGTGACTGGCGAGATTGACAGCGAGTTGCTGGAACGGTGTCGATCCCTGGGCCATGACGTACGCGGTGATCTGACCCAGTTGCCCGGCCTGGTCGTGGCCCGGTGCCTGGCGAGCGAGGCGCTGCTGGCGCGGGGGTGGTTGATTGAATTGTGGCGTTTGCTCAGGCTTGCATTGCTTGGAAGAGAGGCCGTACCACCCAGAATCTGGAGCACCTGAATTGGCTTTCCTGTGGGAGCGAGCCTGCTCGCGATAGCAATCGAACAACCAATATAGATGTTGACTGACCCAGCGCTATCGCGAGCAGGCTCGCTCCCACAGGGGAACGGTGTCTAGCCCGAATTATTTATCTGCCCTTATGGATTGCACATGGACCTGACCCCACGCGAAAAAGACAAGCTGCTGATTTTCACCGCCGGTCTCGTCGCCGAGCGGCGGTTGGCTCGCGGTTTGAAGCTCAACTACCCGGAGGCGATGGCCTATATCTCCGCCGCCCTGCTCGAAGGCGCCCGCGACGGCCAGACCGTGGCCGAGCTGATGCATTACGGCACCACGCTGCTGACCCGTGAACAGGTGATGGAGGGCATCCCGGAAATGATTCCGGAGATCCAGGTCGAGGCGACGTTTCCCGACGGCACCAAACTGGTCACCGTCCACCAGCCGATCGCGTGAGGTTGCGCCATGACCTATGACATTCGTGACGCCCGGCACGCCGACTTGCCCGCGATCCGTGACATCTACAACGACGCGGTGCTACGCACCACGGCGATCTGGAACGAACAGACCGTGGACCTGGGCAATCGCCAGGCCTGGTTCAGCGCTCGACAATCGCAAGGCTATCCGGTGTTGGTGGTGGTCGATGACGAAGATAACGTGCTCGGCTATGCCTCGTTCGGCGACTGGCGACCCTTCGACGGTTTCCGGCACACCGTGGAGCATTCGGTGTACGTACGTAACGACCAATGCGGCAACGGCCTGGGCTCACGGTTGATGACGGCCCTGATCGAGCGCGCCAGGGCATGCGGCAAACACGTCATGGTCGCGGCCATTGAAAGCGCCAACGCGGCCTCGATTCGCCTGCATGAGCGGGCCGGTTTCATCACCACCGGGCAGATGCCTCAGGTGGGCACCAAATTCGGCCGCTGGCTGGATTTGACTTTCATGCAGTTGATCCTCAACCCAGGGGCGCTACCGCCTGCCGTCGACAAGGAGTGATAACCGATGAACCCCGCCCAGTTGCGTCGAGTCCCCGCTGAAAGCTTTGCGCACTATCGCCAGGGCCTGATCGATCTGCTGCTCGATGCCGTGGGCTATGGCGCCAGCGTAGGCTTCATGGCCGACCTCGACGCGGTCCAGGCCCGCGCCTATTTCGACGAGGTCCAGGCCAGTCTCAACCAGGGCCACTTGCTGCTGTGGGTGGTGGTCAAGGATGAACAGGTGCAGGCCAGCGTCCAACTTGCCCTGTGCCAGAAACCCAACGGCCTCAACCGTGCCGAAGTGCAAAAGCTGCTGGTGCGCGGCGAGGCCCGCCGTCGGGGCCTCGGCCAGCAATTGATGAGCGCCCTGGAACTGGGCGCCCGCCAGCACAAGCGCGGCCTGTTGTACCTCGACACGCAGGCCGGTTCCGAGGCCGAGGCATTCTATCGCGCCATGGGCTACACCCGCGTCGGAGAACTGCCCGACTACTGCCAGAGCCCGGACGGGACCTACACCCCGACCGCCATTTACTACAAGACTTTGGGGCAACCGCAATGATTCCAGGCCAATACCAGGTCCAGCCCGGCGACATCGAACTCAACGTCGGCCGCCGCACCCTCACGCTGAACGTGGCCAACAGCGGCGACCGACCGATCCAGGTCGGCTCGCACTATCACTTCTTCGAAACCAACGACGCCCTGACCTTCGACCGCGCCGCCAGCCGCGGCATGCGCCTGAACATCCCGGCCGGCACCGCCGTACGCTTCGAACCGGGTCAGAGTCGGGAAGTCGAGCTGGTTGACCTGGCCGGCCATCGGCGGGTATTCGGGTTTGCCGGGAGGGTGATGGGCGAACTGGATTAAAGATTAAAAGATCGCAGCCTTCGGCAGCTCCTACAGGGGAGTGCGTACGCCTGTAGGAGCTGCCGAAGGCTGCGATAGCGAGTAATGCGAGCGGTCCAACATCCAATTGAATCCCAAGGCGAACACATGAAAATCTCCCGCCAGGCCTATGCCGACATGTTCGGCCCCACCGTCGGCGACAAGGTCCGTCTGGCCGACACCGAACTGTGGATCGAAGTGGAAAAGGACTTCACCACCTACGGCGAAGAAGTGAAATTCGGCGGCGGCAAGGTGATTCGCGACGGCATGGGCCAGAGCCAGCTGCTGGCCGCCGAGGTCGTCGACACGCTGATCACCAACGCGCTGATCATCGATCACTGGGGCATCGTCAAGGCCGATGTCGGTCTCAAGGACGGGCGCATCGCGGCCATCGGCAAAGCCGGTAACCCGGACATCCAGCCCGATGTGACCATCGCCATCGGCGCCAGCACCGAAGTGATCGCCGGCGAAGGCATGATCCTCACGGCCGGAGGTATCGATACTCACATTCACTTCATCTGCCCGCAGCAGATCGAAGAAGCCTTGATGAGCGGTGTCACCACCATGATCGGCGGCGGTACGGGCCCAGCCACCGGGACCAATGCCACCACCTGCACCTCCGGCCCGTGGCACCTGGCGCGCATGCTCCAGGCCGCCGACGCGTTCCCAATGAACATCGGCTTCACCGGCAAGGGCAACGCCAGCCTGCCAGAGCCGTTGATCGAGCAAGTCAAAGCCGGTGCCATAGGCCTGAAGCTGCACGAAGACTGGGGCACCACGCCGGCGGCCATCGACAATTGCCTGAGCGTGGCCGACGCGTACGACGTGCAGGTGGCGATCCACACCGACACCCTCAACGAATCCGGTTTCGTGGAAACCACCCTGGCCGCGTTCAAGGGCCGCACCATCCACACCTATCACACCGAAGGTGCCGGTGGCGGGCATGCGCCGGACATCATCAAGGCCTGCGGTTTCCCCAACGTGTTGCCCAGTTCCACCAACCCGACCCGACCGTTCACCCGCAATACCATCGACGAACACCTGGACATGCTGATGGTCTGCCATCACCTGGACCCGAGCATCGCCGAAGACGTGGCCTTCGCTGAAAGCCGTATCCGTCGTGAAACCATCGCCGCCGAAGACATCCTCCACGACCTCGGCGCCTTCTCGATGATCAGTTCCGACAGCCAGGCCATGGGCCGCGTCGGCGAAGTCATCACGCGCACCTGGCAGACCGCCGACAAGATGAAGAAGCAGCGCGGCGCGCTCCCTGGCGACGGCGAAGGCAACGACAATTTCCGCATCAAGCGCTACATCGCCAAGTACACCATCAACCCGGCGATTACCCATGGCATCAGCCATGAAGTGGGCTCCATCGAAGTCGGCAAGTGGGCTGACCTGGTGCTGTGGCGCCCGGCATTTTTCGGCGTCAAGCCGACCCTGATCCTCAAGGGCGGGGCGATTGCGGCAAGCCTGATGGGCGACGCCAACGCCTCGATCCCGACACCGCAACCGGTGCACTACCGCCCGATGTTCGCCAGCTACGGCGGCTCGCGTCACGCCACCAGCCTGACCTTCATCAGTCAGGCCGCCGCCGAGGCAGGGCTGCCCGAACAGCTCGGATTAAAGAAGAGAATTGCCGTGGTCAAAGGTTGCCGAGAGGTGCAGAAAACCGACTTGATCCACAACGATTACCTACCGAGCATCGATGTCGATCCGCAGACCTACCAGGTCAAGGCCGATGGGGTGTTGTTGTGGTGTGAACCGGCTGATGTGCTGCCGATGGCGCAGCGGTATTTTCTGTTTTGAGGTGAATCAGGCTTGATCATTGGATGGGAGCATAACCTTGTGGCGAGGGGATTTATCCCCGCTCGGTTGCGCAGCAACCGCTACTAAATGGGCCGCTGCGCAGCCCAACGGGGATAAATCCCCTCACCACAAATCTTGCACATGAATCAGGCTAGGGAGCTGGCCCAGGCTTTGGATCGGCTTGGCAAACTACTCCACCAACCGCCCCAATCGCTGCTTGAGCATGCGGTTTTCGTTGCGCAGTTGCTGTACTTCTTCCAGCAGGTCCAGTGCCAGGGCGACGCCTTCCCATTCCAGCTCCAGTTCGCGCCGTAGCTTGGCCGCACGGCGGGCCAGGACCAGTTCGTAATCGGTGAAACGCCAATCTGCCGGTGCTGCGCCATGGGGTTCGAGAATGCCGTGCTCGACGATTTCAATCACATGGACGTCCGCCAATGCAGCGGCCTCACAGAATTCCAGCAGGTTCAGTTCAATGATCGGGTTGTTCATAGTCTGCTTCTCCCAATGCTTTAACTGTGTAGGAGCTGACGAGTGAAACGAGGCTGCGATCTTTCCATTCCCCATTGAGTCTAGAGCGGAAGATCAAAAGATCGCAGCCTCGTTTCACTCGTCAGCTCCTACCAACAGGGACCGGCCGCTGTCAGAAATTCTCCCGCGGATCGAACGCGGCCTTCTTCGCCAGCTCCGCCCACAACGCCTTGACCGCCTCGTCGCTGCTCTTGGGCATCACCGCCTTGAGCTGCACGAACAGGTAGCCGCGCTCGCCCGCTTTGTTACGCAAACCGTGGCCTTTGGCGCGCATGCGCTGGCCGTTCTGGCTGCCGGCCGGAACCTTGAGGTTGATCTTGCCGGTGAGGGTCGGCACCGCCACTTCAGTGCCCAGCGCCAATTCCCACGGTGCCAGGGGCAAGGTGATGATCAGATCCTGGCCTTCGACGTCGAACTTGGGGTGCGGCGCGAAGCGAATGGTCAGGTACAAATCACCATTGGCACCACCGCCGACACCTGGCGCCCCCTGGCCCTTGAGGCGGATGCGTTCGCCGTCGGTCACCCCCAGCGGAATCTTCACGTTCAGGCTTTTGCTGGTGTTGCTCACATGCTGGCCGGCGGCGTTGTACTGCGGCACCTGGAAGCTGACTTTTTTCGACTCGCTCGACAGCGTTTCTTCCAGGAAAATCGGTAATTCCATTTCCACGTCTTGCCCTCGACGACCAGTGCTGCGGCCTGACTGTCCGCCACCGAAACCCGGCCCGCGATTACCGAAAATCGAACTGAAGAAGTCCGAGAAATCCCCTGTGTCCTGGCCGCCAAACCCACCACGGCTCTGCCAGCCCGGCGGCCCCTGGAACGGCTGGCCGTGCTGGCCATAGCGACGCAGGTCATCGTACTCGGCGCGTTTGTCGGCGCTTTTCAGCGCTTCATAGGCTTCGGAGACGTCCTTGAACTTGGTCTCGGCATCCTTTTCCTTACTCACATCCGGGTGATATTTGCGGGCCAGTTTGCGATAAGCAGCCTTGATCGTGGCGTCATCGGCCGTCGGCTCCACACCCAGAATCTTGTAATAGTCTTTGAAGTCCATCGAAGGATCACCATCCGTTATCGATATCGCGCCGCCACCCGCAGCATGCTCGTGATACAAGTCCTGGGGTTTGACCGATCTCAAGGTTTGTGACCGGGCGGCGCTTCAGAAGTTTATCGGCAGCCGGTGGCGGTTCTTGTACCCGCCCTGTGGCTACCAGGCTCATGCCAGCAAGTTTGGGGGTATAAGAGCGTCTTTCAAGGCCAGTGATTGCGAATTAGCAGATAACCGGCCTTCGAATCCGGGCCGCACTGACATACACTGCGCGGCCGTTTTTTCAACTGGAACCCGAAAGACATGAAAAACGCATCTCCGGCCCGTGCCTGCGGCATCGACTTCGGCACGTCCAACTCCACTGTCGGCTGGCTGCGCCCCGGCATGGAAACGCTGATTGCGCTGGAGGACGACAAGATCACCCTGCCCTCGGTGGTCTTTTTCAATCTCGAGGAACGCCGCCCGGTGTATGGCCGCCTGGCCCTGCACGAGTACCTGGAAGGCTACGAAGGTCGGCTGATGCGCTCGCTCAAGAGCCTGCTGGGCTCCAAGCTGATCAAGCACGACACCAGCGTGCTGGGCACGGCCATGCCCTTCAAAGACCTGCTGGGGCTGTTCATCGGCCAGTTGAAGAAGCGCGCCGAGGCCACCGCCGGTCGGGAATTCGAAGAAGTGGTACTGGGTCGCCCGGTGTTTTTCGTCGACGACGATGAAATGGCCGATCAGGAAGCGGAAAACACCTTGGTGGACGTGGCCCGCGCCATCGGTTTCAAGGAAGTCTCGTTCCAGTATGAGCCCATCGCGGCGGCCTTCGATTATGAATCGACCATCGAGAAAGAGGAGCTGGTGCTGATCGTCGACATCGGCGGTGGTACGTCGGACTTCTCGCTGGTGCGCCTGTCGCCCGAACGCCGCACCCACGACAACCGCCACGCGGATATCCTCGCCACCGGCGGCGTGCACATCGGGGGGACCGATTTCGACAAGCAGCTCTCGCTGGCCGGCCTGATGCCGCTGTTCGGCTACGGCAGCCGCATGAAAAGCGGCGCCTACATGCCCACCAGCCACCACATGAACCTGGCAACCTGGCACACCATCAACGGCGTGTACTCACAAAAATCCACCCTGGCCCTGGCCAGCATGCGTTACGACATCGAAGACACCGGGGGCATCGACCGGTTGTTCAAGCTGATCGACCAGCGCGCCGGGCACTGGCTGGCGATGGAAGTGGAAGAAACCAAGATCCAGCTGACCCACACCGACCAGCGCCATGTGGCCCTGGACCGGATCGAGGCGGGCCTGAGCGTGGACCTGAGCCGGGAGTTGTTTGAATCGGCCATCGACGGCCTGCTGGAGCGGGTGCGCGGCAGCGTCACGCAATTGCTGGGCGATGCCAACGTACGCGTCGATCAGGTGGACACGGTGTTCTTTACCGGCGGCTCCAGCGGCATCCCGGCGCTGCGCAACAGCGTCTCGGCCATGCTCCCCCTGGCCCGGCATGTGGAAGGCAACATCTTCGGCAGCATCGGCAGCGGATTGGCGATCGAGGCGATGAAGCGCTACGGCACTCAGGTCTGATTCAAGTTCTGCGGCGCGTCTATCGCGAGCAGGCTCGCTCCCACAGTTGACCGAATTCCGTCAGAAGGAATGCGGTTCAAATGTGGGAGCGAGCCTGCTCGCGATGGCGTCAGAACAGGCGACGCCGATCAGATCAAACCATCCCCACCTGCTTCAACTCACTCTTCAAGTAAGCATAATAAATCGGCCCCGCCACCACGCCCGGCAGGCCGAACGCAGCTTCGAACACCAGCATCGCCAGGAGCAATTCCCAGGACTTGGCGCTGATCTGCCCACCGACGATGCGGGCATTGAGGAAGTATTCGAGCTTGTGGATCACGATCAGGTAGCCCAGCGCGGCCATTGCCACCCAGATCGACAGCGACAAGGCGACGATGGTGATCAGGGTGTTGGACATCAGGTTGCCAATGACCGGCAGCAGCCCCAACAGGAACGTCATGACGATCAGGGTCTTGGTCAGCGGCAGGTGGATGCCGAACAGCGGCAGCACCACCGCCAGGAAGATCCCGGTGAAGAAGGTGTTGAGCAGGGAAATCTTGATCTGGGCGAACACAATGTTGCGGAACGCCTTGACCAACAGGCTCAGACGGTCGAACAGCGCCGCAGCCAGGGGCTTGCGCTTGGTCAGGTCGGGGATGCGCTGCAGGGCGACGATGGCCCCCAGGACCATGCCGATCAACAACGTCACGAACATGTGGGCCGCATCCTTGCCCACCAGTTGCAAGTCGCTCAGGTGCTTGGTCATCCAGTCGCCAATGGCCACCCGGAACTCGGCCGCGCTGGCCGGCAGGTAGGCGTCGATGAACGGCGGCAACTGCCCCCGGGCGCGGTCGACCACCGCCATGAACATGTCCAGGGACGACCCCGGGTTTTCCGCCTCATGGAGCAGGAAACTGAAGGCCCCGGCGAAAATCAGCGTCAGCACACTGACCACCAGCGTGCCCAGCAGCGCCACCGCCAACCATCGGGCCCGCCGGCCCTCGATCAGCCGTTGCAGTTGCGGGGTGAGCATGTTGACCAGCTCGAACACCAGTAAACCGGCCAAAAGGCTCGGCAACAGGCGCAGTGGCAGCACCAGCAACAACCCACCAAAAATGATCACCCAACTGATCACCAACAAGACATGACGCTGAGAAAACGTTGGCATACAGCCTCAGAACAAAACGGCGTAAAAGGATCGGCAGTCTGCCAGCGTTCTGCTGGCGAAGCGAGAAGATCGCAGCCTCCGGCGGCTCCTACAGAGACCGTGTTCCCCCTGTAGGAGCTGCCGAGTGCAACGAGGCTGCGATCTTTTAATCCTTATTTCTTCTTCAGGCAATCGCTCATGAATGCCTTGCGGGCATCGCCTTTCAGGGTCTGAGTGGTGGCGTCGGCGTTACAGGTTTTCATACGCTCCTGCGGCGTCGCCGGGGTGGCCTTGAGGCAGTTGCTCATGAAGGCTTTGCGCTCGTCACCCTTGAGGGCCTTGGCGCTGGCGTCGGCATTGCAGGTGGTCATCTTGTTCTGTTGGGCCGTGGCGGCAAAGCCCTGGGAAGACAGCAGCAACCCGAGCAGCAACAAAGGAACACGCAGCATCTTCATGATGTTTTCTCCTGACTGCCGCACGAGGGGTACGGCGATGAAATGCAGTGTAGACAACGCCTGTTACACCTTCATCTGCGTGATTTTCTGTGCCTGATCTACCGCTTTCGCGAGCAAGCCCGCTCCCACAGTTGACTGAGTTTCTTCAAAAAGAATGCGATCAACTGTGGGAGCGGGCTTGCTCGCGAAGAACGATAACGCGGTCATCCTGACGCTCTACACCCCCGCCGCCTTCAATCGCTGCGCATGCTCGACGAACAAACGAACCGGCTCGGCGCCCTTGCCCACCAGCCCCAGCGACTGGTTGACGATGTCGAAGTGATCCAGCGGATAGTCATCGCCGATCACCGTGCCCAGGTGCGAGCTGTAGCGCCCGACCATGCCGTCGCATTGCCCGGCCTCGCGCACGAAGGTGCGAGCGAAGAGCCGGCAGGTACGGTTGGTGCCGTCCAAGAGGTTAAGTCCCTTGTCGGTCTTGCCTGGTTGCAAGGTCCCGGACCAGGAGTAATAACGCACACCATTGACCTCTTCGGGTCCACTCCCACCCCACGTTTCTGGCAGGCCCTGGGGAAAGTGCTGGTTGAACAGGGCCACGCCCGCGGTAGTGAGAGAACCGTGGGACGCCTGGATATCCACCGGCAACCTGGGTCCGCGATAACCGGTTTCCAGCAGGCTCATCAGGGCGCCGATCAACCGCAGCAAGGCACTGAGCAAGCGCCCCTTGACGCTGTCAGCCGGGTAGTGGGTCTGCAGGTAATCAGCCAGCTCGGAACCATGGTTGGTGCCGGCCACCGAGGTGACCGATGCCACCAGATCCGGGCGCTTGGCCGCCGCGTAGCGTGCCGTGAGGGCGCCCTGGCTGTGGCCGATCAGGTTGACCTTCTGCGCACCGGTTTGCTTCAGGATCTCCTCGATCCGCGCGAGCAACTGCTCGCCGCGCACCTCGGATGAGTGCAGCGGTGACACCTGCACAGCAATCACCACTGCCCCACCCCGGCGCAACGCCGAGACGATCCCGTACCAATACGGATACAGCACCAGACGAATGAACCCGAGCATTCCGGGGACCAGCACCAGCGGGTAACGAGTGGCGCACTGTTGTGACATGGCGACATCCTTGATCAATAGGTGGTCAGCATCGGCATCGATGATGACCCGTCTATGACACCCGCGCCATCAGAACGTCTGCGCCAACCCCAGCAAGCGTTGCTCGGCCTCGGCGCAAGACTGGGCGAAACTGCGCTCAGCCGACTCCTCGCCTTCGGCGGCAACCACCGTCACATCGGTGATACCGATAAAGCCCAGCACGGTACGCAGCAGCGTGTCGGCGTGATTCATTCCCTCAAGCTGACCGCCGGGCCCGAAACCGAAGTCGCCACGACTGGTCACGATCAGCGCTTTCTTGCCCAGTACCAGCGGTTCGTACTGCGACACGCCGTTATCCAAGCTGTGGTTGAACGTCAGCCCGATCCGCACGATCTGGTCGATCCAGGCTTTCACGCCGCTAGGCACGCTGAAGTTGTGCATGGGCGCGGAGATGACCAACCGATCATGGGCCTGCAACTCCGTCACCAATGCATCACTGAGTGCCAGGTCCGCCTGCATGGTCAACGGGCGGGCTTGCGGTTCGGGGTAGAACGCCGCCGCGATGAATGCTTCATTGACCGGAGGAATCACGGTGCGCCCCACTTCGCGACGGGTCGGCTGGGAATGCGGATGAACCGCCTGCCAGGCCGAGACAAAGCTTTCGGCCAGACGTCGGGAGTGAGAGCGCTCGCCCCGAGGGCTGCCATGCACGACAAGAATTTTGCTCATCTGAATCTCCTGGGTTTTCGACTAGAATCAATCGATTCTTTTCGCTTCCAGCTTGACGTCCAACGCTACGGGCGGACAAATGAGCGCTCATCAAGCTAGATGAGATAATTTCATCTATGGTCATTCAGGAGATCTGTGATGTTTGCCACGCTGCCCCTCAACGCATTGCGCGCCTTTGAGTCTGCCGCACGGCTGCTCAGCTTCAAGGCTGCGGCGGCGGAGCTGTCGGTGACACCCACGGCGGTTTCCCATCAGATTCGCGCCTTGGAAACTTGGCTGGGTGTGCAGCTGTTCGAACGTCAGCCGCGCCAGGTGCGGCTCACCGACGGCGGCCAACGCTTGTTCAACAGCCTGCACGGGGCCCTGCTGGAAGTGGCGCAAAGCGTCGACACCCTGCGCCCACAACGCACCAATACCCACCTGACCCTTTCCACCACCGCAGCGTTTGCCAGCCTGTGGCTGGTGCCGCGCCTGGGCCGGTTTTATGCGCGTCATCCGAATATCAACGTGCGCCTGGACACCCACTGCGAAGTGGTCGATCTGCATCAGGACGCCAGCGTCGACCTGGTGGTGCGCTACAGCCTGGACAGCTATCCGAACCTGTACGGCCTGTGCCTTTTCGATGAACACTTCGGCGTGTACGGCTCGCCGGAACAAGTGGCCCTGGCCGCGCAGAGGCCGCCCACGCTGATCAGCGTGCGCTGGCATAACGCCAAACTGTATGCCCATGGCTGGGAAGCCTGGTGCGCTCAGGCCGGCGAAACCTGGCTGGCCCGGCAACCTTGCATGCGCGAGTACGACGAGGAGCATTACGCCCTGCAAGCGGCGATAGCCGGGCAAGGACTGGTACTGGCGAGCAACATCCTCGCTTCCGAAAGCGTCGCCAGTGGCCTGTTGGTGGCTTATCGACCGCAGATTCAGGTCAACGGCGCTGGCTACAGTGCCTTGTGTGTTCCAGGCCGTGAACGCCATCCACCGGTACGGGCATTCTTCCAGTGGCTGGAAGAAGAGGCTCGGTTGTCCGGTCACGCACTGAAAAATTCAGTAAAACTATTCGAGGATCGCCTCGTCCAGACTTAGCGCGAGCAGGCTAATCTGGCTACCGGGTGGGCTTGACCGTCGCTGGCGCCTTGCCGGCTTTCATCTGTTCCAGCAACGGCGCGCACTGGTTCGGCTCGCCACCGCTGGGCGCAACCAGGGCCAACAACCCGGCCGCCGGCGCGGCAATGACGCCCAGCGCCACCATGCCGGCACCACGCAGCATCAATGGCACAGCCTTGACGCCCGCCGCGGGCTTGGCGAAGGTGCCACGCACGTACAAGGGCGAGCGCAGGGAAATCAAGCGCCAGCCCTTGGACTCCGGCGTAATGGTCAGGTCCAGTTGTTCGCTGGCCATGTTCGCCGTGCCATCGACGTAAATGATCGCGTTCGCGGTGTCGAACACGAACAGGCGAGTGGTCGCCAGGCCGGTCTTGATATCGAAGTCCGCCGCCGCGCAGTTGATCTTCACTTCCTCGTCGCCAAAGATTTTTCCCACCACATAGTTGCCGACGTTCAGCCCCGCCAATTCCATCAGCTCCCGACTGATGGCACCGTCGTTGATGAGCATTTTCAGCGTGCCATTGGAGCTGCCCAGCAACGCCGCCACCGAATTGCCACGGCCGGAGATATCGGCATCGCCGTTCAGTTCACCGAAGCTGGTTTTCATCGGCGCGAAACCGGGGAACAACTCTTTGAGCTTGAAACCCCGCGCCGTCAGCCTGGCCTTTCCCTCAAGGGGCCGGGTGCGACCGTTGAGGCGGATCTGCGCATCGAGCCGGCCACCGGCCACACCGAAGCGCAGGGGCTCGAGGCTGAGTTGGCCATCGTTGAGCACCAGGTGCGTGTACAGGTCGGTGAACGGTAACTGCTCACTGTGGACGATTCGTTTGCCGGTGAACTCCACGTCGGCATCCATCACGCCCCAGCGCTCAGTACGAAACTCTTCCACGGGCAGGACTTTGTCGGACGGCTGTTTGCTCGCCCCGCCGCGGGCCTTTTGTTGCGCGTTGGAGTCAGCACCGATCAGCGGCGCCAGGTCGCTGAACAACAGCTGATTGGACACCAGCGCACCACTGAGTTTGGGCCGCGGCTGACTGGCCACGTAAGCCAGGTCACCGTGGATATCGCTATCGCCAATCTTGCCGTTGAAGGCCTCATAACGAAACAGTGCCCCGCCCGATTCGTGGAGCTTGGCGATCAGGCGGCCATCGGTGGAATAGGGCGGCGAATCCGGCAGGGTCACGCCGGTCAGCGGGTAAAGATTGGCCAGGCTGTTACCGGCCAGTTTCAAGCGCAGGTCCAGCGCACCCAGATTCATCGGGTCAGTCAGCGTACCGGCCAGTTCGACACGGGTATCGCCAATCTTCGCCTGGGCCTGCAACGGAAAAGGTTGCGACGCATCCTGCAGGGCCAATAGACCACCGACCTTGCCGGAGCCTGCGAGGCTCTGTCCGTGATACTGGCCGTTGACCTTGAAGGCAAACGCATAATCCTGGGGAGACGCGCCCGCGTCCCGGGCTTTTTTCGCAGCACTGTCACCGACGATATCGCTGAACGGGATGGGGTTGCCCAACGGGTCGATCAGCAGGTCCAGGCGGGTTTTCAGCGTCTGGTCATCAAGGGTCACATGGCCTTTGTCAAAGCCGATGGTGCCAATGTCGACGGTCCAGCTAGACGGCTCGGCATCCGGGTCTTTCGGATCGAACTCGAACGTCCAGTTGGCACGGCCATCAGCCAGGCGTTGCAGGTTGGCATCGGGCTCGGTCAAGTCGATGCGGGGGATTGCCACTCGCCGGGCCAGCAAGGCCAGGGGCGAAATGCGTAATTCGACGCGCTTGAGCGTGACCATTTGTGCGGTTTTTGACCAGTCCGGGTTGCCCAGGCTCAAGTCTTCGGCCACCACATGAGGCCACGGCACCCAGGCCCGCCAGCCGCCCTCCTGCGGCTCACGTTGCCAAACCACCGCCAGGTTGCCATTGATGGCGAACGGGCGATGCAACTCTTCGGAAACCTTGGCGTTGAGCGGCGGTTTTATCCGGTTCCAATCGAAGAACGCGATGACCAGCACCAATACGGCCAGCACTACAACAAGGCTGGCGAGGGTCCAGGCGAAGATTTTTGAGGTGCGCGTCATGCACAAGGCTCCTGATGACAAATCTGCGTCCGGACAAATGACGCCTTGGAAGCACGAACCTGTAATCGGCTCATTGTGAAGAGTAGGACTGGCAATACGGCCAACTGGTTTAACACTTTGGGCGACGGGCGGTACAAAAAATTGAAAAAATCCTGACCAAACCGCCAACTACCTGTTACCGCCCCCGCACTTTTGCGTGGCATGAATGGGTATAAAATACCCACTGCAGTGCAAAACCACACCGCGCAAAGGCCCGTTCTAGAGCCTTTCCACAGAACAATCAATTCCGTTGATTATTACCATTGCCTTTATGAACTTTTATATCGACTTATCGAGAGTAGCATTGGCTCCGTACCCACTTTATCGCCCTCCCAAGGAGCACTGATCATGAAACGCCAATTGCTGATGAGCCTCACCCTTTCAATGCTGGCTTCCACCGCTTTCGCACTGCCAGCCTCCGAACAAGCCACGCCACAGGTCAAGGACAGCCGTTCGGTCTATAGCCAGACCGTTGCTGAAGATGGTTACGACCAGACCCGTCAAGGTCAGGAACTGGCTGAAGGCGGCTACGAACGTACCCGTCAGGGTCAGGAAGTTGCCGAAGGTGGCTACGAACGCACCCGTCAGGGTCAGGAAGTTGCCGAAGGTGGCTACGAACGCACCCGTCAGGGCCAGGAAGTCGCCGAAGGTGGCTACGAACGCACCCGTCAGGGCCAGGAAGTCGCCGAAGGTGGCTACGAACGCACCCGTCAAGGCCAGGAAGTCGCTGAAAATGGCCGTCGTCGCCTTGAAGAAAAAGGTCTGGTTGAAGGCGGTTACGAGCGCACTCCACAAGGCGAAGCCGTTGCCGAAGGCGGTGGTGACCGCGTGAACGAACGCAACAGCGCATTGAGCTGAGCCCATGGTGGCCTGCGAAAAAGCCCGATTCCTGCAATCGGGCTTTTGATTTTCCGAGACCCTCGTTTCCCCGCTTGATCCCCCTCTACCGTTCGACGTCGGCAAAGCCGATTTGCTAGAGTGCGTCGCTTCCGTGAATCAGAAGTCAGCCCTGCGATGCTGCCCCGCGCCGAACAGAAACAACAGACCCGAAATGCCTTGATGGATGCCGCCCGTCATTTGATGGAGTGCGGCCGAGGGTTCGGCAGCCTGAGCCTGCGCGAAGTCGCCAGGACCGCCGGCATCGTCCCCACCGGGTTCTACCGGCATTTCGACGACATGGACCACCTGGGCCTGGCACTGGTCAGCGAAGTCGGCCAGACCTTCCGCGAAACGATCCGGCTGGTACGTCACAACGAATTCGTCATGGGCGGCATCATTGATGCCTCGGTGCGTATTTTTCTCGACGTGGTGCAAGCCAACCGCTCGCAATTCCTGTTTTTGGCCCGTGAGCAGTACGGCGGCTCCCTGCCCGTGCGCAAGGCCATCGCCTGTCTGCGTGAAGGCATCAGCTCGGACTTGGCCGCCGACCTGGCACTGATGCCCAAATTGCAGCACTTGGACCTGCCTGCCTTGAGTGTAATGGCCGATCTGATCGTCAAAAGCGTGTTCGCCACCCTGCCGGACATCATCGACCCGCCCGCCGAAGCCTTGCCCGAGCACCTCACCCCGCAAGTGAAGATCACCCAGCAATTGCGCTTTATCTTCATCGGGCTCAAGCATTGGCAAGGGCTGGGCAGTACCGAGTAGCCGCCGAGATGTTTCCTTTGTGGGAGCGAGCCTGCTCGCGATAGCGGTGGGTCAGTCAGCGTTGATTTTACTGATGCACTGATATCGCGAGCAGGCTCGCTCCCACAGTGTTTCGTGCAAGCTGCAAAATGGTGCGCAACATCGAAAAGCGCACCATAACGGCACGCAATCCGCCCCATTCTGAAACGCCATCCCAGCTATTTCCTACATCCCCTTCGATTGGCAAGCCCCTTGCTCTAAACACAGCACCGTTCATTGCTGGAAGCCTTCCGATGCTGGTGATTCATCGCAGAATCGACACTCAACCCCGCTGGGACGCCGAGCTGCACCTGACCTTCGATGCCCGCAGCAAAAGCCGCCTGCGCTGTTTCAGTGCCGAGGGTGAAGACGTGGGTTTGTTTTTGGAGCGAGGCCAGCCGCCGCTCTACGATGGCGAATGCCTGCAAGCTGAAGACGGACGCATCGTGCGCGTCTGCGCCCGCCCCGAACAATTGCTGCATGTCACCTGCGCCAATGCATTCGAGCTGACCCGCGCGGCCTATCACCTGGGCAATCGCCATGTCGCCCTGCAAGTGGGCGATGGCTGGCTGCGTCTGCTGGACGATTACGTGCTCAAGGCGATGCTCGAACAATTGGGTGCACGCGCCGAAACCATCGAGGCCGCGTTCCAGCCGGAACACGGCGCGTATGGCGGTGGTCATCATCATTCCCGACACGGCGACGAAGATTTCAACTACGCACCACGCCTGCATCAGTTCGGCGTACGCACATGAATCCGGCATGGGCGCTGCTGCGTCTGGCCAGCCCGCAATTGCCGATCGGCGGCTACAGCTATTCCCAAGGGTTGGAGATGGCGGTGGATAACGGCCAGGTCAAAACCTGCGACGACGCCCGTCGCTGGATCAGTGATCAGTTGCTGTTGAACCTGGCGCGCTTCGAGGCTCCTTTGCTGCTGGCCCACTGCACCGCCGCCGCAGCCGACGACTGGGACGCCTTGCTGCAACACTGCGAGGAACACCGCGCCAGTCGGGAAACCCGCGAGCTGCATCAGGAAAGTCGGCAGATGGGTTACTCGTTGCAGCAGTTGCTGGTCGGCTTGCCGGAACTCGATGCCGCAGCACGGAGTTTCCTTGAACAACGTACCGAACCGCACCTGGCCCTGGGCTGGGCCCTGGCGGCCCGCGCCTGGAACATCAGCCCCCGGGACGCTCTTGCCGCCTGGTTATGGAGCTGGCTGGAAAACCAGTTGGCCGTCCTGATGAAGACCCTGCCCCTGGGCCAGCAAGCCGCCCAGCGCCTGACCAGCGAACTGCTGCCGCTGCTGCAAGAGGCCCAACACAACGCCTCGAACATTGATCCCGACCATTACGGCAGCGCCACGTTTGGCCTGTCCCTGGCGTGCATGGCCCATGAGCGCCAGTACAGCCGCCTGTTCCGTTCCTAGGAGACCCTCATGAATACACAACCTCTGCGCGTCGGTATCGGCGGCCCGGTAGGCTCCGGCAAAACCGCCCTGACCCTGGCCCTGTGCCTGGCCTTGCGGGAGCGCTACAACCTGGCGGTGGTCACCAACGACATCTATACCCGCGAAGATGCCGACTTCCTGGTGCGCAACCAAGCCCTGGCGCCGGAGCGGATCATCGGCGTGGAAACCGGCGGTTGCCCGCACACGGCGATTCGCGAAGACGCCTCGATCAACCTTGAGGCCGTGGATCAATTGAACCGACGGTTTCCGGGGCTGGATCTGATTTTGGTGGAATCGGGTGGCGACAACCTTTCGGCGACCTTCAGCCCGGAGCTGTCGGACCTGACCATTTATGTGATCGATGTCTCGGCCGGCGACAAGTTGCCACGCAAAGGCGGGCCGGGCATCTGTAAATCCGACTTGTTGGTGATCAACAAGATCGACCTGGCGCCGCTGGTGGGTGCGTCCCTGGAAATGATGGACAGCGATACCCGACGGATGCGCAACGGCAAGCCGTTCGTGTTCAGCAACCAGAAAACCGGCCAGGGCCTGGAGCAGATCATCGCCTTCATCGAACGCCAGGGCCTGCTGACCGCCGCCTGACTTTTCAACTTCAACGGTTCACACGCTCAACAAGGAAGCTTATCCATGACATACAAACGCCTGCTTGGCGCCCTCGCCCTGTTGCTGACTCCGGCCTTGGCCTTTGCCCACCCCGGCCACGGCGATAACGGCCTGATGGCCGGCCTCGGTCACCCCATCGGCGGGCTCGATCATCTACTGGCGATGTTGGCGGTCGGCTTGTGGGCCGCCCAACAACAAGGCGCAGCGCGCTGGGCGCTGCCGTGCACCTTCGTCGCCAGCATGCTGATCGGCGGTTTGCTGGGCTTTGAAGGCCTGGGCCTGCCTGCGCTGGAAAGCGGGATTGCCGCCTCAGTGCTGGCCCTGGGCCTGGCGGTGGCACTGGCGGTACGCCCGCCGCTGAGCCTGGCGATGGGCGCGACGGCGCTGTTCGCGCTGTTCCATGGCGTGGCCCATGGTCTGGAGCTGCCGGACATGACAAGTCCTTGGGCTTATGCGGCCGGTTTTGTCGCGGCGACGGCGGCGCTGCATGGCGCAGGTTTTGCGCTGGTGCGCGTTTTGCCACGAGCGGCGGCGCCATTGGTGCGTCTGGCCGGAGCGGGTTCGGCGGCGGCTGGGGTGTGGTTGTTGGCGGGTTGATTTTATCGGCGCCCTCCCGTCCGTCATCGCGAGCAGGCTCGCTCCCACAGGGTACGGTGTACACCGATCAAACTGTGGGAGCGAGCCTGCTCGCGATGACGGACGGGAGGGCCCCGCATCTCTCGAACTTGCCACTCTGTTACCATGTCGCGCAATCACCCTCCAGCCGTGACGACGCCCACCAATGCCCGATGCTTGCCGCCCTGCTCCTGCGCCTGAACTGACTGCCCTGTTCGCCACGGTACGTCAGCACTTTCACGAGGTGATCGTGCCGATGTGGCAAGGCCCGGGATGGAATGCCGAGCTGGCGCTGCCTTATGAATCTCTCGATACCCGGCACAAGCCGCTCGCGCCCCAGCGCTACCGGGCCATGGCCTGTGCGCGGCAGTTGTATGTGTTTGCCAGCCTGATCGGCGAAGTGCCGCAGGCCGAAGAACGGGCCGGCGCACTGTTCCGCTCGCTGCAGCGACACTTCCATGATGGCGAACATGGCGGCTGGTTCTACAGCATTGACCCCCAAGGCATACCGCTGGACACCGGCAAAGACCTCTACACCCACGCCTTCATCCTGTTTGCCTGCGCCCATTACTGGAGCAAGGTTCGCGAGCCGCTAGTGGAGTCGGTGCTCAACGCGGCCCTGGAAGTCATCGCCCGGCGCTTTGCGACCGGAGACGGCCTTTACGAAGCCAGCCTGGGACGCGATTGGTCGACCCGCGAATCCGGTCCGTTGCAAAACCCACTGATGCACCTGGCCGAAGCCTTCCTCGCCACCCTCTCGGTTCGCGACGACGCCACCGTGCGCCAGGCATTGCTGGCCCTGTGCGATGCCATGTTCAAGCACTTCATCGACCCGCAGCAGCGCGTCATGATGGAAAAGCCGGTCAAGGCTGTGGATAACTGGTTTGAGCCAGGCCATCAGTTCGAATGGTATTACTTGCTGGCCTCATCGTCCCTGTTGCGCGGCGGCAAGTTGCACACAGCCCTTGAGAGCAGCTTCAGCCGCACCGAACAGCAAGGCGTGAGCCCGCAGTCCGGTGCGGTGTGCGCCATGCTGAGCCTGGGACCACAGGTACCGCGGGACGCCACCCAGCGCATCTGGGCTCAGGCAGAGTATTTGCGGGCACTGACATTACGCCCGGGCAATCAGGGCGCATTGCTGCATCAACTACAGGCGTTGCAGCAGCACTTCCTGCATGCCAAAGGCTGGAACGAATGTCTGGACGCCGACGGCACTGTCAGCCGCCAGGACATGCCATCGACCACCCCGTATCACCTGCTGACCTGCTATCGCGGGCTGGCCGACTATCTGGCCTGACGCACCTGTGGCGAAAATGCTCGCCCCCCCCGCTCGACTGCGCTGTAGGAGCTGCCGAAGGCTGCGATCTTTTGATCTTGGCAAGATCGCAGCCTCGCTTCGCTCGACAGCTCCTACAGACCCAACGGGTGCAAGCACCCTCGCCACAGATGACCACATTTCCAATTCAAATAACGTCAACCGTTAAGCCTTGTTGCGCTCAATGGCAAACCCGGCCCACGTCTGGCTCACCGGCATCAACTCCAGGCTGTTGATGTTGATGTGGGCCGGCGTGTTGAGCACCCAGAAAATGGTGTCGGCGATGTCCTGCGGCTGGATCGGCTCGGCCCCGGCATAGGTCGCGTTGTAGCGTTCCTGATCACCGGCAAAGCGCACCAGGGAAAACTCGCTCTCGCACAGACCCGGCTCGATGTTGCTCACCCGCACACCTGTGCCTTGCAGATCGCAACGCAGGTTCAGGGAGAACTGTTTGACGAACGCCTTGCTCGCCCCGTACACGTGGCTGCCAGGGTACGGATAGTTACCGGCGATGGATCCCAGGTTGACGATCCCGGCACCACGGCCATGAGCGATCAGCCGCGGCAACAGCAGGCGGGTGCTGTAGATCAAACCTTTCACGTTGGTATCGACCATCGTGTCCCAGTCATCGAGGTCGCACTTGGGCGCAGGATCAACGCCCAGCGCCAGGCCGGCATTGTTGATCAAGCCCCGCAACTTGGCGAAGGACGGTGGCAGGTTGGCGATCGCCTCCTCCATGGCTGTGCGGTCCCGCACGTCAAGCACCAGACCATGGACTTCAGTCTGCTTCGACAACTCGGTGCACAGGGCGGTGAGGCGTTCTTCACGACGACCGGTCAGCACCAGTTTCCAGCCTGCTTCGGCAAAACGACGGGCACAGGCTTCACCGAAACCGGACGTTGCGCCGGTAATAAACAGGGTGTTGGACATCGTGTTCTCCTTGGGGCTCAAAACAGCCAATGAATGGAAATCGGCCCCCAGCATGCCCGGCCTGGCACAGCATGGGCAAGACTTCTGGAAGCAAGGTTTCCTTCGAGCATTGCTCATAAAACAACCAACCGGCGCCAGGCCTTATGAAACAAGGGCCACAGGCGGTTGCGCGCACCTTATCCACAGGCGGGTCCACAGCAATCGGGGGCAAGTACAAATCCTACAAGCCGCTGTGCATAAGGCTTTGCGAGGGGTTTGGAAAATTTTTTCCCTTGACCCTGGAATGCAGGTTGTGCAGATCGACTTATCTGCTATAAGCCGACGGTAAAAAGAACGATGGCTTCAAGCCAGTAAACTCGGCCCTCAGCGCGGTCTTTCCAGAGTTTAATCACAGACTTATCCACAGGCTTGCGCACAGATTTGCAAGCCTTTTGCGTGACTCATAAAAGTGTTGACAACCCACGCTTGTGCTTAGGTAAAAACGCCTGATCAAAAAACAACCATCAGCCTGAAAGCCCCGTATTCAGAGGCTTTCAGCCAGCTACTCCCACGTTACCCACAGCCGGTTCCACAGCAAACGGGGACAAGTCAAAACCGTGACAAAACAACTGTTTGCGGCGACTTTATGTCGCGGTTTCGCAGGGGCTCAGGATTGTTGTCCACAATTCTTCAGGCCAGCGCAAAACCCTGTGGGAGCGAGCCTGCTCGCGATAGAGGTGGGCCAGTCAGTATCCATGGCACTGACAGACCGCCATCGCGAGCAGGCTCGCTCCCACAAGGGATCCGCGGTGGATTCAAGGGATAAAAAAACCGGCGATCACTCGCCGGTTTTTTAGTGCTGGCCTGTGTCAATGCCCGCCCAGATACGCGTTGCGCACCTCTTCGTTGACCAGCAGTTCCTTGCCGGTGCCGGTCAGGCGGATTTCACCGTTGACCATCACATAGGCCCGGTCCGACAGCCTGAGGGCGTGGTTGGCGTTCTGCTCCACCAGAAAGATCGTCATGCCGGTGGACGCCAGTTCCCGCAAGGTGGCGAAGATCTGTTTCACCACGATCGGCGCCAGCCCCAGGCTGGGTTCATCGAGCAGCAACAACTTGGGCCGGCTCATCAGCGCCCGAGCGATGGCGAGCATCTGCTGCTCGCCGCCGGACATGGTCATGGCCCGCTGGTTGCGCCGCTCCTTGAGCCGCGGGAACAGCTCGAACATGCGCTGCATGTCTTCGCTGGCGTACTTGTCACCGATGGGAATGGTGCCCATCAACAGGTTTTCCTCAACGGTCATGTCAGGGAATACCCGCCGTCCTTCCGGCGATTGCGCGATGCCGTTGGAGGCAATGTAGTGGGACGACTTGTGCGTGATGTCCACACCCTGATAGATAATCTGCCCACTTGCCGCTCGCGGCTGGCCAAAAATCGACATCAGCAACGTGGACTTGCCGGCACCGTTGGAGCCAATCAGGCTGACGGTTTCACCTTCCCCAATGTGTATCGAGACTTTTTTCAGGGCCTGGATCGGCCCGTAGAATACGTCCAGCTCCTTGAGTTCGAGGATAGGTCCACTCATACCAGCTCCTCTTCATCGGCACCCAGGTAGGCCGCGATCACCTTCGGATCGTTGCGAATTGCCTCGGGACCGCCCTCGGCGATCACGTTGCCGTGGTCCAGCACCACGATGTGGTCGGAAATGCTCATTACCATGCCCATGTCGTGTTCGATCAGCACCACGGTCAGATCGTGCTCGTCGCGCAGCAGCCGGATCATCGCGCTCAGCGCTTCGGTTTCCTGAGGGTTGAGGCCGGCGGCCGGTTCGTCGAGGCAGATGATCTGCGGGCGGGTGCACATGGCGCGGGCAATTTCCAGGCGCCGTTGCTGGCCGTAGGAAAGTTCGCCCGCCAGTCGGTTGGCGCAATCCACCAGGTCCACCACTTCCAGCCAGTAGAAAGCGTGGTCCAGGGCATCGCTTTCTGCCTGGCGGTAGCCCTTGGTGTTGAGCACGCCTGCCACCAGACTGCGATTGACCCACATGTGCTGGGCCACCAACAGGTTCTCCAGCACGGACATTTCCTTGAACAAACGAATGTTCTGGAAAGTCCGCGCCAGGCCTGCGCGGTTCACCAGGTGGGTGCCGCCGAACATCTTGTAGAACACCCGGCTGGCGAAGGATTTGGGGGACACGAAGTCGGTGGGACGAAACGGCTCGCCCAACAGCTTGATGACATCGGTCCGTTCGCCGCGCACGTTGAGCTCGATTTTGCCCCCCGTGGCCTTGTAGAACCCGGTCAGGCAGTTGAACACCGTGGTCTTGCCGGCGCCGTTGGGGCCGATCAGGGCGAAGATCGAGTTGCGTTTGACTTGCAGGCTGACGTCGCTGAGGGCCTTGATCCCACCGAATTGCATCATCAGGTTTTCGACGGACAATACGACTTCGCTCATGGCGCTACTCCCTTACGCGGCGTCACCCCGGTACGACTGATGCGAATCAGGCCGCGAGGGCGCCAGATCATCATCAACACCATCAGCACGCCGAACAGCAACACCCGGTATTCCGAGAAGCTGCGCAGCAACTCCGGCGCCACGGTGAGGACAAATGCGGCGATGACCACGCCCACCGTCGACCCCATACCGCCGAGTACCACGATCGCCAGAATCAGCGCCGATTCGAAGAACGTGAACGACGACGGGTTCACGAAGCCCTGGTAACTGGCGAAAAACACCCCTGCCAGGCCCGCTGTGGAAGCACCAATGGTGAACGCCGAGAGCTTGACCAGCACGTGGTTCAGGCCCATGGAGCGGCAGGCGATCTCGTCTTCGCGCAAGGCTTCCCAGGCGCGACCGACCGGCATGCGAGTCAGGCGATGCTTGACGTAAAGCACCAGCAGCACGGTGATGAACAGCACGATGTAGATGAACAGGAATTTGACGTTGGGGTTATAGGTCAGGCCGAAGAACTCGTGAAACGGCACCCCGCCCTCCTTCGCTCGCCGGCCGAACTCCAGGCCAAAGAAAGTCGGTGACGGCACCGGCATGCCGTTCGGCCCGCCGGTAAACGACAGCCAGTTGTTGAGTACCAACCGGATGATCTCGCCAAAACCCAAGGTCACGATGGCCAGGTAGTCACCGTGCATTCGCAACACGGGGAATCCTAATATGCACCCGGCCATCGCCGCCGCGATCGCCGCCAGCGGCAGTACCGTCCAGAACCCCAGCCCCAGGTATTGGTAACCCAGCGCCAGGCCATAAGCGCCGATGGCATAGAACGCCACGTAGCCCAGGTCGAGCAGCCCGGCCAGGCCGACCACGATGTTCAGGCCCAGCCCCAGCAATACATAAATCAGCCCGAGGATGACCACCGTGAGCACATATTTGTTGGCGAAAAACGGGAACACGATGGCAATCACGATCAGCAACGGGATGATCCAGCGCAAGCGCGACTTGTAGTCCGGTGGCAGCACATGCACGCCGGAGCTCGTACTTTCGAACCCCTGGAGAATCTTCAGACCCTTGGGGGTTTGCAGAAACAGGCTCAAGGCAAAGCGCCCGGCCATTACGATCGCCACCAGCCAGCCCACCCGGGCCGGCTGCAGGTTGAAGCTGTAGCCGTCGAGCACCACGCCGACAATCGGCCCGAACACGATCAGCGAGATCAGGCCGGCCAGGATCGCGTCGATGACGCTTTTTTTGATTTCAATCGGTTTATTGGCAGCAGACATACTTATACCTTCGCCACGTGTGGGCGACCCAACAGGCCTTGGGGACGGAAAATCAGAATCAGCACCAACAGGGAGAAACTGAACACGTCTTTGTAGTCAGAGTTGATCAGACCGGCGAACAGCGACTCGGAGATGCCGAGGATGATCCCGCCCAACATCGCCCCAGGCAGGGATCCGATGCCGCCGAGAACCGCCGCGGTGAACGCCTTGATGCCGATGATGAAGCCGGCATAGAAGTCAAAGGTGCCGTAATTCATGGTGATCAGCACACCGGCCAGGGCCGCCATGGCCGCACCGATGACGAACACGTAGGAAATCACCCGGTCGGTGTTGATCCCGAGGATGGAGGCCATCTTGCGGTCTTGCTGGGTGGCGCGGCACATGCGGCCGAGCTTGGTGTACTTGATGATGTAGGCCAGCAAGGCCATCCCGGTGAATGCGGCGATCAGGATGAAGATCTTGGTGTAGGTGAGCTGGACGAAGCCGCTGCCGATGTCCACGCGCATGGCGCCTTCGAGCAACGTAGGCACACCCTGTTGGCGAGCGCCCTGACTGATCTGGGCATAGTTCTGCAAGATCAGCGAGATGCCGATGGCGCTGATCAGCGGTGCCAGGCGAGTGGAGTTGCGCAGGGGCTTATAGGCGACCCGCTCGATCACCCAACCGTAGACGCCGGTCACCACCACGGTGAACACCAGCGTACCGAGAATCATGAGAGGGAAGGATTCGATACCGAACCAGGCCAGCAGAGCCAGACTGATCGCCGCGAGGTACGCAGAGATCATGTAAACCTCGCCGTGGGCGAAGTTGATCATGCCGATGATGCCGTAGACCATTGTGTAGCCGATGGCGATCAGACCATAGACCGACCCGAGGGTCAGGCCATTGATCAGTTGCTGCAGGAAAATACCATCCATAACGCAATCTCACGCATTTGAGAGGCTGCACGCACACCGCTGCGACGGACCGGGGTTCAGCCGCCGACGCTGCACGATGTGCCCGCAGCTCTCGGGAGAAAAGACAGGTACTGCATGAACACGGGTAAATCGCCCGGCACCTGAGGGCGCCGGGTGATTCAGCCGTTCATGTCACTTCTGTTTTTCCAACTGATGGTATTTACCTTTATCGTCCCACTGATAGACCACGTAGTCGGAGACTTTCAGGTCACCCTTGGAATCCCACTCTTTCTTACCCATCACGGTCTGGACCGGATTGGCCTTGAGCCATTCGGCAGCGGCTTCGCCGTCATTTTTCTTGGCACCGTTGAAACCGGCAGCCAGGGCCTGGACCGAGGCGTAGGCGTACAGGGTGTAGCCTTCCGGTTCGGTGCCCTTGGCACGGAACGCGTCTACCACGGCCTTGCTGTCCGGCAGCAGACGTGGGTCGGCGCCGAAGGTCATGTATACGCCGTCGACAAATTGCGCGCCGCCGGCGGTGGTGACCAGTTCGTCGGTGACGATGCCGTCGTCGGACATGAATTTCACGTCCTTGAGGCCTTGCTCACGCAACTGGCGAACCAGTGGGCCAGCTTCCGGGTGCAGACCGCCGAAATAGACCACGTCGGCACCGGCCGCACGGATTTTGGTGACCACGGCAGCGAAGTCTTTCTCGCCACGGGTCAGGCCTTCGTACAGTACCGGCTCTACGCCACGCTTGACCAACTGCGCCTTGGTCGCATCCGCCAGGCCCTGGCCGTAGGTGTCCTTGTCGTGCAGGACCACCACTTTCTTGCCCTTGAGCACGTCAACGATGTAGTCGCCGGCGACGATGCCCTGCTGGTCGTCACGACCGCACATACGGAACATCGCGCTCAGGCCGCGCTCGGTAACAGCGGGGTTGGTGGAGCCTGGGGTGATGGCGATGATACCGGCATCACCATAAACCTCGGACGCCGGGATGGTGGACGAGGAGCAGAAGTGACCGACCACGCCGAGAACCTTGTCCTGGTCGACAAAGCGGTTGGCCACGGCCACGGCCTGCTTCGGTTCGCAGGCGTCATCGCCCTGTACCAGAACGATTTTCTCGCCGTTTATGCCACCCTTGGCATTGATCTCGTCTGCCGCCGCTTGTGCGCCTTTCATGTACTGCTCGCCAAATGCCGCGTTGGCACCGGTCATCGGACCCGCTACGCCGATCTTGACGTCGGCCTGAGCAAACGCAGAAACACCCAGCGCAGCTGCCACTGCGAGGGCCAGAAAGCCTTTCTTGTAAAACGTCTGGGACATGAGGTGGTGCTCCAAGGTTTTTTTTAGTTGGCACTGCGACTTCACTGAAAAGCTCAGAGCAAGCGCCGTGCCATCGGTTTTTTATTCTGAAAAAAGTCGCTGCTTTATTGTTATTTCGACTGTTTCGAGCCCTTTTTTATTGGGCGTGCAACCGTCTAAATCGCACAAGGTACAACCATAGAAACAAATGGGTACAACCCTCCCTGAGCCATCATTGCAACCATCACACGAAACGACGTGCAACCCAGCTGTAACAACCCGCGTCACCGAACTGCACACTGGCGGTGCACAACTGCTACAACCCGCACCATAACAGGCTAGACGTTGTGGTGGAAAACGAGCGCTGCGGCAACATTTTTCAACATTCAGATCACAATCCGCAGGCACTGGCCGGCGTGATACAGCGAAAAACCCGCTTCATACAAGCAACTGCGCAAGCCTGTCCCGGCCAGGGGCCGCATGGCGGCGAAGGGAATCGGCAACGCGCTGGCGTTGCCATGACACAGATAGTCGGCAAAGGCTTTGCCCACTACTGTGCCAGTCGTCACGCCGCGGCCGTTGTAACCCGTCACGGCCACCAGACCGGGGGCCGGCTCGAACAGGCGCATCAGGTGATCGGGGGTGAAGGCGATACACCCGGTCCAGGTGCATTCCCATTCCACCGGCTTGAGGTAAGGGAAGTAGTGCTGTTGCACCCGGTCGGCCCACGCCTTGAGGAACCAGGTGGGCTTGCGATTGCCATTACCCAGGCTGCCCAGCAAGAGACGCCCGTCCTTGTCCCGACGAATGCTGCTCAATACCTGGCGGGTGTCCCACGAGCCCTGGCCACCCGGCAGAATGCGCTGCGCCGCTTCGTCGGTCAGCGGAGCGGAGGCAACCTGATAGTAATAACCGGGAAAGAAACTGCGCCGCAGCTCGGTCCAGTCACCCTCGGTGTAGGCATTGGACGCGATCACCACTTGCTCGGCCAGTACCGAACCCTGGGCAGTCTGCACCGACCAGCGCTGGCCCTGGCGTTCCAGGCGGGTCACGGGGGAATGATCAAACAACTGGCCGCCAAGATCAGAGGCGGCCTTGGCCAGCCCACTGGTGTAGGCCATCGGATTGAGCGTGCCGGCCCGCCGGTCGAGCAATGCCGCCGCGATTTTCGAGGTGCCCGTGGCCTGGGCACACGCCTGGCCGGTGAGCAACTCCACCGGGGCACCACGACGCTTCCATTGTTCCTCACGGCTGCGCAGGTCCGCTTCGCCCCTGGCGTTGTGGGCCATGTGCAGGGTGCCTTCGCGCCGCAGCTGGCAATCAATGTTGTATTTGTCGACGAGGCTGAACACCAGCGCCGGTGCCGCCCCGAGCATGCGATTGAGCTGACTGCCCACTGCTTCGCCGAAGCCGGCTTCTATCTCGTCCGGCGGGATCCACAAGCCGGCGTTGACCAAACCGACATTGCGCCCCGAGCCACCATGCCCGGCCCGATGAGCCTCCAGCACGGCGACGCGCTTGCCTTGTTCGAGCAAATGCACCGCCGCCGACAAGCCAGTAAACCCCGCGCCGATCACGCAGACATCCACCGTGATTTCGCCGGTTAGCGCAGTATTCTCAGGTCTTTGCGGCGTGAGTTTTTCCCACAGACATTCTTCGCGTAACGGCATTGCCAGACTCCGGAAATGAAACCCAACCACTGCACATAAACTCATTGTGGGAGCGAGCCTGCTCGCGATGCGGTTTACCTTGCAACATCCATGTTGGCTGATCCGACGCTATCGCGAGCAGGCTCGCTCCCACAGGGGGACACTCGTTGACTCGACCTCAGTCGAAAGTAATCCCCTGCGCCAACGGCAACTCCAGCGAGTAGTTCACGGTGTTGGTCTGGCGACGCATGTAGCCGCGCCATGCATCGGAGCCTGACTCACGTCCGCCGCCGGTCTCTTTCTCACCGCCGAACGCACCGCCGATTTCAGCGCCGCTCGGGCCGATGTTGACGTTGGCGATGCCGCAGTCGCTGCCCACCGCCGACATGAATTGTTCGGCTTCACGCACGTCCGTGGTGAAGATGCAGGACGACAGGCCTTGAGGCACGGCGTTATTGAGTTCCAGGGCCTGGGCAAAATCCTTGTAGCCGACCACATAAAGGATCGGCGCGAAGGTTTCGTGGCGCACCACGTCGCTCTGCTCCGGCATCTCGACGATGGCCGGCGATACGTAATAGGCATTCGGGAACTGGTCTTCCAATTGGCGCTTACCACCAAACACCTTACCGCCTTCGCTCAACGCCTGCTCCAACGCATCCTGCATGCCTTCAAAGCTCTGCTTGTCGATCAGCGGCCCGACCAGGTTGCCTTCCAGCGGATGGCCGATGCGCACTTTCGAATACGCGGCCTTGAGCCGGGTGACAATCTCTTCTTTCACCGACTCATGGGCAATCAGGCGGCGCAGCGTCGTGCAACGTTGGCCGGCGGTGCCGACAGCGCTGAACAGGATGGCGCGCACGGCCATGTCCAGATCGGCGCTGGGGGCCAGGATCATCGCATTGTTACCACCCAGTTCGAGGATGCTGCGGGCAAAGCGCGCGGCAACTTTCGGCGCCACTTCACGGCCCATGCGGGTGCTGCCGGTGGCGCTGATCAACGCCACGCGCGGATCGTCCACCAGCGCTTCACCGGCATCGCGACCGCCGATGATCACTTGACTGAGGTACGGTGGCGCATCGCTGAAGTTCTTCAGCACACGCTCGAACAACGCTTGGCAGGCCAGGGCGGTGAGTGGGGTCTTTTCCGAGGGTTTCCAGATCACCGCGTTGCCGCACACCAGGGCCAGCGTGGTGTTCCAGGCCCAGACCGCCACCGGGAAGTTGAAAGCGCTGATCACGCCGACCACGCCCAGCGGGTGCCAGGATTCACGCATGTGGTGGCCCGGACGCTCGGAGGCGATGGTCAGGCCGTACAGCTGACGGGACAGACCGACCGCGAAGTCGCAGATGTCGATCATCTCTTGCACTTCACCCAAACCTTCCTGGGTGATCTTGCCGGCTTCCCACGACACCAGCTCGCCGAGGTCGGCTTTGTATTCGCGCAGCAGGTCACCGAACTGGCGCACCAGCTCCCCACGACGGGGGGCCGGCACCTGGCGCCACAGGTCGAACGCATGCTCGGCGCGACTGACTTGCTGCTCGACCTCTGCGGCGCCTTCCCAGTTCACGGCGCCGATGCGACTGCCGTCGATGGGCGAATGCACCGGTTGTGTGCCGCTCTGGTACAAGGCCGGTTCGACACCCAGGCGATCAAGCAATGCAGCAACCATGGTTAATTCCTCAAACAAAAGACAAAGAATTGGCAGCCGGACGATCACGGCTGATCAGACCTGTAGTTGTAGCTGGCCCGAGACTTGCCAACAAACGACCTTTAAGCGAGATATCATTCCGTTTATTCATGCTGGCCATGACCGGATAAGCAGAGCCACAAGAAATAAGGCCTCATCATGATCAATAAACGCTATCTGCCGTCGATCACGGCGCTACAGTGCTTCGAAGCGGTGACCCGCCACCTGAGCTTCACTCGCGCCGCCGAAGAGCTGAACCTGACTCAGAGCGCCGTCAGCAAACAGGTCGCACAGTTGGAAGAACTGCTACAGCATTTGCTGTTTCGCCGCGTACGTCGACGCTTGCAGCTGACACCGGCCGGGGATTTGTACCTGGGGGAGGTACGAAAAATCCTTACGCAGGTGGAGATGTCGACCCACTACTTGCGCTCCTACGGTGGCGATACCGAGGTCCTACGGGTTTCCACGCCGCCAACCTTCGGCGCTCGCTGGCTGGTCCCACGGCTCAAAGGCTGGCGCCTGCGGCACCCGAAAATTCATCTGGACCTGTGCAGCGAGCAGGAGTCCGACGACTTGCTCCAGGGGCGCAGCGACCTGGCGTTCTATTTCGGCCAGGGCTCACGGCCCGGCGCCGAATCCCTGAAACTGTTCGGCGAAGAACTGGTGCCGGTCTGCGCGCCTGGCAATCTGCCGGCCCAGCCCTTCAGCGACCCAACGCAACTGGCCGATCTGGTGCTGCTGCAAAACGCCTCACGCCCCCAGGCTTGGCACGATTGGTTCGCCAGCCAGGGTTATCACACCGAACACAGCTACCACGGGCCGCGCTTCGAAACTTTCTACATGTGCATCCGGGCCGCCCAGGTTGGCTGCGGCGTCGCCCTGCTGCCGCGCTTTCTGGTGGAAGAAGAACTGGCTGACGGCAAGCTGGTGATCCCCTGGCACTATGCGATGCCCAGTACCGATGCCTATTACCTGGCCTATCCTGAGCATTCGGCGGAAGTGCCCAAGGTGCGGCATTTTGTGGAGTGGATGCTGGAGCAGACCCAGAACCCTGATACAGCGTAGATGCTGCGACCTGCGTAAAACCCGTGGCGAGGGGATTTATCCCCGCTGGGCGCGTCGCGCCCCATTATTCTGGGGCCTGCTGCGCAGTCCAGCGGGGATAAATCCCCTCGCCACAGATAAATCTTTTGCCACAAAGAAATAGTGACCAAAAATCACTGGCAATACTCACCCAGGTTATGCGCCACTAGCCCCTTCACCACCAACCGCTGCACCCCGCTGCCCGCCGCAGCGGCCTGTCTGGAGATTCCCGCCATGAGCGAGAGTGTGTTTGCCGATCGCATCGTGCAGAACCTGCTCGACACCGACTTCTACAAGCTGACGATGATGCAGGCGGTGCTGCACAACTACCCCAACGTCGAAGTCGAATGGGAATTTCGCTGCCGCAACAGCGAAGACCTGCGCCCGTATCTGGCGGAGATCCGCTTTCAGATCGAACGCCTGGCCGAGCTGAGCCTGAGCGTCGACCAGTTGGGCTTCCTGGAGCGCATCAGCTTCCTCAAACCCGATTTCCTGCGTTTTCTAGGCCTGTTCCGTTTCAATCTGCGCTATGTACACACCGGCATCGAGAACGGCGAGCTGTTTATCCGCCTGCGTGGGCCATGGTTGCATGTGATTCTGTTCGAAGTGCCGCTACTGGCCATTGTCAGCGAAGTGCGCAATCGCTATCGCTACCGCGAGATCGTTCTGGAACAGGCGCGCGAACAGCTGTATCGCAAGTTCGACTGGCTGACCGCCAACGCCAGCGTCGACGAATTGTCCGAACTGCAAGTCGCGGACTTCGGCACCCGACGGCGGTTCTCCTACCGCGTCCAGGAAGAAGTGGTCAACGTGCTCAAGCACGACTTCCCCGGGCGCTTTGTCGGCACCAGCAATGTGCACCTGTCCCGGGAGCTGGACATGAAACCCCTGGGCACCATGGCCCACGAATGGATCATGGCCCATCAGCAACTGGGCCCGCGGCTGATCGACAGTCAGATCGCTGCCCTCGATTGCTGGGTGCGTGAGTACCGGGGCCTACTGGGAATCGCACTGACCGATTGCATCACCATGGACGCTTTCCTCAAGGACTTCGATCTGTTCTTCGCCAAGCTGTTCGACGGCTTGCGCCATGACTCCGGGGACCCGGTCATCTGGGCTGAAAAAGCCATTGCTCACTACCACAAGCTCGGTATCGACCCGATGAGCAAGACACTGGTGTTCTCCGATAGCCTGACGCTGCCCAAATGCCTGGAGATTTTTCGGGCATTGCGTGGTCGCATTAATGTCAGCTTCGGTATCGGCACCAACCTGACGTGTGACATCCCGGGTGTGGAGCCGATGAGCATCGTGCTTAAAATGATCAGCTGTGACGGGCAACCCGTGGCCAAGATTTCAGACGAGCCCGGTAAGACCCACTGCAAAGACCCGAATTTCGTCGCGTACATGCGACACGTTTTCCAAGTACCTGCCGCCCTTTGACACACCAAGCAAGGAGTGAATTCATGCAAGCCGTACAGCGTGAGATTGCTGAACAGCTCAAGGTTCAGCCACCGTTCGCCGATGACGCCGCCCTCAAGGCCGAAGTCGCTCGTCGGGTGGGCTTTATCCAGGATTGTCTGGTCAACTCCGGACTCAAGACCCTCGTACTGGGCATCAGCGGCGGGGTCGATTCGCTGACCGCCGGCCTGCTGGCCCAACGTGCAGCGCGCGAACTGCGGGAGAAAACCGGCAACGCCGCCTACAAGTTCATTGCCGTGCGCCTGCCGTACGAAACCCAGTTCGACGAACATGAAGCCCAGGCCTGTGTGGACTTCATCGAGCCGGACGAGCGCCATACCGTCAACATCGGTCCGGCAGTCAAGGCACTGGCCAAGGAAGTGCTGGCGTTCGAAGGCAAAGGGCCGGGCTCCCGGGATTTCGTGCTGGGCAATACCAAGGCGCGGATGCGCATGGTGGCGCAGTACACCATCGCCGGTGCCGAGCAAGGCCTGGTCATCGGCACCGACCATGCGGCCGAAGCCGTGATGGGTTTCTTCACCAAGTTCGGTGACGGCGCCTGTGACCTGGCCCCGCTGAGCGGCTTGGTGAAAAACCAGGTTCGGGCCATCGCCCGAGACTTCGGCGCGCCAGAATCGCTGGTAGAAAAAGTCCCCACTGCCGACCTTGAAGACCTGTCGCCCGGCAAGCCCGACGAAGCCGCCCACGGCGTGACCTATGGCGAGATCGATGCATTCCTGCATGGGCTGCCGGTGCGCGAAGAAGCGGCCAGAATCATTTGCGAGACCTATCGCAAGACCGAGCACAAGCGGGTGATGCCGTACGCCCCGTAACTACCGCTATGGTGGAGAGTCCCACTGTGGGAGCGAGCCTGCTCGCGATGGCGCCGCATCAGTCATATTGACGCTGACTGACGCACCGCTATCGCGAGCAGGCTCGCTCCCACAGGGCTCGGTTATTTGGCATAAAAAAAGCGCCCTGCGATGGGGCGCTTTTTTATGCTTGAAGGTTTACTTCAGGGTAACGGTGCCTTTCATCATCGAGATGTGGCCCGGGAACGAGCAGAAGAAACCGTATTTCTCATCGCCGCTCAGTTTCGACACATCGAACGTCACCGAGTCAGTTTCCTTGGCCCCAATGAGTTTGGTGTGGGCGATGATGCGGGTATCACCTTCTTTCAGGTAATCCTTGTCGATGCCCGCTTTCAGGCCATCGGAAGCAATGGCCGGCATGTCAACCTCTTTGCTCAGGACCCAGTTATGGCCCATGACGTTCTTCGGCAAGTTGCCCGAGTGGGTCAGTTCAACAGTGAAAGTCTTGCAGCTCTTGTCGATCTCGATGGCCTTGGTGCTGAAGGACATCTGGTCGGTCGAGTCGATGGTGGTCTTGCACTCGGCTGCCATCAGCTGGCTGCTGGCCAGCGTCAACAGGGATACTGCAGCAAGTTTGGCAAACATGGTGAATCTCCAAGGCATGGTTAGAAAAATTCCGTCAATGGGGAAGACTGCCTGAATTTCAGACAAGTTCCTATGACCTGAGTCAAAGATTGTATACAACTTAAGGCTATCAGCCTGATGAGCATAATCAACCAGCCAAAGGTATGAGGCGCCCATATGATCGGCTCCATCACCTCTCTGGAGTACCGCATCATGAACCTCAACAGCCTGCTGTGCAGCCTGCTTGCCGCCTACGCCTGCGGTGCCAGTGGCACCTACGAAAAACCCCAGCGCGAGGTTTAATTTGCTTTGCGCAACCAAAGCCAGGCTTTACTCTGGTCCCGTTACTGACCACGGAGTAAGGCATGTCTTTAGCGTCTGTTTGTGTATTTTGCGGCGCCAGCACCGGTAGCCACCCAGCCTATCGTGAAGCGGCGCAGGCCTTGGGGCGCGCGTTGGCGGAACGAAAGCTGACCCTGGTCTATGGTGGCGGCGCGGTCGGCCTGATGGGCATCGTTGCCGATGCAGCCCTGGCGGCCGGCGGCGAAGTGATCGGCATCATCCCGCAGAGCCTCAAAGACAAGGAAATCGGCCACAGCGGCCTCACCCGCCTGGAGATCGTGGACGGCATGCACGCGCGCAAGGCGCGCATGGCTCAGCTCAGCGATGCTTTCATCGCCCTGCCTGGCGGCCTTGGCACGCTGGAGGAGTTGTTCGAAGTCTGGACCTGGGGCCAGCTCGGCTATCACGGCAAACCGCTGGGGCTGCTGGAAGTGAACGGTTTCTACAGCAAACTCACCGGTTTTCTTGATCATATCGTCGGCGAAGGCTTCGTCCGTGAGCCCCACCGTGACATGCTGCAAGTGAGCGAATCACCCCACCACCTGCTCGATGCGCTGGATGAATGGCAACCGTCGGTGCAGCCAAAGTGGGCCGAACAAAAACCCAGCTAACGGCTCGACCCCGATACAGGGCAGAATACGCGCCGCTCAACCTCACCTTCGACCCCAGAGGATCGCCCATGGCCAAACCCAATTATTCCTTCGCCAAACGTCAGAGAGACTTGGCCAAGGAGCAGAAGAAAGAGGAAAAGCTTCAGCGCAAGAAAGCTACCGCTGAAGAAGAAGCAGCGGCACTGACCCCGGATACCGAAGGCGAAGTGGCGGCAGACGTTGATGTTGATGCACCGAAAGATCAGACGCCCGACGCCTGAGACCTCCAGGGTCCGATGATCCGATCCGGCCCCCCGGTTCTGTGTCCAGGGCCGGCAGCCTCGCTGCCGGCCCTCACAGCCCAGCCCGTTCCCACACCGGGATCTGTTTACGATTCAAGCGGCATCACCGTCACCCGCACTTCGGGGTCATGATCCCCGCCGCCCAGAATCACTCCTCGCAACGGCGACACATCGGAAAAATCCCGGCCCCAGGCCAATGTGATGTGTTCCAGCGCCGGCTGCACGTTGTTGGTCGGGTCGAAATCCACCCAGCCCAGCACCGGGCAAAACACCGAGATCCAGGCGTGCGAGGCATCGGCACCGATCAACCGTGGCTGGCCCGGCGGTGGTTGAGTCAGCAGGTAGCCACTGACGTAACGCGCCGCCAACCCTCGGGAGCGCACGCAGGCCAGCATCAGGTGGGCAAAATCCTGGCACACGCCCCGCCGCCGCTCCAACACCTCCACCAGCGGCGTTGCCACCTGGGTGGCTTCAGCATCGAAGGTGAACTCTTCGAATATCTTTTCCATCAGCGCCCGCACGCCGAGCATCAATGGGCGCCCCGGCGCGAAACAGCTTTCGGAAAACTCGACGAAGCTGCGCTTGAGGTGCACATAGGGTGACTCGAAACGATAGCGGCAGGCATCCAGTAAGGGAGCAGCCAGTGGCCGGCCGCTGTAGGTCAACGCATGACAGGTTGACTCCCAGGCGGGGGACAAACTGAAGTCCAGCACAGGACGCGCCAACACTTCCACGCTCAGACGCGCGTTGACCAGCAACTCGTCATGGGGCCGTTCGAACGCCAGGCGGGTCAGTGGGTTGCCGAACACATCCAGCTCATCGCGGCGGGTCGTCGGCTCCGGGCTGATCAACAACTGCTGCTCGGTGCAACGCTGCCACTCACAGGGGCGCGGCCACAGATGAGCAAGCTGCTGGGCCAGGGATACCGGGCTGTCGTAATGGTAGTGGGTGTCGTGGAAAATCTGGTAACGAGCGCTCATCAGACGGACACCGTGCGCTGGCTGACGTCATCGACGTGAGCGAAATGACGCAAGGCCAGGCGATCGGACACCTGGCCGCTGACATCGGCCACTTCCTGCAACAGATCGGCCAAGCCATCGAGGGCTGCGCGCAGGCTGGCCTCGCCAAACAGCGGATTCTCCAGGCAACGCAGGTCAAAGCATGACAAGCGTGCGACCAGCTCTGGCAAGGCGGTTTCCCTGGGCGCGCCGAAGTCATCGTTCAAGCGCTTGAGGGTACGGGCCACCAGTTTCAACTGGAAGAGCACCGCGTGAGGGTTTTGTTCGTCCAGCAACAGCAGGTCAAGCACCGGGATCAACTGAGCCACCGCCAGGTAACGCGAACGATAGGTGATGCTGCTGTTGCCCAGCTCCAGCAGCCAGTCCAGTCCGGCCTGGTCGAACACCGCATCACCGCGCAGGAACGCCGCCAGGCTGCTGCTGAGAAATTGCAGGCGCTCCAGGCGACGACCGATCATCAGGAAACGCCAGCCCTCGTCGCGGGTCATGTCGTCCAAAGCGAACCCGGACAACGCCGCCAGGGACATCACCAAACGGTTGAGAAAATCCAGCAACTCACCGAAATCCGGCTCCGCGGTTTCCAGCTCCATGGCTTCGCGCTGCAACTCCACCAGTGCCTGCCAGTTCTCCCGGGACAGCTTGCCGCGAACCTGGGAGGCCGCCCACTGCAATCGCTGCAGGTTGGAACGCAGGCTGAACGACCAATCGTCCCCCAACAACGCCGCCAGCAGTCGCTCGGGCAGCTCGCCCTCCTCTGGCAACAGCATCAGGCTTTCCCCCAGGGACACCGCCGACTGCAGCGCTTGCGGGTCGTCGCCATCGACATAGCGCGCCAGCATGATCCGCAGCAGCCGCGCGCTGTCGTCACAGCGCTCGCAGTAGCGACCGAACCAGAACAGGTTTTCCACGACGCGGGACGGCAGGTAGGGATCACGTCGAACCAGATCGTGGACGCCCACGGTTCGCTGGGCCTTCCATTGTTCGCCACTGGGCGCCTGTTCTCCCAGGACCCAAGTGTCCTTGCTGGCGCCGCCTCGCTGCATCGATACCACTTCGGCGTCGGCCTCGGCCGCCACGCGGGTCAGGCCGCCCGGCAGCACCCGATAGTCATCCTCCCCGGAAACGGCATACACGCGCATGCCGATGGCCCGCGGCTGAAGCTGACCGTCTTCGGCCTGCCAGACCGGTGCCTGGGACAGCTGCGCCAGTTCCTGGGCGACATAGGCGTAGGGACGCGCCTGCATGCGCGCCGCCAGAAGTGCACGCTGTTGTTCGTTCAGGTCGCGCCCCAATACCGGGCTGAAGCTTTGGGAAGGAAACGCCGGTTTGATCAGCAAATGCGGTAGTTTTTCCAAGGCCTGGGCCAGGACCGGCGGCTCACCGCACCACCAGGTGGCGATGGACGGCAGCAGCAATTCCTCACCGAACAGAAACTGGCTGATCTTGGGCAAAAAGCCCAACAGGCCCGGTGATTCCAGCACGCCGCTGCCCAAGGCATTGGCCACCAGCACCCGGCCCTGACGCACCGCCTCCAGCAACCCCGGTACGCCCAGGGCCGAATCGGTGCGCAGCTCCAGCGGGTCGCAGAAATCATCGTCGAGCCGGCGCATGATGGCGTGGACCCGTCGTAGCCCGCTCAGGGTCTTGAGGTAAACCGTGGCGTCGCGAACTGTCAGGTCGCTGCCTTCCACCAGCGGATAGCCCAGCTGGCGCGCCAGGTAAAGGTGTTCGAAATAGCTTTCGTTGAACCGCCCGGGCGTCAACAGCACCACCAGCGGCGACTCGCCATCGCTGGGGGCCTGACGCGCAAGGGTCTGCTGCAAGGTGCGGAAGAAACCGGCCAGGTGCTTGACCTTCAGGTCACGATACAAGTCGGGAAAGGCCCGGGAGACGATCATGCGATTTTCCAGCGCATACCCGGCCCCCGACGGCGCCTGGGTCCGATCCGCCGTGACCCACCAGCGACCGTCGGGCGCACGGGCCAGGTCTACGGCATACAGGTGCAGGAAAATGCCGTCCGGCGGCGTGATGCCCTGACACGGCCAGAGAAAATTGTTGTGCCCGAACACCAGTTCCGCCGGCAGCAGCCCCTCACTGATCAGCCGCTGCGGCCCGTACAGGTCGGCCAGCACCGCATTGAGCAGACGTGCACGCTGGGCGATGCCCGCCGACAGTTGCTTCCACTCCTGCGCATCGATCACATGGGGCAGCAGGTCCAGCTCCCACGGCCGGTCGGCGCCCTTCGGGTCCGCATAGACGTTGTAAGTGACACCGTTTTCCTGGATCTGCCGGGCCAACAGTGCCTGACGCTGGAGCAGTTGGGCCGGCGTACTGCGCTGCAAATGGTCGAGCAGGCGGCGCCAGTGCTCGCGCACCGCGCCGCTGTCGTCCAACAGTTCGTGATAGGTGCCCGTCGTCAGCGGGTAACGGTCAAGCAGGTCAGGCATGGAAAGCTCGGCAGACAGCAATGAAACGTGAGACTAGCGCAAGCGCATGACGCCCGGATAGGTGGAAGATTGTGACAAGGCGCTGGGGGTGCCCTGTAGGAGCTGCCGGAGGCTGCGATCTTTTGATCTTTCGCTTGGGACTCAAGTGTCTGGGGGAAAGATCGCAGCCTCGTTGAACTCGACAGCGCCTACATTGAAGCCCCTGGAAAACGTCGCAGATCGAGCGTGAGGGGAAACTCGTCATCCACTGCCAGGTGGGGTATCGGAAGTTTCCCTGGCGTGTGCCCAAGACGGAAAAAACGCGCCATTCGCCGACTTTCAGCCTCGTTGGCATTCACCGGCAGGCTGTCGTAGTTGCGTCCGCCCGGATGGGCCACATGGTACTGGCAGCCACCCACTGAACGTTGCGTCCAGGTGTCGAGCAGATCGAAGACCAGCGGCGCGTGGACCGGGATGGTCGGTTGCAGGCAGTTGGCCGGTTGCCAGGCACGAAAACGTACCCCGGCGACGAATTCGCCAACCCGCCCGGTGGCTTGAAGCGGCACCGGTATACCGTTGCAGGTCAGCAGATAGCGTTGCGGCGCCAGGCCGCTGAGTTTGACCTGCAAACGTTCAAGAGAAGAGTCCACATACCGCACGGTGCCACCCACCGAGCCCTCCTCCCCCAGCACATGCCAGGGTTCAAGGGCCTGACGCAATTGCAGTTCGATGCCGCTGACCGCGTAATCGCCCACCTTGGGAAAACGAAACTCCAGGTGCGCTGCGAACCACTCGGCCCGCAGCGGGTAACCGGCGGCGTTCAGTTCATTGATGACGTCGGCAAAATCCTGTTCGATAAAATGCGGCAACAGGAAGCGGTCATGCAGCTCAGTCCCCCAGCGCGCCAGTTTCGCGGGCGCATAGGGTTCACGCCAGAACCGCGCCACCAGCGCCCGCAGCAATAGCTGCTGGGCCAGGCTCATACGGGCGTGGGGCGGCATTTCAAAAGCCCGCAGTTCCAATAGACCGAGACGCCCGGTGGCGCCGTCCGGCGAATAGAGTTTGTCGATGCAAAATTCGGCACGATGGGTGTTGCCGGTCACGTCGATCAACAGGTTGCGCAACAGCCGATCAACCAGCCAGGGCGGACACTCTTCGCCAGCCTGCGGCATTTGTGCGAAGGCAATTTCCAGCTCATACAACGCATCGTTGCGCGCTTCGTCCACCCGCGGTGCCTGGGACGTCGGGCCGATGAACAAGCCGGAAAACAGGTAGGACAGCGACGGGTGGTTATGCCAGTAGCTGATGAGACTGCGCAGCAGGTCAGGACGCCGTAGAAAGGGGGAATCCGCCGGAGTCGCGCCCCCCAGTACGAAATGGTTACCGCCACCGGTGCCGGTGTGCCGACCGTCGATCATGAATTTCTCGGTGGTCAGCCGGGTCTGTCGCGCCTCTTCGTAAAGAAACTCGGTGCGCTCGACCAGTTCATCCCAGGTCGCGGACGGCTGCACGTTCACCTCGATCACGCCCGGATCGGGGGTGATGCGAAAGTTACTCAGACGCGGGTCGCTCGGTGGCTCATAGCCTTCCAACAGTACCGGGCAATGCAGCTCCTCGGCTGTCGCCTCGATGGCGCTGACCAGCTCCAGATAATCCTCGACCCGCTCCAGGGGCGGCATGAACAGGTACAAGCGCCCCTCGCGAGCCTCGGCACAAAACGCCGTGCGGGTCAGCCAGTCGGCGGATTCGTCAATCTGTGGGGCACGATCCTGCTCGGTTGCAGGCTCACCGTGACGGGCCAGGTGTTCGGCGTCGGGCAGCGCCGCCAGGTCCTGGTTCGGGTCGGTGGGATGAATGAAAGGGTATTCGGCCGCTGTCACCCATGGCTGGGAAGCCAATGGCAGGCGATAACCCAGGGGCGAATCCCCCGGTACCAACCGGCAGTGACTATCGCGCAGGTACCATCGACCGCTTTGCCATTGATCGCCCTTGGCGGTACGCGCCAGCGGCAGGACCTGCCCGATCACTTTGTCCAGGCCCTGACTGAAGACCTTGCGCAACCGTTCCCGCTCCAAAGCATCTTCCAGGCGTGGGTCCTGGGCCGTGACGTTCGATGGCAATGCACCTTCGCGCCAGAGGTAATAGAAATTGTCCTCGTAGGCTGGGAACACGAATCGCGCAGGAATTTTCAAACGCTCGGCAACGCTGGTCAGAAAGCGCCCGGCCATTTCGCCGTCGGCGCCGTAGTCCTGCTGCTCGTCGGCGATCAACGCGCTGTTGTGCCAGATCGGCACCCCGTCACGCCGCCAATAGCAGTTGAGCGACCAGCGCGGCAACTGCTCACCGGGGTACCACTTGCCTTGGCCAAAATGCACAAGCCCCTGGGGCGCATAATGCTTGCGCATGCGCTGGAACAGCTCGGCGGAGAGGCGACGTTTGTCCGGCCCCAGCGCCGCGGTGTTCCATTCGGCGCCGTCCGGGTCATCGATCGAGACAAAGGTCGGTTCGCCCCCCATGGTCAGGCGAACATCGCCTTCCAGCAGGTCGGCATCAATTTTCCGGCCCAACGCCTGAATCGCCAGCCACTGCTCTTCGGTGTAGGGCTTTGTGACCCGTGGCGCTTCCCAGATCCGCTCGACGGACATTTCGTGGCTGAATTCGCACTCGCACGGTTCCACCAAGCCACTGATGGGCGCCGCCGAGGACGGATCGGGACTACAGGCCAACGGGATATGCCCTTCACCAGCGAACAACCCGGACGTCGCATCCAGGCCGATCCAGCCGGCACCGGGCAGGTAGACCTCGCACCAGGCATGCAAGTCGGTGAAATCCACCTCGGTGCCGGACGGACCGTCGAGGCTTTTCACATCGGCGGTCAACTGGATCAGGTAGCCGGAAACGAACCGCGCGGCCAGGCCGAGGTTGCGCAACAACTGCACCAGCAACCAGGCCGAGTCGCGGCAGGAACCGGACGCATGCTCCAGGGTGTGCTCCGGGGTCTGGACGCCCGGCTCCATACGGATCAGGTAGTTGATGTCTTCGCTCAGGCGCTGGTTGAGCGCCACCAGGAAATCCACCGCCGGCAACGGCGTGCGGTCGATGCCGTCCAGATAGGCCTGGAATCTCGGCGTCAACGGCAGGGTTTCAAGGTAAGGCGCCAACTCCTTGCGCTCGTCGGCGGCATAGGTGAACGGGATTTTTTCCGCGTAGGGTTCCAGGAAAAAGTCGAACGGATTGAACACCGCCATTTCCGCCAGCAGATCGACTTCAATGCGCAGCTCCCGGGTTTTCTCGGGAAACACCAACCGCGCCAGGTAATTGCCCTGGGGATCCTGCTGCCAGTTGATGAAATGCTGATCGGGCGCGACCTTCAGCGCATAAGAAAGAATCCGCGTGCGGCTGTGGGCCGCCGGGCGCAGGCGAACGATCTGCGGACCGAGCTCGACAGCGCGGTCGTACCGGTAATGCGTGACATGGTGCAATGCGACGTGAATCGACACGACGTACCTCCTGCAAGCCTGGGCGTTATCGAAAGCGGCGCAAGACTTATGCCATGCAGGCAGGCCCGACACTTTCTTCGTCTACTCACGGCAGTAGAGCACTAAAAGCGCGCGATGCTCGCATTCGGGTGCAAAGGTAAGCACATAAATGTAGCAGCGGTGGTAGCGAATCGACTCAACGCCGTGAGCGGCGGGCTCTGGCGGACTGGATAAAGAGTTCGCGTTGGCGGCGGACTTCGACCAGCTTGCTGCGCATTTCGCGGTGACGTTTGCTGTTGAGCAGTAGCAGCCCGAGCAATGGAAAGAACAGACCTGCCGCATAAACGAATCGATTCGGGCGATAACCAATAGTCGGCAAGACACACAACAGACAGGCCACAAAGAGCCCGGCAAACACCCAGACCCAACCCGCTCTGCCGCGCGCGACCATAAAGTTGCTATGGACCAGAACCAACGTACAAATAGCAATGCATACAGCGGAAATTTTCGCTTGGCTCGACAACGTAGCGCGCACAAAAAAACTGTCGAGAAGAGCAAAGAGCGCCAGTAAACACGATATTTTCGCCACGAATATCGTCGCGATGAAGGTCGGAAAGTAGCGCTTCATAAAATGGATGAAAGTCGGATAGTTTTCCACCTAGCGTCCTTTTCTTTTCTTCTGCAGACGGACGGCAGACCTCATCGCCATACGCTCCTCGCGCAACTCCAACAACTTTTGGCGCATCTCTCGATGGCGCTTGCTGTTGAGCAATAGCAGCCCCAGCAACGGAAACAACAACCCAGTCACATAGGCGACGGGATGCGGCTTGTAGCCGTAGGTGGGGAGGACAGTGAAGAGACAAGCCAGATAGAACACAACGATGGCACGAACACCCCATGACCGCCCCCTGATCATGACGAAATGACTCAACGCCAAGAGCAGAGAGAGGATCAGCGCAATCAGAAAAGAATATTTGGCCCGTTCGGGATCACCTCGAAAGTAAGTACTGGAGACTAATGAAATTGAAGCGGAAACCGCGAAACAGGCTAGAAAAAAGGCGCAGATGAAGGTCGGAAAATAATGAGCAAGGAAAGTGTTCAATGAATATTGGCGATTCATTATTTCTTTCTCTGACCATTCAGTTCTTTCTTTAACACTTCACGTCGATGACGGATCTCCACCAGCCGGCTACGCATCTCCCTATGTCGTTTGCTGTTGAGTACCAGCAAACCTAATAGCGGAAACATCACAGCCAAAACATAGATGACCTTATGCGGACGGTCCACTATGGTGGGCAATACGCCCAGCAGGCATAAAACCAGAACGGCGACCACTCCCCACACCCACAGTGGCCTTCCGCGCACCACCATGAAATTGCAGTGCACCACCACCAAGGTGACCGCCGCGCCCCCCAGAACTGACCAAGTCGCTTGCTCGTCGATTGAAGCACCGGAGAAATAGGAAGCTGTCACCAAGGGAATAGCACAACCCAAAGAGAACAATGCCGCGAAAATGCCGCCCATGAAGGTCGGAAAGTAATGCGCCAGAAAACGAGGCAGACTCAAATCTTCCACTACTCCTCCAACTCTTCGTATAAGCCAACGGCTATAGTTTTGACATTGCCCGACAAGCTACTACCAGTCAGGCCTATCGCTGCACCCAAGGAGTCCTTGATCTGAGTAACCGTAGCGTGTTTCAACTGAGTCGGAGTGAAGCGCTTTGGCAACCCACCGGCAAGTTGCTTGAGCTTGAGCATCTTTGGCGTCAGCCGGGGATCATTGATGCTCAACAACTCTTTGGTCAGCTTTGATCGCTCCTGTCGAGTCAGCCCACGCAAGACTTCACGCAGGCTTTTACCTGTACTGGCCTTGGTCACCTTCACAAGTTTTATGGTGGTTAAGGTAGAAGCCCCTACGCCCAGCAAAGAGGCAGCATCCAGACCCATCGAAGCGTATTGGTACCACTCCTCACTGTCCAACTTGTCATTGATCTGCGGATTAGTCACTTCTGCCACCGTGCGGATAACACCGACACCACATTGCACCGAACTAGCAGTCGCGGCGGCATAACCCAAAGCCACCACCACAGAGCTGGCCCCGGCACTGAAGGGAACCGCAACCGACCCACTGAGCACGACAATCCAACCCAACACCGCTCCAGCGCAGGACAAGGTGGTATTGATCGCCTCTCCTACCAGACGCGATTGCCGAGGATTGTCCTGCACCTGCTGGGCAAATTGCGCCGGTGCGATGTACTTCTGCGCCTCGTGCAAGATGATCCGCTTGGGCTTGATACTGCAAATCGGCTTGAACTCGCGCAGGGTCACCACGTTGAATTCCGCATCGATATACACCACGCCCGCGCCGACGATACTGGGATCGGCGTCGATGGCAGCGAACAGGCGCGGCAGGTTGATCTGGCTTTCGATGCGTTGACGGGCCATGAACTGGGAGGGGCTGTAGTCCATGCCGATACCCGGTAACGGGGTGCTCATATGAATCGTCCTTGAAAATCCGAGGGTGAGAACTGTATTGCCTGTGTGGCCGTGAGTGCGGGCAAGCCGGGGTCTCACAAAGCCAACGCTGGCATCTGTGGCGAGGGAGCTTGCTCCCGCTGGGCTGCGAAGCAGCCCCAAATAAACCGAGGTAATCTCCCAGGCAGACCGTGTCAGCCGGTTTTACGACGGCTTCGCCGCCGAGCGGGAGCAAGCTCCCTCGCCACAAAAGCGGTGTTTAGCTCTATTGCCCGGAACTGCCTGGCATTGGCGGGCGCCACGATAGCAAACGAGTAGCACCGCCGCTAGAAAGCAAAACGCCAGCATCTAAGCTGGCGTTTTGCGATGTTGCACGACGATTAGCGCGGCACGACAGGCTTGCGTGCAGGCTTGGGCCCTTTGCCCTTGGCGGCGTCCTTGCGTTCCTTGGCGGCCTGCTGGTTGCGGGCGAATGCCGCAGCCTTGGCCTGCTCGCGCTTGTCCCACGGGTTGCCGCCGTCGCTGGCGCGCGGTGGCAGGCCGGTGTGCTGAGTCAGGATCTTGGTCGTTTCCTTGCCCACCTTGTGGCTGCCAGCCGGCGTCGAGTTTTTGCGCCGGGCACTCTGATAGCTGTCGGTGGCCGGCTGGTGCAACGGGATCAACTGGTTCTTGCCCGGCCCGATCAGGTCGGCGCGGCCCATGCGGGTCAGCGCTTCGCGCAGCATCGGCCAGCCCTTGGGGTCGTGATAACGCAGGAAGGCCTTGTGCAGGCGGCGCTGCTCCTCGCTCTTGACGATGGTCACCGCGTCGCTCTTGTAGGTGACCTTGCGCAGCGGGTTCTTGCCCGAATGGTACATGGCCGTGGCGGTGGCCATCGGCGACGGATAGAACGCCTGCACCTGGTCGGCCCGGAAACCGTTGCCCTTGAGCCACAGTGCCAGGTTCATCATGTCTTCGTCGGTGGTGCCCGGGTGGGCGGCGATGAAGTACGGAATCAGGTACTGCTCTTTGCCGGCTTCCTTGGTGTACTTCTCGAACATCCGCTTGAATTTGTCATAGCTGCCGATGCCCGGTTTCATCATCTGGTTGAGCGGACCTTCCTCGGTATGTTCCGGGGCGATCTTCAGGTAACCACCCACGTGGTGGGTTACCAGTTCCTTGACGTATTCCGGCGACTCGACCGCCAGGTCGTAACGCAGGCCGGAGGCAATCAGGATCTTCTTCACCCCAGGCAATGCGCGGGCGCTGCGGTACAGCTGGATCAGTGAAGAATGATCGGTATTGAGATTCGGGCAGATACCGGGGAACACACAGGACGGCTTGCGGCAGGCGGATTCGATTTCCGGGCTCTTGCAGGCAATGCGGTACATGTTCGCGGTCGGGCCACCAAGGTCGGAAATGACGCCGGTGAAGCCCGGGACCTTGTCGCGGATCTCTTCAATCTCGCGAATGATCGATTCTTCAGAGCGGTTCTGAATGATCCGGCCTTCGTGCTCGGTGATCGAGCAGAAGGTGCAGCCACCAAAGCAGCCACGCATGATGTTCACCGAGAAACGGATCATCTCGTAGGCCGGGATCTTTTCCTTGCCATACGCCGGGTGTGGAACACGGGCGTAAGGCATGCCAAACACGTAATCCATTTCCTCGGTGGTCATCGGAATGGGCGGCGGATTGAACCAGACATCGACTTCACCATGCTTCTGCACCAGCGCACGGGCGTTGCCCGGGTTGGTTTCCAAGTGCAGCACGCGGTTGGCGTGAGCATAGAGCACCGCGTCGCCACGAACCTTTTCCACCGACGGCAGACGAATCACTGTCTTGTCGCGGGTCATGCGCGGGCTTGCCAGGATCTGTACGACCTTGGCTTCGCTCGGGTCCTCAACCGGCCCCTTCTCTTGCTCGATGGCGCAGGCCTGGGTGTCCTGGGTGTTCACGTACGGGTTGATGATCTTGTCGATCTTGCCCGGACGGTCAATGCGCGTGGAATCGACTTCGTACCAGCCTTGCGGGGTGTCACGGCGGATGAAGGCCGTGCCGCGCACGTCGGTAATGTCTTCGATCTTATGGCCGTAAGACAGACGCTGGGCGACCTCGACAATCGCCCGCTCGGCGTTGCCGTAGAGCAGGATGTCGGCGCAGGCATCGATCAGGATCGAGTTGCGCACGCGGTCCTGCCAGTAATCGTAATGGGCGATACGGCGCAGGGACGCTTCGATACCGCCGAGCACGATCGGCACATGCTTGTAGGCTTCCTTGCAGCGCTGGCTGTAGACCAGGCTCGCGCGGTCCGGCCGCTTGCCCGCCATGCCACCCGGGGTATAGGCGTCATCGGAACGGATTTTCTTGTCGGCGGTGTAGCGGTTGATCATCGAGTCCATGTTGCCGGCCGCGACGCCAAAAAACAGGTTCGGCTCGCCAAGCTTCATGAAGTCGTCTTTGGACTGCCAGTTCGGTTGGGCAATGATCCCGACACGAAAGCCTTGGGCTTCCAGCAGCCGACCGATGATCGCCATGCCGAACGACGGGTGATCGACGTAGGCATCACCGGTCACGATGATGATGTCGCACGAATCCCAGCCGAGCTGATCCATCTCCTCCCTGCTCATGGGCAGGAACGGCGCCGGGCCGAAACATTCGGCCCAGTACTTGGGATAGTCAAATAACGGCTTGGCTGCTTGCATGTCGATGACCGGTATAGAAGATGAAAAATCGCGGGCGCGAAATATAGCACAAAATTTGACCAATTCCGACGGTTATGGTCGGAAATTGGTCATTACAGCCCGTGCAGAGAAAGCGAGTTCTGTAGGAGCTGGCGAAGCCTGCGATCTTTTGACCTTTCGCTTTCGACTCAACTGGCAGTGGAAAGATCGCAGTCTCGCTGCACTCGCCAGCTCCTACAGGACATTGTCGAACGGGCTATTCATCGTCATCAAAATTGTAGCTACCCGGCGCCAGGTTTTCGAAGCGTGTGTACTTGCCGATAAAGGCCAGGCGGATGAAGCCGATCGGGCCGTTCCGCTGCTTGCCGATGATGATTTCGGCGATGCCCTTGTGTTCCGTCTCCGGGTGATACACCTCGTCACGGTAGACGAACATGATCACGTCGGCGTCCTGCTCGATCGCTCCGGATTCACGCAAGTCGGAGTTCACCGGGCGTTTGTTGGGGCGCTGTTCCAGGGAACGGTTCAACTGGGAGAGCGCCACCACCGGGCAGTTGAATTCCTTGGCCAGGGCCTTGAGGGAACGGGAAATCTCGGAAATCTCGTTGGTCCGGTTGTCGCCGCTGGAGCCCGGAATCTGCATCAACTGCAGGTAGTCGATCATGATCAGCGCGATATCACCGTGCTCACGCACCAGACGACGGGTTCGGGCACGCATTTCCGAGGGGCTGATACCGGCAGTGTCGTCGATGAACAGCTTGCGGTCGTTGAGCAGGTTGACCGCCGAAGTCAGGCGCGGCCAGTCATCATCTTCCAGTTGGCCGGAACGGACCTTGGTCTGGTCGATACGCCCCAGAGAGGAGAGCATACGCATGATCAGCGATTCACCTGGCATCTCCAGGGAGTACACCAGAACGGCCTTGTCACTGCGCAATACGGCGTTTTCCACCAGGTTCATCGCAAAGGTGGTCTTACCCATGGACGGACGGCCGGCGACGATGATCAGGTCTGATGGCTGCAGACCGCTGGTCTTCTCATCAAGGTCGGTGTAGCCGGTGGACAGGCCGGTGATGGCGTTATCGGTGTTGAACAGGGTGTCGATGCGGTCGATGGCCTTGGTCAGCAGATCGTTGACGCTGACCGGACCACCGGTTTTTGGCCGGGCCTCGGCGATCTGGAAGATTTGCCGTTCCGCTTCGTCGAGGATCTCGGCAGCGGTTCGGCCTTCCGGGTTGAAGGCGCTGTCAGCGATTTCGGTGCTGATACCGATCAATTGGCGCAAAGTCGCCCGTTCACGCACGATCTGGGCATAGGCCTTGATGTTGGCGACAGACGGCGTGTTTTTTGCCAGCTCACCCAGGTAACCGAGACCGCCAACCTGAGAAGTCTGACCTTCCTTGTCCAATTGCTCGGCGAGGGTCACCACGTCGATCGGCATGTTCTGATCGGCCAATCGTGCAATGGCACGGAAAATCAGGCGGTGGTCATGTCGGTAGAAATCGCCGTCGGATACTTGATCGAGCACGCGTTCCCAGGCGTTGTTGTCCAGCATCAGACCACCGAGCACCGCCTGTTCGGCCTCGATGGAGTGCGGAGGCACCTTCAGGGCAGCGGTTTGCAGATCGTATTGCTCGGGAGCGGTGATTTCGTTCATGGCCACTTGATTCTTTTGGAAACGCAGGGGGTTTTGAAAATCAGCAATTGCAGAAAGACAAAGGGCACGACCTGTAAACAGGATCGTGCCCGATGTTACCGACTAGTACCCGAGGGTGCCAGCCGACAGGTATTGCTTAAGCTGCTACCACGACAACGCGTACGGTGGCTTCAACTTCGGCGTGCAGGTGCACGGCTACGTCGAATTCGCCTACGTTGCGGATGGTGCCGTTCGGCAGACGAACTTCGCTCTTCGACACTTCAACGCCAGAGGCGGTCAGTGCGTCAGCGATGTCGTGAGTACCGATCGAACCGAACAGCTTGCCTTCGTCGCCAGCGGTGGCAGTGATGGTCACTTCCAGCTCGGCCAGTTGGGCAGCACGGCTTTCAGCCGAGGTCTTACGGTCTGCTGCGGCTTTTTCCAGCTCAGCGCGACGCTCTTCGAACGCGGCCAGGTTGGCAGCGGTCGCAGCGGTAGCTTTGCCGTAAGGCAGCAGGTAGTTACGGCCGTAACCGGCCTTAACGTTTACTTTGTCACCCAGGTTGCCCAGGTTGGTGACTTTTTCCAGAAGGATCAGTTGCATGTGAAAATCCTCTAACTTTTAACCTTCACCGTTCGCGTTGTCGGCGTCTTTCGGCGCCATACGACCGCGAAAATCAATCAGGCTGTCGACGATGGCCAGGACCACCAGCAACGGATAGATCAGCTGCATGAACAGCAACAACGTGACGTACAACCCCACCAGCCAGAACCTGGCCAGTCGCTTTTGCGCCACCAGCCCGTGAATCAGGGCCAGAGCAGCAAATACCAGCGGTACGCTGCACAACGGCGTGAGCATGGCCATCTGCGGACCGAAGTTCGGTCCCAGAAGCATGCCCGCCAGCAGCAACATCGCCAGCCCAAGCGGGAAACGGATGGCGCGAAATTCGCGACCAAAACCACCCGGGTTGTACAACAACGCCTGCCAGTAGCGCCCGATAATCAGGCTCAGCACACTGACGATTTGTAACAAGGCCGCAATCAGGCCGGTCAGGACCGGTGCGATCAGGGACGCGAAACGCGCTTGCTCCTCTACCGACATCTGCTGGTAGAGATCACCGAGGGCCTCGGGCAGGATTTTTATCAAAGCCTGCGACAACATCTCGATCTGGGGCGCGAAAGCCACCCCGAGCACCACTGAAAACACCACTCCCATCGCTATGCTGACCAGCAGCACGCGGTTCCAGGATTCACTAGCGCGCAACACCAACGCCAGCGCCGAAGACCCCAGCAGCACCATCAGTGCCCGCGGGTCAGCGGAATACAGCCACCAGAGCAAAGCCGGCAGCAGTCCCAGAGCAAGTACGCCAAGGGCGTCCTTCAATCCGCGCCGCAGGAGTACAAGACTCACCGCGGCAGCACCCAACCAATACAACAACGGCAATGCCGCGCATCCAGCCACTACCAGAGTGGCCTGCATACGACCGCGCATGATGAACTCAGCTAAGGCGCGCATGCATTCAATCCTTTGCTACGTGTCGACTGCCCGGTCTCAGCGGCCGTGGCTGTCGGTGTAGGCCAGCAGGGCCAGGAAGCGGGCGCGCTTGATAGCGGTGGCCAGCTGACGCTGATAACGAGCTTTGGTACCGGTGATACGGCTTGGAACGATTTTGCCGGTCTCGGATACGTAGGCTTTCAGAGTGTTGAGATCTTTGTAATCGATCTCTTTCACGTCTTCAGCGGTGAAGCGGCAGAATTTACGACGACGGAAGAAACGTGCCATGTGATTGGCTCCTTAAAAGGTCCGTGGATTACTCGTCAGCGTTATCGCTGTTGTCGCTGTCGCTATCGCTGTCATCGCCATCGGCGCTGTCAGAGTGCTCAGGACGGTCGCGACGCTCACGGCGCTCACTGCGGTTTTCTTCAGCCTTGAGCATCTCGGATTGGCCGGTGACGGCTTCTTCGCGACGGATGACCAGGTTACGGATCACTGCATCGTTGTAGCGGAAGTTGTCTTCCAGCTCAGCCAAGGCCTTGCCGGTGCATTCAACGTTCAGCATCACGTAGTGAGCCTTGTGAACATTGTTGATTGCATAGGCCAGTTGACGACGGCCCCAATCTTCCAGACGGTGGATTTTGCCGCCGTCTTCTTCGATCAGCTTGGTGTAACGCTCAACCATGCCGCCGACTTGCTCGCTTTGATCCGGGTGGACCAAAAAGATGATTTCGTAATGACGCATGAATGCTCCTTACGGGTTGTAGCCTGCCGCTCAAAAACGGTCAGACAAGGAGTGAATGACACTTATGGACTTGTGGACGCTAGACACATAAGTGCCTGCCATCACAGCAAGGGGCGCAATTGTAGAGAAGGGCCGAGGGCGGCGCAAGGTGATTGGTGATTATTTGAACAACCACCGCTCTTACGAAGCTGAACAGCGTAGGAGCTGCCGAAGGCTGCGATCTTTTGCTCTTTCTTTCGCTCAAGACTCAAATAGCTTGGAAAGATCGCAGCCTCGTTGCACTCGTCAGCTCCTACAAGGGTATGTCAGGGCTTTTTGGCGGCTGCTTTCACGCCACGCTGGCGCTGGGCCTCGAACAGGCACACGCCGGTCGCGACCGAAACGTTGAGGCTGCTGACACTGCCGGCCATCGGCAGCTTGACCAGGTAGTCGCAGTGCTCGCGGGTCAGGCGGCGCATGCCCTTGCCTTCAGCCCCCATGATCAGGATGGTCGGGCCCGTCAGGTCCTGGTCATAAATGCTGACCTCGGCCTCGCCCGCCGTGCCGACCACCCACAGACCGCGCTGCTGGAGTTTTTCCAGGGTACGCGCCAGGTTGGTCACGGCTACCAGCGGGATCACTTCCGCCGCGCCGCAGGCGACTTTACGCACCACCGGCGTCAACGTCGCCGACTTGTCTTTAGGCACGATCACCGCCAATGCACCGGCCGCATCGGCCGAACGCAGGCAAGCGCCAAGGTTGTGAGGATCGGTCACGCCGTCCAGCACCAGCAGCAGAGGTGCGCCTTCGGTGCGATCGAGCAACTCGTCGAGCATCGCTTCGCCCCAGACCTGGCTCGGGCTGACCTCGGCCACCACACCCTGGTGCACACCTTCGACCCAAGCATCCATTTCCCGCCGCTCGGCCTGGCCGACCGCTACGCGATTCTCGCCAGCCAGCTCGATCAGGGTCTGGACCCGCGGATCACTGCGGCCTTCAGCCAGCCAGATTTGCTTGACCCGCTTGGGATGGTGACGCAGCAATGCTTCCACGGCATGCACACCGTAGATTTTTTCCAACTGACTCATGACTTGGCCTTGGGTTTACGCGCCCCGCCGCTCTTGGCTGGGGCCGAGCCCGCTTTTGGCGGGCCTTTACGGTGTTTGCTCGGCTTGCCGGTCGCCTTGTCCGGCGCCGACCGTCCGGTCTTTCCCCCAGACGGCGCTTTACCGCCGCTCTTGGCTTCGGCCAGCAACGCCTGTTTCATCTCACGACTTCTGCGCAGCTCGGCGTTTTTCGCCGCCGCATCGCTCGGTCGATAGGCCTCGACGGCCTTTTCCTTGGCCGGACCGCGACGCCCGGATTTGGCCGCAGCAGGCTCGGCGGCGGTCTTGGCCGCAGGCGCAGAGGCTTCAGTGCCGCGCTTCTTGCGACCAATCGGCGCGCTGATGGTTTTTTCCGCCATCTCGAAGTCGATCTTGCGCTCGTCGAGATCAACGCGCATGACCCGCACTTCGACCGTATCGCCAAGACGGAAGCTGCGACCGGTACGCTCACCCGCCAAGCGGTGATGCACCGGGTCGAAGTGGTAGTAATCACCCGGCAGCGCGGTGACGTGCACCAGGCCTTCGACGTAGATGTCGGTCAGCTCGACGAACAGGCCAAAACCGGTCACGGCTGTGATCACGCCCGGGAACGACTCACCCACGCGATCTTTCATGAACTCGCACTTGAGCCAGTTCACTACGTCGCGAGTCGCTTCATCGGCACGGCGCTCGCTCATCGAGCATTGCTCGCCGAGTTGCTCCAGGGCCGCCTCGTCGTACGGATAGATGCGCGCTTTGGGAATGGTCATCGCACCGGCCCGCTTGACGTGCGGGGTGTTCATCTTCGAGTGGATCACGCTGCGGATCGCCCGATGCGTGAGCAAGTCAGGGTAGCGACGGATCGGCGACGTGAAGTGGGTGTAGGCTTCGTAATTCAGGCCGAAGTGACCTTGGTTATCGGCGCTGTATACCGCCTGGCTCAACGAACGCAGCATCACGGTCTGGATCAGATGGAAATCCGGGCGATCCTTGATACCGGCCAGCAGGGCCTGGTAATCCTTGGGCGACGGACCATCCTTGCCTTTGTGCAAGGACAGGCCGAGCTCACCGAGGAAGGCGCGCAGTTTTTCCAGGCGTTCCGGCGGCGGGCCATCGTGGACCCGGTACAGCGCAGGAATCTCGTGCTTCTTCAGGAATTCAGCAGTAGCCACGTTGGCGGCCAGCATGCATTCCTCGATCAGCTTGTGGGCATCGTTGCGCACCGTCGGACGAATCTCGGCGATCTTGCGCTCGGAGCCGAAGATGATCCGGGTTTCCTGGGTTTCGAAATCGATCGCGCCACGCACGTGACGGGCCGCCAGCAGCACTTTGTAGAGCGAGTACAGCTCTTTGAGATGCGGCACGACATCGGTGTATTCGCCACGAAGCTTGCGCGACTCGGCAAGTTTCGGGGTTTCCAGCATCGCGCTGACCTTGTTGTAGGTCAGGCGGGCGTGAGAATGGATCACCGCCTCGTAAAAGCAGTAATCGGTCATCTCGCCGGATTTGGAGATGGTCATCTCGCAAACCATGGCCAGGCGATCAACGTGAGGATTGAGCGAGCACAAGCCGTTGGACAGTTGCTCTGGCAGCATCGGTACGACGCGCTCGGGGAAGTACACCGAGTTGCCGCGCACCTGGGCTTCGGCGTCCAGCGCCGAGCCGAGTTTCACGTAGCTGGAAACGTCGGCAATTGCCACGTACAACTTCCAGCCGCCGGAGAACAGGCGCAATTTGCCCGGCCGGGCTTCGCAGAAGACCGCATCGTCGAAATCCCGGGCGTCTTCGCCGTCGATGGTGACAAACGGCAAGTGGCGCAGGTCGATGCGCTTCTCTTTGTCTTTCTCTTCGACTTCAGGCTTGAGCTTGGCGGCTTCTTTGAGGACCGCTTCGGGCCAGACATGGGGAATGTCGTAGGTGCGCAAGGCAACATCGATTTCCATGCCCGGCGCCATGTAGTTACCGACCACTTCCACCACATCGCCCTGGGGCTGGAAGCGCGGGGTTGGCCAGTGGGTGATTTTCACCTCGACGAACTGACCGACCTTGGCGTTGGCATTGCGGCCCGGGGTGACCAGCACTTCCTGCTGGATCTTCGGGTTATCGGCGACGACAAAACCGATGCCGCCTTCTTCAAAGTAACGGCCGACAATGCTTTCGTGGGCACGAGACACCACTTCGACGATCACGCCTTCACGGCGGCCGCGGCGGTCCAGGCCGGAAACCCGGGCCAGGGCCCGGTCACCGTCGAACACCAGACGCATCTGCGCCGGGCTCATGAACAGATCGTCGCTGCCGTCGTCCGGGATCAGGAAGCCGAAACCGTCACGGTGACCGGCGATGCGGCCCAGGATCAGGTCAAGCTTGTCCACGGGCGCATAGGTGCCACGCCGGGTATAGATCAACTGCGCATCGCGCTCCATGGCGCGCAGACGGCGGCGCAGGGCTTCGAGCTGGTCTTCGGTGGTCAGACCGAACTCTTCGACCAGTTGCTCGCGGCTAGCAGGCGAACCCCGATCGGCGAGATGCGCCAGGATCAGTTCGCGGCTAGGAATAGGGTTTTCGTATTTTTCCGCTTCACGAGCGGCCTCGGGATCGAGGGACTGCCAATCGGCCATTAGAGAGTTTTCACCTTGTCTATATGCGGGTTAGTTTGGCATAGGCGTAATGAAACGGGAAATTTCAAGCGCCTGATGCCTTTTTCTGAAGTCTTTTGACCCCTTTTGAAGCCCGGAAATGCACCGCTCGTGAAATTTACCGGTTTTTTTCTCGGGAGGGGTTTACAGTTAAAAACACGCTCCGTATAGTGCGCGCCATCGACGACGTACACACGTTGCCGATACTGCCCAGATGGTGAAATTGGTAGACACGCCAGCTTCAGGTGCTGGTGACCGCAAGGTCGTGGAAGTTCGAGTCTTCTTCTGGGCACCAATTTCGAGCGACAGATCAACGATCTGCCAGCTCCCCAAAAACCCGCGAAAGCGGGTTTTTGCATTTTCGGCCCCGGGAATCTGACTGGTAATTACTAAAACAAAAACAGGGGTTTACAGATCAAAACTCGCTCCGTATAGTGCGCCACATCGACAGCGGCAACGCTGAAGATGCTGCCCAGATGGTGAAATTGGTAGACACGCCAGCTTCAGGTGCTGGTGACCGCAAGGTCGTGGAAGTTCGAGTCTTCTTCTGGGCACCAATTCAAGCTTCAAGGTTACGGCCTTGAACTCACTTAAACCCGCGAAAGCGGGTTTTTGCGTTTCTGGGCACTTGGATTTATGGCTGGAGCCTTGGAACCGCTATCGCGAGCAGGCTCGCTCCCACAATGGATCGCAATGAACACAAATGCTGTGAACACCTCGAAACCCACTGTGGGAGCGAGCCTGCTCGCGATAAGGCAGACCAGTTACCCTATCAAGCCCTGAACTGCCCCAGGCTCGCCTTCAATTGCGCCGCCAGACTGTCGAGCACTTTGCCACTGGCCGTGGTCTCGACCACAGCCTGAGCCGCTTTCTCGGCCTGGGCATGAATGGTTTCCACCCGCCCACGCACCGCCTGCGCACCTTGCGCCTGGTGAGCCGCCGCCTGCGTGGCCAGACCGATGGCCGCATGCACCTGCTCTACAGAGGTCTGTACCGACTGCTGTAAGCGCGCGCTGTCACGCAACACCAACAACCCCTCGCTGGCCTGACGCCCAGCCTGGCCGATGGCGGCCACCGCCTCGCGAGCGCCCTGCTGCAGCGCGACGATATGAGCCTGGATGTCGCCGGTCGAACTCTGCGTCTTGCTTGCCAGCGCCCGCACCTCGTCGGCAACCACTGCGAACCCGCGCCCGGTTTCCCCGGCCCGCGCCGCTTCGATGGCCGCGTTCAAGGCCAGCAGGTTGGTTTGCTCGGCAATGCCGTGAATGACCGTGAGCACCACTTCGATCTGCTCGCTCTGTTGAGCCAGCCGCTCGATGACTTTCGCCCCGGTGTCGACCTGCCCGGCCAGCGCCTCAATCAAACCACCGACCTTGGCCGATGTACGGGTGTTTTCGTCGGTGGCCTTGCGAATCTCCACCACCTGCTGCAAGGCAGCCTGCATCGCCTGGCTTTCCGATTGCGCTTCGTCGGCCATTTGCGACAACGCTCGCAAGCTCTCGGCCACTTCATCACGCTGCATTCCGGCCGCCGCATCGGCGCCGGAATTGCGCAAGGTCATTGCGCCGATCTCCACACCGGTGCGCTGGGCCACGTCTCCCGCCTCCCGCACGATGGGCTGCAACTTATCCACAAAACGATTGACCGCCGAGGCCATCTCGCCGATTTCGTCCTTGCTGCTGATTTGCACGCGCTTGGTCAGGTCGCCCTCACCCGCCGCCAGATCGTTCATCGCGGCAATCAACAGCTTCAAACGATTGACCACTCGCCGCCCCAACACCACAGCCAGCAACACCAGCACGCCAAACCCCACCAGCGCCAGACCCAGGCCGATCCGCCAGCGCAAAGTGCCCGCAGCATCCTGTACGGTGGTGGCGGTGTTGGCCTGCATTTGCGTCGCGGTGGACTGGGCCGATTCCAGGCGCCCGCGCATTGCCGTGGCGCTGTCAGCTGCGGCCCCCTTGAGGCTATCGCCCACCAACTGGTCACCACTGGCGATCAAGGCCGAGAAGCGCTGGTCCAACGCTTTCAGGTCAGCCTCAACGGAGGCCGTGGAAACGCCCATCAACACCTTGCCGATCTCTACGCCGTTGGGGTTGATCGAGGCCTCAAGGTAATACACCGAAGGGTCGTTCTTGGCCGCGTCCAACACCTTGTCCAGCGCCCGATCGCCCTGGCCTTTCTCCAGCAAAGCCTTGTTGATCGGGTTCTCCCGATTCAGGTAACGAGTCAGGTGCTGGCCGGTGGCGTCGTCATAAATGACGAAGAGTACGTTGGGATTGCGCTGGGCCCGACGGGCAAACTCGGAGAGGGCCGGCACGTCGCTGTCCCACATGGCGCGGGGCGCGACCGAAGCCAGGAGTTGCGCCATATCATTGGCAGAATCCTTGAGCGATTTTTCCAGCGTCGCCCGCAACTGTGCCTGTTCATCCTTCAGCCGCGCAGACAAACCGGCGGTGAGGCGCTGACGAGTGCTGGTCGACAAGCTGTCCAGGCTCGACGTCACTTCACGCCCGGCCTGCTCCAGTTCACCAGACAACTTCTGACTGTCGCCGCCGAGCCGAGCCTCCAGATCAGCCTCCAGCGCAGTGACCGTGCTTCGCGTCAGCGCGACAGCGACCAGCACCTGCACCAAAAGGGCGACACCGAGGGTAACGAACACCGGCCGCAACAGGCGGCTTTGTAACAATGAGAGAACGGCCGACACAGGGAATCCCTCTACTAACGCCATTAATTTGATGGCACTTCACAAGAAGCACTTATTATTCATGGTGTGTAGCAAGTGTCGTGCCGCCTGGCAGTCAGAAACGACAAAGGACCCGATGAGGGTCCTTTGCTTTTTACATCAACGACTTATCAGGCAAACGGGTGGCGCAGAACGATGGTTTCGTTGCGGTCCGGCCCCGTCGAAATAATGTCGATCGGCGCACCGACCAACTCTTCCACGCGCTTGATGTAGTTGCGGGCCGCCACTGGCAGCTCTTCCAGGGTCTTGGCGCCCACGGTCGACTCAGTCCAGCCTGGCATCTGCTCGTATACCGGCTCCAGGCCGATGTAGCTGTCAGCGTCAGTCGGTGCGTCGATGACCGCGCCGTCCTGATTCTTGTAGCCCACGCAGATGTTGATGGTTTCCAGGCCGTCCAGCACGTCCAGCTTGGTCAGGCACAGGCCCGAGATACTGTTGACGTCGATGGCGCGACGCAGGATGACGGCATCGAACCAGCCGCAACGACGGGCACGGCCAGTGGTGGCGCCGAACTCATGGCCGCGCTTGGCCAGGAACGCACCGACGTCATCGAACAGCTCGGTCGGGAACGGACCCGAACCCACGCGAGTGGTGTAGGCCTTGGTGATACCCAGGATGTAGTCCAGGTACATCGGTCCAAAACCCGAACCGGTGGCGATGCCGCCGGCAGTGGTGTTGGAACTGGTGACGTACGGATAGGTACCGTGGTCGATGTCCAGCAGCGAGCCTTGGGCGCCTTCGAACATGATGTCCTTGCCCGCGCGACGCAGCTCGTGCAGCTCGGCAGTGACGTCGAGCATCATCGGCTTGAGCAGCTCGGCGTACTCCATGCACTCATCCAGGGTTTTCTGGAAGTCGATGGCCGGCTCTTTGTAGTAATTGACCAGAACGAAGTTGTGGTAGTCCAGCAACTCGCCCAGCTTGGCGGCGAAGCGCTCACGGTGAAACAGGTCACCGATGCGCAGGCCGCGACGGGCCACCTTGTCTTCGTAGGCCGGACCGATGCCGCGACCGGTGGTGCCGATCTTCAGCTCGCCACGGGCCTTTTCGCGGGCCTGGTCCAGCGCAACATGATAGGACAGGATCAGCGGGCAGGACGGGCTGATACGCAGACGCTCGCGCACCGGTACGCCTTTCTCTTCCAGCTTGATGATTTCCCGCAACAAGGCGTCGGGGGCAACCACCACCCCGTTGCCGATCAGGCACTGCACGCCTTCGCGCAGCACGCCCGACGGAATCAGGTGCAGTACGGTTTTCTCACCGTCGATCACCAAGGTGTGACCTGCGTTGTGGCCACCCTGGTAGCGCACTACGGCGGCAGCATGTTCGGTCAGCAGATCAACGATCTTGCCTTTGCCCTCATCACCCCACTGGGTGCCCAGGACTACGACATTCTTACCCATAACACTTGTCCTCATTCGCGCAAACTTGGTGCCGGCCGCGGCCGGCAGGAAAACTCAAGAAGCCAGCGGCAATACTTGCCAAAGCCCGTTCTGCTGAATCAATTGCCGGTCGCAGTCCGCTTCACGGGCGGCGGCCAAAGGCTGCCCAGGCAAGGCCTGGACGACACGTTGACCCTCACTGCGCAACTGGCAGACCATCTGCCAGAGTGCTGCATCCGTACTGTCAGGCATCCAGATACCGCCAGACGGTAGCTCGACTTCAGCACGCCCCAGGGTCACCAGGGTTTTCAAATCGGTAGAGAAGCCGGTCGCCGGACGGGCACGACCGAAGTCGGCGCCAATATCATCGTATCGACCGCCCTGAGCGATGGACTGGCCAACTCCCGGCACGAACACCGCGAACACCACACCGGTGTGGTAGTGATAACCGCGCAGTTCACCCAGGTCGAAATACAGCGGCAGCTCGGGGAAACGCACCGACAGCCGCTCGGCAATCGCCAGCAAATCGTCCAGTGCCGCGAGCACAGGTGCCGGCGCATGGGCCAGCCGCTCGCGGGCAGCGGCCAGCACTTCGCGACCTCCGCAGAGGTCTACCAGCGCCCGCAACATGCCGGACAGATCGGCCGGCAGGCCTTCGGTCAGACTGATCACTTCATCGATGGCCTTGCGCTGCAAGGCATCGAACAACTGCTGCTCCACCTCGCCGGACAAACCGGCCGCACGCGCCAGGCCACGATAGATGCCGACGTGACCCAGGTCCATGTGGACATCCGGTACGTCGGCCAGTTGCAGCATGGCAAGCATCAGGCTGATGACTTCCACGTCGCTGCTGGGGCTGGCGTCGCCATACAACTCGGCACCCAACTGGATAGGGCTGCGCGAAGATGACAAGGCGCGCGGCTGGGCGTGCAGCACACTGCCGGCATAGCACAAACGGCTCGGACCTTCACGACGCAGGGTGTGGGCGTCGATACGGGCCACTTGCGGCGTGATGTCGGCACGAAAGCCCATCTGCCGACCCGACTGCGGGTCGATAACCTTGAAGGTGCGCAGATCCAGGTCCTGGCCCGCGCCGGTCAGCAGGGATTCCAGGTACTCGATATGCGGGGTAACGACGAATTCGTAACCCCAGCTCTGGAACAGATCCAACACCTGCCGACGCGCTACTTCAATACGCGCAGCTTCCGGTGGCAGTACTTCTTCGATGCCATCTGGCAGCAGCCAGCGGTCTACCGTTGCCATTACGCCATTCCCCTATGGTCCGGGTGGCCAGCCCTCGGGCAAGCCTTGAGTGAAGCAGAAAATGCCCGCCCCATGCGCAAACCCCGCGCATGAGCAACGTGACGAATGGCCTTTAATCGGCCTCGCCAAGCACTTTCCTCGAAAAACCTGTCGAGTCGTTCAACCCGACGCCTGCACCAAAAACCGCAATCGAACGTGCAGACGCAAAAAAGCCGGGAATTTCCCGGCTGCCGCATCATACACACGTTTTCCCAAAGGATCACCCCGCCCGACGCTTTAGCCGCCGGGCGGAGTGCTTCAGGTCAACGTCGCATCAAGGCTTGGATTTTTCCAGGTAGCGGAAAAAGTCACTGCTTGGGTCCAGGACCATGACGTCGGATTTGTTCGCAAAGCTTTCACGATAAGCGCGCAGGCTACGGTAGAACCCGTAGAACTCCTGATCCTGACCGTAGGCCTTGGAGTAGATCGCAGCGGCCTGGGCATCACCATCACCACGGACCTCTTCCGACTCACGATAGGCTTCAGCCAGCAGTACGCGACGCTGGCGATCAGCGTCAGCACGGATGCCTTCGGCCAGCTCGTTACCCTTGGCGCGGTGCTCGCGGGCTTCACGCTCGCGCTCGGTGCTCATCCGCTCGAACACACTGCGATTGACTTCCTTCGGCAGATCGATGGCCTTGACCCGGACATCGACGACTTCGATACCCAGCTCTTTTTCTGCCATCGTATTCAGCGAACGGGTGATGTCAGCCATGAGCGCATCACGCTCACCGGACACGACTTCATGCAGCGTACGCTTACCGAACTGGTCACGCAGACCCGATTCCAGGCGACGAGACAGACGCTCGTCGGCGATCTGCTTGAGGCCTGATGTCGCGGTGTAGAAGCGCTCGGCATCTTTCACGCGCCACTTGGCATAGGCGTCCACCATCACGGCTTTCTTTTCCAGCGTCAGGAAACGCTGCGTCGGTGCATCCAGCGTCATCAGGCGGCCATCGAACTTGCGCACCTTGTTGACGTACGGCACTTTCACATGCAGCCCTGGCTGGACATCAGCCTGGACCACGCGACCGAATTGCAGCAACACCGCGCGCTCGGTCTGAGCCACGATGTAGAAGCAGTTCCAGGCAGCGATCGCCACGACGACACCGACAATAAGGGCGATCAGCGATTTATTGCTCATCAGCGACTCTCCCTGGTACGTGCTTGCTGTTGCTGCAGTTCCACCGCACGGGCATTGCCTTCATTGCTGACGGCTGCCGCGCCGGTCGACGGCGTACTGGTGCTGCGACCGCTCTCGACCATCTTGTCCAGCGGCAAGTACAGCAGATTGCTCTGGCCGTTCTTGTTGCCGGTCACGAGGACCTTGCTGGTGTTGCTGAAGACTTCCTGCATGGTGTCCAGATACAGACGCTCGCGGGTGACTTCAGGCGCCTTGCGATACTCGGCCACCAGTTTGGTAAAGCGGTCCGCCTCACCCTTGGCGCGGGAGACCACTTCGTCGCGGTAGCCGTTGGCGTCTTCAATGATGCGCTGGGCCTGACCACGGGCTTCCGGCACGACACCGTTGGCATAGGTCTCGGCCTGGTTGCGCGAACGCTGCTCGTCTTCACGGGCACGGATCACGTCATCGAAGGCTTCCTGGACTTCACGCGGTGCCGCTGCGCTCTGAACGTTGACCTGGGTAACGGTGATACCGGTGCGATAGGTATCGAGGAACCTTTGCAGGCGCTCCTTGATTTCGCTGGCCATCAACTCACGACCTTCAGTCAGCACCTGGTCCATGGCGGTAGAGCCCACCACATGACGCAAGGCACTTTCAGTGGCGTGCTGCAGGCTGATTTCCGGCTGGTCGACGTTCAGTACGAAGTCTTGCAGATTGGAGATCTTGTATTGCACGGTCAGCGGCACTTCGACGATGTTCTCGTCTTCGGTCAGCATCTGGCCCTGCTTGGTGTAGGCACGCTCACGCGTGACGTTCTCCATGAACTTCTTGTCGATTGGCGGGAAATAGATGTTCAGACCCGGACCGACAGTCTCGTAGTACTTGCCGAAGCGCAGCACCACGGCCTGCTCCTGCTCGTCCACGACATAAACCGCGCTGTACAGCCAGACAGCCGCGAGCACGACGAGACCAATGCCGAGCAGGCCATAACCGCCACCCTTGCCCGAACGGCCACCACCATCGTCACCGCGTTTCTTACCACCACCGAACAAACCGTTCAGGCTTTCCTGCAGCTTTCGGAAGGCCTCGTCGAGATCCGGCGGCCCCTTGCGGTCGCCGTTGTTACGACGTTTTCCACCCCAGGGATCCTGATTATTCGAGTTGCCACCCGGCTCATTCCAAGCCATAGCGCTCTCCATCTGATAAAGCAAAGACGCACCCACGGCGCGCCGACCAATGCTACAGAATGCCTGACACAGCTTTCTCAGGCTTTTATTGCAAAGTGTGTTGCTCGATGAATTCCATCGGCTGCAGCCCTTCGCGACTGACCAGTCGATTGAGCTCCGTCCGAGGCAGGCGAACCGCCAGCAGGCAGATGCCTTCTTCGTCGTGTTCTTCTTTCTGCACCGCTCCGAGCTCAAAGAACTGGGCCCGCAGCCGGGCGAAACGTTGCGGCAACTTCAGCGTGCCAACAAACAGGTCGTTGCCCAGCAGCTCCGCCACGGCCTGCTTGAGCAGGTCGAGGCCGGAGCCGTCGCGGGCCGATAACCAGACCCGCTGCGGCTTGCCATCGGCATCGCGCTGGATCTGCGGCTCCACGCCTTCGAGCAAATCGAGTTTGTTGTATACCTCGAGGATCGGCAAGTCCTGGGCTCCGATCTCGCCCAGCACCACCATGACCTGCTCGATCTGCAGCATCCGGTCCGGCTCGGCGGCATCGATCACGTGCAGCAGCAGGTCGGAGTTGCTCGACTCTTCGAGCGTAGCCCGGAAAGCCTCGACCAGCTTATGCGGCAGGTGCCGAATGAAGCCCACGGTATCGGCCAGTACGATCGGCCCGAGGTCGTCCAAGTCGAGCCGGCGCAGGGTCGGATCGAGCGTGGCGAACAGCTGGTCGGCGGCGTAGACATCGGACTGGGTCACGTTATTGAACAGCGTCGATTTGCCGGCGTTGGTATAACCCACCAATGAAACCGTCGGGATATCAGCACGCTTGCGGCCACGCCGGGATTGCTCGCGCTGGCTGCGGACCTTTTCCAGACGCCCCTTGATCTGGCGCAGGCGAACCCGCAGCAGGCGCCGGTCGGTTTCCAGCTGGGTCTCACCCGGACCGCGCAGACCGATACCACCCTTCTGCCGCTCAAGGTGGGTCCAGCCACGAACCAGTCGCGTACTCATGTGCTCAAGCTGGGCCAGTTCGACCTGGAGCTTGCCTTCATGGGTACGGGCGCGCTGGGCGAAGATATCGAGAATCAACCCCGTCCGGTCGATCACGCGGCACTCGAACACACGCTCGAGGTTACGCTCCTGACTGGGCGTGAGGATGTGATTGAAAATCACCAGGTCGACCTGCTCGGTTTTGACCAGGTCGCGCAATTCCTCGACCTTGCCGCTACCTATCAGGTATTTGGCGGTTGGCCGATGACGCGGCACGTTAAAAAACGCGACGGTCTCGGCGCCGGCCGAAAGTGCCAATTCCTGAAACTCCTGCGGATCTTCGCGCGCCTCAGGGTCTTGTCCATCCAAGTGAACGAGAATGGCCCGCTCACCCCCACCGTGGCGCTCAAAGAACAAAGGAGACTCCTATCAAGCGTTACCCGGTTCAGCGTCACCGGCTTCGGATTCGGTTGCGCTAGGCAGACGAATCGCACGCACAGGCACGACTGTCGAGATCGCGTGCTTGTAGACCATCTGGCTGACGGTGTTTTTCAAAAGGATGACGAACTGGTCGAAAGACTCGATATGGCCTTGCAGTTTGATCCCGTTGACCAGATAGATGGACACCCCAACTTTCTCTTTACGTAAAGTGTTCAAGTAAGGGTCTTGTAGCGAATGCCCTTTTGACATGTGCCGCACTCCTTTAAGGATCAATAATTAAAATCGGAATCAGATGGCTTGGGCCGTCACACCCCCAAGGATAGACGGCAATTGCAAGGACTCAGCTCAATATGGAGATGGTCCCAAGGTATTTCAAGGCGCGCGGCAGATTGTCGCAATCAAGACTGTCAAGCCAATGCAAGTCAGTCCAGCTCCGCAGCCAGGTGAACTGGCGTTTCGCCAATTGGCGCGTGGCAATGATTCCACGCTCCTGCATCTCGGCTGACGTCAGCTTGCCGTCCAGATAGTCCCAGACCTGTCGATAACCCACCGCACGTATAGACGGCAACCCGGCATGCAGGTCACTTCGCTCACGCAGGGCTACGACCTCGTCTATGAATCCCTGTTCCAACATTAATGTGAATCTTTGTTCAATTCGCCGATGCAGCACTTGCCGGTTCGCCGGAGCGATGGCCAGATTGGCGACAGTATAGGGCAATTGTTGCATTCCCGAAGCGGCTGCTTCAGTACTTTGCGCAGATTGTCGCTGTCGCAGGGCCGTCATGCTCTGCCCGCTGACCCGATAGACCTCCAGCGCCCGGCTGAGCCGTTGCGGGTCGTTGGGGTGAATGCGGGCCGCCGACTCCGGGTCGATGACCGCCAGTTGCTCATGCAGGGCTTGCCAGCCAAGGCGTGCAGCCTCTTCTTCGATCTGCGCGCGCACGTTGGGGTCGGCGGCCGGCATGTCCGCCAGCCCCTCGACCAGAGCCTTGTAGTACAGCATCGTGCCGCCCACCAGCAGCGGAATCTTGCCTCTGGCGGTGATTTCGGCCATGGCCTGAAGGGCATCGCGACGAAAATCCGCTGCCGAGTAAGCTTCGGCCGGATCCAGGATGTCGATCAGTCGGTGCGGGAACTCGGCCAGCAGCTCTTTTGACGGCTTGGCCGTGCCGATGTCCATACCCCGGTAGACCAAGGCCGAATCGACGCTGATCAGCTCGCAGGGCAGCGCTTTGGTCAACTCAATGGCCAGATCGGTCTTGCCGGCAGCGGTCGGCCCCATCAGAAAGATCGCAGGTGGTAACGGGCTCATCAGCGACCGCGCAGGAACAGTTTGTCCAGGTCGTCCAGGCCCAGTTGGGTCCAGGTCGGCCGGCCATGGTTGCATTGACCGCTGCGCTCGGTGTTTTCCATATCCCGCAGCAGGCCATTCATTTCCGGCAAGGCCAGACGCCGGTTGGCGCGAATTGCGCCGTGACAGGCCATGGTGCCGAGCAGTTCGTTCAGGTGCGCCTGGATCCGGTCGCTGGTGCCGTACTCCATCAGGTCCGCCAGCACGTCGCTGACCAGTCGGTTGGCTTCGGCCTGTTTCAACAACGCCGGGATCTGCCGGATCGCCAGGGTTTCCGGGCCCAGGCGCTGCAGCTCAAAGCCCAGGCGCTGGAACCAGCTCACATGCTCCTCGGCGCAGTCAGCCTCACGCTGACTGACCGCCAGGGATTCAGGCACCAATAGCGGTTGTCCGCTAAGGCCTTCGCTGGCCATGGCGATCTTCAGCCGTTCGTACATAATCCGCTCGTGGGCGGCATGCATGTCCACCAGGACCAGGCCTTGGGCATTTTCCGCGAGGATATAGATGCCTTTGAGCTGCGCCAGGGCATAACCCAGTGGCGGAATATCACCCTGGCCGTCCGGCAACGCCGCCGCACCGGTCTCAGGCAGGGGTTTGAAAAACTCGCGATAAGCCGCCTGCGCCTCGGCTGCCGGCACGTTCGATTGCGGGCGTGGCGTGTATTGATACTGATAGCCGCTGCCGGAGCCAGTCCCCGCCGCGTTGTAGCTCGGCTGGGGCTGGGGTTGTTCCAACAGTGCATTGGCCGCCAGACGCATTTCGCCCTGGGGACCGAACTCGCCGGCCTCCAGCCCCGTCGGCCGAACCATGCCAGCCACCGCTGCCGGGGCCGCCAGTTGATCCTCCGGACGCACGTCGCCCAGGGCGCGGTGCAAGGTGCCGTAAAGGAAGTCGTGCACCATACGCCCGTCACGGAAGCGTACTTCATGCTTGGTCGGGTGCACGTTGACGTCCACCACCGCGGGATCGACTTCGAAAAAAAGCACGAAAGTCGGATGCCGACCGTTGAACAACACGTCGCGATAGGCCTGGCGCACCGCGTGGGCGACCAGCTTGTCGCGCACCGCCCGCCCGTTCACGTAAAAGTACTGCAAGTCCGCCTGACTGCGAGAAAAAGTCGGCAGCCCGACCCAACCCCACAGGTGCAGGCCATTGCGCTCCACTTCGATGGGCAACGCCTGTTCCAGGAAACCCGCACCGCAGACAGCGCCGACGCGGCGAGCCCGGGCCGCATCATCATGGGCCTCGTGCAGGCTGAGGATGGTCTTGCCGTTGTGGCGCAAATGGAACGCCACGTCAAAACGCGCCAGGGCCAGGCGCTTGATGACTTCCTGCAAATGATCGAATTCGGTCTTCTCGGCCTTGAGAAACTTGCGCCGGGCCGGGGTATTGAAGAACAGGTCGCGCACTTCCACCGAGGTGCCCACCGGATGGGCCGCAGGCTGGACGCGGGAGGCCATGTCCCGGCCCTCGGTCTCGACTTGCCAGGCCTGGTCAGCTTCACGGGTACGCGAGGTGAGCGTCAGGCGCGACACCGAACTGATGGAGGCCAGTGCCTCGCCACGGAACCCCAGGCTCATGACCCGCTCAAGGTCTTCCAGGTCGCGGATCTTGCTGGTGGCGTGGCGCGCCAGGGCCAGCGGCAGGTCGTCGGCCGGAATGCCGCCCCCGTCATCGCGCACCCGCAATAGCTTGACACCACCCTGCTCGACATCCACGTCGATGCGTTTGGCCCCGGAGTCGAGGCTGTTCTCCAGCAACTCCTTGATGACCGACGCCGGACGCTCGACCACCTCACCGGCGGCGATCTGGTTCGCCAGCCGGGGGCTGAGCAGTTCGATGCGGGCATTGCTGCCGGCCAGTTCATCGCTCATTGCTTGACCACCACTTCATTGCCGGGAATGGTCAGGGTCTGGCCGATCTTGAGCTCGTCGCTCTTAAGGTTGTTGGCGCTGCGCAAGGAAGCGGGCGACACCTGATAGCGCACCGCGATCATTGCCAGGGTTTCGCCAGGATTGACCCGATGGTCTCGCGGCCCCTGGGCGATCTTGCCCGAGTCTCGCAGCCAGGCGATGTAGGTGCCCGGCGGCGGGTTCTGCTGGAAGAACTGCCTCACACCGCTGCTGATGGAACGGGCCAGGGCCTGCTGGTGACTGGAGGAGGTCAGCTTCGAGGCTTCGTTGGCGTTGGAGATGAAGCCGGTTTCCACCAGGATCGACGGGATGTCCGGCGATTTGAGCACCATGAACCCCGCCTGTTCGACACGTCGCTTGTGCAACGGCGTGACACGCCCAATGTTGCTCAAGACTTTTTGACCGACGTTCAGGCTGGACGTCAGCGAGGCGGTCATCGACAAATCGAGCAGCACGCCGGCGAGCATGCGGTCCTTGTCATCGAGACTGACGTTGCCGGCACCGCCAATCAGGTCGGAACGGTTTTCGCTGTCAGCCAGCCAACGGGCGGTCTCGGAGGTAGCCCCCCGGTCGGACAGGGCAAACACCGAGGCCCCGAACGCGGCTTTTGAAGGGGCGGCGTCGGCATGGATCGAGACAAACAGGTCTGCACCCTTCTTGCGAGCGATTTCGGTACGGCCACGCAAGGGGATGAAATAGTCTCCGGTACGGGTCAGTTCCGCGCGAAAGCCCTTCATACCATTGACCTGGCGCTGCAACTCACGGGCGATGGACAACACCACGTCCTTTTCACGCTGTCCTCGCGAGCCAGAGGCACCAGGGTCCTCACCACCGTGACCGGCATCGATCACAACGATGATATCGCGCTTGCCGGATGGCGCCGGCGGTAGCTTGAGAGCAGGCTCAGTGGGCGTGACCGGTACCGCCGGCACTGTGGCGACTTTGGTCGGCGGCGCAGGCGGCGGCGCTGCATCGCCCGGGTTGTCGAACAAGTCCACCACCAGTCGGTTGCCGTATTGGGCGTTGGGCGCCAGGGTGAAACTTTTCGGGGTCACCGCCTTTTTCAGATCGACGACGACCCGCAGATCAGTCGGGGTGCGCTGGGCCGAGCGAATGGCCGTGATCGGCGTGTTGGCGGTGGCGGCAGTCAGCGGCGCCCCCAGGGATGCGCCATTGATGTCGATCACCAGGCGATCCGGAGCGGTCAGGGTGAATACGCTGTGCTGCACCGGTCCCGTCAGGTCGAACACCAGCCGTGTGTTGTCCGGCGCTCGCCACAGACGAACGCTGCTGACCTTTGTCTCAGCCATAGCATCGACGGCCAATGCCGTAAGCAACAGTCCTACGACAGTAACCACCGCGCGAAAGCGCATACCAAACCCCATCATCAATTAGTTTCCAATGCCAAAGCGGCACACCACGACTCGCCACGCGAGCCTTGCGGCGTCAGTATCAACGAACGCCCACCGTTCTGCGCGCCAATGGTAATGGTCAGGTCAGGCTTTGGCAAAAAGCCTGCACCCTTCTGGGGCCATTCGATCAGACACAAGGCGTCATCTTCGAAATAATCGCGGATACCGAGGAATTCCAACTCTTCAGGGTCCACCAGTCGGTACAGGTCAAAATGGAAGGCACGAATGTCGCCGATTTCGTAGGGTTCAACCAACGTGAACGTAGGGCTTTTCACTGCGCCGACGTGTCCCAGGCCACGAATAATGCCGCGGGACAAGGTGGTTTTTCCCGCGCCGAGGTCGCCCTCCAGAAAAATAAGACCATGGCCTGCCGTGGTACGCGCAATGCGCGCGCCCAATTGCGTCATGGCTTGTTCGTCCGCCACGTACAGGGTTACTTCAGACACGGTGAATGCTCCTCCAACAACTGACGAATGGCCGGGATCAGATCGGTCGCCGCCAACCCCCGGCCCGACTGACCGGCTTGCGCACCGGCATTGGCATGCAACCACACCGCCAGGCAGGCGGCGTCGAAGCCATCCATGCCCTGGGCGAGCAATGCGCCAACCACCCCTGCCAGCACATCGCCGAGGCCCGCCGTGGCCATGGCCGGATGGCCCTGACTGCAAACCGACAGGCGACCGTCCGCACTGGCAATCAGGCTGCCAGCGCCTTTGAGAATCACTGTGGCCGCGTATTTTTTGCTTAATGCGTGGGCCGCCGCCGGACGATCGGCCTGCACCTGAGCCGTGGAGATACCCAGAAGCCGCGCCGCCTCGCCCGGATGAGGGGTGATCACACAGTGCTCGGGCAAACTGACCGCGCCACTGCTCAGCAGGTTCAGCGCATCGGCATCCCACACCTGAGGCAGCGATGCGTTGGCCGCTACCGACAACAAGCTACGTCCCCACGCGGCCTGACCGAGGCCCGGCCCCACCACCAACACACTGGCCTGCTCAAGCAACCCCATCAATTGGTTGGCTGAGTGGGTGCCCTGCACCATGACTTCGGGTAAACGTGTCAGCGCCGCAGACACATGCTCGTTGCGAGTGGCCATGGATACCATCCCCGCGCCGCAACGCAGGGCACTCTCGGCGCTCATCTGGATGGCCCCGCCAAAACCTCGATCGCCGCCGATCAACAGAACATGACCGAACTTGCCTTTGTGGGATGCGCGCGCGCGCGGCGCCAGGCCAGGCAGATTATCGGGCTGCAGAAGCCGCGCCGTGGCCGGCGCCGCCTCGACGATGTCGGGATCGGCGTGCAGATCATTGAATATCAGTTCACCGACCCGATCCGCCGCATCGCCAGTGAACAGACCCAGCTTCAGACCAATGAAGGTTACGGTCAGGTCGGCCACCACTGCTGTCCCCAGCACCCGTCCCGTATCGGCACACAGCCCCGAAGGGATATCCACCGCGGCCACTGGCAGGCCACTGACGTTGATGGTGTCGATTGCCCGGACGTAGGGCTCGCGGACTTCGCCACTCAATCCCGTGCCGAGCAAGGCGTCGAGCAGCACACCGCGCAAGTCGGATTCGTCCGACCATGGCTCAACCGGCACACCCACCGCCACCGCCTCGGCGTGGGCATTGGCGGCATCCCCCAGCAAACGCCGGGGCTCACCCACCGTCAGCACCCGCACAGACCACCCGGCGCGTCGGGCCAGGGTCGCCACCAGATAGCCGTCGCCGGCGTTGTTGCCATGACCGGCCAGCACCGTCAGCTCGCCGGCGTCTGGCCAGTGCCGGACAATGGCGCGCCAGGTGGCGCGGGCGGCACGCTGCATCAATTCGAAGCCAGTGGTGCCTGCCGCGATCAGTTGTGCGTCGAGGTCGCGGACCTGCGCGGCACTGTACAGCGCGTCGGGAAAATCATCTTTAGTGTGCGGCATGCGTCTTCGGGCTCCGATGTCTGGCAGAATTATACGCATCTCAGCTCCGGTTTCTCTCGCCTCATGCCCGTCATCCCCACAGACCTCCCCGCCCTCGCCCAATCCATCAAGGACTGGGGTCGCGAGCTGGGTTTCCAGCAGGTCGGCATCAGCGGCCTGGACCTGGCCAAGCACGAGCAACATCTACAGCGCTGGCTCGACGCGGGCTATCACGGCGAGATGGATTACATGGCGGCCCACGGCAGCAAACGCTCGCACCCCGAGGAGCTGGTGCCAGGTACATTGCGCGTGGTTTCCCTGCGCATGGACTACCTGGCGGGCGACACACAAATGGCGCAGATGCTCGGCCAACCGGAAAAGGCCTACGTCTCGCGTTATGCATTGGGCCGCGATTACCACAAATTGATCCGTAAACGCGTGCAGCAACTGGCAGAAAAAATTCAGGCGGTCATTGGTCCCTTCGGTTATCGCGCCTTCGTTGACAGCGCACCGGTGCTGGAAAAAGCCATCGCCGAGCAGGCTGGGCTGGGCTGGATCGGTAAAAATACCCTGGTACTGAACCGCAAGGCCGGCAGCTATTTCTTCCTGAGCGAGCTGTTCGTCGACCTGCCGCTGCCGGTTGACCCGCCCCACGCCAGCGAACACTGCGGAAAATGCACCGCATGCCTGGACATCTGTCCTACGAATGCCTTCGTCGGCCCCTACGTCCTGGATGCCCGACGCTGCATTTCCTACCTCACCATCGAACTCAAAAGCGCCATCCCCGAGGAACTGCGGCCGTTGATTGGTAATCGGGTGTTCGGTTGCGATGACTGTCAGATCGTCTGCCCGTGGAACCGCTTCGCCCGACCGTCTGGAGAAAGCGACTTCAAACCGCGACACAACCTGGACAACGCCGGGTTGGCCGAACTGTTCATGTGGGACGAGGAAAAATTCCTCAGCAGTACCGAGGGCTCGCCCCTGCGCCGCGCCGGGTACGAACGCTGGTTGCGCAACCTGGCGGTGGGGCTGGGGAATGCACCTTCAACCATCCCGGTCATGCAAGCGCTTGAAGCGCGGCGCGATTACCCATCGGAACTGGTGCGCGAGCATGTGGAGTGGGCGTTGCGCCAACACGCCGAGCGTCAGACCTCGTCGTTGTAGACGAACTTCGGCATTTCCCAGTGAAAGCGGATCGCCAGGAGCCGCAGCAGGAAACCGCCGAACAAGGTGATGAGGATCGCCTGTTCACTCGGCAACTGCAGATAGACGCAGAGCATGTAGCACCACGCTGCGGCAAACGAGACGCTGGCATACAGCTCGCGACGGAAGATCAGCGGGATATCGTTGCAAAAAATGTCCCGCAGGATGCCACCGAAAACGCCGGTAATCACGCCACTGACCGAAGCCACCAACATGCCATGGCCCATTTCCAGGGCGGTCATGCAGCCGATCAGGGTGAACGCCACCAGGCCTACGGCGTCGAGCACCAGGAACAGCGAGCGCAGATGACGCATCCAGCGCGCCAGGAACACCGTCAGCATCGCCGCCGCGGTGGTCAGCACCAAGTATTCCGGGTGCTTGACCCAGGTGAGCGGGTAATGACCGAGCAGCACATCGCGCACCGAGCCGCCACCCAACGCGGTGACACAGGCGATCAGCACCACACCAAACCAGTCCATGCCACGACGCCCGGCAGACAAGGCGCCGGTCATGGCTTCGGCGGTGATGGCGATCAGATAAAGCATCAGCAACATGATGGCGGTCCTTGCAGGAAGGCGCGCAGTCTAGCCAGTTTGGGCAGGCACCAAAAGAGGGCAGCCCCTGACATGCCCACCACAGTACCTGTGGCGAGGGGATTTATCCCCGCTGGCTGCGTCAGCAGCCCAAAACGGCTACTCAGGTGCCAAACCGATCAAGTGTTGGCTTTTTAGAGGGCTGCTGCGCAGCCCAACGGGGATAAATCCCCTCGCCACAAGAGCGCAGTGCGCTTCAATCAGAACTTGATGAAATGCTTGCGGTAATGCTGCAGCTCGGCGATGGACTCGCGGATGTCGTCCAGGGCCAGGTGGCTGCCGCCCTTCTGGAAGCTGTCACGCACCTCAGGTGCCCAGCGGGCGGCCAGTTCCTTGAGGGTGGAGACGTCCAGGTTGCGGTAGTGAAAGTAGCTTTCCAGGGATTTCATGTGGGTATAGAGAAAGCGACGATCCTGGCAGATGCTGTTGCCACAGATCGGTGACTTGCCCTTGGGCACCCACTGCTCGAGAAAGGCGATGGTTTGGGCTTCGGCTTCAGCCATGCTGATTTTGCTCTCGCGCACCCGTTGGGTCAGGCCTGAGCCGCCATGCTGGCGAGTGTTCCATTCGTCCATACCGGCCAGGATCTGGTCGCTGTGATGGATCGCGATCACAGGGCCTTCGGCCAGGGTGTTGAGATCACTGTCGGTGACGATGGTGGCCATTTCGATGATGACGTCGGTGTCCGGGTTCAGACCGGTCATTTCCAGGTCGATCCAGATCAGGTTCTGCGGGTTCTGCATGGGGGAGCTCCTCGGCGTAGCTGCGCAGTTTAGCTTAGGCTTTGAACGAAAAGTGCTTGCGCGACGATCATGCTGCGTTGAAAACAGGCTCGGCATGCTCATTGACAACCAGTCAACTCCGCTCCCTCGCCTGTTATGGCCTTGCCTGATCGCCGCTCGGCGACTTTTCGTTCAAACCCGAGGCAGGGCCTCGAGCGTGCTAAACTCGCGGCCGTTTTACCTAATCGCTGCATTCTTCATACGGAACACCCATGGCCAAACGCCAACTCAATCGTCGTCAAAACTGGCGCATCGAAAAAATCCAGGGCGAGCGCGCCGCCCGCGCCGCCAAACGCGAATCCAGCGCGGTACAAGCGCTGGAGGGCGGCGATCTGGGCCCTGAACAGACCGGTCTGGTGATCGCCCACTTCGGTGTACAGGTCGAGGTCGAGGCCCGTGAAGGCGAATTGGCCGGCCAGGTATTCCGCTGCCACCTGCGAGCCAACCTGCCCGCTCTGGTGACCGGCGACCAGGTGGTCTGGCGCGCCGGCAACCAAGGCATCGGTGTGATCGTGGCTCAGCTGCCCCGCCACACCGAACTGTGTCGTCCGGACAGCCGAGGCCAGCTCAAGCCGGTGGCGGCCAACGTCGACATGATCGTCATCGTCTTCGCCCCGCTGCCTGAGCCCCACGCCAACCTGATCGACCGCTATTTGGTAGCGGCTGAACACGCCGGCATCCGCCCATTGTTGCTGCTCAACAAGTTCGACCTGATCGATGAACACAACGCCCCGGCGCTGAACGCATTGCTCTCGGTCTATCGGCAATTGGGCTACCCGGTGCTGGAAGTTTCGGCTCACCACGGCGATGGCATGGAGAAATTGCAGGAACAACTGGACGGACGCATCAGCGTGTTTGTCGGCCAGTCCGGCGTCGGCAAGTCGTCGCTGGTCAACAGCCTGCTGCCGGAAGTCGAGACGCGCGTCGGGCCGTTGTCCGAGCTGTCCGGCCAGGGCACTCACACCACCACCACTGCGCGGTTGTTCCACTTCCCCGGCGGCGGTGAGTTGATCGACTCGCCGGGCATCCGCGAGTTTGGCCTGGGCCACGTCAGCCGAGCCGATGTGGAAGCGGGGTTCATCGAGTTCAACGACCTGATCGGCACCTGCCGTTTCCGCGACTGCAAGCACGACCGCGAACCCGGTTGCGCCCTGCTCAAGGCGCTGGAAGACGGTCGTGTGCAACAGCAACGGATGAACAGCTATCGCTCGATCATCGCCAGCTTGCCGGAAAGCAGTTACTGACCTGAAAGAAAGGTAAGCCAGACACAATTGTGGCGAGGGAGCTTGCTCCCGCTGGGCTGCGAAGCAGCCCCAAAAGCTGTCAGATGCGGAGCATCAGACACACCGCACCCGCCGGTTTACGACTGCTTCGCAGCCGAGCGGGAGCAAGCTCCCTCGCCACAAAAGCAAGCAGGCCTCACTGCGCAGGCGGCTCGGCCGGTTTCGGCACCAGATCATCGAACAGATTCAGACGCTCGCGCACCTCATGGGCGGGAACAGGCTGCTGGTCCGCCGGCAATGCGTTCGGATCCTCCGGCGCGCCAGGCGTGACCGGCACTTCACCCGGCGCACCGGCGCCCTGGGCCGGGTCTGGCGCCGGGTCATCGGTTTGCGAACCTTCGATGGCTTTCTGAGCCTTCTTGGTCAACACCACGATATCGATCCGCCGGTTGACCGGGTTGAACGGGTCTTTGCGGTCGAACAGCGCCGAGGAGGCATAACCGACCACCCGCGCCACCTGCTCATCCGGATAACTGCCAGCCACCAGGGCCCGACGGGCCGCGTTGGCGCGATTGGCGGAGAGCTCCCAGTTACCGAAATCGCCTTTGCCAATGAAGGGCTTGGCATCGGTATGACCACTGATGCTGATCTTGTTCGGCACCGCTTTGATGGTGTCGGCCATGGCCAGCAGAATATCTTCGAAATAAGGCTTCAGGCGCGCGCTGCCGGAGTCGAACATCGGACGGTTTTCGGCGTCCATGATCTGGATGCGCAAGCCGTTCGGCGTGATTTCGAACAGGATCTGGTCCTTGAACTTCTGCAGTTGAGGGTTCTCTTCGACTTTGTTCTGCAACTCTTGCAGCAACAACTCCAGACGCTCGCGCTCGACCTCCTCGGCCATGCCTTCGGCGTCATTGGCGTCTACCGTCGCCTTGTCGGGCTGAGGCTGGGATTCGACTTCAGGGTTGAGGGTGTTTTCCGGCGCCAGGACCGGCGAGCCGCCCAAGTCGATGATGTAAGGCGTGCCGCTTTCGGAAAAACCCACCGGGTCCTTGAAGTAACCGGCGATGGCGATTTTCTGCTCTGGAGTCGCGGTGGACAGCAGCCACAGCACCAGAAAGAACGCCATCATCGCCGTCGCGAAGTCGGCGAAGGCGATTTTCCAGGCGCCCCCGTGATGCCCGCCGGCTATGCGCTTGACGCGCTTGATAATGATCGGCTGGTTGTTTTCCATCTTAGCGACCGCGAACCGCTTGTTCTAACTCGGCGAAGCTTGGACGGTGCGCCGGGTACAGGACCTTGCGACCGAACTCCACAGCCAGCGATGGCGGCATGCCCGAGGCCGAGGCCACGAGCGAAGCCTTGATGGCTTCGTAGACATTGAGTTCTTCCTTGGCGTCGTGGGCCAGGGAATGGGCCAACGGGCCAAAGAAGCCATAGGCGGCGAGAATACCGAAGAAGGTACCTACCAGTGCCGCACCTACGTGCAGGCCGATAGATGCCTGGTCGCCTTCGCCCAGGGAGGCCATGGTCACCACGATGCCCAATACCGCCGCGACGATGCCGAAACCCGGCATGCCGTCGGCGATGCCGTTGACCGCGTGAGACGGGTGCTCCAGGTCTTCCTTGAGGCTGTACAGCTCCATGTCGAACAGGCCTTCGAGCTCATGGGGAGCCATGTTGCCGGACGACATGATGCGCAGGTAATCACAGACGAACGCCGTCATGCGCTCATCCTTGAGCACCGTGGGGTACTTGGCGAAGATCGGGCTGGACGCTGCGTCTTCGATATCCCCTTCGATCGCCATCATGCCTTCGCGGCGGCTCTTGTTGAGGATCTCGTAGATCAGCCCCAGCACCTCAAGGTAGAAAGTGTGGCTGAAACGCGAGCCGAACATGCTCAAAGACTTCTTGAGCACGTGCATCGTCATGTAGCCAGGGTTGGCCTGCAGGAATGCGCCAAGGGCCGCGCCGCCGATGATCAGGACCTCAAAGGGCTGGACCAGGGCGGCAATCTTGCCATGGGAGAGCACGTATCCGCCCAGAACGCTCGCGAACACGACAATGATGCCGATAATTTTAGCCATAGATAGAAAGTACTTATTTAAGTCGGGTTCAAGGTCATATTCGGAAGCTGAAAAATCTCTTCTTCTACTTATCGGCAAAACTGCGCCAGACTATAGCCAGTTCAGGCGAAAAGCCAATTTGCCCCGTTCCGGGCGTAGATACTCCCTATGATGATCGCGTCCAGCCATGGCTAACGAAACGAAGGTTCCAACTCCACGACCGACCACGCTCGAAGGCTGGGTAAAGCTGCTCGAGGGCGTCCATCTGCCAGTTCCCCAGGCCAGTCATGACCTGGTCTGCAAAGCCATTGGCGACAGCCGCCGTTCACTGCGTGACATTGCCGAGCTGATCCAGGACAGCCCCGCCCTGGCGCTGAGCGTCATCCGTGAAGCCAACCATCACACCCATGGCAACTTTGCCGAACCGGCAGAAAATCTCGAAGTGGCCATCAACCGCCTCGGCCTCAAGCGCACCGAAGAATTGCTCGCCCGCCTGCCGTCCTTGCCGGAGCAGCAAATACCCATCGCCCTGCGTCAACTGCAATTGATCAGCCAGCACGCCACGCAACAAGCCAACGGTTTTTTTGCCAGCCGCCTGGCGCGGTTGTGGCAAGACATCCACTGGGGCAGCCTGTTGTTTCTGTCACCACTCTGGCCGCTGGCCCTGACTCATCCAGGATTGCTGAAAGAGTGGGAACTGCGGGTTGTGCATAAAGGCCAATCAGCGAGCAAGGTGGAACGCGAGCTGTTCGGCGTCGGCCTGCTGAAAATCTGCCTGGCGCTGGTGGAGACCTGGCGCCTGCCGGTCTGGGTGGCGCAGGGCTACCGCCTGCTGCTCAACGAACGCCGCGAGCTGGTGAAAGTGCTACGCATCGCCCGGGATAGCGAACACCCGCTGCGCCAGCAAAATCGCCTGGACGATGACCCGACCCTGCGGCGCTGGCTCAATCAGCCAGCCAACACGGTGCTACTGGCCAATGGCTTGGCCCTTTCAGCACAACAGGCGTGGGACGGCCCTCACAGTACCCGCTGGCAATATCTCACGAGTTTGTATCTGCAGATGTCCATGGATGACGTCCAGCAGCAATTGCACCAGCAAGCCGTCAACAGCGCCCGCCATAACACCATGCCGGACCTCTGGCATCCGGCCGTGGCGCTGATCTGGCCGCGGGGCAGCCGGCGCGTCCACCCGGGGCTGCTGCCCCCCGCCCCGCCCAGCGCCGAAGACCTGACCCAATGGCGCAAACAATGCGCCGAACTGCTGATGGAGCCGAGCCCGTTCAGCAACGCCATGCACCTGACCACCTCGGCACGGGACGCCTTGGTGGCATGCGGCATGCAGCGGGTGATGATTCTGATGGCCGACCGCAGCCAGACCAGCCTGCGCGTGCATCAGATCGCCGGCCTGCCCAAAGAAGCGGCGGCCATGAGTTTTTCCATCAGCCAAAGCAAAGTGTTGCAACGGTTGCAGGCCCAACAAGCCCAGGTTCGCCTGAACCCGGACAACAACGCTCAGTTTTCGGCGTTGCTGCCGCCGGGCCTGCGCAGCCTGTTTCGCGGCGAACACCTGCTGTTGCGTTCACTGACCTGCAACGGCCGGGTGATCATGCTGGTGGCGGTGGACCAGGGCGGCGGGCCCTTCTCGGACGTGACGGTGCAGGCCTTCGGTAAAACCGTGCAGTGTATCGAACGCGCCTTGCACAGCTTTACCAACCGCGGTCGCTGATCTTGATACAATCTTTTCCCTTTGCGCCCCTGGAGACATCACATGCCTGACTTCTCTGGCTTGCCGCTGGTAATCGAGCCGAGCGATTTGCTGTCGCGCCTCGACGCCCGCGAACTGATTCTGGTGGACCTGACCAGTGCCGCCCGCTACAGCACCGGGCACATCCCTGGCGCACGCTTCGTCGACCCCAAGCGCACCCAACTCGGCCAGCCCCCGGCGCCAGGTCTGCTGCCAGCAAAAGCCGACCTCGAGGCGCTGTTCGGCGAACTGGGGCACAACCCGAATGCGGTCTACGTCGTTTATGACGATGAAGGCGGTGGCTGGGCCGGGCGCTTCATCTGGCTGCTGGATGTCATCGGCCATTCGAACTACCACTACCTCGACGGTGGCTTGCTGGCGTGGCTGGACGAAGGCCTGCCGATGTCCACTGAAGTGCCGCCGCCCGCCACAGACCCGGTGAGCCTGACCCTGCACGATGAACCCACCGCCACCCGCGAATACCTGCAAAGCCGCCTCGGTGCCGCTGACCTGGCGATCTGGGACGCACGCGGCCCGCTGGAATATTCCGGCGAGAAAGTCGTCGCAGCCAGAGGCGGACATATTCCCGGCGCGATCAACTTCGAATGGACCGCCGGCATGGATCAGGCACGCAACCTGCGCATCCGCAGCGACATGCCGCAAATCCTCGAACAGCTGGGCATCACGCCTGATAAAGAAATCATCACCCATTGCCAGACCCACCACCGCTCTGGCTTCACCTATCTGGTGGCCAAGGCGCTCGGTTATCCGCGTGTCAAAGGCTATGCCGGCTCCTGGGGCGAATGGGGCAACCACCCTGATACGCCCATCGAGCTCTGAAGGTTCTTAAGGACAGTTAATGAAAAACCGCTTGTTCATCCTCAGCCAATACCTGCTACCCCACCACTTGCTGTCTCGGCTGGCCGGCTGCATTGCCGAATGCCGCGTGCGCTGGTTCAAGAATGCCTTCACCCAATGGTTCGCCAAACGTTATCAGGTGGACATGTCCCAGGCGCTGGTGGAAGACCTCACGGCCTACGAGCACTTCAATGCGTTCTTCACCCGAGCGCTGAAAGAAGGCGCCCGCCCGCTGGACCCAACACCGGGGGCGATCCTCAGCCCCGCCGACGGTGCCGTCAGCCAACTCGGCCCCATCGAGCACGGCCGGGTATTCCAGGCCAAGGGCCACAGCTTCAGCGTGCTGGAACTGCTGGGCGGCGATGCAGCCAACGCAGCGCCGTTCATGGGCGGCGATTTCGCCACCATCTACCTGTCGCCCAAGGACTATCACCGCGTGCACATGCCACTGGCCGGCACCCTGCGGGAAATGGTCTACATCCCGGGACGGATTTTCTCGGTGAACCAGACCACTGCCGAAAACGTTCCGGAGCTGTTCGCCCGTAACGAGCGCGTGGCGTGCATTTTCGACACCGAGCGCGGGCCGATGGCCGTGGTGCTGGTGGGCGCGATGATCGTTGCGTCCATCGAAACCGTCTGGGCCGGCCTGGTGACGCCACCTAAGCGTGAGCTGAAAACCTTCCGTTACGACGAAGCCGCCCGGGCGCCGATCCACCTGGAGAAAGGCGCCGAGCTGGGCCGCTTCAAACTGGGATCGACCGCCATCGTGCTGTTCGGGCCGGACCAGGTGAAATGGGCCGAAGAGCTGGTGGCCGGCTCGCCAGTGCAGATGGGCCAGGGGTTGGCGCTGCCAAAAGCCTGAGTCATTGCTCACTGTGGGAGCGAGCCTGCTCGCGATGGCGTTTTTTCAGTCACTTTGATATCGACTGACCTGACGTATCGCGAGCAGGCTCGCTCCCACATGCTATCTAACATTGATCGGACACTTCTTTCGACAACAACTGCTAGAGTTGGGAACATCCCTTTCATTTCCCGCCGGAGCCCATCCACGGCATGAATGAGACCAGCCCTCTCCAGCTTTCGCGCGTTTTGACACCGACACAGTCGCGCCTGTCGTTCTGCGACGCCACGCCGCGCGACCTCAAACGCTGGATCGCCAACCTCCCCAAGGCCAATATCGGCGAAACCGCACGCCTGTTGTATCAGGCCATCGGCGAACTCAACCAACTGCTCACCCCCAGCGATAATCGCCTGCAGCTGCTCGAATTGTTGCGGCCCGAGGTGTATTACGTCTGCAAACACCTGGAGCGGCATTTTTTGCAACAGGCCATCGTTCTGGATGAGCGCTCGCGCAAGATCGTCAATCTGTGCCAGGCCCTGCAAACCCAATTGGCCATGGGTTACAAACAGATCGTCGCACGCATCTCGCCGAAATACTCCAAGGACCGCGCCCGGCTGCTGAGCACCGCACTGCAACGCGCGATGCATGCCCTGGACGGCACGCTGCTGCGTATCAGCCAGTTGTATAGCCCCGTACCCGAAGGGCTGTGGCTCGATTTGCATCAGTTGTACCGAATCGCCTGCCACCATCGGCTGCAACACCTCAGCGTCAGCGATGAACTGGCCAGCCAGGTGCATCAGTTGAATGTCGAGCAAACCTACGTGGTCGCCCTGCTGCTGGGCACCTCACGCAGCAATCAACTGCGCCAGGGCCAGATTGCGCGACTCGTCGAGGTGCTCGAATCCTGGAGTCAGAAGGTCACGCTGGACCCGGCCGTCACCGCCACGAGCCTGTTCGCCGTTGCACCGCAACTGGATATCGGGCCGAGATATCGCTCCAAGTTCAGGGCCGAGCAACAGCCCAGCCTGCTGGGTTTCGATCCGCAGCCGCTGGTGCGTGCCATTGCCACTCATCTGGAACAACCCGACGATCACACCTTGTCCGTGCCTGGCGCAATGAACGCCGACACCTTGCATCACCTGCAAGCGGCCTGGGGCGAAGCGGTCGAACGTAGCTTCCAGCGCACAGAGGGCAACGGCACGCTGACGCTCTGCGTGGGCATGAGCGCTTTGCACTACTACCTCGGCGGCGAGCGCTCTTTCAGCGAAATCCTGAAGGATTCTGCAACGCGCAAGGCCCGGTTCGAGGCCACACCGACCAAGACCAACGACACCTGGAGCCAGGCTTTCGACGCAGCTGCGGCCGGTGACAGTGATCTGTTGCCTTATGAAGAAATCGAGTATCCGGTCAATCCGGCCGATGACGACGGCGCCAGCTCCGACAACCAGCACCACTTCGCGACCTACGACCTGCCCATCATCAACCACAGCCCTGGCGGTTATTGCCTCGGCTGGCCGAAGGAGGTGCCTGAGCAACTGCAGGCCGGGGAAATGGTCGGCATTCGCGACACTAACGATCAAGCCTGGAGCATCGCCGTGGTGCGCTGGATCAGGCAGGTGCGCAATGGCGCCATGCAAATGGGCATCGAGCTGGTCGCCCCCCATGCACAGCCTTGCGGGCTGCAACTGGTACGGGAAAAGGGTGAGCATGGTCACTACCTGCGAGGGTTGTTGCTGCCCGAGATCAGCGCCATTGACCTGCCACCCACCATGATCGCGCCCCGCCTGCCTTTCCAGGAAGGCCAGCAAGTGCTGATCAACACCAACGGCCAGGAACGCCGCGCCAGCCTGGACCGACGGGTGACCAGCACGCACAGCTTCAACCAGTTTGCTTATCGACAGGAGGATTCAGGGACCAGCACAGATGGCCACGACAATGAAGGGGATTTTGATTCGTTGTGGAAGTCGCTGTAGGAGCTGCCGAGCGAAGCGAGGCTGCGATCTTTCCAAGACCCATTGAGCCTCCAGCGAAAGATCAAGATCAAGATCAAGAGATCGCAGCCTTCGGCAGCTCCTACACAGGTAAGCGTCGGCCTTAAAGCTGTCCGTCGCGATCCCTGAAGCCCAGCAGGTACAACACGCCATCCAGCCCCAGGGTGGAAATCGCCTGCCTGGCCGACTGTTTGACCAGCGGCTTGGCCCGGAACGCCACGCCCAGACCGGCGATCGCCAGCATTGGCAGGTCGTTGGCGCCGTCGCCCACAGCAATGGTCTGTTCCAGGCGCAGGCCTTCCTTCTCGGCCAGTTCGCGCAACAGATCCGCCTTGCGCTGGGCATCGACGATCGGTTCGACTGCCACGCCCGTGACCTTGCCATCCACGACTTCCAGTTCATTGGCGAACACGTAGTCGATGCCGAGCTTGGCCTGCAGTTGCTTGGCGAAGTAAGTGAAGCCGCCGGACAGGATCGCGGTCTTGTAGCCAAGACGCTTGAGTTCGGCGAACAGGGTTTCGGCGCCTTCGGTCAGGCGCAAGGAGGCGCCGATAGAGTCAAGCACGCTGACGTCCAGCCCCTTGAGCAGCGCCAGGCGTTCCTTGAAGCTGGCGCGAAAATCCAACTCGCCGGCCATGGCTCGCTCAGTGATGGCCGACACCTTGTCGCCCACGCCGGCGGCCTTGGCCAGTTCGTCGATGACTTCGGCTTCAATCAGCGTCGAATCCATGTCAAACACCGCCAGGCGGCGGTTGCGACGGAACAGCGAGTCCTCTTGGAACGCGATGTCGACGTTCAACTCCTGGGCCACGCTGAGGAATTCGGCGCGCAGCGCCTGGGGATCGGCCGGCTCGCCGCGCACGGAGAATTCGATGCAGCCCTTGCCCTTGTCATCCGGCGTATCCAGCGGCATGCGCCCGGACAACCGGTCGATGTGGTCGATGTTCAGGCCGTATTGGGCAGTGATCGAACTGACGCGCTGCAATTGCTCGGCGGTCACCTTGCGGGTCAACAGGGTCACGATATGGCGCGTCTTGCCCTGGCCGTTAACCCAATGCTGGTAATCGGCTTCGGACACCGGGGTGAAACGCACCTGCTGGTCGAGCTTGTAGGCGGTGAACAGGATGTCCTTGAGCACCGACTTGCTTTGTTCGGCGTCCGGAATTTCAACCAGAATGCCGAACGACAGTGTGTCGTGAATCACCGCCTGACCAATGTCGAGAATGTTCACACCACCCTGGGCCAGAACGCCGGTAATGGCCGCAGTCAGACCCGGACGGTCACTGCCAGTGATGTTTATCAGGACGATTTCGCGCAAGGCGCACCCCCGCAGGTGGAAAAAAACCGCATTCTACCCACTTTCAGTGACCATCGGGCACCGTCGGTGCTTTGCCGGTCATGGGCCTGTCGCTATACTGCGCGTCAATTTCACGGACAAAGAGCCGAGCTCAGTGAACCGGCCCACGCCAGTCAAAACCGACAACTTCTTTCTGCTGATCTTCCGTGCACTGCGCCACCGTCGCGTGCCGATTGCATTGCGCATTGCCAGCCATAACGTGATCCTGGTCGCCCTGGCCCTGGTGATCTATGCCTGCGTGATGGGCCTGCAGTTCAAGCAGGCCATGCACGAGCAGGCCGACGCCCTGGGCGAGAGCCTGACCACGCAGACCGCCACGTCCGCCACCGAGCTGCTGGTGTCCAACGACATCCTTAGCCTCAACGTGCTGCTCAACAACCTCACCAAAAACAAACTGGTGGCCCACGCCGCCATTTATAGCGTGGACAACCGCATCCTCGCCGAAGCCGGCCAGCGTCCCAAACCGGGTCTGCTGGGCGAATCCGGCGGTATGTACCAGAGCAGGATCACCTTCCAGGACGTGACCGCCGGGCAACTGCGCATCAGCCTGGACATGGACCAGTTCCAGCAGCCGATGACCATCAGCCTGCAAAGCATGGGCATCCTCAGCGCAATATTGCTGGCGCTGGCGCTGGCCTTGAGCCTGCGCCTGGGACGCCACATCTCTACGCCACTGCTGCAACTGCGGGTCTGGCTGCGGGATATCGACGAGCACACCCCAGCGACCCAGCGCCAGGACGAAATTGGCGATCTGGCTCGGCAACTGCACGCCAGCTTCGCCCCGGAACCGGCCCCCGTGCCGGAGCCTGAAGACATCGACTACAGTGACGACGACGAAGCCGAACCAGGCTTCGAAGTGCGTAACCTGCGGGACCCGGACTTCGACGAAAGCCAACCTCTCCCCGCCTCCAGGCCCGGACCACGCCGCGTGGTCCGCACGGTGGAGGACGATGAAGACGACGATGCTTTCGCCGACCTGCGTGACGACTCAATCGCCGATGAGGCGCAATCGGTCGCCAGACCCGTCGCCTCGGACCTGCCCCAACACAGTGCCGTGCTGGCCGTGCAACTGGGCGCCCAGGACCAACTGCGCCGGCTGCCACAGGCGCGCCTGAAGGAACTGCTTGAGCGTTACCGCGACTGCCTCGACCAGGCCGCATCGCTGTATCAGGGCCAACTGCACACCCTGAACGATGGCAGCACGCTGATGCTGTTCCACACCGAGGACAGCGGTGATGACTACCTCACCAATGCCATTTGCTGCGGTGAGTTGCTCCGAGCCCTGGGACACCAGTTGCAGATCGAAGTCGCCGACAGCGGTATCACCCTGCAATTGCAGTTGGGCCTGACCTTGGGTGACGGGCTGTTCGGCCTGAGCCAGATCGACCTGCTGCTGACCGAAACCGCTCAGGACGCCCTGGCCCTGTCGCAGCACAGCCGCAACCTGCTGCTGGTGGAGCGCAAGATCAACGACGATGCCCTGATCCGTCAGCGCGCCCGCATCCGCCCTATCGCCAGCCCGGAAGGCGCATGCTGCGTCGAGCGACTGATGGAGCCTTATCCCTCAATGCTGGAGCGACAACTGGCGCGGATGCATGAGCGTCAGGCTTGAGCTTCAACATCTGAAATGACGAAGCCCGCAGATGAGTGATTGTCTGCGGGCTTTTTTGTGGCCTTCGCCTACCTCATCGCGAGCAGGCTCGCACACACTGGATCTGTGGCTAGCAGAGGCCCCTGTGGGAGCGAGCCTGCTCGCGATGAGGTGGGCATAGACACCCGAGACGGCAACCCACAAGAAACGACAAAGCCCGCATCAATGCGGGCTTTGTTTTGCATCCAGTTCAACCATCAGAACCTGAACACTTCCATGTCCGTACGGATCGGCAAGGCCATTGGAATCTTGTCCTTTTCCTTCTCGACCTTTTTGGTCGCTGCAGGCGCCGATTTGCGCGGCACATCTGCGATAGGAGGCTGGTTGGCCAAAGGCTTGAGCGCCACGGACAGTTGCTCGGCCAGACGTTGCAGCAACACACCCTGAGCCTGAACCTGCGCAGCGGTACCGCCGGCATGTTGCTCTTGCAGATGAATGATACGGTTCTCGCGAACCTTGCCGCGACGATCGATCAGGCGCCACTGGGCATCCAGTACCGCCGGTTGCGATTCGCCCGAGTCCAGCCGAGTAATCGACAACAACACCTGTACATCTGGGGTAAAGCCCTGGGTGGCTGGCGCAAGTACCACGCGCTGGCTGTCCAGATGCCCGGCGACCTGACGCAGCAACAGCTGATCAATGTCCGACGACAGGCTGCCGGCCCAACGACCGTCGGTGGCGGCTTGCAGGCTGCCGTCCGGTTGGCGTTGCAATAGGGTTTCACGTTGCAGGTAATCGGCAATCAATACCGGGCCCAGTAATACCGCCATGCCTGCGCTTTGTGCAGGCTGGGCCGGGTTTCCGCTGTCGAGTTGATACAGCGACACTGGCTGATTGACGCTACAGCCCGCCAGGCCAAGCAGGCCGGCGAGCCACAAAATAGGAAGGCGCAGAGCAGTCATCGTCCCGTCCAGGTGGCAGCCACAAGGCTTACCACAGTGAAAAAAAACTCGGTCAATATGAAGAACGCTCGGCCACGCCGGCGCTTGAAAGGGCCTATCATCCGTGAATATGCGCTCCGACTCCAGCGCGAAAGTGCCGATCTGCGGCTTTTAATCGCAGACCGAGCGCTCTAGCACGCTTAATTGAGGTTTTCGACGAGCAGTGCATCGACCCGCTGAAACCCTCTCGGAAGCTTATTGCCCCGCCGACCGCGTTCACCTTTGTAGTGTTCAAGATCGTCTGCCTTCAACGAAAGCGTACGCTTTCCAGCCTGTAGCACAAGCGTGGCGCCTTCCGGCAACACTGCAATATCCGTGACATATTCCTCACGACTGGCTACCCGTTCGCCGGAAATACCGATGATCTTGTTGCCCTTACCTTTACCCAGCTGCGGCAAGTCACTGATTTTGAAGACCAGCAACCGACCTTCAGTCGTCACCGAAGCCAGCCAGTTGTTCTCACGATCGGACACAGGTCGCGGCGCTATGACCTTGGCGTTATTCGGCAGGCTCAACAACGCCTTGCCCGCCTTGTTCTTGGCTTGCAGGTCCTCACCCTTGACGACAAACCCGTAGCCGGCGTCCGACGCAATAACGTACAGCCCGTCATCATCAGGCATCAGCACGCATTCAAAAGTTGCACCCGGTGGTGGAGTTAATCGACCGGTCAGCGGCTCGCCCTGGCCGCGAGCCGATGGCAGGGTATGGGCCGGCACCGAATAACTGCGCCCGGTAGAATCGACGAACACCGCAAACTGGTTGGAACGCCCGGCCGCCAGTGCCTTGAAACCGTCCCCCGCCTTGTAGGAAAGCCCCGCGGCGTCAATATCATGACCCTTGGCGGAGCGTACCCAGCCTTTTTCCGACAGCACGACGGTCACTTTCTCGTTCGGCAACAGATCATGTTCGCTCAGCGCCTTGGCTTCGGCGCGCTCGACGATGGGCGAACGACGATCGTCGCCGTAGGTTTCAGCATCCTTGAGCAGTTCGGTGCGCACCAGCTTCTTGAGCTTGGCTTCGCTGCCCAGCAAAGCTTGCAGCTTGGCCTGCTCCTTGAGCAATTCATCCTGCTCGGCCCGCAGCTTCATCTCTTCCAGCCGCGCCAGTTGCCGCAGGCGGGTATCGAGAATGTAGTCGGCCTGGATTTCGCTCAAGGCAAAACGCGCGATCAGGCTGGCCTTGGGGTGCTCCTCGGTGCGGATGATGTGGATCACTTCATCCAGGTTGAGGTAGGCAATCAGCAAACCGTCCAACAGGTGCAGGCGACGCTCGACCTTGTCCAGGCGAAATTGCAGCCGCCGGCGCACGGTCTTGACGCGAAACTCCAGCCATTCCACCAGCAATGCCCGCAGGTTTTTCAGCTGCGGCTTGCCATCCAGACCGATGATGTTGATGTTGACCCGGTAGCTGGACTCAAGGTCGGTACTGGCAAACAGGTGCTGCATCAGCGCGTCATGATCAACCCGACTGTTGACCGGAATAATCACGATCCGGCACGGGTTCTCGTGGTCGGATTCGTCGCGAAGGTCGGCGACTTGCGGTGCTTTCGACGGTTTTGCCTGCATCATCGCCGCAATTTGTTCCAGAACCTTGGCTCCGGAAACCTGGTGCGGCAGGGCAGTGACGATGATGTCGCCATCTTCGATGTGGTACACCGCGCGCATACGCACCGAACCGCGACCGGTTTCGTAGATCTTCAGCAGGTCGGCGCGCGGGGTGATGATTTCCGCTTCGGTCGGGTAGTCCGGGCCCTGAATGTGCTCGCAGAGCTGCTCCACCGTCGCTTTGGGTTCATCCAGCAGGCGCACGCAGGCGGTTGCCACTTCCCGCAGGTTGTGCGGCGGCACGTCGGTGGCCATGCCCACGGCGATGCCGGTGGTGCCATTGAGGAGGATGTTCGGCAAACGTGCCGGCAACACCAAGGGTTCATCGAGGGTGCCGTCGAAGTTCGGCCCCCAGTCTGCGGTGCCTTGGCCCAGCTCGCTGAGCAGCACTTCGGAATAACGCGACAGCCGCGCCTCGGTGTAACGCATGGCAGCAAAAGACTTGGGATCGTCTGGCGCACCCCAGTTCCCCTGGCCGTCCACCAGGGTGTAGCGGTAGCTGAACGGCTGGGCCATCAGCACCATGGCTTCGTAGCAGGCCGAGTCGCCATGGGGATGGAACTTGCCGAGCACGTCACCGACGGTACGCGCCGACTTCTTGTGCTTGGAGTCGGCATCCAGCCCCAGCTCACTCATGGCGTAGATGATCCGCCGCTGAACCGGCTTGAGGCCGTCGCCGATGTGCGGCAAGGCGCGGTCCATGATCACGTACATGGAGTAATTGAGGTAGGCATTTTCGGTGAAGTCAGCCAGCGACCGGCGCTCTACGCCGTCTAAGCTGTCTGCAAGAATGTCGCTCATGCGGGCCTCATCAGTTCGTTGTCTGGCGCAGCAACATGGTGCCGCCGCGCTGGGTAAATTCAAGTTTGTTCAGGGCGCTCATGCCCAGCAGCACTTGCGTGCCGCCCAGGCCTGGCGCCACCAGGGCACGGACATCGCGCAACACGATGTCACCCAATTGCAAACGGTCGATGCGGGTGCGATAACCCTCGCTCAAACCGTTGGCGGTGCTCAACGTCACACCGAAACCTTTTTCCAGCTTGAGGCGCGCGGCCAGCTCCTGCGGGATCGCCACGTCCGTGGCGCCGGTGTCGAGCATGAAGTCCACCGGTTGGCCGTTGATCTGGCCGCTGGCGACAAAATGCCCCTGTTTATTGCTGACCAGCTTCACCTCGATAAAACCTTCACCCTTTTGCGAATACACCTCGGTATTGGGATTCTGCGCACGCTGCTCCCACTGGGCAAAAAACCGCGTCGCCAGAAAGAGCGCCGCGCACCAGGCCAGTATCATCAACACCCGTCCGGCGCGCTTGCCCGGCGGTTGCTGGCTCATGGCGTGGCGCCCCAGCCACCGGCCGGCGCGGCAAAGCGCCAGATGATCGGCCGACGTTCACCGTCGGCCCGGGGGCCGTCGTTGTTATCCAGGCCAACCCAGGCGCCTTCGGCGTCCACCACCAGCGCTTCGGCCAAGCCGTAGTCCTGTGAATAACGACGGTTTTCCTGCAGCGCTTCGGCGGCGAACGACCAGCAACGCTCCACTTGAGCGGTTTGCGCGTCACGCCGGCAGATCTGATAAGCGTTGCGCTCCAGGGTAAACAGCTTGCCGTCGAACAGTGACAGATCGGCGAAATCCCGCGATACCGCCGTGGCATTGGGGAACTGTACCGGCTGCATCTCTTTCCCCGCTTCGCTCAGCAGCACGCAATTGCCATCACAATCCCACACGGCTTGCTGGCGCTTGATCAGCAATAGGCCGCGGCGTTCACGCTCCGCCGCCAACCACAACTGATCGCCGGCAGGATTTACCACCAGGCCTTCAAACAACGCATTGAAATGCAGCAACATGCCACTGGCCCGCGCCTGACGGATCATCACCGGTGCAATTTTCAACCAGGACGCGGTGCCCGTCGGCGACACCTGCAACACCGCGGCATGGGATTCACTGACCACATAGCGATTGCCAGCGCTGTCACAGCTGATGCCTTCGAAATCCAGTTCGCCACCGCGCAGGTACGACGCCGCCCAGGTCCGCGATCTCAACCCCCACGGTAAACCGCTGTCGGGCACCGGCGGCACCTGAATTTCAACGGCTTCTGCCTGCCAGACCGGCGCATCAGAGGAGTTGAGGCGGTAGATCCGATCATCATCGCGATCCGACACCGTCCACATTTCGCCGCCGCACACGGCCAGCCCGGACAAGTTACCGCCGCGCAAATCCTCGACGGCATGCTCGGACAGCAACTTCAATTGCGGTGCAGGACCTGCGACCACCACCCCCGCCCACAGCAACAACGCCAGGGCGAAACCGTTGCGCATCAGGCCAGCACCTCGGCCAGGTCCCCTTTGGATTCGAGCCAGGACTTGCGATCGCCAGCGCGCTTCTTCGCCAGCAACATGTCCATCATTTCCGAGGTCGCTTCGAAATCATCCAGGGTCAACTGCACCAAGCGGCGCGTGTTCGGATCCATGGTGGTTTCGCGCAGTTGCGGCGGGTTCATCTCGCCAAGGCCCTTGAATCGGGTGACTTGCGGTTTGCCGCGTTTCTTTTCGGCCACCAAACGATCAAGAATGCCATCGCGCTCGGCCTCGTCCAGGGCGTAGTAAATCTCTTTGCCCAGGTCGATGCGGTACAGCGGCGGCATCGCCACGTAGACGTGACCGGCGTCCACCAGCGGGCGGAAATGCTGGACGAACAAGGCGCACAACAAGGTGGCGATGTGCAGCCCGTCGGAGTCGGCGTCGGCGAGGATGCAGATCTTGCCGTAACGCAGTTGGCTCATGTCCGCAGCGCCCGGATCGACACCGATGGCCACGGCAATGTTATGCACTTCCTGGCTGGCCAGCACTTCGCTGCCGTCCACTTCCCAGGTATTGAGGATCTTGCCGCGCAACGGCAAGATCGCCTGGAACTCTTTGTCCCGCGCCTGCTTGGCCGAACCGCCGGCGGAATCACCTTCCACCAAAAACAGCTCGGAACGCATCGGGTCCTGCCCGGCACAGTCAGCGAGCTTGCCCGGCAAGGCCGGGCCCTGGGTGATGCGTTTGCGCTCGACCTTCTTGCTGGCCTTGAGACGCCGACCGGCGTTGTTGATCGCCAACTCCGCCAGGGCCAGGCCGGTTTCCGGGTTGGCGTTGAGCCACAAGCTGAACGCGTCCTTGACCACCCCGGAAACAAACGCCGCCGCTTCGCGGGACGACAGACGCTCCTTGGTCTGGCCGGAGAATTGCGGCTCCTGCATCTTCATCGACAAGACGAAGGCAATGCGCTCCCAGACGTCTTCCGGCGCCAATTTCACGCCACGGGGCAACAGGTTGCGGAACTCGCAGAACTCGCGCATGGCATCGAGCAAACCCTGGCGCAAACCGTTGACATGGGTGCCGCCCTGGGCCGTGGGGATCAGGTTGACGTAGCTCTCCTGAACGCTTTCACCCCCTTCGGGCAGCCACAACAGCGCCCAGTCCACCGCTTCCTTGTTACCGGCCAGGCTGCCGCAGAACGGCTCGTCAGGCAGGCGTTCGAAACCGTTGACCGCGTCCACCAGATAAGAGCGCAGGCCGTCTTCGTAATGCCACTCGACTTTCTCGCCAGTGGCCTTGTCCTCGAAACTGACCAGCAGCCCAGGGCACAACACGGCCTTGGCCTTGAGCACATGCTTGAGGCGGGTGACGGAGAATTTCGGCGAATCGAAATACTTGGGGTCCGGGGCAAAATACACGCTGGTCCCGGTATTGCGCTTGCCGACGGTGCCGACCACTTCCAGTTCGGTGGCCTTGTAGCCGTCGGCGAAGGTCATCTGGTATTCGTTGCCGTCACGCTTGACCCGCACGCGGACCAGGGTCGACAGGGCGTTGACCACGGAAATACCCACCCCGTGCAAACCGCCGGAGAACTGGTAGTTCTTGTTGGAAAACTTGCCGCCCGCGTGGAGCTTGGTGAGGATCAACTCGACGCCCGACACGCCTTCTTCAGGGTGAATATCCACCGGCATACCGCGGCCGTCGTCGCTGACTTCCAGCGAATGGTCGGCATGCAGGATGACCTGCACCGAACGTGCGTGCCCGGCCAAGGCTTCGTCGACGCTGTTGTCGATGACTTCCTGGGCAAGGTGGTTCGGCCGACTGGTGTCGGTGTACATGCCGGGGCGCTTGCGCACCGGGTCGAGGCCCGAGAGGACTTCGATGGCGTCTGCGTTATAAGAGCTAGCGCTGGGAGTGGCCATGGGGTCTCGTCGTCAGTGTTCAATGAAAAAGAGGCGATGGCTCACAGCGACGTGAAGTCGATCGCCTGGTACAAATCGGCGCCAATGCCGGCAAAACTCAACAGCGCCGGCAACTGTCGGGCAAACCCTTGGAAACTGTGGTCGCCGCCGGCCTGGATGCGCAAGGCACAGGCGCGGTAATACTGCTGGGCGTGGCGATAATCCAGCGTTTCGTCCCCGGTTTGCAACCATACCTGATACCGCTGCGGATCCTGGGGTGCCGGCACTTCCAGCTCGGCCAGGGCCGTAACGTGGTCGTGGGTCAACTCCCAGGTTTCGTCGGTGTACAAATTCTTCTGCGTGCCCAGGTAACCGTCAAACATCCGATGCGGGCTGACGGCAGGGTTGACCAGCAGGGCCTTGAGCCCGTGGCGCTCGGCCAAGTGAGTCGCATAGTAGCCGCCGAGCGAGCTGCCGACCAGCAGTGGGCGACCCAGTTGTTCAATCGCCTGCTCCAGCTGACCGATGGCCTGGCGCGGGTGGTGGTGCAAGGCGGGGACTTGTAGGCGGTCGCTTAGGCCCAGGCGGGCCATTACGTCGATCAACTGACGGGCCTTGGTCGACGCTGGGGCGCTGTTGAAGCCGTGGATATAAAGGATCGAACCCGACATTGCCGACTCCCTGGGTGTTGGGCAAAGGGCGGAGTTTACAGGGAGATTGTGGGGGTTTGGGGGATTTGACCTTCTTGGCGCCTTCGATGATCAGTCGATCACGGTATCTGTGGGAGCAAAGCTTGCTCGCGAGGCGGCCTTATAGCCGACCTGTTTCTCCCGGTTGTACTTCGATCCAATTGTGGGAGCGAGCCTGCTCGCGATGGCGGTCTGACTGAGTACATATCCATTTTTGCGGTAACGGCCGCTTAGGGTTCCGCTCTTACAGCGGCTCACTTTTGAGAAGCCTGCGCGGCCCGGCGAAAAGTAAGCAAAACGCTTTTGCCCCACCACTTGGTGCCTCGCCTAGGCTCGGCATGCCCTCACTCCGGCATTGCTCCGTGGGCCCGCCGCGAAGGGCCATCCATGGCCCAGCGCGGCTATCCCGGCATCCATGCCGGGATGCCCACTCCACAATGCCTGCGTTCGGCCAGCGTGGTTAACGGGGCGCCGAGATCAACGTCCTCCGCGAGGCGGCCTGACAGCCGGCCTGGTTCTTGCGGGGGGTGTACACCCGTCAGACCTGTTTGAGCAGGACCTGTGGGAGCACAGCTTGCTCGCGAGGCGGCCTGATAGCCGACCTGTTTCTCCCGGCTGTACTTCGATCAAACTGTGGGAGCGGGCTTGCTCGCGAATGCGTCGGGTCAGCCGACATCAATGTTGAATGACACACTCAGGTGCTCCCACACAATGCTTACGCTTGACGTTAGCGCGGATCGACGATGTCCAACGCCCGGTTCGCCAACAATTCACTGAGTTCGATCATCTGCTGGACTCCCAGGGCGAAATGCCGACGCGAGCCTTCCAGATCGAAGGTCAGGTCGCCGAGCATGGCGTTGGCGGAGGCTAGGGTTTCGCTGAGGTTGGCTAGGAGGGTTTCGGTGTCTGCGCTCTCCGCGACAGAGAACAATTGGCTTGAGGGTGGTTTCTTTTTGGCTTGAGACTTGGGGTCGAGATAATGGTCGATGGCGCGTTTGGCGGCTTCATCGAGTTTTTGGGGGTCGAGACCGGCATGGGCTGATGAGGGATCGGTTTCGGGGGGATTGGGTGTGGCTTTGAACATAGGGTGACACTCCGTTTACTGGTTGGAGCTACCACGTTCGTTTCCAAGCGAGGGGGTGGCAGCCGTACGCAGGTTGGAAAACCGGGGTAAACGAGCCCGACAGACCCGAAGGTCTCCCGCGCACAGCCGCCATAACGAAAGCATGGTCAAAAAACGACCGCAAGCATACGTTATGAAGGGCGCTTTCGCGCCGTCTACTTATCGGATTTCCAAGCCCGGCCGCTGAATTTGCAGCGACGGAAAAAGACTAGCGACAGCTCTTCCCACCCGGCAACCGCCAGAGCTCGTCGGAAAAATCTGCTTGCGTCAGGACGGGTGTCCGACCATTCCCACAACCCTGGTCGGCTGTCAGGCCGCCATCGCGAGCAGGCTCGCTCCCACACGGATTTCGGTCGTTTACAAGATCAGTGCCCACCGCCAATCTTGTGGGAGCAAAGCTTGCTCGCGATAGCGATGGGTCTGCTTGCATCAATGCTGAATGTACCGCCGCCTTCGCGAGCAAGCCCGCTCCCACAATTGGACCGGAGTACAACTGGGAGAGCCAGGCCGGCTACCAGGCCGCCTCGCGAGCAAGCTTTGCTCCCACAGGTCCAACTCAAACAAGTCTGATGGGTGTACACCCCCCGCAAGAACCAGGCCGGCTGTCAGGCCGCCATCGCGAGCAGGCTCGCTCCCACACGGATTTCGGTCGTTTACAAGATCAGTGCCCACCGCCAATCTTGTGGGAGCGAAGCTTGCTCGCGATAGCGATGGGTCTGCTTGCATCCATGCTGAATCTACCGCCGCCTTCGCGAGCAAGCTCGCTCCCACAATTGGACCGGAGTACAACTGGGAGAGCCAGGTCGGCTATCAGGCCGCCTCGCGAGCAAGCTTTGCTCCCACAGATCCTGCTCAAACAAGTCTGATGGGTGTACACCCCCCGCAAGAGCCAGGCCGGCTATCAGGCCGCCTCGCGGCGGACGTTGATCTTGGCGCCCCGTTAACCACGCTGGCCGAACGCAGGCATTGCGCAGTGGGCAACCCGGCATGGATGCCGGGTTAGCCGCGCTGGGCCATGGATGGCCCTTCGCGGCGGCCCACGGAGCAATGCCGGAGTGAGGGCATGCCGAGCCTAGGCGAGGCACCAAGTGGTGGGGCAAAGCGCTTTTGGTTACTTTTGGCGCTCTTCCAAAAGTGACCCGCCGTAAGGGCGGAACCATAAGCCGCCGTTACCGCAGCAATGGATATGTACTCAATCAAAACTCAATATCCGTTGGAGCCATAGTCGGGGGTAAAAGCAAACCCAACCAACCGCTCAACCCCCGTCTCCAACCGCCCATCCGGCCAAAGCCGCAACCACCGATACCCCGGCGCCTGCGAGCCCACCGCAAAATCCTCACTCCCCGGCTCAAACTGAATACAAGTCGAAGGCGAAGCCAACAACCGAACCCCCTCACGCACCCGGTCAACCTCCTGATGCACATGCCCCCACAGAACAGCACGCACCTGAGGAAACCGATCCAGCACCGCAAACAGCGCCTCCGGATTACGCAACCCAATCGGCTCCATCCACGCACACCCAATCGACACCGGATGATGATGCAGACAAACAAGGTGATGCCGCTCCGGCGCCTCACTCAACGCATTGGCCAACAGAATCAACTGCTCCTCAGCCAAAAACCCCGGCACCGAACCCGGCACGGCAGAATCGAGCATCGTCACCCGCCAATTGCCAATGTCCACCACCGGATCGAGCAACGTACTCTTGACCGCCGCCTCAAGCATCACCTGCGGCTCATCATGGTTACCGGGAATCCACCGCGCCGGCGCGTCGATACGCGCACTCAGTTGCCGAAACGCCTCATAGGACTGCAGCGTCCCGTCCTGGGACAAATCCCCCGTGGCTAGCATCAGGTCGATCTTCGGCTGTTGCTTGAGAACCAGATCAATGACCGCCCGCAAGCTGTCGCGAGTGTTCATGCCCAGCAGCGAGCCGTCGGCCTCGGCAAACAGGTGACTGTCGGACAGTTGGACCAGCAGCGCCGCATCGGCGGTGGTCAAGGTGGATACGCTCGGCAAATCGCTCTCTCCCAGGCGCGACCACGCCATTGGATGAAGCGGCAATTATGCTGGGGAAGATCGAAAGGGGAAACCCACGAACCGGAACCGGTTCACAGACCACGCACTACCGAACGACTTCGAACTCATGACCCAGCGCCAGGCAATGACTCAGCCATTCACCCAGGAACAGATTCAACTGGGCCTTCTCATCCGGCTGGTGCATTGACGCATTGGGGTAAGGATAGATGCCGCGAAAGCGTCGCGCATGTTCGGCGCTGACGACTTCGGCCATGCGCGCATCGTGATAGACCTGCACTTCCAACTGCGGCACCGGCAGCCACGGCAGGCTGTGTTCCTGGCGCACTTGCAGTGTGGTGGTGTACGGGCAGGTCTGCAGCACTTCGAGGGCCAGCACACCGAGCATCTGGTCGCCATGGGTCACGGCGATGCGCCGGGGCGCGGGGTCGTTGCGCATGTCCGGCAACAAGCGCATCAAGCGGGCGTAGTTGGCCTCGCAGGCGGCCTGCAACCCGACCAGATCGACGCGATAACGGTCGCGCAGCTTGCTTAAGACCATAGCCCCCTCACTTCATCGCGATTCAAGGCCAGCCATTGCAAGGCAATGATGCTGGCCGCGTTGCAGATCTGCCCGTCGCGCACTGCTTGCAAGGCATCTTCAAAAGCCCAGACCTTCACACGAATGTCTTCGGCTTCTTCCACAAGCCCATGCAGGCCACCGGCCCCCGCACTGTCGCAACGCCCCAAATAAAGATGCACGAATTCATTGCTGCCGCCCGGCGATGGAAAATACTTGGTCATCGGCCAGAGCGCAGCGAAGACAAGCCCAGCTTCCTCCTGCGCTTCGCGATGAGCAACTTCTTCCGGTTGCTCGTCCTTGTCGATCAGGCCGGCCACCAGTTCCACCAGCCAGGGATTGGTGGTCTTGCCAATGGCGCCGACGCGAAACTGCTCGATCAGTACCACTTCATCGCGTTGCGGATCGTAGGGCAGCACGCACACCGCGTCATGACGCACGAACAGTTCACGGCTGATTTCACGGCTCATGCCACCGGCAAACAACTCGTGGCGCAGGTGGACGCGATCGAGCTTGTAGAAACCCTGAAAGCAGTTTTCACGCTTTACGATGTCCACGGCGCTCGGTGTGGCGTTGGCGAAATCGGTCATGACTGTCCTCGTTTGCAGCGGATCGATGCGAGGCTCCTGCCTCGGCTTCGCGCCATCCTAACGCGCCCGTACCGTTTGATGCAGCCCCTTTGCAGTCATCGGGATAGACGGCTGCCCTCAAAGCCACTCTAATGAGCTTAGTGGCGAACTGATTGCCCTGCCGACAGTCGAAGCGGGTAACTTTTCGCCTTTCCCTGTTTCATGAAGGACGCCCATGTCGCTTTTCAAAACCCTTTGCGTGGCCGCTATTGCCCTGACCCTGGGCGCTTGCCAAAGCCTGTTCCAACCCAACTACCGCGCTCCGCTGGAAACCACCCGCGATGCCTCGGAACAATTGCAACCCGGCTGCGCCAGCGCTGACTGTCCTCTGGTCAACATTGACACCCTGCGTTTTCCCGCCGAGCCAGCCCTGGACGGCATTATCGAGAAACGCCTGCTGCAAATGACCCGCACCACGCCGGACGCCCCAGTGGCGCCAACGCTGGCCGCCTACCGCGAGCAGTTTTTGCGCAGCGCAGCGCCGCGCAACAGCAGCTATTTGCAGGCCAAAGTACGCGAGCAACATGACGGCCTGGTGATCATCGAATTGTCCAGCTACCTGGACACCGGCGGTGCCCACGGCACGCCGGGGCGCGGTTTCATCAACTATTCGCGCCAGCACCACAAGGTGTTGACGCTGTCGGACATGCTGCTGCCGGGCCAGGAAGAAGCGTTCTGGAAAGCCGCGCAGGTCGCCCACAACAGCTGGCTGATCAGCACCAAACTGGATCAGGAACCGGAGTTCGTGAAGCAGTGGCCGTTCCAGAAAACCCCGAACGTGGCGCTGACCTACGGCGGGGTGATCCTCAAGTACCAAGTGAGCACCATCGCGCCCTACGCCTTGGGCCACATCGAACTGAAGATCGCTTACCCACGCCTCAATGGCATCCTCAAGCCCGAGCTGTTCCCCGGCCGTAGCTGAACGCCCGACCCAGTATCAGTTGCAGCAACCCTGCCAGGACCAGCGACGGCAGGGTCGCGCCGATGTCCGGATACACGTTGGCCAGCAGGTGATAAGTGCTCACCCCGCCCAGCCAGGCCAACAGTGCCGGCCAGCGCAACGCAGACGACAACACATGACTGCTGCGTTTGCGCAGGATGAAGTGGTCCACCAGCACCACACCGAACAGCGGCGCGAACACCGAGCCGATCAGCAACAGGAAGTTCTGGTACTGCGCCAACGGTGCGAAGCAGGCGATCAAGGTGCAGACCACCCCAATCGCCAAGGCCAGGTGCTCGACTTTCAACCCCGTCAGCATGCCGCTGGACACCGCCGCCGAGTGAATATCGGCAAAGGCATTTTCCGACTCGTCCAGCAAAATCAGCAGCAGTGGGATCCCCAGCCCGGCGCCCGCCAGGGCCAGAAGCAGCGCGTTCACTTCACCGCTCGGCGCGAACGCCAGGGTGTAGGCCACGCCCAGGCTCATCAGCCAGAAATTACCGATGAAGAACCCCAGCGCGGTGCCGCCGAAGACGTTTTTTGCGCGCTTGCCGAAGCGCGAGTAGTCGGCAATCAGCGGCAACCAGGACAGCGGCATGGCAATCGCAATATCGAAACCGACGGCAAACGGCATCGAACCATCGCCCGCCCGCGCCCACAACGCCACCAGATCAGCCTTGGCGAACAGGTTCCAGGTCAGCCAGATGCATGCTGCCAGCAACAGCCAGATACCCCACTTGCGCAGGACCTTACGCACGAACGTCAGCGGCCCACTCACCGCCAGCAGGGTTGCCAGGGCGCCGAAAAACAACGTCCACAGCAGCGGATTCGACCCCAGGCTCCCCTCGCTGAAGGCCCGCGCGCCGAGCAGGCTGGCGGCGTCACGCATGACGATGATTTCGAATGAGCCCCAGCCGATCAACTGCAGCAGGTTCAACACCGCCGGCACGCTCGCGCCCTTGCCGCCGAGGCTGAGCTTGAGGGCGGCCATGGCCGACAGGCCGGTGTCGCTGCCAATTACGCCGACGGCCGCCAGTAACAGGACGCCCACCAGCGTGCCGAGAAAAATTGCCAGCAACGAACCACTCAGGCCCAGACCCGGCGCGAGCAAGGCGCCGACCTGCAAGACCATCAAACCGATGCCGAGGGAGAACCACAGGGAAAACAGATCGCGGGCGCCGAAGACACGCTTGTCCAGGGGCACGGCGGTGTCGGGGGAGTAGGTGCTGGGTTGGATGTTCAAGGGTTGTTATCTCAGAGGGATATTTGTCGTTCTATAGACCGCTTTCGCGAGCAGGCTCGCTCCCACAAGGGACTTGCGGTGAACACAAGATTTGTGAACGACCGAGATCCATTGTGGGAGCGAGCCTGCTCGCGATGACGGCGGTGAAAACACCGCCGCCCTCAGCTCAGATCACACTTTCTTGTAAAGCTGACTACCTTCCTGTTTGAACCGCTCAGCCTGTTCCGCCAAACCCTGGGCGACATCGACATCCACCGCTTCAATGCGCTGGTTGGCCGCGTACTCGCGCACTTCCTGGGTGATTTTCATCGAGCAGAACTTCGGCCCGCACATCGAACAGAAATGCGCGACCTTGGCCGAGTCTTTCGGCAGGGTTTCGTCGTGGTACGAGCGGGCGGTGTCCGGGTCCAGGCCGAGGTTGAACTGGTCTTCCCAGCGGAACTCGAAACGCGCCTTGCTCAAGGCGTTGTCGCGAATTTGCGCGCCTGGGTGACCCTTGGCAAGGTCGGCCGCGTGGGCGGCGATCTTGTAGGTGATGATCCCGGTCTTCACGTCATCCTTGTTCGGCAGCCCCAAGTGTTCTTTGGGGGTTACGTAGCAGAGCATGGCGCAACCGAACCAACCGATCATCGCCGCACCGATGCCGGAGGTGATGTGGTCGTAGCCCGGGGCGATGTCGGTGGTCAGCGGGCCGAGGGTGTAGAACGGCGCCTCGTCGCAGCACTCCAACTGCTTGTCCATGTTCTCTTTGATCAGCTGCATCGGCACATGGCCCGGGCCTTCGATCATGCACTGCACGTCATGCTTCCAGGCGATCTTGGTCAGCTCGCCGAGGGTTTCCAGCTCACCGAACTGCGCTTCGTCGTTGGCGTCGGCAATCGAGCCCGGACGCAGGCCATCGCCCAGCGAGAAGCTGACGTCGTAGGCCTTCATGATTTCGCAGATGTCTTCGAAGTGGGTGTAGAGGAAGTTCTCTTTGTGGTGCGCCAGGCACCACTTGGCCATGATCGAACCGCCACGGCTGACGATGCCGGTGACGCGCTTGGCGGTCAGCGGCACGTAGCGCAGCAGCACGCCGGCATGGATGGTGAAGTAGTCGACGCCCTGCTCGGCTTGTTCGATCAGCGTGTCGCGGAACAACTCCCAGGTCAGGTCCTCGGCCGCGCCGCCGACTTTTTCCAGGGCCTGGTAGATCGGCACGGTGCCAATCGGCACGGGCGAATTGCGGATGATCCACTCGCGGGTTTCATGGATGTGCTTGCCGGTGGACAGGTCCATGACCGTGTCCGACCCCCAGCGGATGCCCCAGGTCAGCTTCGCCACTTCTTCTTCGATGGAAGAACCCAGCGCACTGTTACCAATGTTGCCGTTGATCTTCACCAGGAAGTTACGGCCGATGATCATCGGTTCCAGTTCGGTGTGGTTGATGTTGGCTGGAATGATCGCGCGCCCCCGGGCGATTTCATCACGCACGAACTCCGGGGTGATCACTTTCGGCACACTGGCGCCGAAGCTGTGGCCGGCGTGTTGCTGCTCTAGCAAGCCGGCGGAGCGGGCCACTTCCAGCTTCATGTTTTCGCGGATGGCGACGTATTCCATCTCGGCGGTGATGATGCCTTTGCGCGCGTAGTGCATCTGGCTGACGTTGGCGCCCGGCTTGGCACGACGTGGGTTGTTCACATGGGCGAAGCGCAGCTTGGTCAGTTCGGGATCGGCCAGGCGTTCCTGGCCGAAGTTGGAGCTCAGGCCCGCCAGGCGCTCGGTGTCGCCACGGCTCTCGATCCACGAAGAACGCACATCAGCCAGGCCTTTACGCACGTCGATGATCACGTTCGGGTCGGTGTAAGGACCCGAGGTGTCGTACACCACCACCGGCGCGTTGATTTCACCGCCAAAATCGGTAGGGGTCACGTCGAGGCTGATTTCGCGCATGGGCACGCGAATATCCGGGCGGCTGCCCTGGACATAGATTTTTTGCGAGCGGGTAAAGGGCTGAACCGATTGCTCATCGACCTTGGCCGAATCACTGAGGTTGGTCGCGTTTTTTGATTTTGTCGTCATCACGGGCTCTCCAGACACACATCCAGGCAGTGGATTTTTGTCGGAGCGAACCTGTAACGAATGGACGCACCCTTGCACGACTGTGCGGATGCTGTGCTCGATGCTTGATGATGCTCGAGATCGAAAGTCGATTGTCGAACAACATCCCGGACGAAGCACAAGAGGACTCGCCGGGTGACGAGAAATCTTGTTCCCTACGCAGGCGCTAACCTGATCAGGTTCAACGGGATCCGAAATTATTCGATCTCAGCCTCATAGCAAGGCACCCCGACAAGAACCCGGCCAGTCTAGACACAACCACGACAGAACGCCATCGCGACGGCAAAAGGCGTGATGAATGGCGCATATACAGGATTGTTGCCATGGGCGTGCGCAACTACACTCGCTACGCCGCGCCTCTTGTGCGCACTCATCCGTGAAATAGGGATCGCCTCATGTTGCGCAAACTCTCACTGGCCCTTGCCGTGTCTTGTGCGTCCAATGGAATGGCCTGGGCTGCCGAAGCCCCCGTGACCACCAAAACCGACCTGGTGAGCGTGTATCAGGAGGCGGTGGATAACAACGCCGACCTGGCCGCCGCCCGTGCCCAGTATGGTGCCCAGAAAGAAGTGGTGCCCCAGGCGCGTGCCGGGTTGCTGCCCAACCTGTCGGCCGGTGCCGACCTGAACAACACCCGCACCGAGCTCGACGAGCCCGCCATGACCGCCACCCGCAGTGGCACGGTCTACCAGGCCACGCTGTCCCAGCCGATTTTCCGTGCCGATCGCTGGTTTCAGTTCCAGGCGGCCAAGTCGGTCAACGAACAAGCGTCGCTGCAACTCTCGGCCACTGAACAGAACATGATCCTGCAAAGCGCCGAGAGCTATTTCAACGTGCTGCGCAGCCAGGACAACCTGGCCTCGACCAAGGCCGAGGAAGCGGCGTTCAAGCGTCAGCTCGACCAGTCCAACGAGCGCTTCGACGTGGGCCTGTCGGACAAGACCGACGTGCTGCAATCCCAGGCCAGTTACGACACCGCGCGGGCCAACCGGATCCTGGCCCAGCGCCAGGTCGACGACGCCTTCGAAGCCCTGATCACCCTGACCAACCGTCAGTACAACTCGCTCCAGGGCATCGTCCATACGTTGCCGATCCTGCCGCCGACGCCGAACGATGCCAAAGCCTGGGTCGACACCGCGGCCAAACAGAATCTCAACCTGTTGGCCAGCAACTACGCCGTCGATGCCGCCGAAGACACCCTGCGTCAACGCAAGGCCGGCCACGCGCCCACCCTCGATGCCATCGCCCAGTACAAAAAAGGCGACAACGACGGCCTCGGCTTTACCAACCCCAGCCCGACCGGTCAGCGTTACGGCGGCGATGCCGAGCAACGCACCATCGGCCTGCAATTGAGCATCCCGATCTACAGTGGCGGGCTGACCAGCTCTCAGGTTCGCGAATCCTACTCGCAACTGACCCAGACCGAACAGCAGCGCGAGGCCCTGCGCCGGCAGGTGGTGGAGAACACCCGCAACCTGCACCGGGCGGTGAATACCGACGTGGAACAGGTCCAGGCCCGTCGCCAGTCCATCATCTCCAACCAGAGCGCAGTGGAAGCCACGGAGATCGGCTACCAGGTGGGCACGCGCAACATCGTCGATGTGCTCGATGCCCAGCGCCAGCTGTACACCTCGGTGCGCAACTACAACAACGCCCGCTACGACTACATTCTCGACAACCTGCGGCTCAAGCAGGCAGCGGGTACTTTGAGCCCGTCGGATCTGCAGGACCTGTCACGCTATCTCAAACCCGACTACAACCCGGACAAGGACTTCCTGCCACCGGACCTGGCGCAGGCAGCGGCGGAGCAACTGCGCTCGCGGCCGGCGCAGTAGTCCAGAGATATCGCTTGCAACAGTAAACTGTTGTGGCGAGGGGATTTATCCCCGCTGGGGTGCGAAGCGCCCCCAATTCGAACTGCCTGACACACTGTTCTAGCAGGTTTTGGGGCTGCTTCGCAGCCCAGCGGGGATAAATCCCCTCGCCACAGATGTATCCTCTTGCACAGGGCAAAGATTACCGCCCAGCGAGCAACCGCCCCAACCCCTCCAGCAACCGCTGCAACGCGCCCTGATTGGTGCGCATTACCTTCAGGCCCGCCTCGGCCATGCGCTGGGCATCGCGGGGCAGTTCGAACAGGCGCTGTACCGCCAGGGCCAGGCTTTCGGCGTCTTCGACTTCCGCCAACGCCCCGGCAGCCCGCAGTTGCGCGGCGATTTCGAGGAAATTGAACAGATGCGGCCCGCTGAGCACCGGTTTGGCCAGTGCCGCCGGCTCCAGCAGGTTATGGCCGCCGTTGGGCACCAGACTGCCGCCGACAAAAGCGCTGTCGGCCAGCGCGTAGAGAAACAACAGTTCGCCCATGGTATCGCCCAGCAGTACCGACGTCTGGGCAGTGACGGGCTTTGCGCTGGAACGCCGGACCGTGGCGAAACCTTCGCTTTCACACAATTGATGCACTGAATCGAAACGCTCGGGATGACGCGGCACCAGGATCAGCAACGCATCGGGATAACTGGCGAGCAACCGACGGTGGGCGGCCAGCACCACCTCATCCTCACCTTCATGGGTACTGGCAGCGATCCACACCGGGCGTTCCGTGGCTTGCCACTCATGGCGCAAGGCGCTGGCGTTTTCCAGCAATTGCGGATCGATGGTCAGGTCGAACTTGATCGAACCGGTGACCTCGACGGTTTGCGCCCGGGCACCCAACTGGAGAAAACGCTCAGCCTCGGCTTCGGTCTGCACAGCGAACAGGCTCATCTCGGCGAGCATCGGCCGGGTGAGTTTGGGCAAACGTGCATAACCGCGCGCCGAACGCTGCGACAGTCGCGCATTGGCCAAGGCAACAGGAATGCCGCGCTTGGCACATTGATGAATGTGGTTGGGCCACAACTCGGTTTCCATGATCACCGCCAGCACCGGGCGGACCCGATCCAGGAAACGGTTGGCGGCGCAGGGCAAGTCGTAGGGCAAATAGCAATGCTGGATGCGTGGCTCGTTGGCGAACAACGCCTGGATCCGCTCGGAACCGGTGGGCGTCATGCAGGTGATCGTGATCGGCAACTGTGGATAACGTTGCAGCAAGGCACGGATCATCGGCGCGGCGGCAATGCTCTCGCCCACCGATACCGCGTGGACCCAGATGCCTCCCGGCACCATCACCGGCAAGCCCCAGGAAAAACGCTCGCCGATGCGCCGCGCGTAGGCCGGCGCCTTGCGGGCCCGCAACCAGAGCCGAATCGCTACCAGTGGCAGCCCCAGATAAAACAATGCGCTATAGAGAGTTCTGTTCATGGCGGCGGAGTTTATCGGTTTTTCAGCCGATCGCCTGCAACTGCACGGCAAAACGTTCCGCCAGCCAGCGCGCGGCCGGGCCCAAAGGCTCGTCGCGGCGCCAGACCAGCTCCACCACCAGGGCCGGCGGGGTCCACTCGCTGTTGAGCTCGACCATATCCCCCAGGTACGCCGGGTACTGCACCACATGCCGTGGCAGCCACGCCCAGCCCAGGCCGCTCCTCAGCCATTCGGCCAAGACGTAGAAACTGTCGGCGCGCCAGACCTGCGGGCTGGCCTGTTCACTTCCAGGGTAGACACTGGACTGGGTCGCCATGAGCAATTGCCGATGCCGGGCCATTTCCAGGCAGGTCACGTAACCATGGTCCGCTAGTGGATGCCCCCTGCCGCAGACCGTGACCATCTCGACGCTGCCCAGCACCCGGCGCTCCAGCGCCTCGGGGATCTGGTCGTGATAAAACAGCAACCCCAGGTCGGCGCGACGTTCCACCAGTTTGCGCGCCACATCACCTTGCGCGGCGCTGGCCAGTTGCACTTCGAGAGTCGGGAACCGCTCGGCCAGGGCCGCCAGGCTGTCGATGACCGGCTGATAAGGCATCGCCTCATCCTGAGCCAGGCGCAGCAGCGCCTCTTGACCGCGCATCAGGGCCAGGGCCCGGCCATTGAGACGCTCACACTGGCGCAGCACTTCCCGCGCCTCTTCCAACAAGGCCTCGCCGGCTTCAGTGAGCTTCGGCTGACGGCCACTGCTGCGCTCGAACAGCGTCACGCCCAGGTCGGCTTCCAACAACGCAATCGCGCTGCTAATGGCCGATTGAGCCTTGCGCTGGTCCCGTGCCACGGCGGAAAACGAACGTTTCTCGGCAACACCGACAAACAGCCGCAGTTGATCCAGATTCCACTGAACACTCATGACGCAACCTATCTCCCATACCGATAGGTAATGACTTTACCGCATCTGACACCCCTCTAAAATGTCGACATCGAGTGACGCACCATTCAAGAGGACCTTCACCTATGAACGCTTACTACTACCTGGCCATCGCCATCTGCGCCGAAGTGATCGCCACCGTGTCGATGAAAGCGATCAAAGGCTTGAGCACACCCCTGCCCCTGCTGCTGGTCATCGCCGGCTACGGCATCGCATTCTGGATGCTGACCCTGGTGGTGCGCACCGTCCCGGTGGGTGTGGCATATGCGGTCTGGGCCGGGATGGGGATCGTCATGGTCAGTGTGGCGGCGCTGTTCATCTACGGGCAGAAGCTGGACGTGCCGGCGATGCTGGGGATGGCGTTGATTGTGCTGGGGGTGGTGGTGATCCAGCTGTTTTCCAAGACTGCCGGGCACTGAAAACACACTGATCATTAAGTGGAATACCTTTGTGGCGAGGGAGCTTGCTCCCGCTGGGTTGCGCAGCAACCCCATTTTTATGGGCGCTTCGCACCCCAGCGGGAGCAAGCTCCCTCGCCACAAAAGCTTTCCTTGCAGGTTGCCGATGTTGATCGTCAACAAATCCCATCCCCATCGAGTCTGTATACTGCGCCCTCGTCTTGAACACTGAGGTCGCTGCATGCCATCCGTTATTTCCACCGACGTTCTGATTGTCGGCGCCGGAGTCGCCGGCCTCTGGCTGAATGCGCGCCTGCGCCGCCAGGGCTTTTCGACTGTGTTGGTGGAAAGCGCCACCCTCGGTGGCGGGCAGAGCATCAAATCCCAGGGCATCATCCATGGTGGTGCCAAGTACGCCTTGCACGGCGCGCTCACCGGCGCCTCGGAAGCCATCGCCGACATGCCGCGCCGCTGGCGCGAAGCCCTGGCCGGCGAGGGCGAACTGGATCTATCCGACGTGCGCCTGCTGTCCGAAGCTCACTACCTCTGGTCTCCCGGCACCCTGGCCGGCAACCTCACCAGCTTCTTCGCCAGCAAGGCCGTGCGTGGGCGGGTCGATCAGGTCAAGGGCGAGCAACTGCCGCCGGCCCTGCAAGACAAGCGCTTCAAGGGCAAGGTCTATCGCCTGGCCGAGCTGGTGGTGGACGTCCCCAGCCTGCTTGCACGGCTGGCGGATCTGGCCGGCGATGGTTTGCTGGCCGGCAAAGATATCGAGCCATTGCGCGACGGCGACGAACTGATCGGCCTCAAGGTTGATGGCCGCGAGATCCGCGCCCAACGTATCGTCCTCAGCGCCGGGGCCGGCACCGCCGACCTGCTCAAGGCCCTAGGCCTGGAGCAACCGGCCATGCAGCGTCGGCCGCTGCATATGGTGCTGGTCAAGGGACCGAGCCTCAAGCCGCTGTACGCCCACTGCCTGGGCGGCGGCCCCAAACCACGGGTCACCGTGACCACCCATCCGGCCGCCGACGGTCAATGGGTCTGGTACCTGGGTGGCGATCTCGCTGAAGGCGACGCCGTGGCTCGCGAACCGGCCGCGCAGATCGCCACCGCCCAGAAAGAACTTGGCCAATTGCTGCCCTGGGTCGACCTCAGCACCGCACAATGGGCCACGCTGCGCGTCGATCGTGCCGAACCGCTGCAATCGGGCCTGACCCGCCCGGACAACGCCTTTCTCGCCGAGCAGGATCGCCTGCTGGTGGGCTGGCCGACCAAACTGGCCCTGGCCCCGGACTTTGCCGATCGGGTGATCGCCACACTGCAACGTGATGGCATCGTACCCAGCCATCCAGCGCCATTGCCGGACCTGCCCAAACCGCCCATGGGCGTCCCTGCCTGGGAGCAACTGCTGCCATGAGCCAACCGACCCTGCACGACTTGCATCGCCCGCTGGGCAATAACGGCCCGCGGGTTTCCCCGCTGGGCCTGGGCACCGTCAAGCTCGGCCGCGACCAGGGGGTCAAATACCCCAACGGTTTCCAGATTCCCGATGACGACGACGCGCGGATGCTGCTCAAACTGGCGCGTGACCTGGGCATCAACCTGATCGATACCGCGCCGGCCTATGGCCGCAGTGAAGAACGCCTGGGCCCGTTGTTGCGCGGCCAGCGTCAGGATTGGGTGATTGTCAGCAAGGTCGGCGAAGAATTCAGTGACGGCCAGTCGCACCACGATTTCAGTGCCGCCCACACCCGATTTTCGGTGGAACGCAGCCTCAAGCGTCTGGAAACGGACTACATCGACATGGTGCTGGTGCACTCCGACGGCAATGACCTGGCGATTCTCAACGACAGCGAGGTCTACCCGACCCTGGCGGCGCTCAAGCGCGAGGGCAAGATCGGCGGCTTCGGTTTTTCCGGCAAAACCGTCGAGGGCGGTTTGCAAGCGCTGGAGCAAGGCGATTGCGCGATGGTCACCTACAATCTGAACGAACGAAACGAGAAGACGGTCATTGACTACGCAGCCTTGCATGGCAAGGCGATTCTGGTGAAGAAAGCCTTGGCCAGCGGTCACGTCTGCCTGAACCCTGGTGTGGACCCGGTCCGAGCCAGCTTCGAACTGTTGTTTGAGCATCCCGGTGTCGCCAGTGCTATTGTCGGCACCATCAATCCGCTGCACCTCGCCCATAACGTCGCGACCGTTGCCAAGGTCCTTCGTAGAAACTGACGCCGCCCTGCGCGGCCTTAAGGAAGGAGCCGACATGCCGCGTACGCTCATCAGAAAAAACCCCAGCGACTTCAAGACCCTGCCCCTGTTCGTCGAAGCGACACCCGAAGGCCTGACTTACCAGAGCGTCGGGATGCCATTGAATTTCTCCCAGACCCTGCAACGGCGTCGCCCGGTGACGGTGGACGACGCCGAGCGTTTTTCCCTGGAACTGGCAAACCTGGGCGTCTCGGTGCGCCTCACCCTGCACTGGCAGAACCGCGACTATTGGGTACTGGTGCGCCAGCGCCGACAGGACCGTGGCGATGTGGTGCTCAAGCTGATTTCCGGTTATGTCCCGGCCCATGAGCTGAACCTGCCGCTGCTCACCGCCATTAGCGAAATTGCCGAAGAATGCCTGCTGGAAACCCCCGAGGGCTGGCTGGGCGGGCGTTTCAATGACACCTGGTTGCCGGCGCCCTACGCCAGCGCCCTGCATTATCGGGAAGCCTTGCCGTTTCGCCTGACGCCGCTGTCCGGCTCGGCCCGCCCGGTGCGCAGTGCCAACCTGCAACTGATCGAGCGGCCACGAGCCTACGTGCACCTGCCCACGGCTTCGCTGCAACTGATTTACGATTTGCGCCTGGATGTGCCCAAGGAAGCCAAATCCCTGAGCCTGTTTCATGTGGATGAGCGACTGGAGGGCGACCAACTGGTGGCGCGCCTGGACCGCAAGCGCCCCGATCTTTATCTGATGCCGCTACAGGACGGTCAGCCTTTGCCCGAGCTGTACACCTTGAAAAAGGATCAACTGTACCCGGCCAGCACCCGTGGGTTGTATCTGGCGGAGAGTTTCGCCAGGCAGGACGGCTGGCTGGTACGAGACGAGCGGATTCGTTGGAAGGATTGGCTGCGCCAGCAGGGGCTGACGCCACCGGGCAAGGAGTCGGGGCTGACCCGATTGAGGGGCAAGGCCCGGCAGTTGCTCAAGAAGATCGTGCCACGCAAGGTGGCGCGTTAGCGTCATCGAGCTGATGATGGGCCTTGTGGGAGCGAGCCTGCTCGCGATAGCGATGTGTTAGCCAAATCGAGGCTGACGGGTCCAACGCCATCGCGAGCAGGCTCGCTCCCACAGGTTGACGCATTGCCTGACACATTGTCACCAGCAAAGGCTCAGTGATTGCGGATCTTTTCCACAATCGCCGTCGTCGAGCTGTTTTCCACCAGCCCCAACACCTTCACGGTGCCGCCGTAGGCCGCGACGATGTCCGCTCCCACGACCTGATCGATGCCGTAGTCACCGCCCTTGACCAGCACATCCGGCTTGACCTCGCGCAGCAGGTTTTCCGGCGTGCCTTCGCTGAAGCTGATCACCCAGTCCACCGCACCAAGACCGGCCAACACCGCCATGCGCCGATCGACACTGTTGATCGGCCGCCCCGGCCCCTTTAGACGACTCACGGATGCATCGTCGTTGACCGCGACGATCAGGCGATCGCCCTGGGCCCTGGCCTGCTCGAGATAGGTCACGTGGCCGGCATGCAGGATGTCGAAGCAGCCGTTGGTGAACACGATTGTCTCGTTGTGGGCACGGGCGTCGTCGACGGCCAGCAGCAACTGCTCCAGCCCCAGCACGCCCCGCTCGGAACCCTCTTCGCGCTGGATCGCGCGACGTAGCTCCGGGGCGCTGATGGCGGCGGTACCGAGCTTGCCGACGACAATACCCGCCGCCAGGTTCGCCAGGGCCACTGCATGGGGCAGGTCCTCGCCAGCGGCGATGGCCGCGGCCAGGGTGGAGATCACGGTATCGCCGGCACCGGTCACGTCGAACACTTCACGGGCACGAGCCGGCAGGTGCAGCGCCGGATGATCGGGACGCAGCAGGGTCATGCCATGCTCGCCACGGGTCACCAGCAAAGCGCCGAGATCGAGGTCCTGCATCAGCTGTGCGCCTTTGCTCACCAGTTCATGCTCATCGGCGCAACCGCCGACGATGGTTTCAAACTCGCTGAGATTCGGCGTGATCACGCTCGCGCCGCGGTAGATCGAGAAATCCTTGCCCTTGGGGTCAGCCAGTACCGGAATGCCACGGGCACGAGCGGCCTGGATCAGCGCCTGGTGGTTTTTCAACGCGCCTTTGCCGTAGTCCGACAACACCAGCACCTTGACGCCTTCGAGCAGGTTATCGACCTCAGCGCCGAGGGCCAGGGGATCGGTGGCGAACGGTTCTTCGAAATCGATCCGCAACAGTTGCTGGTGACGGCTCATGACCCGCAGCTTGACGATGGTCGGCTGGTGCGCAACACGCTGGAATATCGCCCGCACGCCTGCGCCATTGAGGCTGTTGGTCAGGCTGTCGGCGGCTTCGTCGTCACCGGTCACCCCCACCAGAGAGGCCGGTGCACCAAGGGCGGCGATGTTCAAGGCAACGTTGGCGGCACCACCGGGACGGTCCTCGATGTGCTCGACCTTGACCACCGGAACCGGCGCCTCAGGGGAAATCCGTGAGGTACCGCCATGCCAATAGCGGTCGAGCATGACATCGCCGACCACCAATACAGGGGCTTGATCGAATCGCGGCATGGACAACTTCATGGAGCATCCCACATACAAAATGAACAGGGCCGCGATATTAGCACAGGGTTGGCGAAGGCTCGTCCATGGCCCTCCTGACCTGCGCTTTTTTCATTCCTTTTGCAGCAGTGCCAAAAGTCGGCTAACGGCTTGGGCCAGTTCCACCTCGCTGGTATTGATCTCACAGTCGGGCGACAGCGGCGCTTCGTAGGGGCTGTCGAGCCCGGTGAAGTTCTTGATCCGCCCAGCACGCGCTTCCCGGTACAACCCCTTAGGATCACGTTGGGCGCAAACCTCAAAAGGCGTGCTTACATAAACCTCCAGGAAGGTGCCTTGGGGGAACAACGCGCGGGCTGCCTCCCGGTCCGCGCGAAACGGTGAGATTGCCGCGACTATCACAATCAGCCCGGCATCGACCATCAAGCGCGCCACTTCGCCAATCCGCCGGATGTTTTCCTTGCGCGCCTCGGCGTCCATCCCCAGGTCACGGCACAACCCCTGGCGCAGGTTGTCGCCGTCGAGCAGGCAGGTGTGCAAACCTTGCTGGTTGAGCTGCACCTCCAAAGCATTGCCCAGCGCAGACTTGCCCGCACCTGAAAGCCCAGTCAGCCAGATGCAACGTGGCCTCTGGGACTTGATCGCAGCCCGGTCCGCAGGCGCAACAGCCAGTGCGCAAGGGCGAATCTCTGACTTTGGCATCAACACCTTTGGCGCTTCACTCATAGCCGAGCATCTCGTAGTCACGTTGGTACACTCGCCGTACCAATGCCTGCAGGAGCGCAAGCTCCCACAGGTTTGAGCGGTACTCAGGCGATATCCTGAGTGGGAGCGTCCAGTCCCATGGCGTGAAGACGAGCATAGTAGCCATTCTGCGCCAAGAGCTCGCTGTGGACACCGCGCTCGACAATTCGGCCCTGATCCATCACCAGAATCAGATCGGCCTTTTCGATGGTCGACAAACGATGAGCAATGACCAGCGTAGTGCGGCCTTTCATGACCTGATCCAGCGCGGCCTGGATATGCCGTTCGGACTCAGTGTCCAGGGCCGACGTGGCTTCATCGAGAATCAGCAACGGTGCGTTCTTCAATAGCGCCCTGGCAATGGCCAGACGCTGACGCTGTCCGCCGGACAACAGCACGCCGTTTTCACCCACCTCGGTGTCCAGGCCCTTGGGCAGCTGGGCAATAAAGTCCATGGCGTAGGCGTCTTGAGCCGCCTTTTCAATATCGGCCCGTGGCGCGCCGGCCAGATCCCCGTAGGCGATATTGTTGGCCACCGTGTCGTTGAACAGTGTGACGTGCTGGGTGACCTGGGCGACATGTCGACGCAGGTTGCGCAGGCGATAGTCTTCTATTTCCACCTCGTCGAGAAAAATCTGCCCGACGTCATGGTGATAGAAGCGCGGGATGAGGCTCGCCAGCGTCGACTTACCGCTACCTGAACGCCCCACCAGTGCAATCATCTGCCCGGGTGCCGCCGTGAAACTGATGTCCTTGAGCACCTCGCGATCAGCGCCAGGGTAGGTGAAACTCAGATTGCGAACCTCCAGACGACCGCTGACGCGCTCCTTCTCGACCGTTCCCCTGTCGACTTCCGGCTCGACGTCCAGTTGTTCAAAAATGCTTTCAGCACCGGCCACGCCTTTCTGGATGGTGGAGCTGACTTCCGAAAGCTGGCGAATCGGCTTGGGCAACAAGCCCGCTGCCGTAATGTAGGCCACCAGATCTCCGGCCGTCGCATCGCCCCGCAGAAAAAGCACCAGGAACATCAGAGCCGCCATGGCGGTGTAAATCACCAGTTGCAGCATGGGTGTATAGACAGCGCCGGTGCGAGTCATGCGCAGTTGTTTATCGGTGTTGCCCTGGCTGGCATTGGCAAAGCGCTGCTTTTCGTAGGCCTCGCCACCAAAACTGCGCACCACGCGGTAACCCTGGATGGTCTCGGACGCTACATGAGTCACGTCGCCCATGGCCACCTGGATTTTTTTGCTTTGTTTGCGGAATTTTTTACTGGCGCTGCTTACCATTAATGCAATCAGAGGCAGGATCGCCAACATCACCAGCGTCAGCTTCCAGTTCATCCAGACGAGGTAAGCGAAGAGGAACACCACGGTGAGGCCTTCACGAATCACCACCTTGATAGCATCGGTGGCGGCACCGGTCACCATGGTTACGTTAAAGGTGATTCGGGAAATCAGATGTCCGGAGTTGTGGGTATCGAAGTAGCGGTTGGGCAGCACCAGCAACTTGTTGAACAGCTCGACCCGCAGGTCGTGCACCAGACCCAGGGAGACCCGGGCCAGGTAGTAGTTTCCCAGGAACGACCCAAGACCCTGCCAGGCAGCGATCAGAATGATCAGTAGCGGCACCGCCATCAGCAGTTTCAAGTCCTTGAGATACGGAACGGTGGGAAAGAGCACCGCATCGGGATTGCTCAGACCATCGACAAAATATTTGAGAATCCCCGCCAACATGGGTTGGGTGGAAGCAAATATCACGAAGCCCAGGATACTCAGCAGGAAAATGCCAGCGTAGGGTTTGACGTATCCCAGCAAACGAAAATAGATCTTCAGGCTGGAATCCTGTTCCGTTTTGGGCGGTGCGTCACTCATTGTCGAGCTCACTGATTAAGAAGAACACGGAACTTTATCACAGGCGCCCGGCTTGGCCCGTGCCCAGACCAAAACCCCGGCCAAGCCGATCGGCAGCCAACTGATGAACCATTCCGCGCGAGGGGTTCCGGTCAGGCTCGCGGCATCGAACTGCATCGCCAGGAACGAAAACACCCACATACCCAGTACGCCTCGGCCCAGCAGGGTGTCCCGGGCCCGCCAGGCTTCGCGCAGCACCGCAAACCAGACCATGCACCAAAGCAGCAGCCCCGGTAGTCCGAGCTCAATGGCGACGTGGCTGAACAGGTTATGCGCATGATCAAAAAAGTGGCCCGGCGTCGCGACCCTGTAGTCAGCCGCCAATCCCAAGCCACCCCACGGCCGCTCGGCGATCATATGCAGGCTCGACATTAAAATCTCGGGCCGATAGGACGCACCTCTGGCCATCACCAGCGGCTCAAGCAACCAAAAGGTCAGCATGGCCAGCACCAGCGTCATGGCGGCGATGACGCGCGTACGCTGGTCGGCGCAGTAAAGAGGCATTGCCAGCACACTCAACAACAAGGCCAGCGCCGCGCCGCGACTCTGGGACATCACGACAAAGACACCCAACACAGCCAGCGCTAACGCCCAAAGTACCTGCAACCCGATCCGGCGCGGCACCCAGTGCAGCATCCAGACCGCCGCCAGCCCGATCACGTAGGTGCCCAGGATCGGATGGGAAAGCTTGCCCAACCCCTCCAGGCGCGCCACCCAGTTGCGCCCTTCAAAGCCGTAGAAATCGACGATGGAAACCAGTGCGACGAGCGCTAGCCCCAGGCCACCCCACTGCATGATACGAATCACTCGCTCGGGCTGACCATTGGCAAGCATTGGGAAAAACAACAGGAACGCCAGGATATAAAGCAGTCGCTTGGCTTCGCGGCCCGGCTCCGGCACCTCGGACCATAACAGTGTAATCAGCGCCCAGGCTGCCAACGCCAGAAGCGCCAGGTAAATCAACCGCTGGGCACGCCACACCTCCAACAGCCGATGGCGCGCTGACCAAGCGAAGATGATCACCGGCAACCAGAGAAACGCTATCAAACCTTGCTGATAGACCTTGTTGGTCGGCGCCAGGGCTATCGCCATCAAAAACCATAACAAGCCAAAGGCCATCCACACCTGTGCCCAACGCGTCGCGTACATCTATCGCTCCTAAACGGTCTACCAGCCAAAACCGGCATGGTTAAAACACAAACTTTTGGGCATCATGGCCCGCTACGGCACCGGTTCTTTTTTCAACAAGGCTTTCCTACGATGCAATCCTCACGGCTTCCCCAAGCCGCTTTGAATCAATTGATTGAAGGCGCCAGTATTCTGGAGGCCGACGGCCACGGCCCGAAGGTCTATCTGTTGCAGGATGGGAATATCCTCAAGTTGTTTCGCCTCAAGCGGCTTTTTTCTTCAGCCCTTTTTCGGCCTTATTCAGCACGGTTCATCAACAATGCAGCCCGACTGCAGGAACTCGGCGTGCCTACGCTCGACGTGCTGGCCTACTACAAACTGCAAAAGCCCGGCATGACAGCCGTACTGTACCGACCTCTGCCAGGAAAAACCCTGCGTCAACTATCGAATCAGGAAAACTTCAGCTGGCAGCAGACCCTTCCGACACTGATCGAACTGATCCGCAGCCTTCACGCTCGCGGCATTTACTTTCGCTCACTGCACTTGGGTAACATCGTCGTCACGCCTGAGAACAAGCTGGGACTGATCGATGTAGCTGACATGCGTTTTCTGCGCTCTCCGCTGCCACCCCGCCTTGTGCGTCGCAACCTGCAGCATTTCGCTCGTTATATTGCCAGGGAGAACCTGAACGAGAGCTTTCCCATGCAGGCGCTGGAAAGCGCCTTACTGCCTGCCTGAGATCAAGTTCCGAGCGGTCTGGCTGAAACTCAGCCAAGCCTGCTCCGGGGCCAGCGCCTGGTACTGGGCCTGCGCTACGGCGTCGGCTGGAGCCTGTGAGGCCTGGGTAATCACCTCACTCCATGCCTCTTCGTCATTGGCCGGTGCGTACCAGCCGGTATCCCCCAGTTGCTCACGGAATACAGCGAGTTCGCTGGCCAGCACCGGGATGCCTGCCAGTATCGCTTCCTGAAGGATCAGACCCAGCCCTTCGTCGAGTGATGGAATCAACACCCAATCGAATGCCTTATACAGCGTCGCGACATCTTCCAGATGCCCAGTCAACAAGACCTTGCCAACAAGATCCGGCTGGGCGATCCGAGCCTGGAGCGCATCGCGTCTCGGCCCTTCACCTACAATGACCAAGCGCCAATCACCATGGCCCGACGCCGCTCGCGCGAACGCGTCCAACAAGCTGGCAAATCCCTTTTTACCCACCAACCGGCCGACGGCACCAAATACACGCTGATCTGTAGAGGACAACCCCAAACGAGCGCGCGCCTCCTCACGTGGCTTGAGTGAAGCCTGAAAGGCAACCGGATCGAACGCGCTGCGTAATGCAACGACCGGAAGGCCGAGTTCGTCCTGCAGCGACGTAGCCAAGGTCTCGGAGACAGCCGCCAGACTCAGGCGCGAAGCAGGAAACCCGCGCAGCAACTCACGGCTTGTAATGTGCAGGCGTGTCGCGCCATGGAAGATCACCACCACGCGGATCTGAGGCATGTCCTTGAGCACCGGCAAGAGAGTCCGGGCCACGCCCAGGCCGTCGAGCAATACCACGCGGGCATCACTGTCGAGCAAAGCCTCCCGAAAACGGCTTCGCATCCAGGGCCTGAACAGGCGCCAGATGTGCCGCCCCTTGAGTCGGGCTGACGTCAGATTCCACTCACGCGCCGGCCCGACATCGACCTGACAGTCAGAAGCCGATCCCTGCAAAAGCCAGGTTTTTACGGGCATCCCGGGCTCGACTCGCGAAAGGATCTGATGATGGACCTTGTGTACCGAAGCAAACGGCAAACCGCCTGCCCACATAACATTGATAATGCTCATCAAGCAGCAAACCTTTTATCGCCGACCAGGATTCGTGCTTCGAGACATCTAATAGTTGATAAGCCAGCCAACGCAGACTCCGAGCAAAAGAACCAGAAAGAGCTTGATTTGCTCTCTGCGTCTGCGACGCGCTTTGCGCTGACGCTCGACAGGGACCTCGACATGGACGCCGAATCCAGTATGCAAAACAGCATCCCCTTCCAGCGTGACCGCCGTCAAGTTCAGTTGCGCATAGCGAAGCGACAGTGCCTTCTCGCCGCCATAGCCCGCAAACGGGGCACACAGCTGGTATTCCTTCAGACGTCGCAGGCCAGGATTGAGGGAAAAACTCTGCCACTCAGGCTTGTCGGATATGAGCGGATAACACGGTACACCACCGACCACCTCACGCTCGCCCAGGCGAATGTAAGGGCTGTGTACACACAGGTCGTAAACATAGTTGCGCAGCCAGACTTGTAGGATCTCGGGACGCAATTCGAGAATCTTGCGCGAGTCTTCTACAAAGGCCGGGCGATAGAACTCCCAGTCGTCCTCACAGTGAAAGATGTAAGGGGTCTTCACATGCCCGTACGCCAGGTCAATAGACGCCAATTGCCCCAGCTTCGGTCGATTGACGAATACGGTACAGCGATCCCTCCAATGCGCTGGGATAACTGCATTTACACCCTCGTCGCCGGCATCTTCGGTAATGAAGACCTCACGAATCGGCGCGGTGTTGAAATGGTCGAAGCTCTCAAGGGTTCGCTTGAGCAGATCGAGCCGACCGCAACTGGTCACCACCAGGGTAATGTCACTTTCGTCGGAAAACTGCACCTGAAATACCATTTAGTCAAACGCCATCCGAACGCCAGATGGCTGAACGGTTCCCGTCAAACGCCCAGTTTCAGGCGCAATTTTTCCAGCAGACTCAACGGTGCACGAGGCCGCAAGGTCGGCTCCAGTGCCTCAACGATTTTCTGCCCAATGCGTGCGAAACTGAACTGCTCCAGCGCCAGTTCATGGCCGTTGCGCGCAATACGATGGGCCAGTTCGGGGTCAGCTCGCAGTCGGGAAAGCTTTTCCTGAAGCTGCGCAACGTCGCCATACAACACCACGTTATGCATGTCCTGCAACCCCAACGCACGCGCTTCATCGACACCCTGATCGAAAGCCAGCAGCACACAACCACAGGCCATGGCTTCGAAATTCTTGATCATGAACTCGCCCATACCCACATCGGCGCTGACAAAAAAACGAATGCGGTTCAGGGTTTCGCAATACTCTTCCCCGGACTTGGTACGGGTTACCACCAGCGATTCAACGCGTGCCAACTCATCCAGCAGTATCTTGCGCCCGCTGTAGGCGGCACTGTTGGTGCTTCCTACAAAGGCCAGCTCGATATCCCGCTCGCGATGCTGATTTTGCAATAACGATTGATCGTAGCCTTTGGGTACGAACACCGCATCGAAACCTTCGGCGCGAAGACGTTGAGCAACCATGAAACCGGAGCTGATGACCCGCACCCATGGCAGACGACGATAGTGGGCACTGAACTTGCCAGTGTATTTGCACGGTATGTAGTTCTGATAGGCGTCGTGTTCCAGGATCACCAGATTAGGGATCGTGCGAATGAATGCCGCCTGGCGGATCTCCTGCTTGAAGCGCAGGAAAAATACGATCCGGTCGTAACGCGATACGTCCACGTGACGCCGGAAATATCCTCGCAAGTTACGCTGCTCCTTGCTGTCGAGCCAGCGCAGGTCACACTCGCAATGGGCTGCCACGCCTTCATAGAGGCGGTCCAAGATGGCCCGCTGCTCTTTCTGGACCAAAAATAAAACTTTCATCGTCTTCCTTGCAGCACCGAACGACTGGATAAATAACGGGAAGTCTTACTGCGCATCAGGTCCTGGACGCCAGTTCGGCGACCAGGGGCAAACGCCAGAAAGCCTCACGAGCAGCCCGGTCGGAAAAGCGCTCACGCAAGCGATCAAGCATCAGTTCTGCACACCTGCGACGCTGCAACTCGTCCATGGCCGCCAAGTGCTGCAGGCCCTGCGCCATATGTTCGGCATCGCCTAGCGGAAACAAAATGCCGACACCCTCTACCACTTCCTTTGCTCCACCGCAGGCGGTGGCCAGTAGCGGCACACCAGCGGCCATGGCTTCGAGCAGCACCATGCCGAACGGCTCATGGTCAGAACTCAGAGCAAATACATCAAAGGCGCGAAAATAGCGACGCGCTTCAGGCACCTGACCGAGGAACAGCACACGGTCGGCAATGCCCAATTCCAGCGCCAGTTCCTTAAGGTCCTGTTCCAGGCGTCCCTTGCCGAGAATCACCAACTGGCTATTGGTGGGCAAATACTCCAGCGCCAGGGCAAATCCTCGCAACAGCGTAGCCTGGTCCTTGTCCGGGTGCAGACGGCCAACATTGCCGACAATCCAGGCGTGAGCATCCAACCCCAGGCTATGCCGCGCTTCGTCCCGGGACACCAGGCCAGCCTGCACGGCTTCCAGGTCGATACGGTTGTAGAGGGTCTGAATCCGGCTAGCCGGCCATTTAGGCAAGTGACAGCGGATGTCGTCACGCACTGCATCGGAAACGCCAAGCAGGCTCAGGCGTTTGCGGAAAAACTGGACGAACACCCGTCGGGTCAACCGCTGATAGTCCCCCAACGCATGATGCACTCCGATCACCGGCAGACTGGTAGCGAGCAAGGTGATATAGATCGGCTTAAAGCGATGGGCGATGCAAAAACTGAAGTTTCGCGAGGCGACAATCTTTCTCAGATCGCCGATCGCGCCCAGCTTCAGGCCTCTGATCGCACTGGAGCTGTACTCCATGAACAGCACCTCGTCAGAGGCGCAACGGGCGGCCACTTCCGTATCGGCCGCCCCGGTGAGAAACACCGTCGTCACGCGATAGCCAGTGCCCGCGAACAGACTGGCATATTGACGGGCGCAGTCGAGGAACGGCCCATCGTAACCGTGACAGAACTGCAATACGTGCCGCTCAGCCGAACGAGTCATAGGCATCCACGCCGTCTTTGACCACCAGAATATCTTCCATGATCAGGTATTGCAGGTCTGAGCCAAAGAACATGTTCAGTGCGTCGGTGGGCGAGCAGATCATCGGTTCGCCACGGCGGTTGAGCGAGGTGTTCAGGGACACGCCGTTGCCGGTCAGGACTTCCAGCGCTTTCATCATGTCGTAATAGCGCGGGTTGTATTCGCGCTTGAGTACCTGGGCCCGGGATGTGCCGTCTTCGTGGACAACTTCCGGCACGCGGGTTTTCCACTCTTCAGCCACTTCGAAAGTGAACGTCATGAACGGCGCAGGGTGATCAACCTTGATCATCTGCGGTGCAACCGTGTCGAGCATCGACGGGCAGAAAGGCCTCCAGCGCTCACGGAACTTGATCTGTTCGTTGATGCGATCAGCCACGCCGCTGGCGCTCGGGCAACCGATGATCGAGCGACCGCCCAAGGCACGCGGACCAAACTCCATGCGCCCCTGGAACCAGGCCACCGGGTTGCCGTCGACCATGATCTTGGCGATGCGCTCAGGGGTGTTGTCGATCTTGCGCCACGCAGGCTTGCTCGGATGGCGGGCGCAGGCGGCGATGACGTCTTCGTTGCTGTAGGCCGGGCCGAGGTAGACGTGTTCCATTTTCTCCACCGGCACGCCACGGGCGTGGGACACATAAGCTGCCGCCCCCACGGCGGTGCCGGCGTCGCCGGAAGCCGGTTGCACGAACAGTTCCTTGACGTCGTCACGGGCGATGATTTTCTGGTTCAGCTTGACGTTCAACGCACAGCCACCGGCGAACGCCAGCTTGCCGGTCTCCTTGAGCACGTCGCCCAGATAGTGGTCGATCATCTGCAGCGCGAGTTTCTCGAACAGCGCCTGCATGCTGGCCGCGTAGTGGATGTATGGCTCGTCGGCGATGTCGCCTTCCCGTTTCGGGCCGAGCCATTCGATCAACTTCGGCGAGAAGTAGAAGCCCTTGCCCTTCTCTTTATAGCGACGCAGGCCGATCACGTTGGCGTAGTCGGTATTGATCACCAGCTCGCCGTTTTCGAACGAGGCCAGGCGCGAGAAGTCGTACTTGCTGGCATCGCCGTAAGGCGCCATGCCCATGACCTTGAATTCACCGTCGAGCATTTCAAAGCCCAGGAACTCGGTGATCGCGCCGTACAGGCCGCCAAGGGAATCCGGGTCGAAGAATTCCTTGATCTTGTGGATCTTGCCGTTTTCGCCGTAGCCGAAGAAGGTCGTGGCGTATTCGCCCTTGCCGTCGATGCCCAGGATCGCGGTTTTCTCCTGAAATCCGGAGCAGTGGTAGGCACTGGAGGCGTGGGCCAGGTGATGCTCGACCGGCTCGATCTTGATTTTTTTCGGATCAAAACCCAGTTGTTCCAGGCACCAGACGATCTTGCGGCGATAACGCTTATAACGACGGTTGCCCATCAGGATCGCATCGAGGGCGCGATCCGGGGCGTACCAGTAACGCTTGGCGTAGTGCCAGCGCGCCTCGCCGAACAAGCTGATCGGCGCAAACGGAATCGCCACCACATCGACGTCGGACGGCTTGATACCGGCCTGTTCCAGACAGAACTTCGCCGATTCATAGGGCATGCGGTTCTTTGCATGTTTATCGCGTACGAAGCGCTCTTCCTCGGCTGCCGCGATCAGCTTGCCGTCGATATACAGCGCTGCGGAAGGATCATGGCTAAGGGCGCCGGACAGGCCAAGAATCGTCAATGCCACAGGGGTCTAGCCTCTTAATGTCTGCATGCGAGGCGACAAACGCCTCGAAAAAAGATGTGCCGCACGCCGGGGCGCGGGGCAGCTAAAGGGCGGGATTATAGCTTAAAAGCAGCGACAAGCCTCGTAGGAGCTGCCGAAGGCTGCGATCTTTTGACTTTGATCTTTCCCCTTGAACCTCAAGCGGTAAAACAACGATCGCGCCCTTCGGCAGCTCACGCACAGGAAGGTGCCGAAGCAGCTATCGGGGCATCATTCAAAAACTTTTGGGCACCCGCTGATCAATCACCCGATACAACGCACTGTCCTGCGGCCAGTTGCGCATGAACCGCGCGCGATCCCGGGCATAGGCTGGGGTAAAGCTGGAGAGGCTGCGGTGCTGGCACATGGAATCCAGGTCGATCAGCGCCCAGCGATCGTCCTGCCAGAGCAAGTTGTGGCCCTTGAAGTCGCCGTGACTGATGCGTTCGCGGATCAGGCCGGCGAACAACCGGTCCAGCGCCTGCAACTCTGGCTCGGGAGCGGCGCCGCTTTCGACGTAAGGGGCCAGGCGCTCAATGATGTCAGGCCCTGGCAGGTGCTCGGTCACCAGGTAGGCGCCGCGACGCAGCCACAGAAAACGCTTTTCCAGCAATGCCAGCGGCTTGGGTGTGGCGATACCGAGGAACGTCAGGCGATGACCTTCGCGCCAGGCATGCCAGGCGCGACTCGGACGCCAGAAGCGCTTGAGCCAGTGGGCGAAATTTTTGATGTTGTAGCGCTTGATCAGCACGGAGCGCCCGCTCACATCGACTTTACCCACGCTCGCCGACCCACCGGTCTTGTATAAGTGACCTTGGTCAAGCAAGGCATCGGCCTGCTCCAGTACCGGCGCCATGGCCGCCTCTTCATCACGACGAATCGCCCGCAGACCGAACGGACCACGCTGAACGCTGAACAGACTGCACTCACGCCCGACTTTTTCCAAAAAGTCATTCAGGCGCCAGGCGTATACCTTGTCGATCTGTTTTTGCAGCGCCTCCATGGGCAATGCGTGCTCGGCGTTGCCCAGCAGATAATGCACCAACAACTCTTCGTTGAAAGGCTCGAGGGATTTGGGCAACTGGGCGAAAAACACTCCCAGGTTTTCCAGCACTTTGTTGCGCGACAACGGGTGACCCGGCGTTTCTGCGCGGATGCCGGCGCCGTCGATCAAGTAGAGTTTGCCGCCGTGGCGCAGCAGATTGTCCAGGTGCAGATCTTCCTGCCACAGGCCTTTGCTGTGCAGTTGTGCAATCGCTCCCAACGCCTCGGCCAATACCGCCGTTTGTTCGTCGGCGAGCAATGGCAGGCCCTCGACCTGTTTCCAGGCGTCCCCAAGGCTTTCGGCCCCCTCGAGCAATTCGAACAGCAGCCAGCCACCCTCGCCTTCTTTCAGGCCATCGGCCAGCAACAGCGGCGTAGTCAGCCCCTGCTCGGCTAGCAGCCGCACGCCTTGCAGTTCGCGGTGAAAGTGCCTGCCCGCTTTGCTGCCGACCAGCAACTTGGCCAACACCGGACGGCCGCGCCAGACGCCAGCACCTACGTAGCGCTGTCCCGGCAACACACGCAACAGGGAGAGCAACTGCAATTGCGCCGGGCCGGCGGCGTCTGCCAGCTCCAGGCTCAAAGGCAGGCTGGGGCTGCGGCCGGCGTTCTTCAATTCGGATAAATGCATCAACGAGCCTCCTTATGGCTGCGCCGGGCGGTCAGACGGGTCATCCAGCGGTCAACCAGTGCACTCTTGAGCGGTTGATCCAGGTAGGTGCAGAGCATCTGACGCACATCGTCGTCACTCCAGACTCGCGCGCGCCGCAGCAAGGGCTCCAGGTCCTTGATTCGATCCCGCTGACCGAACAATAGCGGCCGGGTCTTTTCGAGGTCGATCAACTGCGCCTGATAACCGCTGGCGGTGGCTTGCAGAAAAATGTGCTTGGGATAGAAGCAACCATGGACCTGACGCATGCCATGCAGGCGTCGCGCCAACTGCCCGCAAGCCTGCAGGACGGTGTCGCGTTGCGTCGCCGCCAGGCTCGACCAGCGTTGCAGCAATGAATCCAGATCATCCCAACCGTCCAGGGCACGCGTCAGCAGAATCGCCCGCACCTCCCCGCCCACATCGCGCTGACCATAGAACACCGCTTGCAGGGCCGGAATCCCCAGTTGGCGGTAACGGCTGATGTTGCGAAACTCCCGGGAAAAGCTGGGCTCGCCGAAGGGGTGGGACCACGTCCTGGTCAGGTAATTACTCTGGCGCTTGAGGTAATAACCCCGCCCTTCCAGTTCCAGCCGGAAGACACTGCTCCAACCGCCGCCCGCAGTGTTGGGTTCATCCACCGCATCCAATTGCAGCTCCCAAAGGGCTTCGAAGCTATCCAGGCCGTGGCGTTGCAACAATGACTGGTCTTCAGTCGCCAGAAAATCAGTCATTCACGCCCCTCGAAAAATCTCACTACGTGACGGATGCGCTTCTTGTCACACGCATCGAGCCGGTTACGCTGGCGATACTGCAGGTAAAAACGCAGGCGCTGAGTGGCCGACAAATGATACTTGGCTACCTTGTCCAGGCACGCCAGGTCTTTGGTGATGCGATACTTGAGCCAGAAGCCGCGCCAGAAATCACCATTTGGACAATCGATAAAAAACAGCCGTGACTGATCGTCGATCAGCAAATTGCGCCATTTCAGGTCGTTATGGGTGAAGCGATTTTCGTGCATGGTCCGGGTATAGCCAGCCAGTTGCCGACTCACCCCGTCAACCCAGGCACGATTGGCCAGCCTCGGATCGTGACGACTGGCCAATGCCGAGAGATCTTCGGTGCCAGGCAGTTCGCGCGTGATCATCGCGCCACGGTCATAGGCTGCGCCACGTCGCTCCAGTCCCCAGGCCACGACTTCGGCAGTGGGGATGCCCCACTTGGCGAAGCGCTTGAGGTTCTGCCATTCGGACTTGACCCGAGGCTTACCCAAGTATCGCCGCAGCCCCTTGCCGGCCCCGGTGTAGCGTTTGACATAGTAATTCACGCCATTGCGCTGTACCCGAATCACCTCGGACAGCGGGTCCCGCGTCAAACGCTCGCCCTCCAGGGCGAACACTGCATCAAGACTGCCGAAATCCTCTGCCAGCTCAGCGTAGGAAGGCTCCAGTACCCAACCCGACATCAGAGCGCGCCCCCGTACCGCAGCTTGCGCGCGTAAAGCCTGTTGGCTTTGCCTTCGAGCCAGGTCAGCAGCGAAGCTTCTTCGGCCAGGATCCGCCTTAGCGGCTGCTGGAAATAACCCTTGAGGAAACGCAATTTGTCACGACGGGTCAGGCCGATGTCCAGTGCAGAGAAATACAGCGCCGCCAGGTCCTTGTTGCGCCAACGAAGGGGGATGGTGGGGCGGATCTGCGCACGGTGCAGGTCGATCACAGAAAGTTTGAAATCCGTGGCGGTCACGGGCTTATCGGTGTGCAGCAGAAAGTGGCAGATATAGCAGTCGCGATGGTTGACCCCGGCCCGGTGCATCATGCCGGTCATGCGCGCCACTTCGGCAATCAGGGCTCGCTTGAGCTTCGGCTGTGGCGGCTGCTTGACCCAGTCCATGCTGAGATCTTCGAGACTGACGGTCGGCGCCAGCTCTTCGGTGACGATGAACGAATGCTGGTCGGCCGGGTTGCTGCCTTTCTCTCCATACGCCACGGCGGTCATGGTCGGCACACCGACTTGCTGCAAGCGCTGGATGGCTTTCCATTCCTGTCCCGCGCCCAGTACCGGCAACTTGGCGGTCAGCAGATTCTTGAAGATCTCGCGCCAACCGATGCCACGGTGGATTTTCACGAAAAAGCCACGACCATCCACCTCCGTGCGCAAGGTGCGCCGGGCTTCCAGTTCGCGATAGACCTCGCCCTTGAGCGCCTCGACTTCGGCGAACGCATCGCGTCCGGCCCAAAGGCTCTTGAACGGTTCGGCCAGCATCAATTTCATTGTGCGTGCTCCGCCAATATCACATCGGCCGCGTGCTGCGGCATGCTGTAGAGGTCGGCCGTCTCGGCGAAGGCCAGACCGTTGCGGCTCCAGGCCGCGCGTGCGTCGGCGTCACCCAACATCCGCCCCAGGTACTCGGTGAGCTGCGCCTGTTCGAACGGTTCGTCCAACACCAGGCCACTGTCGGCCTCGGCGATGTAATGGGCGTATCCACACACCGCGCTGACCAGCACCGGCAAGCCGGCCACCAGCGCTTCAAGCAGTACGGTGCCGGTGTTCTCGTTGTACGCCGGGTGAATCAACAGGTCGGCGCCCAGCAGGAAACGCGGAATGTCGCTGCGGCCCTTGAGGAAGCGTACGTTGTCACCAAGTCCCAACGCGGCGCTCTGCAATTGGAATACTTTGGGGTCGTCCTGGCCGATTACAAACAGGCGGGTGCGTTTTTTAAGCTGCGAAGGTAGCGCGGCCAGGGCCTTGAGGCTGCGATCCACGCCCTTGGTCTTGAACCCGGAACCGATCTGCACCAGCAGCAGATCATCATCGGCCAGTTCAAATTCGGCACGAAACGCGGCACGAACCTCATCGGCGTCGGCGGGCCGGCGACGATCCTGGGCGATGCCCGGTGGCAGCAGGTGAAAGCGCTCCAGCGGCGTGTCGTAGTGCTTGATAAACAAAGGCTGTTGCACTTCGGAAATCATCAGTATTTCGGTCTTGGCATCCTTGGCGAATACCGCTCGCTCGTACTCGGAAAAGTGGCGGTAACGCCCCCAACGCCGGTACAGCGAATTGCGCAGGTTCTGCGCCTTGTCTTCAAAGCAGCCGTCAGCGGCGTAATACACGTCCAGGCCGGGCATTTTGTTGAAGCCGATCAAACGGTCGACCGGACGCTTGGCCAGGTCTTTTTCCATCCACGCACTGAGTTTCTCATTGCGACGGTGGTTGAACAGCGCCTTGACCGGCGCCACCAGCACTTCGAAGCCCGGCGGGACGTCACCTTCCCAGATCAGCGTGTAGACGCGGATCTGGTGACCGCGCCGCTGGCACTCCAGGGCGATGCGCATGAAGTCACGCTGCAGGCCGCCGAAAGGGAAGTATTTATAAAGGACAAAAGCCAATTGCATCAGCGCGGCTCCTCAGCCAATAACGTGCTCAAGTGGCTGGCAACACGCTCGGGATTCAGACGCGTGAAGCACAGGGGCTGCTCGCGTTTCAGGTCAAACCGACGGGCATCTTCGGCGGTCGGCGGGTAAGTACATTGTTTCTGCATGCAGGGCGCGCAAGGGAAATCACTGGCGAGGTGAATTTGCCCCTTGCCATAGGCACCCGTCAGCACCGGGTTAGTGGGGCCGAGCAGTGAAATGGTCGGCACATCCAGGGCAGCGGCCAGGTGGCCCAGACCTGTGTCCACGGCCACACAGGCCTGCGCGCCGGCCAGCACCTTGCCCATCCCACCCAGATTCAGCTTTGGCAGTACCAGGGCGTTGCGCATGCCATTGGCGATCCGCTCAGCCCGGGCTTTCTCCAACGGGCTGCCCCATGGCAGCTTCACCACAACGCCGAACTGGCCCATGCGCTCAACGAGTTGGCGCCAGTAGAGTTCAGGCCAGTGCTTGGACTCCCAAGTCGTGCCATGCAGGAACACCACGTAGGGGTAGCTGCGCGGCAATTCAACCAGGCGGTCGACATTCAGGCCGTAGCTGCCCATGGTTTTGGGCAGGTCATAACCCAGTGCCACGGCAAACAACTGGCGCACGCGCTCTACCGCATGCTGACCGCGAGCCACGGCCAGGCGACGAGAATAGAAGCGCGCGGCCAAAGGTTCGCGAGCCGAGTGCTGATCCAGGCCAGCCACCGGAGCTTTGACGTAGCGAGTCAGCCAGGCGCTTTTCAGCAGACCTTGGGCGTCGATCACCAGATCGTACTTCTTGGCACGCACGCTTTGCTTGAAACGTCGCCACTCGCCGCTTTTGATGGTTTGCCAGAGGTTCTTGCGCCAGCGACGAATCGCCACCGGGATGACGGTATCCACCGCCGGGTGCCAGGTGGGAATTTCGGCAAAGCCTTCTTCCACCACCCAGTCGAACCTGATGCCGGGAATCGCCCGCGCCGCGTCGGTCAGCGCCGGCAGGGTGTGAACCACATCCCCCAGCGAAGAGGTCTTGATCAGCAATACCCGCAAGTTACTGAACCTCCACCGGTGCGCCCTGCAAACGCCCCAGGGCATCGTTCACCGACGGCGGCATGAGCTGGCGCAGGCAGTTGTAATGACCGAAGCGGCAGGTGCGATCGAAGCACGGGCTGCATTCGATGCCCAGGCGTACGACTTCGACTTTTTCGGCCAGCGGCGGCGTAAAGCCCGGCGAGGTGGAACCGTACACTGCCACCAGTGGCCGGTTCAGGGCGGCGGCCACGTGCATCAGGCCGGAGTCGTTGGACACCACCGAATCGGCGCAGGACAACAGGTCGATGGCTTCGGCCAGGGAGGTATCGCCGCTGAGATTCACCGACTCCTCCCGCAGGCCCGGGATCAGGCGCGAGCGGATGTCCTCGCCCACCGAATGATCGTTTTTCGAACCGAACAACCAGACCTGCCAGCCTTCGCGAATCTTCGTCTCGGCGACCTGGGCGTAATGCTCCGCCGGCCAGCGCTTGGACTCACCGAATTCAGCGCCTGGGCAGAGAGCCAGCACTGGGCGGTCCAGGCTCAGACCGAACTTGGCCAGCGCCGCTTCGCGGGTCACCGAGTCGATCGCAAGGCTTGGGCGCGGATACGGCTTGGGCAACTCGGCACCCGGATCGTAGGCCAGGGCCATGAAGCGTTCGATCATCAGCGGGTAGCGCTCTTTATCCAGCGTGCGCACGTCATTGAGCAGGCCGTAGCGGAACTCGCCGCGCCAGCCGGTGCGTTTGGGGATACTGGCGAAGAACGGCACCAGTGCCGATTTCAACGAATTGGGCAACAGAATCGCCTGGTCGTACTGACCGGCCAGGGACTTGCCGATGCGTCGACGGGTCGCCAGCTCCAGCACACCGTGGCCGAGTGGGAAGCTCAAGGCCTTGCGCACCTGGGGCATGCGTTCAAGAATCGGCCGGCTCCACTCGGGGGCCAACACGTCGATTTCGCACTGCGGGTGACGCTGCTTGAGGCACTGGAACAGTGTCTGCGCCATCACCATGTCACCGACCCAACTGGGCCCTACAATCAGAATATTCATGTGGCTTCCAAAAACGATGCGGGGAGGCCTACGCCTCCCCGCCTCGACAATCACTGTGGCTTAGGACGTTGCCTGTTGCCGTCACTCTACAACTGTGGGAGCGAGCCTGCTCGCGATGAGGCTCTCACATCCAATATCAATGTCGCCTGACACTCCGCTATCGCGAGCAGGCTCGCTCCCACAGGGGAACTCATCTGCATCAAGTATGGTGCAGCACCACAACCCCATTATTGTGGGAGCGAGCCTGCTCGCGATGGGGCCATCACATCCAACATCAATGTCGCCTGAGACTCCGCCTTCGCGAGCAAGCCCGCTCCCACATTTAAATCTTCAGCTCAGCCCCAGCTCACGCCAGATCCGCAGCACCTGCCGGCGCTCATCCACAAACTGGTCGCCTGCAATCACCCCGGCGTCTTTCTGTAGGGCCTCGCGGTGGGCGGCGGAGCGGTAGGCTTTGTAGGCCTCGCGCAGCAGGGTAGCGTCTTCGGCCGGCATCAGCCCGACCTCCTGCAACCCTTCCAGAATGCGGATGTTATCGGTGTAGCGCAGCAGCGATGGGTGCTCCTCGGACCACGCCAGGGCCGCGTATTGCACCATAAATTCAATGTCGACGATACCTCCGGCATCCTGCTTGAGGTCGAACGGCGCCGAGGCTTCGAAGGCATTCGCTGCGGTTCCGGCTGCGGTGGCCTTGCTGCCGAGGTTATCGCGCATCTTGGCGCGCATCTCGCTGACCTCCTGGCGCAACGTCGACAAATCACGCTTGCGCGCCAGCACCTGGGCACGAACTTTTTCGAACGCCTGACCCACATCCTGGCTGCCCACCAGCACGCGGGCCCGCACCAAAGCCTGATGCTCCCAGGTCCAGGCCTCGTTCTCCTGATAGCGTGCAAAAGCCCCGAGGGAGCTGACCAGCAGCCCCGACGCCCCGGACGGCCGCAAGCGCATGTCCACTTCGTAGAGCTGTCCGGAGTTGGTCTGGGCCGTCAGCAAATGGATGATTCGCTGGCCGAGCCGGGTAAAGAACTGCGCGCCGTCGATAGGTTTCGGGCCATCGGTTTCCGCCTGCGGATCGCCATCGTGGATGAACACCAGATCCAGGTCGGAACCATGCCCCAACTCCAGACCGCCGACTTTCCCATAACCGACAATGATAAAGCCCGGATCGCACAGGCTGCCGTCAGTGCGCAGTGGCACGCCATACTTGGCCACGGTCTGGCGCCAGGCCAGGGCCAGCACTTGCTCAAGAATGGCCTCGGCCAGCCAGGTCAGGTAATCGCTGACTTTCATCAACGGCAGGCTGCCGGCAATTTCCGAGGCGGCTACCCGCAGACGGTGCGCCAGCTTGAAATGCCGCAGGGCCTCCATCTGCTGCTCGAGATCATCCTCGGGGATGCGTGTCAGGCGCTCACGCAACTCTGCCGCCAGTTCCGGCGCCAGGGGCGGCTTGAACAGGCGTCCCTCGTTGAGCAATTCATCGAGCAACAGGGGAAAACGGGTGATCTGCTCGGCAATCCACGGGCTCGCCGCGCACAGCGTCAGCAGGCGTCGCAGGGCGCCGGGATTTTCCGTCAGCAGCACCAGATAGGCCGATCGGCGCGCCACGGCTTCCACGAGTGGCAATACGCGCTCAAGCACCAGGTCCGGGTTGGCATGTTCCACCGCCTGGGCCAACAGGCGCGGAATGAATGCATCCAGACGCTCGCGCCCCAATCGCTGCATGGCACGCAACTGCGCACTGCCGCGTAGGGCGGCCAGGGCTTTGAGCGCCTTGGGGGCATCGACGAAGCCGCCTTCCTCCAGTTGACGACATGCCGCGCCTTCATCCTGGCTGTCTTCCCACAGCGGCAACCATTCGCCGCCCACCGTTACTTCGCTTTCGCCGTCCTGCTCTTCATCCGGGTCGGCGATGACCTGGCCGAAGTGCCAGGCTACGCGACCGCGCCAGTACATCAATTGCTCATGGAAGGCCGCCCAGTCGGCAAAACCCAGCATGAACGCAATGCGCGCCTGGTCCTGCGCAGTGTCCGGCAGCATCTGGGTCTGACGGTCGGCGATGGCCTGGATCGCGTGTTCGGTGTAACGCAAAAACTCATAACCCTGGCGCAGCTCGTCGACCACCTTGGCCGGCAGATAGCCCTGGCCTTCCAGGGTCGCCAGTACTTTCAACAGCGGACGCTGCTGCAAACTCAAGTCACGACCGCCATGGATCAACTGGAACGCCTGGGCAATGAACTCCACCTCGCGGATGCCGCCCGAACCCAGCTTGATGTTGTCAGCCATGCCCTTGCGCCGCACTTCCTGCTGGATCAACTGCTTCATGGTGCGCAGCGCTTCGATGGCAGAAAAGTCCAGGTAACGGCGATAAACGAACGGGCGCAGCATGTCGAGCAGTTGCGCACCGGCCACCTGGTCTCCCGCCACCACCCGCGCCTTGATCATCGCGTAGCGTTCCCAGTCACGACCCTGGTCCTGGTAATACTGCTCCAGCGCGTTGAAACTCAGCACCAGCGCTCCGGCCGAACCATAAGGGCGCAGACGCATGTCGACACGGAATACGAAGCCGTCGACGGTCATCGGATCCAGGGCCTTGATCAGGCGCTGCCCCACACGAATGAAAAACTCCTGGTTATCCAGTGCCCGCTTGGCGCCAACGGTCTCGCCGCCCTCGGGGTAGGCGAAAATCAGATCGATGTCCGACGACAGGTTCAGTTCCACCGCGCCAAGCTTGCCCATGCCCAGGATGACCATGTGCTGCGGTTCACCGCTGCGCCGTCCGGTAGGCGTACCGAATTGCTGACTATGGCGCTGGTACAGCCATTGATAGGCCTGGTCGATGCAGGTATCGGCCATGTCGGAGAGATCGCGACAGGTCTGGACCAGGTCGGCCTGGCGGGTCAGGTCGCGCCAGATGATCCGCACCTGTTGGCGGGTGCGCTGGCGACGCAGGACGCGGCCCAGTTCGTCTTCAGTCTCGGCGGCCTGGACGGCGGCGCCAATCTGAGCGCACATTTCGCCGGGCGCCAGGTGGCGGTCCAGTTCACCGCTGCGCACCAGCTCCAGCAGCATCGAGGGGTCACGAACACTCTGCTCGATAAAAAAATCACTGGCGGCGGCGACACGGTTGAACTCGCTCCAGCGTTCGGGCGCCCAGGTGGACAGCCCATGGTCGTCGTCCAGGGAAGCGACCGCCGCACGGAACGACTGCTCGGCACGACTGACCAATGACTGGAGAATGGCCGGAACTTCGGTAAGCGAGGGCAGGCTCATGGTCTATCCTTGATCGGCGCGGGGAAGGCTGGATGTAGTGTTTTTTCAGATGACACTACCTGATCGACTGTCGAACAAAGATGATAAATAGCTGAAAATCTGATTTTATTGGCAGCCGACATCAAGTTTTTACCTGTACGAGTTGGCTAACGACCAACAGTAACGATTATTCTCACAACGAAACGAGGGGCCACAAGCCGCTCATGTGTAGTTTTACTACTCGTCTATACATTCGAAAGGCTGAAACGGCCGACGATTTGTAGTAAAACTACACGCCGCCGAAACAACCTTCGGCAATCCAAGAATTTATACCGTCTGCCCACAAGGCCAGTCGCAAACTCAGGCAACCGATTCTGGTAGCCTTTCCGCCCTGGAGCAAGCCATGCAAGACCTCGATCCCGTCGAAACCCAGGAATGGCTGGACGCCCTGGAATCGGTTCTCGACAAAGAAGGCGAAGACCGTGCTCACTATCTGATGACCCGTATGGGCGAACTCGCAACCCGCAGCGGTTCGCAATTGCCTTACGCCATCACCACGCCATACCGCAACACAATCCCCGTTACCCACGAAGCACGCATGCCCGGCGACCTGTTCATGGAACGCCGCATTCGCTCGCTGGTACGCTGGAACGCGATGGCCATGGTGATGCGTACGAACCTGAAAGATTCTGACCTGGGCGGTCACATCTCCAGCTTCGCCTCCAGCGCAACCTTGTACGACATCGGCTTCAACTATTTCTTCCAGGCCCCGACCGACGAACACGGCGGCGACCTGATCTACTTCCAGGGCCACACCTCGCCAGGCGTTTACGCCCGTGCATTCATGGAAGGCCGCATCAGCGAAGAGCAGATGAACAACTTCCGCCAGGAAGTGGATGGTCAGGGCCTGTCGTCCTATCCGCACCCTTGGCTGATGCCGGACTTCTGGCAGTTCCCGACCGTATCCATGGGTCTGGGCCCGATTCAGGCCATCTACCAGGCGCGCTTCATGAAGTACCTGGAAGCCCGTGGCTTCATTCCCGAAGGCAAGCAGAAAGTCTGGTGCTTCCTGGGCGACGGCGAGTGCGACGAGCCGGAATCCCTGGGCGCCATCTCTCTGGCCGGCCGCGAGAAGCTGGACAACCTGATCTTCGTCATCAACTGCAACCTGCAGCGCCTCGACGGCCCGGTTCGCGGCAACGGCAAGATCATCCAGGAACTCGAAGGCGTGTTCCGCGGCGCTCAGTGGAACGTGACCAAGGTCATCTGGGGCCGTTTCTGGGACCCACTGCTGGCCAAGGACGTCGACGGCATCCTGCAACGCCGCATGGACGAAGTCATCGACGGCGAATACCAGAATTACAAGGCCAAGGACGGCGCGTTCGTCCGAGAGCACTTCTTCAACACGCCTGAACTCAAGGCAATGGTTGCCGATCTGTCCGACGACGAGATCTGGAAGCTCAACCGTGGCGGCCACGACCCGTACAAGGTCTACGCGGCGTACCACGAAGCGGTCAACCACAAGGAACAACCGACCGTCATCCTGGCCAAGACCATCAAGGGTTATGGCACCGGTGCCGGCGAAGCGAAAAACACTGCGCACAACACCAAGAAAGTCGACGTCGACAGCCTGAAGTTGTTCCGCGACCGCTTCGACATCCCGGTCAAGGACGAGGAACTGGAAAACCTGCCGTTCTTCAAGCCGGAGCCCAACAGCGCCGAAGCCCGCTACCTGAGCGAGCGTCGCACCGCACTGGGTGGTTTCGTGCCCCAGCGCCGCGCCCAGAGCTTCAGCGTGCCGACCCCATCGCTCGATACCCTCAAGGCCATCCTTGACGGCTCGGGCGACCGTGAGATTTCCACCACCATGGCCTTCGTGCGAATCCTCGCGCAATTGGTCAAGGACAAGGAAATCGGCCCGCGCATCGTACCGATCATCCCGGACGAAGCCCGTACCTTCGGCATGGAAGGCATGTTCCGTCAGTTGGGCATCTACTCCTCCGTCGGCCAGCTCTACGAGCCAGTCGATAAAGACCAGGTGATGTTCTACAAGGAAGACAAGAAGGGCCAGATCCTCGAAGAAGGCATCAACGAAGCGGGCGCCATGAGCTCGTTCATCGCAGCCGGTACTTCGTACTCCAGCCACAACCAGCCGATGCTGCCGTTCTACATCTTCTACTCGATGTTCGGCTTCCAGCGTATCGGCGACCTGGCCTGGGCCGCTGGCGACAGCCGGACCCGTGGCTTCCTGATCGGCGGCACCGCCGGCAGAACCACGCTCAACGGCGAAGGCCTGCAACATGAAGACGGTCACAGCCACATCCTGGCTGCCACCATCCCGAACTGCCGCACCTTTGATCCAACCTACGGCTACGAGCTGGCGGTGATCATCCAGGACGGCATGAAGAAGATGACCGAAGAGCAGCAGGACGTTTTCTACTACATCACCGTGATGAACGAATCCTACCAGCAGCCAGCCATGCCGGCCGGCGTGGAGGAAGGCATTATCAAGGGCATGTACCTGCTCGAAGAAGATACCCGCGAAGCGGCGCACCACGTCCAACTGATGGGCTCCGGCACCATCCTGCGCGAAGTGCGTGAAGCAGCGAAGATCCTGCGCGAAGAGTTCAACGTCGGCGCTGACGTGTGGAGCGTCACCAGCTTCAACGAACTGCGTCGCGACGGCCTGGCCGTAGAGCGCAGCAACCGTCTGCACCCAGGCCAGAAGCCGAAACTGAGTTACGTCGAAGAATGCCTGAACGGCCGCAAAGGTCCGGTCATCGCCTCGACCGACTACATGAAACTGTTCGCCGAGCAGATCCGCCAGTGGGTTCCTTCCAAGGAATTCAAGGTGCTGGGCACCGACGGTTTCGGCCGTAGCGACAGCCGCAAGAAGCTGCGTCACTTCTTCGAAGTCGACCGTAAGTTCGTTGTGTTGGCAGCCCTGGAAGCCCTGGCTGACCGTGGCGATATCGAACCCAAGGTGGTGGCCGAGGCCATCGTCAAGTTCGGCATCGATCCGGAAAAACGCAACCCACTGGACTGCTGAGGAGAATTTTTGTGAGCGAACTCATTCGCGTACCTGACATCGGCAGCGGTGAAGGTGAAGTCATTGAACTGTTTGTGAAGGTCGGCGACCGTATCGAAGCCGAGCAGAGCATCCTGACGCTTGAATCGGACAAGGCCAGCATGGAAGTGCCTGCGCCGAAGGCCGGTATCGTCAAAAGCCTGAAAGTGAAGCTGGGTGATCGCCTGAAAGAAGGCGACGAACTGCTGGAGCTGGAAGTCGAGGGCGCCGCTGCGGCGCCTGAGGCAGCGGCTCCTGCTGCCCCGGCGGCGGCTGAAAAGCCTGCCGCCGCACCGGTTGCCGAGGCGGCTCCCGCCCCGGCCGCCGCGCCTGCCGCTGCCACGGTCCAGGACATTCATGTTCCGGACATCGGCTCGTCGGGCAAGGCCAAGATCATCGAAGTGCTGGTCAAGGCCGGCGACACCGTCGAAGCCGACCAGTCGCTGATCACCCTGGAATCCGACAAAGCCAGCATGGAAATCCCGTCGCCGGCTGCCGGCGTGGTGGAAAGCGTCGAGATCAAGCTGGAAGACGAAGTGGGCACCGGTGACCTGATCCTGAAGCTGAAAGTGGCCGGTGCTGCGGCACCTGCTGCCCCAGCCCAGGCTGCTGCGCCTGCCGCCAAATCCGAAGCGGCTCCGGCTCCGGCTGCCGCGCCTGCCGCCAAAGCCGAGGCTGCACCAGCACCAGCACCAGCTGCCGCACCCGCCCCAAGCGGTGCCAAGGTGCACGCCGGCCCTGCGGTACGTCAGTTGGCCCGTGAATTTGGCGTCGAACTGTCTGCCGTCGGCCCAAGCGGTCCACATGGTCGTGTGCTGAAGGAAGACGTGCAGGCTTACGTCAAGGCCATGATGCAGAAGGCCAAGAACGCTCCGGCCGAAGGCGCTGCCGGTGGTGCGGGCATCCCGCCGATCCCGGCAGTGGATTTCAGCCGCTTCGGTGAAACCGAAGAAGTGGCAATGACTCGCCTGATGCAAATCGGCGCGTCGAGCCTGCACCGCAGCTGGCTGAACATTCCGCACGTGACTCAGTTCGACCAGGCCGACATCACCGAACTGGAAGCTTTCCGCGTCGCGCAAAAAGCCGTGGCCGAGAAGGCCGGCGTCAAGCTGACCGTGCTGCCACTGCTGCTCAAGGCCTGCGCGCACCTGCTCAAGGAACTGCCGGACTTCAACAGCTCGCTGGCCCCAAGCGGCAAAGCTGTGATCCGCAAGAAATACGTGCACATCGGTTTTGCCGTCGACACCCCGGAAGGCCTGCTGGTACCGGTCATCCGCAACGTCGACCAGAAGAGCCTGCTGCAACTGGCTGGCGAAGCCGCTGCCCTGGCCGAAAAAGCCCGGAGCAAAAAGCTCACCGCCGACGACATGCAGGGCGCCTGCTTCACCATTTCCAGCCTCGGCCACATTGGCGGCACCGGCTTCACGCCGATCGTCAACGCGCCGGAAGTGGCGATCCTGGGGGTCTCCAAAGCCACCATCCAGCCCGTCTGGGACGGTAAAGCCTTCCAGCCAAAGCTGATGCTGCCACTGTCGCTGTCCTACGATCACCGTGTGATCAACGGCGCCGCCGCTGCTCGCTTCACCAAGCGTCTGAGCGACCTGCTGGGCGACATCCGTACCATCTTGCTGTAACACCGGGCGGCCCTCCCCACGGAGGGCCTTTCGGACCGCTGTTTTCCGAGCGCCACGCTCGTACCTCAACCCCGCCCATTTGGCGGGGCTTTTTTTGCCTGAAATAAAATCGAACGTGCAGAGCAGCCCGTTCCATGGCCCAACTTTCCTACTGCACTCCACCTAGATGACTACGCCATCTATTGGACGTTTCCCACAACTCACGCCCCCTCCCCTATCAATATTTATCTCATGCATCGCTTTAGGATGAGTTCAGGGAAGCCATTAACTACTTACCTCAAAAACCGAAAAAAACTTTAACTTCGAATGGACTCGAATGATGTTCAAACCCACTGTTGGCCCTATTGTCGGCCACACGACACCTCATCACACGCGGATATTCCTGCGAGGGGATAACGATAAGAACAGCCTGGTATTTGCCGCCATCCGTTACCGGCGCCAGGGAGAGTCAATCTGGTCGAAAGGACACTTTGTTCAGTTGCATGCTTACCGTGACATGTCCGATGTCATCGTATTGAAGAACCTTCAAGCCGATACCGTCTATGAATACCAAGCCGGCTGGTTCAGCCGCCTGAGCCCTACTCATACAATCGAAACCGTTCAGGAACTGCCGCTGCAATGGCCTCGGGATATTTATCAAATGCGCACGCCGTCCAGCAAAAGCAGTGCACCGCGCAGCTATATCGTGGGTTCCTGCCGCTACCTGCGGGTGACGGCCGGCGTCCCGTCCAGACCTGAACTGGGCGACCGGACTTTCGCCGGCATCAACCGCATCGTGGCCCAGGCCGACCCGCCGATCAGTGCTGTAGTGATGACCGGCGACCAGGTTTATCTAGACGATTTGAATATTGTCGCCCCGGACCGGAACCCAAAGGATATTCTTTTCAAATACCGCACCGCCTTTTCCCAGCCGCACATCAGAAAGTTGATGGCTGGAACACCGAGCTACATGATTCTCGACGACCATGAAATCAAAGACAATTGGCCTGCCAGCAAGAAAAAAGGCGACGAAAATTTTTATGCCAATGCCATGGATGCCTATGCGCTTTATCAAGCCAGCCATAGTCCGGCACATGAACTTTTAAGTGACGGAACATTAAGCAAACCATTGAGACAATGTTGGTATCAGTTCGCTCACGGCGATATCGAATGGTTCGTCACCGATAGTCGGACCCAGCGCAATCTGTCGGCGGATGATCGACGTATCCTGGATCAAGCGCAGGAACGATCGCTGATCAAATGGCTGGTCAACAGTCCGGCGCGGGTCAAGTTCATCGTGACCGGCGTGATGTTCTACCCGGACCGCAAGCTCAATACCTCGGACGCCTGGCAGGCCTTCCCGGAACAGCGTCTGCGCCTGCTGGAAACCGTTCGTCGCCATCGGATCAAGAACGTTATTTTCGTGTCCGGCGACGTCCATGGTTCTCTTACCAGTCGCCTGAGTCATAGCCAGGATTCTGACTTCGAGGTGCATACCATCGTTTCCTCGCCGTTTTGCAACAGCAAATTGCTTCCTTATGCCAGCGCCGCGAGTTTTATTTTTGGTGATGCCATGGCCCGCACGCCCAGCGGGGACTATCACTATGGGTTAAGCGGCACGGTCATCAGCCAGGACAACTTCGCCCACCTGCAGGTCACGGCGCAGAGCGTTCAGGTCACGTTTCACGACCGTGATGGCACCCCATTACAGACAGTAGATATCCCGCTGCGCTGACGGGTGGTATAACCACCCGTGCCGTCTGATCGGCGGGCGACTGGAGAAATCCCTTCGTCGGCCGATAAAAGGTTTATAGCACTTGGCCTTCATCTCTCTTGTCAGCCAGTGCCGCAATGATGCAACCTTGCGCCAGTCCGTAATAACGAGGGCGTCAGCCCGGCGCGATCAGCATTTTCGAAGCGAGTTTCCCCATGAAAAGCCAACCCGATGCCGCCAGCCGTATGGCGGCCGAGGTAGTGACGCAGTTACCGGTGCCCTCGCGGCTCGGCATGCTGCGTTTCGAACGGCTGAATGAAGCAAGCTGGGCACTGCTGTTCCTCGATCCCAACTGCGAACGGTATTTCGGCGTGCCGGCCGTCGAGCTTTGCTCGCTGGTCAGTTCGCCCTACGCCAGCCTGATGGAGCCCGAAGCGCGTTATCAACTCCACGATGCGATCCAGCAGCAACTGGCCCAGGCCCCGCATTACCAGGTCCGCTACACGCTCCACACCGCCAAGGGCGCGATGAACCTGCTGGAAATGGGCGAGCCCTATAAACAGCACAATCGCCATCTACTACGCGGCTATCTGCTGGCCGTGGACGATTTGCTGGCAAGCGAGCCGTCGATGCCGGCCTTGGACCTGGAAACGCAAAACTCGCGCCTGCAAATTGCCCTGGAACTGAACCAGCGCGCCCAGCAGGAGCAGCTTCAACACCTGGACCGGGTGCGCGCCCAGCAGGACCTGATCCTGCTACTGACCCGCCAGCGCTACAGCGCCAACAACTCCCTGCAGGAAGCCGCCGAACTCATCACCCGCAGCGCCTGCGACATCTACCAGATTGATTGCGCCAGCATCTGGAACCTGGAAGACGGCCAGTTGGTGCCGATTTCGGCTTATAACCGCGCCTCCCAGGACTACTTTCTGCCGGACGTGATCAACGCCAACGAGTTTCCTGACTATATGGAGGCTCTGCAGACCTGCCGCGCCATCGACGCGCACAATGCGATGCGCGACCCGCGTACCCGGGAAATGGCCGCAAGCCTGCGCTCCCGCGAAGTCAATGCCATGCTCGACGCCAGCGTTCGTATCGACGGCCAGGTGGTGGGCGTACTGTGCCTGGAGCAAATAGGCGTCACCCGCGCCTGGCAGTCCGACGAAATCGCCTTTGCCGGTGAACTGGCGGACCAGTTCGCCCAGGTCATCAACAACCACAACCGACGGACGGCCACCAACGCCCTGCACTTGTTCCAGCGCGCCGTAGAGCAAAGCGCCAACGCGTTCCTGCTGGTCAATTGCGACGGCGTGGTGGAATACGTCAACCCCAGCTTCACCGCCATCACCCAATATTCCACCGAGGAAGTCCACGGCCAGCGCCTCTCGGAACTGCCGGCCCTGGAAAACCTCAGCGAGCTGCTGTTCGATGCACCGTCGGCCCTGGCCCAGAGCAATAGCTGGCAAGGTGAATTCAAGAGCAGGCGCAAGAATCTGGAACCCTACTGGGGCCAATTGTCGATTTCCAAGGTCTATGGCGATAACCGTGAACTGACCCACTACATCGGCATTTACGAAGACATCACCCAGACCAAACTGGCCCAACAGCGCATCGAACGCCTGGCCTACACCGACAACCTGACCAACCTGGGCAACCGCCCGGCGTTCATCCGCAACCTCGATGAGCGCTTTGCCCGGGACAGCGATTCGCCCATCAGCCTGTTGCTGGTGGACATCGACAACTTCAAGCGCATCAATGACAGCCTCGGCCATCAGACCGGAGACAAGCTGCTGATCAGCCTGGCCCGACGCTTGCGCAACAGCCTGAGCCCCAGCGGCAGCCTGGCACGCTTCGCCAGTAATGAATTCGCCGTACTGCTGGACGACACCGACCTGGAGGCCGGGCAGCAGATCGCCAGCCAGTTGCTGATGACGCTCGACAAGCCGATGTTCGTGGATAACCAGCTGATCAGCGTGACCGGCTCCGTGGGCCTGGCCTGCGCGCCACTGCACGGCCGCGACCCCCAGACCCTGATGCGCAACGCCGGACTCGCCCTGCACAAGGCCAAAGCCAACGGCAAACATCAGGTCCAGGTCTTCACCGAGGCGTTGAACGCCGAGGCCAGCTACAAGCTGTTCGTGGAAAACAACCTGCGCCGCGCCTTGACCCAGAACGAGCTGGACGTGTTCTACCAGCCAAAACTGTGCCTGCGCAGCGGTCGCTTGCTGGGCATGGAGGCGCTGCTGCGCTGGAACCATCCCGAGAAGGGCATGATTCGCCCGGACCAATTCATCAGCGTGGCCGAAGAAACCGGCCTGATCATCCCCATTGGCAAATGGATCGCCCGTCAGGCTTGCCGCATGAGCAAGCAATTGACCGCCGCCGGCCTGGGCAACCTGCAAGTGGCGATCAACCTCTCGCCCAAGCAGTTCTCCGATCCGGACCTGGTCGCCTCGATCGCCAGCATCCTCAAGGAAGAACAACTGCCGGCCCGCCTGCTGGAACTGGAACTGACCGAAGGCCTGCTGCTGGAGGCCACCGAAGACACCCACCTGCAACTCGACCAACTCAAGCGCCTGGGCCTGACCCTGGCCATGGACGACTTCGGCACCGGTTATTCATCCCTGAGCTACCTGAAAAAATTCCCGATCGACATCATCAAGATCGATCGCAGCTTTATCCACGAGATCCCGGACAACCAGGACGACATGGAAATCACTTCCGCGGTGATCGCCATGGCCCACAACCTGAAACTCAAGGTGGTGGCCGAAGGTATCGAAACCGCACAGCAACTGGCGTTCCTGCGGCGCCATCGCTGCGACGTCGGCCAGGGCTACCTGTTCGACCGTCCGATCCCTGGCGCGGAGCTGATCGAAAAGCTCAAGCGCTATCCGCGGGGGCCGCTCGTCTGACGCCAGTAGGTGCTGTCGAGTGCAACGAGGCTGCGATCTTTCCCGCGCCAATTGAGTCCAAAGTGAAGGATCAAAGGGTCACGGCCGTCGGCAGCGCCCGCAGGACTCAGCCCAACAGGGCTGAATCCCTCGCCACAGTTGTCGCTTTCTTAACTAATCGGCATTGGGCACACTGACGGTCTTATTCGCTCAATTCAATCTGACTGAGAGGACTGATGATGGTCTTGCGCTCGGAAATCCTGGTGAACAAAAACGTGCTCCCTACTCAAGAACAAGCTCTGCCTGGCCGCGAAACCCCAATGACCGTGCCGGAAAAACACTTCGTCCACGATGCGCCGCTGCTGGGTCCGTTTGCCATGGACGTGGATTTCGCGATCTTCGGCCTGGGCTGTTTCTGGGGTGCGGAGCGCAAGTTCTGGCAGCGCGAAGGCGTGGTCAGTACAGCGGTGGGTTACGCCGGTGGCTTTACGCCGAACCCGACGTACGAAGAAGTCTGCTCGGGCCTTACCGGCCACAGCGAAGTGGTCCTGGTAGTCTACGAGCCAGAAAAAGTCAGCTACGAGCAACTTCTGAAGATGTTCTGGGAGCTGCACAATCCGACCCAGGGCATGCGCCAGGGCAATGACATCGGCACCCAGTACCGCTCGGTGATCTATGCCACCAACCCAACCCAACTGGCTGCCGCCAAGCACAGCGCGCAAGTATTTCAAGCTGAATTGACCAAGGCCGGGAAAGGCGTCATTACCACCGAAATCGAAGAAGCCCCGACGTTCTTCTTCGCCGAGGCTTATCACCAGCAATATCTGGCGAAGAATCCCGAGGGCTATTGCGGGATTGGCGGCACGGGCGTGACTTGCCCGATCTGATTCCTGGGTACACCTTGGAGCCAATGTGGGAGCGAGCCTGCTCGCGATAGCGGTGGGTCAGCTTGCATTGATGTTGAATGTACCTCCGCCATCGCGAGCAGGCTCGCTCCCACATGTCCGGCGTCGATGCCATTAGTGCACCTGGCCAACCATCAGCTTTCAGCGATCAGCCAATCCATCTGCCAGCCGCCCTGGGTCTGACCAAGCTTCTTCGACAACCAAGGCAGCAGCTCGCGCAACTCTTCCTCCAGCCCCCATGGCGGATTGGCAATCGCCAAACCGGAGCCGTTCAGGCTATTGGGCGTGGCCAGCGGATGCACCAGCAATTCCACTCGCAACAATTTCGGCGCACCGGTGCCGGCCAGGTCCTGATAGAAACGGCGCAACATCCGCTGGTCCTTCACCGGATACCAGATTGCTGCCACTGTCTGGCGCATCCGGCCAATAGCCTCCTTGAGTGACGCGGCGCAGCGCTGCATCTCGTCAAGCTGCTCAAAAGGTGGATCGATCAACATCAGGCCGCGTTTTTCCGCCACTGGCAGCAGCGCCCGGGGCACGTGCCAGCCTTCCCCCAGGTGCACCGCCACGCGACGATCGCCTTTCATGTTGTCCTTGAGCAGAACACCGTCTTCTGGATGTTTTTCGTTCAGAAGCACCCGATCCTGCGGCCGGGTCAGGCGCCGCGCCAGTTCCGGTGACCCCGGGTAGTAACGCAACTGCCCGTCCGGGTTCATCTCGTGCAGCACTTTCATGTAGTCGGCGGTCAGCGCGGGCAGATCCTTCTGGTCCCATAACCGCGCGATGCCTTCAAGGTATTCGCCGGTACGATTGGCCTGATCGCCCTGCAAGTCGTAAAGCCCGATGCCCGCATGGGTATCGAGATAGGCAAAGGGCTGCTCCTTGCGCGACATCAAAGCGATGAGACGGGTCAAGGTCAGGTGTTTGAACACATCGGCGTGATTGCCGGCGTGGAAGGCGTGGCGATAATTCATGGCGGCTCCTGCGAAGGCCGAGGAGTTTACCTTGAAGCGCGCCCAACGTCAGGGGGTCGCAGCCGAGTGGACGGGCCGTGACCACACCCGGTGGTCATCTGCCCAATTCCTGCATCAAGTATTCTTGCAGAGGGGCTTTTGGTCCATGGGCCATCCCTGGCGCCCCAAGAAAATGCCTGATCTTGCAGCGCAGGATGTCCTCGTCGGCCTGTTCGAACAAATACGGATGCTCTTCGCTCAACCACTTGAGCAGGTTATTGAGCAGGCAGTCCGTCGTATCCCCGGCCAGTTCCTGCAACAACAGCGCAGGCACTTCCCACCAGGGGAACGCCCGGGCGGGGCGCAGGGCACTTCCCGGGATCTCGAAAGACCGACCGTTGATCAGGCAACGGCTGATGACCGGTAATAACTGGCCGACCTCCACCGCATCCGATCGCAGGATCGGCTGGATAAAACGCCCATCCCAAAAGCGGAAAAAAACCGATTTGCCACCGGGCAGCAGAACCTGGGTGAGCCCGCGCAGATGTTCGGCAAGGCTTTGCTGGCTGCAAGCGGTCACCGCCAGCCAGCCCCAATCGGGCGAGTCGGTCGTCTCTACCCAGTCAAGAAACTCACTGTCCGGGGCGACAGCTCCGACATAGGGCATAACCGCTTCCCAATCGGCGTAAGGCGTATCGGCCCAGATCGGGCTGGGCGCCACCGTCATCGAACGCCTCCAGGCCATCAGCGGCCCGGCGGTGCTGGCGCGAGTGAAAATGGCGTAGAGCTGCTCGGATGCCCGCAAGGGGTGTTGCTCAAGCCAGGCGCGGGGAGATTGACCGGTGCTCATGGACGCTCCTGGACATCAGCCCGCCTGGGCATCACCGGCAAGGGTTCGCAGACGCCTCCTTTGCAACGCTCACACTCCTCACAAAATGGCGCCTGGCCCTGCAGGCTGAAAATTTGCGCGAGGGAAAGTTGAGCGGCTGCCGCCGCGACAAGTGTTTCGGGACTGCCAGGTGAACCTGGCGCGGCACTCCTGGCGGTTATCGGTGCCCCACCCACCTGGATCGGCACGCTGCTGAAAATCCCCCCGGCCCCTATGTTGATCCAATGCCCGCCGGCCTGAATGGTCGCGCTGACGCCACCATCCAGTACCACTTGCTGCCCGGCGCTGACGTGAAATTGCTGGGTGGCATTGAGGGCCTGACTGGTTACCCGAATGTACCGCTCGCCGGCCACCACCAGATGATCATCCTGCCTGACCTCAACCTGGCGCAGACCATGGGTGATGCGCAACTCATCGGCCTTGAGCTCATGCCGCGCGGTGCCGGTGACGACGATGCTGCGTTCGTGATCAACCTGAACCCGTTGATCATGCAGCACATGCTGGGTCCAGTTGCGTTGAGCCCGCAGGTAAATCTCCTCGGCGCCCTGGCGATCCTCGATGCGCAATTCGTTATAGCCGCCCCCGCCAGGGCTGCTCTGGCTGCGCAATATGCTGCGGGTTTTATCGGCCGGCAGGTCCAGGGGCACCGGGGTCGCGCCGTTCGGCAGGCAGCCCACGACCAATGGCTTGTCCACGTCACCGTCGATGAAACCCACCAGCACCTCCATGCCGACCCGGGGAATCATCACGCTGCCGTAGCGATCATGAGCCCAACCCGAAGCCACCCTTAGCCAGCAACTGGAGTGCTCGTCGCGCTGACCGTGGCGATCCCAGATCAGTTGCACCTTGACCCGTCCGTATTCGTCGCAATGGATCTCGCTGTCCACCGGCCCCGTCACCACCGCCGACTGATAACCAAGGGCGGGTGGCTTTTCGTGGGACAAGGGCGGACGAAAGAAAACATCCCACGGGGTGGCGAGGAACGTATTGCTGTAGCCCTGGAACTCATCCGGGCTGTCACTGACCATTTCCTCCAGCACTTGTGGCTGGCGCCCATGGTGGGTGACTTGCGTGAGCAGCCAGAGATCATTCCACTGCGCTCGGGGGTGCCCGTTGATTTGAAGAAAGTGCCCACTGACGAGTGCGCATTGGTCGCTGCGCCCCTCGGCCAGACGGTGATCGGCGCCATGGCGCTCCAGTGCGCGTTGGGTAAGGTGCCGGCCATGGTCGCGATCAGTAAACCGGCCGGGGTAGTGATACGCCTCCAGAACCGGTTGCTGCTGACTGTCCAGATTGGCTTGCAACAGCAGGCCGGGCTTGTGGAAATCGTAGTCACGCAGCGTCACCGCCGTGGTCCGGGTCTGCAGTCGCACAGCCAGGCGCTTGATCGCCGGCTCGCTGGCGGCCATGCCACTGCCGGGCAGGTACAGCGTCGACTCGGGCAGACGGGGAAACACCGTCTGGTCGTCACCGAACACCAACAGATGGCCGTCGCGGCTGTGCCGAAAGTGATAGTGGATCCCCACCTCGGCGCAGATCCGCCCAATGAAGACCAGGTCGCTTTCACCAAACTGCACACAGTATTCGCGCTCGGGGTATTGCCCGCCGAGGTTGAACTGGAACGCGTCGCCCTGAATCCCGTGATCGGTCAGGATCAGGGTAATGATTGCCGGCACGCTCAGGTGCTGGAAGATCCGCTGGTTGATTCGATGGTCCAGGTAAGCCAGGCGTGGTACCAGACTGATCTGATAACGGGTCAAGCGCTTGCCCGAGTCGCCCTGGGCCGCGCTATACACCTGGCCGTGTATCCCCCGCCCCTGATCATCAAATGCCAGAAAGGCCTGACGATGCAGGAGGTCTTCCAGCGCCAGATCCGGCCGCTCACTGACCAATTCCAGATCAAAGCAATAGGGTTGACTGATGGCTTCCTTGCCCCTGAACTCAAGCACCTTGAGTTCATTCGGCCCGCTGTCGAGTGCCAGGGTGAAACGCGGTTGATTGGCAGGCGCGAACATCCGATGTGCCTCTGCTGAATAAAAGCGGGCGATTCTGCATGAGCATCAGAGAGAGTTGATCGGACCTCAGGAAAAACAGAATTGCCTTACATTCGAGGAGATTAAAGCCGCATCGCGCGCTGTGTTTTCCGACAGACATCCCTCGTAAGGGGGATTACAAAAGTCGCCGCACGAAACAATCAGCAACTTCCTACAACGTGACGGCCTCCGGGACTGCAATAGGTCGTGATACCGTCCTTTCGTCGCAAAAAGCCAAGGATGCAACCCATGACGACTCGCTACGCAAAAATCGCAATGACCCTGGCGCTCGCCGCTTTCGCCTTGCTGACCGTGTTCAACAACCTCACGGACTACAACTCCAACTTCAATTTCGTCCATCACGTGCTGAGTATGGACACCACCTTTCCCGACAATGCCGCGCGCTATCGCGCCATCGACCAGCCTTGGGCATGGCACGGTGCCTACTGGCTGATCATCCTCGGCGAAGCGCTCACCGCAGGCTTGCTGGGCTATGGCGCGCTCAGTCTCTGGCAGGCACGTAATTTCCCAAGCGTGGTTTTCACCCAGGCCAAGCGCTGGGCCATCATCGGTTTGACGATGGGTTTTTTCGTCTGGTTCTTTGGTTTCATGGTCATCGGCGGGGAATGGTTTCTGATGTGGCAATCAGAAATCTGGAATGGCCAGGACGCAGCCTTCAGGTTCTACATGGCGCTGCTGGGCGTGCTGATATTTCTCAATCAGCCCGACGCGGAGCTGGACTGATCCCCATAAAAAACGGCCCGTCTTCATGGAGGACGGGCCGTTTTTTATTTCAGAACCTTCGCGCGAGCCGTCGAGGCCTCGCTGAAAGCCTTACTGGTTCAGGCGGAAATCTTTTTCAGCCGCTTCGAAGCGCTGCAGCATACCGGCGGTAGGCGAGCCCATCTTGCTGACGAAGTAGATAGCCAGGCTGGCGAAGATGAAGCCTGGGATGATTTCGTACAGGCCCAGCAGCTCGAAGTGTTTCCAGACGATCACGGTGATCGCCCCCACCAGGATGCCTGCCAGCGCGCCGTTACGGGTCATGTTTTTCCAGATCACCGAGATCAGGACCACAGGACCGAAGGCCGCACCGAAACCGGCCCAGGCGTAGCTCACCAGACCCAGCACGCGGTTTTCCGGGTTGGCCGCCAGGAAGATGGCAACCACCGCCACCAGCAGCACCATGGCGCGACCGACCCAGACCAGCTCCAGCTGGGACGCACCCTTGCGCAGGAAAGCCTTGTAGAAGTCTTCGGTCAGCGCACTGGAGCACACCAGCAACTGGCAGCTCAGGGTGCTCATGACAGCCGCCAGGATCGCCGACAGCAGCACACCGGCCACCCATGGGTTGAACAGCAGCTTGGCCAGCTCGATGAACACGCGCTCAGGGTTCTCGGTCACGGGACCGGCCACTTCCGGATGTGCCGAGAAGTAAGCGATACCGAAGAAGCCGACAGCCACTGTGCCGCCCAGGCAGAGAATCATCCAGGCCATCGAGATACGACGGGCCTTGGCGATGGACTTGACCGAATCGGCAGCCATGAAACGCGCCAGGATGTGCGGCTGGCCGAAGTAGCCCAGGCCCCAACCCATCAGCGAGATCACGCCGATGAACGTGGTGTTTTTCAGCATGTCGAAAGCGGTAGGATCTTTCGCTTCGATGGCCAGGAACGTGGTGTCCACGCCGCCGGTAGCCAGCAGCACGATGATCGGCGTAAGGATCAGCGCGAAGATCATCAGCGTCGCTTGTACGGTGTCGGTCCAGCTCACGGCCAGGAAACCACCGATGAAGGTGTAGGCAATGGTTGCCGCCGCACCGGCCCACAGCGCTGTCTCGTAGGACATGCCGAAGGTGCTTTCAAACAGACGGGCACCGGCCACGATGCCGGAAGCGCAGTAGATGGTGAAGAACACCAGGATCACCACCGCAGAGATGATCCGCAGCAGGCCGCTGGTATCTTCAAAACGGCTGGAGAAGTAATCCGGCAGTGTCAGCGCATCACCGTTGTGCTCGGTCTGTACCCGCAGGCGACCGGCCACGAACAGCCAGTTCAGGTAGGCACCGATGATCAGGCCGATGGCGATCCAGCCTTCCGACAGGCCGGACATGTAGATAGCACCGGGCAAACCCATCAACAGCCAGCCGCTCATGTCGGAGGCACCGGCGGACAGTGCAGTCACGACGCTGCCCAGGCTGCGACCGCCCAGGATGTAATCGGAAAGGTTATTGGTGGAGCGATAAGCCATCAGGCCGATCAGGACCATTACTGCGATATAGATCACGAAAGTGATCAGGGTGGGATTACTAACACTCATGAGTTACGCCCTGGCTTTGTTTTTATGTAGCGGTGGCAGTAGGAAGCGTCGACAAGTCAACCATAGACCTTGTTTGACGTTTCCAGGACCCGCGAATTTATGACTGATGTTTCCCCAGGAAAGCCATCAGCCGATGCCCCTCGACTTCGAGCCGGTTGCACCTTGGCGGCGAATGCTATTCAACAAATGAAATAAGGTGCAACCAGTTTCGCTCGAATCAGTTGCACCTAGTCGGTTTTTTCGCTCAATGACGGTTTTTTGCTCCCTTTTAGTGCGGTATCAACCTTTGGCTAGAAGCCAATGCACTAAGCAGAGGCACCGCTGGAGTCACGAATTTTACTTTCCTGATGAGCTGCTTATTTTTTCGTCGAAAAAAGGTTGCACCCGGTTGCACCTCGACCAGCTCACAGCTAATCTTGCCGCCAGCTGATGCCACGCAATACGTGGTAAACATGAGGATAAAAATATGGCTACCACCACCCTTGGGGTCAAACTCGATGACCCGACCCGCGAACGCCTCAAGGCGGCCGCAACCTCGATTGATCGCACGCCCCACTGGCTGATCAAGCAGGCAATTTTCAATTACCTGGAAAAACTCGAGGGTGGTGCAACCCTGACCGAACTGAACGGTTCGACCCGTGCCGACAACGATGAAGCCGGCGACGTCCAGGTCGACCACGCGCACCAGTGCTTCCTGGAGTTTGCCGAAAGCATTTTGCCGCAATCGGTCCTGCGCGCCTCGATCACCGCCGCTTACCGTCGTCCGGAGCCGGAAGTGGTGCCGATGCTGATCGAGCAGGCGCGCCTGCCGGCCGACATGGCCGAAGCCACCAACAAACTGGCCGCCTCGATTGCTGAAAAACTGCGTAACCAGAAGAGTGCCGGCGGCCGTGCCGGTATTGTTCAGGGGCTGTTGCAGGAGTTTTCCCTGTCGTCCCAGGAAGGCGTAGCGCTGATGTGCCTGGCCGAGGCGCTGCTGCGTATCCCGGACAAAGGTACTCGCGATGCACTGATCCGCGACAAGATCAGCACCGGCAACTGGCACCCACACCTGGGCAACAGCCCATCGCTGTTCGTCAACGCCGCCACTTGGGGCCTGCTGCTGACCGGCAAACTGGTCGCCACCCATAATGAAGCGGGCCTGACTTCCTCTCTGAGCCGCATCATTGGCAAGAGTGGCGAGCCGATGATCCGCAAGGGCGTCGACATGGCCATGCGCCTGATGGGCGAGCAGTTCGTCACCGGCGAAACCATCGCCGAAGCCCTGGCCAACGCCAACAAATTCGAGACCAAGGGTTTCCGCTATTCCTACGACATGCTGGGTGAAGCCGCACTCACCGAACATGACGCCCAGAAGTACCTGGCCTCGTACGAACAAGCCATCCACTCGATCGGCAAGGCGTCCCACGGCCGCGGGATTTATGAAGGTCCGGGCATTTCCATCAAGCTCTCGGCCCTGCACCCCCGCTACAGCCGCGCCCAGTACGAGCGCGTCATGGAAGAGCTGTACCCGCGCCTGCTGTCACTGACCCTGCTGGCCAAGCAATACGACATCGGCCTGAACATCGACGCCGAAGAAGCCGACCGCCTCGAGCTGTCCCTGGACCTGCTGGAACGTCTGTGCTTCGAACCACAGCTGACCGGCTGGAACGGCATTGGCTTCGTGATCCAGGCCTACCAGAAGCGTTGCCCGTACGTGATCGACTACGTCATCGATCTGGCCCGCCGCAGCCGTCACCGCCTGATGATCCGCCTGGTGAAAGGCGCGTACTGGGACAGCGAGATCAAACGCGCCCAGGTCGAAGGCCTGGAAGGCTATCCGGTCTACACCCGCAAGGTGTACACCGACGTCTCCTACATCGCCTGCGCGCGCAAACTGCTGTCGGTGCCGGAAGCCATCTACCCGCAATTCGCCACGCACAACGCCCACACTCTGTCGGCGATTTATCACATCGCCGGTCAGAACTATTACCCGGGCCAGTATGAGTTCCAGTGCCTGCACGGCATGGGTGAACCGCTGTACGAACAGGTTGTAGGCAAAGTTTCCGAAGGCAAGTTGAACCGTCCGTGCCGCGTATACGCCCCGGTCGGCACCCACGAAACGCTGCTGGCGTACCTGGTGCGTCGCCTGTTGGAAAACGGCGCCAACACTTCGTTCGTCAACCGCATCGCCGACCAGTCCATTTCCATTCAGGAGCTGGTGGCCGATCCGGTGGCCAGCATCGAGCAGATGGCAACCCTGGAAGGCGGTTTCGGCCTGCCGCACCCGCGTATTCCGCTGCCGCGCGACCTGTATGGCAGCGAACGCGCCAACTCCAGCGGCATCGACCTGGCCAACGAACATCGCCTGGCCTCGCTGTCCTGCGCCCTGCTGGCTACCGCTCACAACAACTGGAAAGCGGCGCCGATGCTCGGTTGCCCAGCCAGCGAAGAAACACCGGCGCAGGTTTTGAACCCGTCCGATCACCGTGACGTGGTCGGCCATGTGCAGGAAGCCACGGTCGCTGACGTCGACAACGCCATCCAGTGCGCCCTCAACGCGGCGCCGATCTGGCAGGCTACGCCACCGGCCGAACGCGCTGCGATCCTGGAGCGCGCCGCCGACCTGATGGAAGGCGAGATCCAGCCGTTGATGGGGCTGCTGGCCCGCGAAGCCGGCAAGACCTTCGCCAACGCCATCGCCGAGGTGCGTGAAGCCGTGGACTTCCTGCGTTACTACGCCGTGCAGGCCCGCAACGACTTCACCAACGATGCCCACCGCCCACTGGGCCCGGTGGTCTGCATCAGCCCGTGGAACTTCCCGCTGGCGATTTTCAGCGGACAAGTGGCAGCCGCACTGGCCGCCGGCAACCCGGTACTGGCCAAGCCTGCCGAGCAGACGCCGTTGGTGGCTGCCCAAGCCGTGCGACTGATGCTCGAAGCCGGTATTCCGGAAGGCGTGCTGCAACTGCTGCCGGGACGTGGCGAAACCGTTGGGGCCCGCCTGGTGGGTGACGATCGGGTCAAAGGCGTGATGTTCACCGGTTCCACCGAAGTCGCTCGTCTGTTGCAACGCAACATCGCCGGGCGCTTGGACAACCAGGGGCGGCCGATCCCGCTGATCGCCGAAACCGGTGGCCAGAACGCAATGATCGTCGACTCCTCGGCCCTGACCGAACAAGTGGTCATCGACGTGGTTTCTTCGGCATTCGACAGCGCCGGCCAGCGTTGCTCGGCCCTGCGGGTCCTGTGTTTGCAGGAAGACTCGGCCGATCGCGTTATCGAAATGCTCAAGGGCGCCATGGCCGAATCACGCCTCGGCAACCCTGAACGCCTGTCGGTAGACATCGGCCCGGTGATCGATGCCGAAGCCAAGGCTGGCATTGAAAAACACATCCAGGCCATGCGCGACAAAGGTCGCACGGTTTATCAGATGGCAATCGCTGACAGCGCCGAGTGCAAGCGCGGCACGTTCGTGATGCCAACGCTGATCGAGCTGGAAAGCTTCGACGAGCTGCAGCGTGAGATTTTTGGCCCAGTGCTGCACGTGGTGCGCTACAAGCGCAAGGAACTGGATCAACTGATCAACCAGATCAATGCCTCCGGTTATGGCCTGACCCTGGGCGTACACACCCGCATCGACGAGACCATCGCCAAGGTGATCGATAACGTCCATGCCGGTAACGTCTACGTGAACCGCAACATCGTGGGTGCCGTGGTCGGCGTGCAACCGTTCGGCGGCGAAGGCCTGTCGGGCACCGGTCCCAAGGCCGGTGGTCCGCTGTACCTGTACCGCTTGCTGTCGACCCGTCCTACCGATGCGATCCAGCAGTCGTTCGTCCGTGACGACGCCCTCAATGCGCCAGACCTGCGTTTGCGTGACGCCATGAGCAAGCCGCTGACCGCCCTGCAAGCCTGGGCAGACAGCCAGAAACTCGCCGAATTGAGCGCCCTGTGCGTACAGTTCTCGGCTCAGTCGCAAAGCGGTATCACCCGCCAACTGACCGGTCCGACCGGCGAACGCAACAGCTACGCCATCCTGCCCCGCGAGCACGTGCTGTGCCTGGCGGACGTAGAGGGCGATCTGCTGACGCAACTGGCGGCGGTGCTGGCGGTAGGCGGCTCGGCTGTGTGGCCGGAAACCGACACCAGCAAGGCTTTGTTCGCACGCTTGCCGAAAGAAATTCAAACGCGCATCCAGCGGGTTTCCGACTGGGCCAAGGACGAAGTGGCGTACGACGCCGTCCTGCATCATGGCGACTCGGATCAACTGCGCAGCGTTTGCCAGCAAGTGGCCAAGCGTGCCGGCGCCATTGTCGGGGTCCATGGTTTGTCCCAGGGTGAAACCAACATTGCGCTGGAACGCTTGGTGATCGAGCGCGCCTTGAGCGTCAACACCGCCGCAGCGGGTGGTAACGCCAGTCTGATGACTATCGGCTAAACCCGCTGTAGGCCAGGCACCTGCAATGGGTGCCTGGCAATCGAATCCTGTGGGAGCGGGCTTGCTCGCGAAAGCGGTGTATCAGTCGCAATTGATTTGCCTGACCCAGCGCTTTCGCGAGCAAGCCCGCTCCCACATTGATTAGTGTCGCCCTCACCCCTCCATCACCGTCATCAATCTTCCTGTTCACCCTCTATTCCCCCACCTAGACTCGGCCCATTCCAAGAAAAGGTAAGCCGCCATGTCCGAGACGTTGCTCAGTTCCCGAAATCTGGCTTTCGAGCTGTATGAAGTCCTTGATGCAGAGGGCTTGACCCAGCGCGAGCGGTTCGCCGAGCACAATCGCGAAACCTTCGACGCGGCCATCGGCACCGCCCGCAGCATCGCCGAAAAATATTTCGCACCGCATAACCGCAAAAACGATGAAAACGAGCCGCGCTACGAGGACGGTCAGGCGATCCTGATTCCGGAAGTAAAGCCGGCGGTGGATGCCTTCCTGGAGGCCGGTTTTCTCAATGCCGCGCGCAATTTCGACGCCGGCGGCATGCAATTGCCGACGCTGCTGTCCCAAGCCTGCTTCGCGCACTTCCAATCGGCCAACGCCGCGTCGACCTCTTACCCGTTCCTGACCATGGGCGCGGCAAACCTGATCGAAAGCTTCGGCAGCGAAGAGCAGAAACAACGTTTCCTGCAACCAATGATCGAGGGCCGTTTCTTCGGCACCATGGCCCTGACCGAACCCCACGCGGGCTCTTCGCTGTCGGATATTCGTACCCGTGCTGAGCCGGCATCCGACGGCACTTATCGGCTCAAGGGCAACAAGATCTTCATCTCCGGCGGCGATCATCCACTGTCGGAAAATATCGTGCACATGGTCCTGGCGAAACTGCCGGACGCGCCACCTGGCGTGAAGGGCATCTCGCTGTTTATCGTGCCCAAGTTCCTGGTCAACGACGACGGCAGCCTCGGCCAGCGTAACGACGTGCTGCTGGCCGGGCTGTTCCACAAGATGGGCTGGCGCGGCACCACCTCCACGGCGCTGAACTTCGGCGACAACGGCGAATGCGTCGGTTACTTGGTAGGAAAACCGCACCACGGCCTGAGCTACATGTTCCAGATGATGAACGAAGCGCGGATCGGCGTTGGCATGGGTGCGGTAATGCTGGGTTACGCCGGCTACCTGTACTCCCTTGAATACGCCCGCGAACGTCCGCAAGGCCGGGTGCCCGACAGCAAGGACCCCACCACCGCTCCCGTGGCGATCATCCAGCACGCCGATGTACGTCGCATGCTGCTGACTCAGAAGGCCTACGTTGAAGGCGCATTTGACCTGGGCCTATACGCGGCGCGCCTGTTCGACGACACCACCACCCTTGAAAGCGAAGCCGAGCGCAGACGCGCTCATGAATTGCTGGATTTGTTGACCCCGATTGTCAAATCCTGGCCATCGGAGTTTTGCCTGAAGGCCAACGAACTGGCGATCCAGATTCTGGGTGGCCACGGCTATACCCGCGAATACCCGGTCGAGCAGTATTACCGCGACAACCGCTTGAACCCGATTCACGAAGGCACTCACGGCATCCAGTCCCTGGACTTGTTGGGCCGTAAACTGGCGCAAAACGGCGGTGCCGGGCTCAAGCAACTGATCCGCCTCGTGGCCGACACCAGCGAACGCGCTCAGGCGTACGAATCACTGACGCCATTGCGTCAGCCACTGGAGGCGCTGGTGGCGCGCCTGCAAACGGTCACCCTGGGATTGCTGACGGACCTGGCCCAGGGCAAGGTCAACAGCAGCCTCGCCAACTCGGCGCTGTATCTCAAGGTGTTTGGTCACATGGTGATTGGCTGGCGCTGGCTGGAACAGGCGATTCGGGCCGAGGAAGGTCTGGCCAAGGGGAGCGCGGCGGACACCGACTTCTATAAAGGCAAGCTGCAAGCGGCGCGGTATTTCCTGACCTGGGAAGTGCCAGGGTGCCACCATGAGCTGGCGATTCTCGAGGCGCGGGATGATACATGCCTTGGGATGCGGGATGAGTGGTTCTGATCCAGTTCTTGCGGCGAGGCTGAAATCCAATCGCGAGCAGGCTCGCTCCCACAGTGGATCGGCGGTGAACACGGATATTGCGTTCACTCAGCCCCATGTGTGCGAGCCTGCTCGCGATGACTTAAGTACAGACAACGACACTTTGTAAGCCAAGTTGCGACTTCAAGCCTGCTGAATCGTCTTGGCAATGACCTCGACCGTGGCGCTGACTTGCTCTTGGTAACGGTCGAGTTCCGCTTGATGTTGCTTCTGCATTTCCATCTGTTGCGAGCACAGGTTCATGGCCGCCAGCACCAGCAGGCGATCACCGATCAGCGTCGGGTATTTCCTCTTGGTGTCGGCCAGGGCCGCCTTGAGCATCGAAGCGGCGTCCAGCAGGGCCTGTTCCTGCCCGGCCGGTGCCTTGATTGAATAGTCTTCTCCCAGGATCGAGACGACTGTCACCCCGTCGGCGCCATGCTTCATGCGCTGACAGGACCGGCGCTGGCGCGCTCGATCAGGGCTTGGATGCGCGCGGCGGTGGTGCCGTGCAGCTCTTCCTGTTCCATCAGGCTCAGTTGCAGGCTTTCATTTTCATCCTTGGCCTTGGCCAGTTCCGCGTTCAGCGTCTCATTCAGGCCGGCGAGGTGGCGGTTCTGTTGCACCAGGTCGTTGACCAGTTGTTCCAGTTGGCTGAGGGATGTTTCCAACATATTGATTTCCAGGCTTTTTCAAAGGGGCGCGTACGATAAAGAAAAGTCACCGTCAATGCCACGGCTTGGGCGGCGGTGCTTCGCTGGCGAGCTGTAAAGACTGTGAATGGAAGATCTGGTTCCCGCCCTTCGTCGCGCAGCAGGCGCTGCCCTGCGACAAAAGCACGCAGCGACTCAAGACTTTAGTCGTATGACCGATAAGTCAGGGAACACCTGTCACAGCCCCCGCACGGACGCGCCCTCTTCCGGTACTTTCCATGTCCCTACGTAATATGAATATCGCGCCGCGGGCGTTCCTGGGGTTTGCCCTGATCGGCGCCCTGATGCTGGCCCTGGGGGTGTTCGCCCTGAGCCAGATGAGCAAAATCCGTGCGTCCGGCGAAAGCCTCGTCCAGAACAGCGTGCCCAGCATCAAGGCTCTGGATGAATTCACCTCGCTGACCCTGCGCCTGCGCGTGCTGTCCTATCGCTTGCTGGTCAACCGCGAACCGGACATCCAGCAGAAAACCTTCAGCTTGTTCGAGCAACGCAACCAGCAGATTCAGGCTGCTCAAAGCGCCTACGAAAAACTCATCAGCTCCCCGCAAGAGCGGGCCGCCTACGAGCAGTACGTTCAATTGCTGGGCCAATACCGCCAGCTCGAAGAGCGGATGAAAACCCTTTCGCGCAACAATCAGCTCGATGAGTTGCGCGCCCTGCTCAACACTGAACTGCTGAGCAACTCCGACGCCATCAACGTGGCAATCAATCGGCTGGTAGAAATCAACAACCAGCAAGCCGAGGCCCTCAATCAGAACGCGACACACCAGTATTCAACGGCCTTCAATTGGGTGGTTACGCTGCTGGTCATCGCCACCGGCCTGACCCTGCTGTTCGCCTGGCTTTTGACCAACAGCATTACCCGCCCGATCGGCAGCGCCCTGGACGCCGCCGAAGAAATCGCCAAGGGCAACCTGACCCGACCGATTACCGTGGATGGCAGCGATGAAGCCGGTCGCCTGCTGCGGGCGATGTCGACCATGCAGGACAAACTGCGCGACACCCTGCAACGGATCTCCGGCTCGGCCACCCAACTGGCCTCCGCCGCCGAAGAGCTCAACAGCGTCACCGACGAAAGCGCCCGTGGCCTGACCCAGCAGAACAATGAAATCGAACAGGCCGCCACGGCGGTCAATGAAATGACCAGCGCCGTCGAAGAAGTGGCGCGCAACGCGGTGAGCACCTCCGAAGCCTCGAAAGACGCCACTGCCTCTGCGGGCGATGGTCGCGACCTGGTGCAGGAAACCGTCAGCGCCATCGAACGCATGAGCGCCGATGTACAGAGCACCGCCACGTTGATCGGCGACCTGGCCAATGAGTCCCGTGACATCGGCAAGGTGCTGGATGTAATCCGCGGCCTGGCGGACCAGACCAACCTGCTGGCCTTGAACGCCGCCATCGAAGCGGCGCGTGCCGGTGAAGCCGGTCGTGGTTTTGCGGTAGTGGCCGATGAAGTGCGTGCCCTGGCCCATCGCACCCAGCAGTCGACCAGCGAGATCGAACGCATGATCGGCAGCATCCAGAGCGGCACCGAACACGCCGTGGATTCGATGCGCAACAGCACCGAACGCGCTGAGTCGACGCTGAACATCGCGCGCGGCGCGGGCATGTCCCTGGACACGATCAACACCGCCATCGTCGAGATCAACGAACGCAACCTGGTGATCGCCAGCGCCGCCGAAGAACAGGCCCAAGTGGCCCGTGAAGTGGACCGCAACCTGGTGAACATCCGCGACCTGTCGGTGCAATCGGCCACCGGCGCCAACCAGACCAGCGCCGCCAGCGCCGAACTGTCGCGCCTGGCCGTAGACTTGAACAGCATGGTTGGGCGGTTCAGCCTTTAACTCTCTGGCTTTTGTGGCGAGGGACCTTGCTCCCGCGGGGCCCTGTAGGAGCTGGCGAAGCCTGCGATCTTTTGATCTTGATCTTTCGACTCAATGGGTAGTGGAAAGATCGCAGCCTCGTTGCACTCGACAGCTCCTACACAGCTCCTACAGGGCCCAGCGGGAGCAAGCCCTCTCGCCACGGTGCTGCCGCGCTTGTACCCAACCTTTTTTGACAGCATCACATTTCAACAGGTTAGAATCGCTGGCACGCAGACTGCATGGTCAGTTTGCGCCCGCCCCCAACGCTTGCTCGGAGTACTGCCTTTGACTGCGACGACCATCAACAGCCTGTTCTTGATCGGCGCGTTGCTGGTAGGTGCGAGCATTCTGGTCAGTTCTCTTTCGTCCCGCCTGGGCATCCCGATTCTGGTGATCATCCTGGCCGTGGGCATGGTTGCCGGTGTCGACGGCGCCGGGATTCTGTTCGATAACTACGCCACGGCCTATCTGGTCGGCAACCTCGCGCTGGCCGTGATTCTGCTGGACGGTGGCTTGCGCACGCGGGTTTCGAGCTTTCGCGTGGCGTTGTGGCCAGCCTTGTCGCTGGCCACCGTTGGCGTCCTGATCACCACCGGGCTGACCGGCCTGGCGGCGGCGTGGCTGTTCAATCTGAACCTGATGCAAGGTCTGCTGATTGGTGCCATTGTCGGCTCGACCGATGCCGCGGCGGTGTTTTCGCTGTTGGGCGGCAAGGGCCTGAACGAGCGGGTCAGCGCGACGTTGGAGATCGAATCCGGCAGCAACGACCCCATGGCGGTGTTCCTGACCGTAACCCTGATCGGCATGCTCGCCAGCGGTGAAACAGGTCTGCATTGGAACCTGCTGGGGCACTTGTTGCGTGAATTCGGCATTGGCGGGGTAATCGGCCTGGGCGGTGGCTGGCTGATGCTGCAATTGGTCAACCGCATCAACCTGGCCAACGGGCTCTACCCGATCCTCGTCATCAGCGGCGGCCTGGCGGTGTTCGCCCTGACCAACGCCTTGCATGGCAGCGGCTTCCTCGCGGTTTACCTGTGCGGCCTGGTGATCGGCAACCGCCCGGTGCGCAGCCGTCACGGCATCCTGCACATGCTTGATGGCATGGCCTGGCTGGCGCAAATCGGCATGTTTCTTGTGCTGGGGCTGCTGGTCACGCCCCATGACCTGCTGCCGATCGCCCTGCCTGCCCTGGGTCTGGCGTTGTGGATGATCTTGATAGCACGTCCGCTGTCGGTGATGGTGGGGCTGTTGCCGTTCAAGGCCTTCCATGGCCGCGAAAAAGCGTTCATTTCCTGGGTCGGCCTGCGCGGTGCGGTGCCGATCATTCTGGCGGTGTTCCCGCTGATGGCCGGCCTGCCTCACGCGCAGCTGTACTTCAACCTGGCGTTCTTTATCGTGCTGGTGTCGCTGCTGGTGCAGGGCACGAGCCTGCCATGGGTCGCCAAACTTCTGCACGTCACCGTCCCGCCAGAACCGCTGCCGATCTCCCGGGCAGCGCTGGAGGTCCACGTCACCAGCGAGTGGGAACTGTTCATCTATCGCCTCGGTGCGGAGAAATGGTGCATCGGCTCGCCCCTTCGGGATCTGAAAATGCCCGACGGCACACGGATCGCGGCACTGTTTCGTGGCCAGCAACTGCTCCATCCGTCGGGTAGTACGGTGCTGGAGGTCGGTGATTTGCTGTGTGTCATCGGCCATGAACACGATTTGCCGGCCCTTGGAAAACTGTTCAGCCAGGCACCGCAAAGGGGCCTGGATCTGCGCTTCTTCGGCGACTTCGTACTCGAAGGAGACGCCCAGCTGGCCGCGGTTGCGGCCCTGTACGGGCTGAAGCTGGACGGCATCGATCCGGACATGTCCCTGGGCCGCTTCATCGCCCAGAAAGTCGGTGGCGCGCCAGTGGTCGGTGACCAGGTGGATTGGAACAACACCCTCTGGACCGTTGCGGTCATGGACGGGAACAAGATCGGCAAAGTGGGCGTCAGATTCCCCGAAGGAAGTCGCCCGGGTCCCGGCTTGTTCCTCTAAACTGCTCCCACTTTCACTTGCTCGACCGGTCTCTATGCCTACCCTGCGCTCCTTTTTCACCATTGCCCTGCTGGGCCTGAGTCTTTCCGTCTGCCCACTGCAAGCCGCCGAACCGCTCACCAGCGCTTCGGTACAGGCCAGCCTGGACAAAATCGCTGACCGCAAACTGCCGGAAGCCGAGCAGAAGTCCTTGCAGGAGATACTGCAAAAGACCCTGGCTCAGCTCACCAGCAAAGACGAATACGAGCAGAAGCTGGTCGATCTCAAACAGCAGCTGGCCAGTGCCCCCAAGCAAAACATTGAAAACCAGCGCGAACTGGCCCGGCTCAAGAGCACCCCCGTAGTGCCGGTGGCGCAGCGTTACGCCAACCTGCCGGTTCCCCAGCTCGAACAGATGCTGACGGACCGTTCCACCCAGCAGAGTGACCTGCAAAAAGCCCTGGCCGATGCCAACAGCCTGATCATCACCGCCCAGACCCGCCCCGAGCGCGCCCAGGCCGAAATCGCCAGCAGCCAGACCCGCATCCAGCAGATCAACACCATCCTCAAGACGGGCAAGGATGCCGGTAAAACCCTGAACGGCGAACAGCGCGACCAGCTCAACGCCGAACTGGCAGCACTCAATGCGCTGATTCCGTTGCGACGCCAGGAACTGGCCGGCAACAGCCAGTTGCAAGACTTGGGCAACAGTCAGCACGACTTGCTGACGGAAAAGATCGACCGCATGGAGCAGGAAATCCAGGACCTGCAAACGCTGATCAACCAGAAGCGACTGGCCCAGTCCCAGGAAACGGTGACCCAGCAATCCATCGAAGCCCAGAAGGCCGGCGGCAGCAGCCTGCTGGCGACCGAAAGCACGGCCAACCTGAAACTTTCCGACTATCTGCTCAAAAGCACCGACCGCCTCAATGAGGTCACCCAGCAGAACCTGCAGACCAAGCAACTGCTGGACAGCGTTACCCAGACCGACGCGGCCCTGGACGAGCAAATCAGCGTCCTCAAGGGCAGCCTGCTGCTTTCCAAGATTCTCTACAAACAGCGCCAGACCCTGCCACGCCTGGAACTGGACAAGAATCTGGCGGACCAGATTGCCGACATCCGCCTCTACCAGTTCGAGGTCAGCCAGCAACGCGAACTGCTGAACAATCCAAGCGCCTATGTCGACAATCTGCTGGCATCGCAGCCTGCCGAACAAGTCACGCCGCAACTGCGCAAAACCCTGCTGGAACTGGCCCTGACCCGGGTCGACCTGCTGGAACGCCTGAATCGCGAGTTGAGCGCGGTGCTTAACGAATCCATCACCTTGCAGCTCAACCAGAAGCAACTGCTCAGTACCGCGCAAAACCTGCGGGCGACCCTCGAAGAGCAAATGTTCTGGATTCCCAGCAACAAGCCGCTGGATTTCGAATGGATGCGGGGCGTGCCGGCTCGCCTGGAAAAACAGGTCGACTCGCTACCCTGGGCCTCGAGCCTCAGTGAGCTGGCGGACGGCCTGACCCAGCGGCCGCTGCTGTTCCTGCCCCTGGCGCTGCTCATCGGTGCTCTGCTGTGGCGACGCAAGAATCTGTATGCCCGGCTGAACAAGGTTCACCAGGACGTCGGCCACTTCAAGCGTGACAGTCAGTGGCATACCCCGCAGGCGATTCTGATCAATATCCTCCTGGCGATGCCGGTAGCCCTGGCGCTGGCCCTGTGCGGCTACGCCCTGCAGATCGACGCCCGGGGCCAGAACGCCAACCTCGGCGCTGCGCTGCTGCAGATCGGCCAGGCCTGGCTGGTGTTCTATACCGCCTATAGGGTGCTGGCGCCCGGTGGCGTGGCCGAGTTGCATTTCCGCTGGGAAAAACCCCAGGTCGAATTCCTCCAGGGCTGGATCCGCCGGCTCGGGCTGGTGGTACTGGCGCTGGTCGCCGTGGTGGCGGTGGCCGAATTGCAACCCTCGGCCCTGGCCGACGATGTACTGGGCATGCCGGTGGTGCTGACCTGCTACGCCCTGATGGCCTGGCTGCTCAGCCGGCTGTTGCTCAGCAGCCCGACCCACCAGAACACCTCGCTGTTCCGCAAGGCCGTCGGGGTGATGTTCACCGCGCTGCCAATCGCCTTGTTCGTAGCCGTGTGCTTTGGCTACTACTACACCGCGCTCAAACTCAGCGACCGACTGATCAATACCCTGTACCTGCTGATGTTCTGGCTGGTGATCGAGGCCACCTTCGTGCGCGGCCTGTCGGTTGCGGCGCGGCGCCTGGCCTACCAGCGCGCCCTGGCCAAGCGTCAGGCGACCAAGGAAGCCGGTGATGGCGAAGCAGTGGTCGAGGAGCCGACCCTGGACATCGAAAAGGTCAACGAACAGTCCCTGCGCCTGATCCGCCTGGCCCTGCTGGGCGGTTTCATCGCCGCGCTGTATTGGGTCTGGTCGGACCTGATCAGCGTGTTCTCCTACCTGGACAACATCACCCTCTACGAATACACCAGCGGTACCGGCGCCAACATGAGCATGGTGCCCATCAGCATTGGCGACATGCTCGGCGCGCTGATCATCATCGGCATCACCTTTGCCCTGGCGCGCAACCTGCCGGGCCTGCTGGAAGTGTTTGTCCTGTCCAAACTCAACCTGGCCCAGGGCAGCGCCTACGCCGCCACCACGCTGCTGTCCTATGTGATCGCCGGCATAGGCTTCGTCACCACACTCTCCACCCTGGGCGTGAGCTGGGACAAACTGCAATGGCTGGTGGCCGCGCTCTCGGTGGGCCTGGGCTTCGGCATGCAGGAAATCTTCGCCAACTTCATCTCCGGGATCATGATTCTGTTCGAGCGTCCGGTGCGGATCGGCGACACCATCACCATCGGCAACCTGTCGGGCACGGTCAGCAAGATCCGCATCCGCGCCACCACCATCACCGACTTCGACCGCAAGGACATCATCGTCCCCAACAAGACCTTCATCACCGGACAGTTGATCAACTGGTCGCTGACCGACACCGTCACCCGCGTGACCCTCAAGCTGGGCGTGGACTACGGGTCGGACCTGGACCTGGTCAAGGAACTGCTGCTCAAGGCCGCCCGTGAGAACCCACGCGTGCTGAAGGAGCCGGAACCACTGGTGTACTTCCTGAACTTCGGGGAAAGTACCCTGGACCATGAGTTGCGCATGCATGTGCGTGACCTGGGCGACCGCAACCCGGTACTGGACGAGATCAACCGGTTCATCAGCCGCGAATTCAAGAAACAGGGCATCAGCATTGCGTTCCGGCAGGTAGAAGTCTCCTTGAAAAATCTTCAAGGCCTGGAATACAAGCTGACACCTGTCTTGCCTGAAGCCAAAACCGCGACGCCTGAGCCTCCCCTCACGCCAGGGCCCAAGTCCTTGCCAGAGCCGCCGGCAGCCACCCTCGACTGATCGCGCGAGGCCTGCGGGCATCGCGCCGGAGACGGCCATGAAAACCCTGGAAACATTGACCTTCGATAACCGCTTCGCCCGTCTCGGCGACGGTTTCTCGGCCCACGTGCTCCCCGAGCCCATCGACAACCCCCGGCTGGTTGTTGCCAGCCGCCAAGCCATGGCTTTGCTGGACCTGGACCCGGCCGAAGCCCAGGCACCGCTGTTCGCCGAGCTGTTCGGCGGGCACAAGCTGTGGGCTGAAACCGAGCCCCGGGCGATGGTGTATTCGGGGCACCAGTTCGGCCATTACAACCCGCAATTGGGGGACGGCCGCGGGCTGTTGCTGGGGGAGGTCTACAACGAGGCCGGGGAACACTGGGACCTGCACCTCAAGGGCGCCGGCCAAACCCCGTTCTCGCGCATGGGCGATGGACGGGCGGTATTGCGCTCCTCGATCCGCGAATTCCTGGCGTCCGAAGCGCTGCACGCCCTGGGCATACCCACCACCCGCGCCTTATGCGTGATCGGTTCCGACACCCCGGTGTGGCGCGAGAAGCAGGAGCGTGCCGCCATGGTGTTGCGTATGGCACCGAGCCATGTGCGCTTCGGGCACTTCGAATACTTCTACTACACCAAAAAGCCCGAATTGCATGCCAGCCTCGCGGAACATGTGCTGAACATGCACTTTGCCGAGTGCCGCGAACAACCGGAGCCATACCTGGCGATGTTCCGCGAGATCGTCGAGCGCAACGCCGAACTGATCGCCAAATGGCAAGCCTACGGCTTCTGCCACGGTGTGATGAACACCGACAACATGTCGATCCTGGGCATCACCTTCGATTTCGGGCCATTCGCCTTCCTCGACGACTTCGACGCCAATTTCATCTGCAACCACTCCGACGACCAGGGCCGCTACTCATTCAGCAACCAGGTGCCGATTGGCCAATGGAACCTCAGCGCCCTGGCCCAGGCCCTGACGCCGTTCATCAGCGTCGAGGCCTTGCGTGAAACACTCGGTTTGTATTTGCCGCTGTACCAGGCCCACTACCTGGACCTGATGCGCCGCCGCCTGGGCCTGACCAGCGCCGAGGAGGATGACCAGAAACTGGTGGAGCGCCTGCTGCAATTGATGCAAAACAGCGGCGTCGACTACAGCCTGTTCTTCCGCCGGCTAGGCGATCAGTCCCCCAAGCAGGCCGTCGCCGCCCTGCGCGATGACTTCGTCGACCTCAAGGGCTTCGACGCCTGGGGCGAGCTTTATGTCGCCCGCGTCAGCCGTGAAGGTGCTGTCGATCAAGACACGCGGCGCGCCCGCATGCACGCGGTGAACCCACTGTATGTGCTGCGCAACTACCTGGCGCAGAAAGCCATCGACGCTGCCGAGGCAGGCGACTACGACGAAGTGCGCCGCCTGCATACGGTGCTGAGCAAGCCGTTCGAGGAACAGCCGGGTATGGACAGCTACGCGCAACGTCCGCCGGAGTGGGGCAAGCACCTGGAAATCAGTTGTTCGTCGTAAAGGCTTCAGTCTTGCGAGGGCAAGACATGTGGGAGCAAGGCTTGCCCGCGATGAAAGCAACTCGGTCTTCCCCAAAACCGAGGAGCCGGTATCGCGAGCAAGCTTTGCTCCCACAGCGAACCGTCAAATAAAGGTTTCAACCGATACGCCGAAGCGCCCCACCAACCAGCGAATCTGCCTTAAATTGAGCGGGCGTTTGCCGCTCAATACCTCCCATACCACCGACTGGGTGTCGACGCCCGGCAATGTGAGCGGGTGTGAGCCCTGCTCATCCAACCTTGTCGTTGCCCTGCTCAGGCGTCTCAATGCCCGGTTCTGTCTCGGCCCCCTCTTCGCCAGCCGGTTTGGCCGGCGTTTTTTTCTCGGGGTAACCGGGCATGCCGCGGGCGTCTTCGGGAGTCAGTTCATCCCGTTCGTGGCGGCGGTCGATGGCGTAGGCCGGGGCGGCGTTAGGGTCTTCGTCGCGGCCTGCGGTGCCAAGGACAAAGCCGTCGTCATTGGGGTTGGCCGGTGTTGGGGGGATGGTTGGGTCTTGAGGATTGCTCATGGGACCTCCTGAGTCTGCAAACAGATACGTGGTGTCTTTTTGAGGCCCTGACAGCTTTTCAGTGCGGCGCACCTGATGAATGGCAGCCTTGATAAACGTCCTTGGAGAAGCCTGGACTGTGATTCCCTGTGGGAGCGGGCTTGCTCGCGAATGCGGCGTATCAGACACATAGATGTTGACTGGCACACCGTCTTCGCGAGCAAGCCCGCTCCCACAAGGAGAATCCGCTGGCATGGCTGCCTCCACGCTACGCCATGTCGCTGTGACTGAATTCTTCGGCCAGAAAATCAATCAGTGTACGCACCGACGGCAGCAACCCGCGGCGTGAGGCGAAGATCGCATGGACGATCCCGCACTTGGGCGTCCAGCCCGGTACCAACTCCACCAGTCGTCCAGCCGCCAGGTCCTCGCGCACCACCACGCCGGGCAGGTGTGCGATGCCGATACCCGCCAATACCGCATGACGCAGGGCCAGCAGGTCATCGGTGACCATGCGTGGTTCATGGCGGATCAACGCACTGGCGCCGTCCGGACCGAACAGTTCCCACTGGTACTCGCGCTGCGCAGCCCCCCAATGCACGCTCGGCAAACCGTGCAGGTCCGCCGGTGAAGCGGGTGAGGACAGGCGCTCGCGGTAGGCCGGGCTGCCCACCAGGCACTGGGTGCTGTTACCCAATACTTTCATGACCATGTCGGTGTTTTCCAGTGGCGGAAAGCGTACCCGCAACGCGATATCGAAACCCTCATGGATCAGGTCGACCCGGCGGTTGGTGCTCTCGATGAACAACTCCACCCGCGGGTACTTGAGCATGTAGCGGGTCAGCATCGGCCCGACCCAACTGTTGAGCAACGCTGTCGGGCAACTGATGCGCACCAACCCCTGGGGCTCGGAGCGGTTGCGTTCGATCACTTCGGCCGCGCTCTCGGCCTCGACCCGCATCGCCAGACAGCGCTGATAGTAGGCCTGGCCAATCTCCGTCAAAGAGCAATGGCGACTGGTGCGATGGATCAATCGCACCCCAAGGCGCTCTTCCAGTTGGGCAATCCGCCGGCTGAGTTTCGATTTTGGCATGTCCAGCGCCCGGCCGGCAGCGGCAAAACCGCCGTGCTCGACCACTTGGGTGAAGTAGTAAAGCGTGTTGAGGTCTTCGATGATCGTTCTCCAAATAGAACGCTAGGGCTGATTTTTGCAGTCTAGCGCATCAAAGGTGCCAGTTTTAATCTATGTCCATCGCTTAGCAACACACCAACACTGAAAACTTCAACCACGCCGAACCGTTCGGCAGCCAAAACTTAGAGGACTAACGCCATGACCACTTCCTACAACCGTCTCGACAAAGATAACGCCGCCGTTCTGCTGGTGGACCACCAGGCTGGCCTGCTGTCGCTGGTGCGTGACATCGACCCGGACCGCTTCAAGAACAACGTGCTGGCCCTGGCCGATCTGGCCAAATACTTCGAGCTGCCGACCATCCTCACCACCAGTTTCGAAACCGGCCCCAACGGCCCGTTGATGCCCGAGCTCAAGAGCCTGTTCCCGGACGCGCCGTACATCGCTCGTCCCGGCCAGATCAACGCCTGGGACAACGAAGATTTCGTCAAGGCGATCAAAGCCACCGGCAAGAAGCAACTGATCATCGCCGGGGTCGTCACGGAAGTCTGTGTAGCCTTCCCGGCACTGTCGGCCCTGGCCGAAGGTTTCGAGGTGTTCGTGGTCACCGATGCCTCTGGCACATTCAACGAGCTGACCCGTCAATCGGCCTGGGACCGCATGTCCTCCTCGGGTGCGCAATTGATGACCTGGTTCGGCCTGGCCTGCGAGCTGCACCGCGACTGGCGCAACGATGTGGAAGGGCTGGCGACCTTGTTCTCCAACCACATCCCGGACTACCGCAACCTGATGACCAGCTACAACACGCTGACCAGCGCGAAATAACCAACAACACTGAACTACACCTGTGGGAGCGAGCCTGCTCGCGATGACGGCAGAACAGTCGACCTGATGTTGACTGACACACTGCCATCGCGAGCAAGCCCGCTCCCACAGGGGGTTTTGCGGTGGTTTCTATATAGTGTTCAATCTGTACCGATGATTTTTCCTGGAGACTGCCCCAATGCTGATCCCCTGCCCCCACTGCAACGGGCTCAACCGCATCCCCGCCGAACGCCTGGGCGATGCGCCCAAGTGCGGACGCTGCAAAGCCCAGGTGCTGTTAAGCAAACCGTTCGAACTCAAGCAAGGCGACTACGCCAGCCAGATCAAGGGCGACCTGCCGTTACTGGTGGATGTGTGGGCCGATTGGTGCGGGCCATGCAAGTCCTTTGCGCCCGTGTTCGAACAGGCCGCCACGCAACTGGTGGGCAAATGCCGTCTGGCCAAGCTCGACAGCGAAGCCAATCAGCCGCTATCGGCGCAGTTGGGGATCCGCTCGATACCCAGCCTGATTCTGTTCAAGGACGGCCGGGAAGTGGCGCGCCAGAGTGGAGCATTGCCGTTGCCGCAGTTGATGAGTTGGTTGCGTAGCCAGGGGATCTGAAGCCATGAGATGAATGTGGGAGCGGGCTTGCTCGCGAATGCGGTGTGTCAGTCGACATCGATGTGTCTGATACACCGCATTCGCGAGCAAGCCCGCTCCCACCTTGGTTTGGCACAGGCCAGAATCAGGCGCTTTCCAGCAAGCTATGCAACTCCATGAACTGCTGGGTCAGCTTGTGACGCGGGTCCAGATGGATCAGTGGCAAGCTCGCCTGATGGGATTCACGCATGCGCACCGAGCTGCTCAGGTACACCGGTAGAACCGGCAAGCCTTCGGCAATGAGCTCGTCAAGGATCTGCTGCGGCAGGCTGGCCCGCGCCTGGAACTGATTGACGACGATGCCTTCGACCTCAAGCCCTTCGTTGTGGTCGTCCTTGAGCTCCTCTATTTCCGCCAACAGCCCGTACAACGCCTGACGTGAAAAACTGTCGCAATCGAAGGGAATCAGCACACGATCAGCAGCGATCAGTGCCGAAACCGCATAGAAATTCAAAGCGGGCGGGGTATCCAGATAAATCCGGTCGTAATCCTCATCCAGCTCTTCGAGCAACTTGCGCAGTTTGTTGATCTTGTGTTTCGCCTCAAGCTTGGGTTGCAGATCCGTCAGCTCGGCGGTGGCGGTGATGACGTGCAGGTTGTCGAATGGCGTTTCGTAGATATCCACCTTGTTCTTTTTCGAGAAGGGCCCGGACGACAGGGTCTGCTTGAAGAAATCGGCGATACCCATGGGGATGTCGTCGCCGGTAAGGCCCGTCAGGTATTGAGTGGAATTGGCCTGGGCATCCAGGTCCACCAACAGCGTGCGATACCCCTCGCTGGCACTGACCGCTGCCAGATTGCAGGCGATGCTGGACTTGCCCACGCCACCTTTCTGATTGAACACCACGCGCCGCATGTCAAAACCTCCGTGTATCAAAGATTCCCGAGTGTAGTAGGCCACGATACCGCTTCGCTACCTTCGGTGTGGCCGGACCACAAGGTCGGTGGCTTTTTCGAACAACGGAGCATCCATTCACCTCGATAATCAGAGAAACATCCGACAGACATGCTCGTCATAATCGCGACAATAGCTCTTGTCTGCGCCTGGACGAACGAACCGGTAGATTTCGCTGAGCAAAATGTAACCAGCATTTGCTACAAGCCAACCGCACCCGGATAATGCGCGCCACTTGGGTCGCAAGACCATGCAGGGTTGGACGCGGGTCAAACCACTGAACCGTGACAATAAAAGCCCGCAGGGGTGGGGTGTATTTGTGATCAATTTCAACATCGCCCAATGGCGCGCGTGGGCCCCTGGGCTCGAAAGCGTGGACGACTGGCAGGCATGGAGCCGACAGCCGGTCGTGTTGCCCACCAGCGATGCCGCCCCTGACGTTTCGTTTCTGCCGGCCATGCAGCGCCGTCGCCTCAGTCGCCTGGCGCGGATGGCTTTCAGCGTGGGCTGGCCACTGGCCGAAGGCCGGCCGAACCTGCCGTTGGTCTTTATTTCCCGCCATGGCGAAACCCCGCGCACGTTTGAGATTCTCAAGGACCTGGCAGCCAACCAACCGTTATCGCCGACTCAATTCAGCCTGTCGGTGCATAACGCCGTGATCGGCCTGTGGTCGATCCTGCGCGGCGAAACCAGCGAAATGACCGCCCTGGCGGCCACGGGCGACGGGCTGGAACACGGGATCCTGGAAGCCGTCGCGCTGCTGAACGAGGGAGCGGCGGCGGTGCTGCTGGTGATCGCCGAAGAGCAGCCACCCCAGGTCTACGCTCCCTGGGTCAACGATGTGCCCTTCCCCTATGCAGTGGGCTTGCTGTTGACTCCAGGCGACGATTGGCAACTGGACCTGTCCACCCAGACCGATCAAAGGCCCGCCAGCGACTGGCCCCATGCCCTGGGATTGTTGCGTACGCTGCTGAACAACCTATCCACCTGCCAACATGCCTGGAAGAATCGTGTATGGACCTGGCAACGCAACCGGTGAACGGTAAACATCGCGACGCCTACTACTGGCGCCTGATCGCGACCGCGGCAAGCTTCGTCCTGTTCGGGCTGGGCGGGCTGTGCCTGCGATTGCTGGTGTTTCCACTGTTGACCTGGCTGCCCGGCGACGCCCAGGCCCACCGCCTGCGAGCCCGCCGTACCGTGGGGCGATTGTTCTGGTTCTTTATCCGTTTCATGGCCCGCACCGGCGTGCTCACGTACCAGATCGACGGTGCGGAGAAACTCGGTCGCCCCGGGCAAATGATCATCGCCAACCATCCGTCGCTGATCGACGTGGTGTTCCTGATCGGCCTGGTGCGCGACGCCAACTGCGTGGTCAAGCAGAGCCTGTGGGACAACCCCTTCACCCGCGGCCCGCTGCGCTCGACCCAATACATCAGCAACGACGGCAGCATGGACATGCTCGATGCCGCCAGCAACGCCCTGCAGGACGGCCAGAGCCTGATCGTGTTCCCCGAAGGCACCCGTACTCGGCCAGGCCAACCGCCGGCCTTTCATCGGGGCGCAGCGGCCATCGCGCTGCGAGGTGCGAAAATCCTCACTCCGGTGACCATCAAGGTCAGCCCCACCACTTTGACCAAGGCCGAACCCTGGTATCGCATCCCTCAGCGCCGCGTGCACTTCAGTTTCCGCGTGGGGGCCGATATAGATCCACAGGCGTTCGCCGCGCTCGGCCCTGCGCCGCAGGCTTCGCGCAGGCTCAACGATTTTCTGCATCACTATTACATCAAGGAGCTCGCCGAAGATGAGCGATCTGCACCATGACATCAAACAGCTGATCATCGACGCCCTCGGCCTGGAGGACATCAGCACCGACGATATCGGCGACCATCAGACCCTCTTCGGCGAAGGCCTGGGCCTGGACTCGGTGGATGCCCTGGAGCTGGGCCTGGCGATCCAAAGAGAGTACGGCATCAAGATCGATGCCGATGCCAAGGACACCCGCAACCATTTCAGCAATGTGGCAAGCCTTGCGGCCTTCGTCACTGCAAATCGCGTAGCCTGAGACCGGACCATGCAAACTCGTGACGACATTTTCAACACCCTGCGCGATGCTCTGGTCGAGCTTTTCGAGCTGGACCCTGAGCGCGTGACACTGGAGTCGAACCTGTACCAGGACCTGGAAATCGACAGCATCGACGCGGTCGACCTGATCGATCACATCAAGCGCCAGACCGGCAAGAAGATCGCCGCCGAAGAATTCAAGTCGGTGCGCACCGTCAACGACGTGGTCGAGGCGGTCTATCGACTGGTTCAACCGGCCGCATGACCCGGCTGATTGGCCTAGGCCTGCTGCTGGTGGGCCTGTTGTACCCCTTTGCGGTGTATTTCGGCATGGAGCATTTCGCCCCATGGCAGTTCGGCCTGCTGCTGGGTAGCCTGTGGCTGGCCCGGGCTTTGCTCGGCAAAGGCGGGCCCGGCAGCCGCTGGATGGCGGTTACCGCGATTGCCTTCAGTGTACTGCTCGCGCTGTTCGACAGCCCGCTCCTGCTGCGCTGGTATCCGGTGCTGATCAGCGCCTTCATGCTCGGGCTGTTCACCCTGAGCCTGAAATACGGTCCGCCGATGGTCGAGCGCCTGGCGCGCCTGCGCGAACCGCAGCTACCGGCCAACGCGGTGGTGTATACCCGCCAGGTCACGGTGGTCTGGAGTGTGTTTTTCCTGTGTAACGGCTTGCTCGCCGCCGCCCTGACCCTCTGGGCGCCGCTGAGCTGGTGGATGTTGTACACCGGCCTGATTTCCTACGGATTGATGGGGCTGCTGTTTGCCATTGAATGGCTTATACGACAACGGGTAAGAGGCCGCCCATGAATTGGATAACACTTGAGCAGATGTTGCTCACAGCCCAGCCGGAACGTGCTGTGGCCGTCGACCCGGCGCTGAGCCACTCGCAACTGCGGGACGCGGCGCTGAGCCTGGCCGCCGGTCTGCAGGCCCGCGGCGTACGGCGCCTGGCGGTGCACCTGGAAGACGCCGCCGACCTGGCGGTGGCCCTGCTCGGTGCCTGGCGCGCCGGGGCCAGCGTCCTGCTTCCCGCCGACCTGCAAGCCCAGACCCGCCAGCGCTGGTCGGCGGACGTCGACCTGTGGTTGACCGATCAACCCACGGACATCCGTCTCGACGACCTGCGACTAGCCCCCCTTGAGGGCACTGAACTGGACCTCGATCAGTGCTGCCTGAGCCTGTGCACCTCCGGGTCAAGCGGCGAGCCCAAGCGCATCGAGAAAACCCTGCGTCAGTTGAGTAACGAAGTCCAGGCTCTGGAACAATTGTGGGGCGCCGACCTGGGCCCGGCCTGCATGATCGGCAGCGTCGCTACCCAGCACATCTATGGCCTGCTGTTTCGGGTGCTGTGGCCGCTGTGCGTCGGGCGTCCATTCGTGCGCCGGCAACTGGCCTTTCCCGAAGACCTGCAACGCGCCAGCCGTCAGTATCCGGCTTTTGCCTGGGTCGCCAGCCCGGCCTTGCTCAAGCGCATGGGCGATAACCTCGACTGGCCAGCATTGAGCTGCGTACGCCGGGTATTTTCCTCTGGAGGAGCCTTGCCGACCGAGGCTGCCCAAAGCCTGCACCAGCGACTGGGGCAATGGCCGACAGAAATCTTTGGCAGTTCGGAAACCGGCGGCATCGCCTGGCGTCAGGGCGCAGGCTTATGGCAGCCCTTCGCCGACGTAAAGCTGAGCCAGGACAGTGACGGCGCCTTGCTGATCGCCTCACCTTATCTGCCGGCCGGCCATGTGGAACACACCGCCGACGCGGCGCGGATCGCCGGGGATGGACGCTTCGAACTGCTCGGACGGCTGGATCGCATCGTCAAGCTTGAAGAAAAGCGCATATCACTGCCCATGCTGGAACAGGCGTTGATGGCCCACGACTGGGTCAGCGAAGCCCGACTGGGGGTGGTCCAGGAAAATCGCGCCTCCCTCGGGGCGCTGCTGGTGCTGAGCGAAAGCGGCCTGCACGCCTTGCGCAACCTGGGTCGACGCGCCGTGACCGAGGCCTTGCGCCGTCACTTGAGCGAACACTGCGAAACCCTCGCCTTGCCTCGGCGCTGGCGCTGGCTGCGGCAGTTGCCGCTCAACGCCCAAGGCAAGCTGCCCCAGGCCGAAGTCGAAGCCCTGCTGATGGCTGCGCGCCCCAAAGCCCCGCAAGTGCTCGAACAGGTCGAAACCGACGGGCAATGGAGCCTGCAACTGCTAGTGCCCCCGGACCTGGCGTATTTCAGCGGCCATTTTCCCACCGCACCGGTACTGCCCGGTGTGGTGCAGGTCGACTGGGCCTTGAGCCTGGGCCGACAACTGATGGACCTGCCGCCGCGGTTCCTCGGCATGGAAGTGCTGAAGTTCCAGCAACTGATGCGCCCCGGCGATGAAATCCAGCTGCACCTGCGTTTCGACCGCGAGCGCGGCAAGCTGTACTTCGCTTATCGCAATGACACGGCCGCCTGTTCGAGTGGGCGGATCGTCCTGGGGGTGACCGATGATTAATTGCACCGCCCTCCTGTGGCGAGGGAGCTCACTCCTGCGGGGTTACGTAGGAGCTGTCGAGTGCAACGAGGCTGCGATCTTGTCCCTATCAATTGAGTGCAAAGCGAAAGATCAAAGGATCGCAGCCCTCGGCAGTTCCTACAGGGCAAGCAAACTCCCCCGTCAAAAGGGCAGGATCTATGCATAACCCCTGCGCCGTCATCCCGGTCTACAACCACGAAACCGCCATCGCGACCGTGGTGCAGACACTGCTCGCCAACGGCTTGCCCTGCGTGCTGGTGGACGACGCCAGCGGCCCGGCCTGCGCGGCGGTATTGGAGCGGTTGGCCGAGGGCGAGCAGGTTCATCTGGTCAGGCTGGCCGTCAATCAAGGCAAGGGTGGCGCGGTGATGACCGGTCTGCGGGAAGCGTCACGCTTGGGCTTCAGCCACGCCCTGCAGGTCGATGCCGACGGGCAACACGATCTTGGCGACGTAAAGAACTTCATCGAGCAATCCCGCGCCCACCCGGAGGCGGTGATCTGCGGTTATCCCCAATACGATGACAGCGTGCCCAAAGGCCGCTTGTATGCACGCTACCTGACGCATGTCATGGTCTGGATCAACAGCCTGTCCCTGCAAATCCGCGACTCGATGTGCGGGTTTCGGGTCTACCCCTTGCCACCGGTCCTGACGCTGATCGATTCGGCGAACATTGGCAAGCGCATGGATTTCGACTCCGACATCCTGGTGCGCCTGGCCTGGCGCAATCAACCGATGCGCTGGTTGCGTACCCGGGTTCACTACCCCTTGGACGGGGTTTCGCACTTTCGCCTGTTCCACGACAACGTACTGATTTCCAGCATGCACACCCGGTTGTTCTTCGGCATGCTGGTGCGCTCTCCCCTGATTCTCTGGCGACGGTGGCGAACATGAGCCTTGAGACAGACAAGCAGCACTGGGCCGACCGCCAGGAGCGCGGCAGTTTCTGGCTGATGAAACTCACTGCGTTCGCCGCCAAGGTATTGGGCCGCCGCTTATTGAGCCCGTTGCTCTACGGCATCGTGCTGTACTTCTTCATTTTCGGCCGCAGCGCCCGGCAGGCAGCCTGGCAATACCAGCAGCACCTGGCCGACTGGAGCGGCCGCACCGAGCTGCGCCCCAGCCATTGGCGAGTGTTCGGGCAGTTCATGGCGTTTGCCGACTCCCTGCTGGACAAGCTCGACGTCTGGAACGGCAAACTGAGCCTGGAACAGATCGAAATCGTCGATCCGGCATTGCTGCGCAATCACCTGCGCGACGGCCGTGGGCAAATGCTGGTGGGCGCGCACCTGGGCAACCTGGAAATGTGCCGGGCCCTGGCCGAGCTGGGCGAGAAAGTGACCATGAACGTGCTGGTGCACACCAAGCACGCCGAACAGTTCAATCGTTTGCTGGGGGAAGCCGGCGCCACGCATCTGCGGCTGATCCAGGTCAGCGAGCTGGACCCGGTGATCATGCTGCAACTGAGCGAACGCCTGGAGCGCGGCGAGTGGCTGGCGATCGCCGGCGACCGCATCCCGCTGCACGGCGCACGCACCGTGACCGTGGACTTCATGGGGCGCCCGGCAGCATTTCCCCAAGGGCCCTGGCTGCTGGCCGGGCTGCTCAAATGCCCGATCAACCTGCTGATGTGCCTCAAGCACGAGGGACGCTATCGAGTCACCCTCGAACCCTTCGCCGAGGCGGTGGTGTGGAAACGCAGCGACCGCGAGCAGGTCATCACCCATTGGGCCGGCCTCTACGCCCAGCGCCTGGCGCACTATTGCCTCCAGGCACCGCAACAGTGGTTCAACTTTTACCCTTTCTGGAAGACCGATGACGATGCCCACTCTTGAGCCGGTAACTTTCGGCGAACACCCCTTGCGCATCGAGGACGTACTGGCCCTGGCCAATCGTCAGGTGCAGACGCGGTTGCAGGATGATCCGGCATTCCGCCAGCGCATCGCCAAGGGTGCGCAATTCCTCGACTCTTTGCTGGACAAGGAAGGCGTGATCTACGGCGTGACCACCGGTTACGGCGACTCCTGCGTGGTGGCCGTGCCGTTGCACCACGTCGAGGCCCTGCCCCGTCACTTGTATACGTTCCACGGTTGCGGCCTGGGCAAACTGCTGGACCCGCAGGCCACCCGCGCCGTGCTGGCCGCGCGTTTGCAGTCGCTGTGCCACGGCGTGTCCGGGGTGCGCGTGGAACTGCTGGAGCGGCTCCAGGCCTTTCTCGAACATGACATCCTGCCGCTGATTCCGGAAGAAGGCTCGGTGGGCGCCAGTGGGGACCTGACGCCCCTGTCCTACGTCGCCGCCACCCTCTCCGGCGAACGGGAAGTGATGTACCGTGGCGAACGTCGGCTCGCCGCCGATGTGCATCGCGAACTGGGCTGGACGCCGCTGGTACTGCGCCCCAAGGAAGCCCTGGCGCTGATGAACGGCACCGCCGTGATGACCGGCCTGGCCTGCCTGGCCTTCGCCCGCGCCGACTACCTGTTGCAACTGGCGACCCGCATCACCGCGCTGAACGTGGTCGCGCTGCAAGGCAACCCGGAGCACTTCGACGAGCGCCTGTTCGCCGCCAAGCCCCACCCGGGGCAGATGCAAGTGGCCGCGTGGCTGCGCAAAGACCTGGCGATCGACGCCCCCACCGCGCCGCTGCATCGCCTGCAGGATCGCTACTCCCTGCGCTGCGCCCCCCACGTGCTCGGCGTGCTGGCCGACAGTCTGAACTGGTTGCGTTCATTCATCGAAATCGAACTCAACAGCGCCAACGACAACCCGATCATCGATGCCGAAGCCGAGCGCGTACTGCACGGCGGGCATTTCTATGGCGGGCATATCGCCTTTGCCATGGACAGCCTCAAGAATCTGGTGGCCAATGTAGCCGATCTGCTGGACCGCCAGCTCGCGCTATTGGTCGACGAACGCTACAACCACGGTTTGCCGAGCAACCTGTCCGGCGCCAGCGCCGAGCGAGCGATGCTCAACCATGGCTTCAAGGCGGTGCAGATCGGCACCAGCGCCTGGACCGCCGAAGCCTTGAAAAACACCATGCCGGCCAGCGTGTTCTCGCGCTCCACCGAATGCCACAACCAGGACAAAGTGAGCATGGGCACCATCGCTGCCCGGGATGCGATCCGCGTGCTGGAACTGACCGAACAAGTGGCCGCCGCGACACTGCTGGCCGCCAACCAGGGCGTGTGGCTGCGCAGCCGTGCCGAAGATGCCCGACCGCTGCCGCCGGCCCTGGCCGACATGCACGAACAACTGGCTGTGGATTTCCCGCCGGTCATCGAAGACCGGGCCTTGGAAGGCGAATTGCGCCTGTGCCTGCAGCGCATCGCCGAGCAACACTGGAGGCTGCATGCGTAGCCAAGGGGTGTTGCACGTCGAAACGCAGATCGTGGTGCCGTTTTTCGATGTCGATTCGATGAACGTGGTCTGGCACGGTCACTACGTCAAGTACCTGGAAGTGGCCCGCTGCGCCTTGCTCGACCTGATCGGCCACAACTACAACGACATGCTCGCCTCCGGCCATGCCTGGCCGGTGATCGACCTGCAACTGCGCTACGTGCGCAGCGCCGTGTTCGGTCAGACCCTGACCGTGCGCGCCAGCCTGGTGGAATGGGAAAACCGCCTGAAGATCAATTACCTGATCAGCGACGCGAGCACCGGCGAACGCCTGACCCGCGCCAGCTCGGTGCAAGTGGCGGTGGACGTCGCCAGTCGCGAAATGCTGTTGGCCTCGCCGCGGGTCTTTGTCCAAGCCGTCGAGAGGAAACTACCGTGAAGCGCCTGTTCATCTGGCTGCTGCTATGGGGCCTGGCGCCCTTGGCCCAGGCGTTCAACTTGCAACAGTTGAGCGAACAACTGGCGCGCCCGGACGTGATCCACGGCCAGTTCATCCAGGAAAAACACTTGCGCGCCCTGCCCCAGCCGCTCACCAGCAAGGGCCGTTTCGTATTGGCAAAAAACCATGGCCTGCTGTGGCTGCTGCAAACCCCGCTGCAGCAGGATTACCGCATCACCCCCCAGGGAATCGCCCGGCGCGATGGCGGCACCTGGCAGACACTGCCGAACAAGAGTGCCGGCGCCGAGCAGAATCGTCTGTTCCTTGCGGTGTTACAGGGCGACAGCAGCGGCCTGCAGCGGGACTTCGACCTCAATCTGTCGGGCCAACCGCAGCAGTGGAAACTCACCTTGACCCCGCGCTCGGTGCTGCTCAAACAAATCTTCAAGCAGATCAACATCGATGGCGGCGAACTGGTGCAGCGCATCGAACTGCTGGAAACCCAGGGTGACCGTACCGTGCTGCGCATGCAGGACAGCACCCACGCGAAAGCCTTGAGCGAAGCGGAGCAACATGACTTTGCCGAGTGAACACAGGCTGCCGCGACTGTTCCTGATTCTGCTGTTGGCGGTGCTGGCGCTGGCCGGCTGGCAGTGGCGCAATGGCGCGCCGCTGTCGGCCAACCTCATGGAGCTGGTGCCCGGTACCGCGCCTGATGCGCTTGAGCTCATCGCCGAACAACGCATGCAAGAACCCCTCAACCGCGAGGTGCTGCTACTGGTCGGGCACACCGAGCGCCAACAGGCGATCACTCTGGCGCAAACCCTTGGCGAGCAGTGGCAGGCCAGCGGTTTGTTCGACAAGGTCCAGTGGACGTTGCAGGCCGACCTGCCGGCCTTGCGCACGCAATTGCTCGAAGGGCGACTGGCAATGCTCTCGGCAGCGGATCGGCAACAACTGATCGATCAGCCCCAGGCTTTCATCCAGCAACGGGTGCAGGCGCTCTTCGATCCATTCAGCGGCTTCAGCCTGGTGCCGAGCCAGGACGACTGGCTGGGCCTGACCGGGCGCATCCAGAACAGCCAGCCCCAACGCGGAGCGATACAGCTGGACGTGGGCAGCGGCGCGCTGATCGCTGAAGCCGACGGCAAACACTGGGTGCTGTTGCGAGCCCGCACCCATGGCAACGCTTTCGACATGGACCTGCCGCTGCAAGTGGCCGACCTGCTGCAACGCAGCCGTGCTCAGGCGGGCCAGACCCAAGGGCAATTGCTGGCGGCCAGCGGCCTGCTGTACGCCGCCAGTGGTCAACAACAGGCTTCGCGGGAAATCACCTGGGTCGGCGGCGGGGCGACAATCGGCATTTTGCTATTGCTGTTGCTGGCCTTCCGCCGTTTGCGAGCGTGGCTGGCATTCGTACCGGTACTGGTGGGCATTCTGTTCGGGGCGGTGGCCTGCGTGGCGCTGTTCGGTCGCATGCATGTCATGACCCTGGTGCTGGGTTCCAGCCTGATCGGTGTGGCGGTGGATTACCCGCTGCACTACCTGTCCAAAAGCTGGAGCCTCAAACCGTGGCGCAGTTGGTCGGCCCTGCGCCTGACCCTGCCGGGGCTGAGCCTGAGCCTGGCGACCACCTGCATCGGCTACCTGGCCCTGGCCTGGACGCCTTTCCCGGCCCTGACCCAGATCGCGATATTTTCCGCCGCCGGTTTGATCGGTGCTTACCTGACAGCGGTTTGCCTCTTGCCGGCGCTGCTCAAGGGCGTGGACTTACACCCGGCCCAGTGGCCGCTGCGGCTGTGCGAACACCTGCTCAGGGCGCGCGAAGCGTTGCTGGCGCGGGTGCGTACACCGGTCTTGTTGGGGCTCTTGCTGATCTTCTGCGCCGGCGGCCTCTGGCAACTGACCACGAAAAACGACATCCGCCAATGGATCGGCACGCCCGAGCAGTTGACCGACGAAGCCCAGGCCATCGCCCGTATCACCGGTTTCCAACCCACCAGCCAGTTCTTCCTGATCCGCGCCGATAACCAGTCACACCTGCTGGAGCGTCAGACGGTGCTCAACGAGCGGTTGGAGCAGCTGATAGGCCTGGAGAAGCTGGAGGGCTACCTGTCGCTGAACCAACTGCTCAGCCCACCCGCCGAACAGCAGAAAGTGCGTGAAGCCCTGGCCCGGTTGCCGGCGTTCTGGCAACCGCTGCTGGACCTGGGCGTTCCGGTCAGCGCACTGCAAACCGAGCTGGCACAATTGCAGGCCTTGCCGGTGACCGACATCGATACCGCGCTGACCGGCCCCCTGGCCGAACCGTACCGCACACTCTGGCTCGGTCCAACGACAGACGGCGTGGCGGCGGTCGTCAGCCTGCAAGGTTTGAATGATGCAGCGCTACTCAGGGTGCAGACGCTGGATCTGCCCGGCGTACAACTGGTCGATCGCCTGGGGGACCTGAACCGGGTCTTTGCCGCCACGCAAGTCAGCGCCGCCGAATTGAAACTGGCCTCCTGCGTGCTCATCCTGCTGTTATTGACCTGGCCGTTCGGCGTCGGCGGCGCCCTTCGCGTCGTCGCCCTGCCGTTGCTGGCGGCGCTGTGCAGCCTGGCGAGCCTCGGCTGGCTAGGCCAGCCGCTGACCCTTTTCGGACTGTTCGGTCTGTTGCTGGTCACCGCCATCGGCGTCGATTACGCGATCCTGATGCGCGAACAGATTGGCGGCGCTGCGGTGAGCCTGCTGGGCACCCTGCTGGCGGCAGTCACCACCTGGTTGTCGTTCGGCCTGTTGGCAGTTTCCAGCACGCCGGCGGTGAGCAACTTCGGCCTGGCGGTCAGCCTGGGGCTGGCCTTCAGTTTCATGCTGGCGCCGTGGGCCGGGCATCAGGCCCACGCGGCAGCGGTTACGGAGCCCGCCCAGTGATCATCCTCATGTTCTGGATCATGGCCCTGGGGCTGTTCGCAATGGCGACAGTCATAGGCCGTCGCTTCGGACTGATCCCGATTGTCAGCCAATTGCTGTTGGCGACGTTTGGCCTGCCGCTGCTGATGTACTTCTGGATCGAGCCAGGCTGGCAGCTCAGCGGCGCGCAACTGGTGGCGCCGGTGTGGCTGAGCACTCTCTACAGCCTCGCCTTCGCCCTGTTGCTGGGATACATCCTCAGCGACGTGATCGACCTGCGACTGGACCGCCAGAGCGTGAAAGTCGCCCTGCCCAGCTTCGGCGTTCCCTTCGCCTGCGGTTTGGCGACCGCACTCTGGCTGCTGCCGCCACAGCCCTGGATCAGTTCCCTGGCGGTGGGGCTGCTGTTTGCGATCACCGCCATCCCGGTGCTGTACCTGTACCTGCGTCACATCGACTACCCGCCCGCCGCCACACGGCGCCTGGTGCAAACCGCGATTCTGATCGACTTGATCTGCTGGAGCCTGTTCGCCCTGGCCCAAGGCAGCCTGCACCTGGCCAGCCTGTTGCTGCCGTTGACCGGCGCCTGTGTGCCGCTGCTGTTGCGACTGCTTGGCCTGCGCCAGCCGCTGCTGCACAGCGGGATCTTTTTCGCCCTGCTGGTGGTGGCCGAACACTACCGGCTCAACGCGCTGATTGTCGGCATCGGTTATCTGCTGTGCATGGCCGCGCTCAAGGTGCCGCTGGTGTTGCCGCTCAACGCGAACTGGATGCAAGGTTTGCAGACCTACCTGGCGATCCCGCTGATCCTCACCTTCGGCATCGTGCAGATCAACGTCCATAGCGCCCTGAGTCGCCTCGATTGGCTGCAGATCGGCGCATTGCTGCTGTTACCCATCGCCAGCAAACTGCTGGGCAACTGGCTGGGACTGGGCTGGGCCGGGGCCTCATTCCCTGGCGCCAGTCGCTGGCGCGAAAGTGTCTTGCTGAATATTCGCGGCTTGAGTGAAATCGTGTTCCTCAACCTGCTGCTACAACAACAGCTCATCAGCCCGGCGTTGTACTTTGCGCTGATGCTGATGGGCCTGATCGCGACATTGCTGCCGGCCCTGGCCGGCCTCCACCGTATTCCCTCGATTGCCGTCCCGGCCAGGAGCTCCAGTGCCAACAGTTGAAATGGAACGTCGACAGGTCGTCGTCATCGGCGCAGGCCCCTCTGGCGCTATCGCCGCCGCGTTGCTCAAGCGCAAGGGCCACGATGTGCTAGTCATTGAGCGCCAGCATTTCCCTCGGTTTTCCATCGGCGAAAGCCTGTTGTCCCATTGCCTGGACTTCGTCGAAGAGGCCGGCATGCTCGACGCGGTGAATGCCGCCGGGTTTCAGCGCAAGAACGGCGCGGCGTTCGCCTGGGGCGAGCGCTACAGCGCCTTCGATTTCGGCGATACCTTCAGCAAAGGCAAGCCCACCACCTTCCAGGTGCAGCGCGCCGACTTCGACAAGCTGCTGGCCGATCAGGCGGCGCTGCAAGGTGTCGAGATCCGTTATGGGCAGGCCATCACCCGCGCCGTCTTCACACTTGCCAGCCCACAACTGGGCGTGCAGCGCGAAGATGGCAGCGAGTACCTGGTCGAAGCCGACTTCGTTCTCGACGCCAGCGGCTATGGCCGGGTCCTGCCGCGCCTGCTGGACCTTGAGGCTCCGTCGAATTTCCCGGTACGCCAAGCGGTATTCACCCACATTGAAGATCGCATCGACGCCCCGGCGTTCGATCGGGAAAAAATCCTGATCACCACCCACCCAAGCAAACGCGACGTATGGTTCTGGACCATTCCTTTCAGTGGCGGGCGGTGTTCGGTGGGTGTGGTCGCGGCGGCAGAGCATTTTGCCGGGCGTACCGACGACCTCGACGCCTGCCTGCGCGGTTTCATCGACGAAACCCCAAGCCTGGCCGGTGTGTTGAAGAATGCCGTGTGGGACACCCCGGCGCGAACCATCGGCGGCTACTCGGCCAATGTCACAACGCTGCATGGTCCCGGGTTCGCCCTGCTGGGCAACGCCGCGGAATTCCTCGACCCGGTGTTCTCTTCCGGCGTGACCATCGCCATGCGCTCAGCGAGCATGGCGGCGGGTGTACTGCATCGTCAGTTGCAAGGCGAAAGCGTGGACTGGCAAAGCGAATTCGCCGAGCCACTCAAACGGGGCGTCGATACCTTCCGCTGTTACGTCGAAGGCTGGTACGCCGGCACCTTCCAGGATGTGATTTTCTACACCGACGGCTCACCAGACATTCGCCGCATGATCAGCGCGATCCTGGCCGGGTACGCCTGGGATGAGCGCAATCCGTTCGTCAGCGAACCCAAGCGGCGCTTGCGCATGCTGTCGGAAATCTGTGCGAGCCCGGCACCATGAGAAAGCAGCCATGAGCTACCTGAGCGACAACTACGTCGAAGAGACCCGCTTCGGCTTCTGGTTCCTGCGCAGCCACACCTGGCAGCACCATGTCTTGCGGGTGGCGATCAATGACCTGCGCAACCTATTCAGCGGCCCGTTGCCGGTGGCCCCGGTGCTGCTGGATGCCGGTTGCGGCCAGGGCAAATCGTTCCAATACCTGCGCCAGGTGTTCGCCCCGCAACGCCTGATCGGCGTCGACGCCGACCCCCATAGCCTGGACCTGAGCCTGGCGGAAGCCGCACGCCAAGGCATGGCCGTGGAACTGGTCGGCAGCGATTGCGCGACATTGACGGTGCCTGATGACAGCGTCGACCTGCTGTTCTGCCATCAAACCTTCCATCACCTGGTAGAGCAGGAAAAAGCCCTCGCCGAGTTCTATCGCGTGCTCAAGCCCGGCGGCTATCTGATGTTCGCGGAGTCCACTGCGGCCTACATCGATACCTGGGTGATCCGCTGGCTGTTCCGTCATCCCATGCATGTGCAGAAAAGTGCCGCGCAGTACCTGGAGATGATCCGCGGTCAGGGTTTCCAGTTCGAGGCCGCCAACGTCTCGTATCCCTATCTGTGGTGGAGCCGCGCCAAGGATTTCGGCCTTCTCGAACGCTTCGGCCTGCGCCGCCCGCGGCCCTTTGGTGAGCGTGAGGAAACCCTGATCAATGTAGTGGCCCGTAAACCCGTTGAAGGGACTGCCGAATGATTCGTGCGCTGCTTTTTGGCTGCTTGCTGTTGCTCAGTGCCTGCGCCAGTCAGGCGCCGCTGCCGGAACGCACACCAACCCTGGCACTGCCGCTGCAGTTGCATGTCGAGCGGCAACTGGCCGGACAGCGCCAGGATTGGCTGCTGGTGATCCAGCGCGAAGGCGCCGGCATCCGCTGGTCGATGATGGACCCGCTGGGCATTCCCCTGGCCCGCCAACGCCTGGTGGACGGCCAATGGCAAGCCGACGGACTGCTGCCACCCAATGCCGAAGCCCGTGAGCTTTTCGCCGCGCTGCTGTTTGCCCTGACGCCCGAAACCGAACTGCCGGGCAACTACCCCACCGCCCGGCAAGAGGCTCGGCAACGAACCCTGGGCCAACGCTGGCAAGTGCGCTACAAGCAACCGCTGAATTTTGAACTGGGCCTGCACGAAGGCCCGCACTACCGCATCATGCCGTTGACCGAGAGCACCCCATGACCGCTTATTTGAATGCCCTGGGGGTGATTTGCGCCCTAGGCCGGGGTAAAGATGAAGTGGCGCGCAACCTGTTTGCCGGCGACTGCAGCGGCGTGCGCGTGCAGGATGGCTGGGTGGCCGAGCGCCAATTGCCGGTGGCCTCGGTGCCCGGTGAACTCGCTTGCATACCGCAATCGCTGATCGCGCATCGCAGCCGCAACAATCAGTTGTTGCTCGAAGCGGGGCTACAGATTCGCGGTGAGATCGATCAGGCCATCCAGACCTACGGCCGCGCTCGCATCGGTGTCGTGCTGGGCACCAGTACCTCGGGCATCGATGAAGCCAGTCAGGGCATTGCCCATTACCTGCGTGAGCAGCACTTCCCCGACGGCTACGACTACCAGCAACAGGAACTGAGCGCGCCGGCCAACTTCCTTTCCGACTGGCTGGACCTGAGCGGCCCGTCCTATGTGATATCCACCGCCTGCACATCCAGCGCCCGGGCCTTGATGAGCGCCCGACGTTTGCTCGACCTGGACCTGTGCGATGCGGTGCTTTGCGGTGGCGTGGACAGCCTGTGCAAACTGACCCTCAACGGCTTTTCGGCCCTGGAAGCGGTATCGGGCGAGCGCTGTAATCCGTTTTCGGTCAACCGCAGCGGCATCAACATCGGCGAGGCCGCCGTGCTGTTTCTCATGAGCAGGACGCCAGGCCATCCGGCACCAATAGCCTTGCTGGGTGACGGCGCCAGCTCCGATGCCCACCATATTTCAGCGCCGGAGCCCAGTGGTCGCGGCGCCCGCCAGGCCATGGAAAAAGCCTTGCGTCGCGCCGGCCTGCAACCCGGCCAGATCGATTACCTGAACCTGCACGGCACCGCCACGCAACACAACGACGCCATGGAAAGCCAGGCAGTGGCCGGGCTGTTTCCAGCAGGAGTGCCCTGTTCGTCGACCAAGCCCATGACCGGCCATACCCTCGGGGCCGCCGGGGCGCTGGAAGCGGCGTTCTGCTGGTTGAGCCTGAGTGCGCAAAACACTGCCCAGGCCTTGCCGCCTCATGTCTGGGACGGCCAGGCCGATCCTCAACTGCCGGCGTTGAAGTGGGTCACTACCGGCACCCGCCTGAACCCGACAGCACCGCGCCGCCTGATGAGCAACTCCTTCGCCTTCGGCGGCAACAACGTCAGCCTGATTATCGGAGACGCCCCATGATTGACTGGCCGCTCGCCGAACTGCTGCCCCACGCCGGCGACATGATTCTGATCGACCGCGTCCTGGCGTTCGATGATGAGCAAATCCACACCCTCGCCACCGTCAAGCCCGACGGGTTGTTCAGCCGCGACGACGGCGGGCTGCCTGCCTGGGTCGGCATTGAGTTGATGGCCCAAAGCGTCGCCGCGTTTGCCGGTTGTCATGCACGCCGTCGCGGCGACGCCGTGGAGCTGGGTTTTTTGCTCGGCACCCGCAAGTTCGAATGCAATGTCGAATTTTTCCCGGCCGGGACCGAATTGACCATACACGGTTTGCGCTCGCTGGAAGACGACAACGGCATGGGCGTGTTCGAATGCCACATCAACGCCCCGGGCATTCATGCCATGGCCCGGTTGAATGTGTTCCGGCCACCTCAGCCAGCTCATTACCTTCATGAACCGTCCGCAACAGGAAATACGCCATGACTGAATCCGTACTGGTCACCGGCTCCAGCCGTGGCATCGGCCGTGCCATCGCCCTGCGCCTGGCCCAGGCCGGGCACGACATCGTGCTGCATTGCCGCAGCGGACGCGCCGAGGCTGAGGCCGTCCAGGTCGAAATCCAGGCCCTGGGCCGCAATGCCCGAGTGTTGCAATTCGATGTGTCGGACCGCAGCGCGTGCAAAACCATTCTCGAGGCTGATGTTGAAACCCACGGTGCCTATTACGGCGTGGTGCTCAACGCCGGGCTGACCCGCGACGGCGCATTCCCGGCCTTGAGCGAGGACGACTGGGATGTGGTGATGCGGACCAACCTGGACGGTTTCTACAACGTCCTGCACCCGGTGATGATGCCGATGATCCGTCGCCGCGCCGCTGGGCGAATCGTTTGCATCACCTCGGTTTCGGGGCTGATCGGCAATCGCGGCCAGGTCAACTACAGCGCGTCGAAGGCCGGCCTGATCGGCGCGGCCAAGGCGTTGGCAATCGAGCTGGGCAAGCGCAAGATCACCGTCAATTGCGTCGCGCCCGGGCTGATCGATACCGCCATGCTCGATGAAAACGTGCCCGTGGAAGAACTGATGAAAATGATCCCCGCCCAACGCATGGGCACCCCGGAGGAAGTCGCGAGCGCGGTGAACTTCCTGATGTCCGCCGAGGCCGGCTACATCACCCGGCAAGTCCTGGCCGTCAACGGAGGCCTGTGCTGATGAAACGCGTTGTTGTTACCGGCATGGCCGGCATTACCTCTCTGGGCAGCGACTGGGAAACCATCGCCGCCAACTTCGCCGCCAACCGCAGCGGCATACGACGCATGGATGAATGGGACCGCTTCACCGAGCTGAACACCCGCCTGGCCGGGCCCATCGATGACTTCCAGGTCCCGGCCCACTGGACGCGCAAGCAACTGCGCAGCATGGGCCGGGTCTCGCGCCTGGCCGTCGGCGCCGCGGAGCAGGCCCTGGCTGATGCGGGGCTGTTGGGCGATGAGTCGATCAAGGACGGGCGCATGGGCGTCTCCTGTGGCTCGTCCACCGGCAGTACCGACGAGATCAAGGCGTTCGGCAACATGTTGCTCAACAGCGTGGCCGAAGGGCTGAACGCCAACTCCTATGTACGGATGATGCCCCACACCACGGCGGCCAATATCAGTATCTTCTTCGGGCTTACCGGACGGCTGATCCCCACCTCCAGCGCCTGCACCAGCGGCAGCCATGGCATCGGCTATGCCTATGAGGCGATCAAGTTCGGTCGCCTGCCGCTGATGCTCGCCGGTGGCGCGGAAGAACTTTGCCCGACCGAAGCGATGGTCTTCGATGCGCTGTACGCCACCAGCCTGAAAAATGATGCACCACAGACCAGCCCGCGCCCCTATGACAAGGACCGCGATGGCCTGGTGATCGGTGAAGGCGCCGGCATGCTGGTACTTGAGGAGCTGGAACACGCCTTGGCCCGAGGCGCGCGAATCCATGCCGAAATCGTCGGCTTCGGCAGCAACGCCGACGGTCAACACGCTACCCGTCCCGAATTGAGCACCATGCGCCGGGCCATGGAACTGGCCCTGCAGGACGCCAACCTCGAGCCGTCTGCCATTGGCTACGTTAACGGCCATGGCACCGCCACGGAACAGGGTGACATCGCCGAAACCCTGGCCACCAGCAGCCTGTTTGGCGAACACATGCCCATCAGCTCGCAGAAAAGCTTTCTCGGGCATACCCTCGGCGCCTGCGGAGCCCTGGAATCGTGGTTCAGCATCGAAATGATGAACCGCGATCGCTACGTGCACACCTTCAACCTCGATGAGGTCGATCCCCAGTGCGGCAAGCTCGACTACCTGCGCAACGAGTTCAGGTCGATGAGCAACACGTACGTGATGAACAACAACTTTGCTTTTGGCGGGGTCAATACCTCGTTGATTTTCCGGCGCTGGCAGTGATTCGGATGTAACCACAGGTGCCGCGCCCCACAAGCACTCTTGCCGTTTGTCGGGACTGTTATCTTTGACAGTACCGACAGACTTGGGATGGCTTCAATCTTTTAAAACCTGAAAAAGAGTAAGGCGGGTTAACGCTTCGATACCATCGCCTTAGCCATGGAAGCTGCTGCTCAGCTTTTTATTGAGTTCAAGGTGGGATACCACATGAACAAAAAACCACTACCGGAACAGTCAGCCGCTTCAAAAACACCCAGCAGTATCGTTGTGGATGGGGCGACTTTTAGAAGTGAGTATGCCTATGTCAACGGCATCCGTTTTCACTATCTCATCGGCGGTGATGGCGAACATCCGGTGTTGCTGGTTCATGGATTTCCGGGAAGCTGGTGCAATTGGGAAGCGTTGATGGGGACGCTGATGCGTGCGGGTTACACCCCTGTCGTTCCCGATTATCGCGGCGCTGGAAAAACAGAGGCATCGGATACTGGCTACGATAAAAAAAGCATGGCGCACGACTTGCGTGGGTTGATCGCTCACTTGAACTTTCAACACATTGACATTATCGGCCATGACATGGGGCTGATTATTGCCTATGCCTACGCAGCGCTTTATCCGGATGAAACCAAACACATTATCTTGATGGATGGATTTATTCCAGGTATCTCAGGGTGGGAAACTGCTTACAACGGAAACCCCGCAGCCGGCATTGCAAGCAAATGGCACTTTCGCTTTTTCGGCAAGACCGCCGTCAACATGATCCAAGGTCGGGAAAAGACCTATCTCAATATGTTTTTTCAGGACTTTGTATTCCCAGGTAACCCTACAGTGCCTGACTGGATTCAGGAGGCGTTGGTGAGGGATTATTCCCGGGCCGGACGTATGGAGGCGGCCTTCAAACTTTATGCAGCCTGGGTAGAACAGGATGTGAATGACAACCAGGCGTTCGCCAAGCATAAGTTGACCACGCCGGTGCTCACCCTGGGTGGTGACCATTCAAGAGGCAAGACCTTGGCCGAACAGGTCAAACATATTACTACGCAACCGCACTCTCTGATCTTGAACAATACCGGGCATTGGCCACTGGAAGAAAAAACCCAGCTTACCCGCGAAGCCATTCTGGCGTTTTTACGAAACAAATAAAGACCCGTGTGCGTATTGAATGTCGGCACTTTTTCGTACCGCAGCGGATACGTCAATGTGCGGTATCTATATATCGCCCTTTCCTTGTGCATCTTCAATAAGTTGTTCCTTCCGATTATTTTCAGGAAGAGAACATGCAGGAGAACAACCCGATACAAACCGCTAGCGCGCAGCTGATAGAGCAACTCGACGCCTCGCAACAGCAGATGATCCGCCTGAATGACGCCGTCCCACACGGCTCGAAGGTGGCTGCGCAGCACTTGGAGGATTGGTTCACAAGGGCCTTCCCCACCCTGGCGGGCAGCGTGTCAGTCGAAGAAATCCTGGTTTGCAGGTTACAGGACGAGGTTACTCCCAGTTCCGAGCGCACCGCCGACGGACCCGTTTTCAAACGGACGGTGACGGATACCGCCCCCCTCGAGACACTGTTCTGGCGTGCGGTTGCTGGACAGTTGAATGCGCGCGAATTCTTTCTCGAATCAGGCAGCATCGACCTCATCACCGGCAAGGACAGCCTTACGCAAATGCCGGCGGCGCTGAATAGCCGTAACGCAAAGGAAGAGATCAAGCGGCTGTTACACATCACGCCGCAGGCTTATGAACAACTCCTGACACAGGCGCTGGATGATTTCTGGGATAAACCTGCCCCCTTCAGCCAGGGCCGCAACGTCAGCGACTGGCTGACGGATGAGTTCGCTGCACAACTCAAGGCGCAAGCGGATCTGCATCGGCTCGACGGGATGCTGAGCCTGCCGATGCACAAGGCGCTGACGGACCTTGGGCTGTCGGCGCAGGACGCGGCGTCTCGCGCCAAACTGGCGGAGCGTTTCCGACCCGGGGTCTACAGCCTGAGTATCACCCCCGAAGGATGGGGGTTCGAGGTCCCGATGCCATACGCCGTTGCGCTGACGCAGCATGACAATCAAGACAACTCCGCAAGCGCGGTGCTTTATCGCCCAGGCGACCCACTGGAAACATATGCTGACCTGTCGACGTTGAAGCGCAGCCTGGCAAAGGACGACAACGCTCAGGACAAGGTGGACACGGCGCCAATAGCAGAGAGCTTCCTTACCCGCTTGGTCACTCAATTGCGGGCAGAGCAGAAAACAGCCATGAGCAACGTTTTGCTGGGCGGTCCGGCACAGGGAGAAAAACTCAGCAACTGGGTGGCCCGGATGGACGCGGCGGCGAACCTGCGGGACAGGCTGGATCTGGCGGGGGCCATGGACGAGCGAGAATGGCGGTTGAATCAAAAAAAGCTCGACGACTGGTTGCACGCCAACCCGAATGTAACCGGTAGCGAGCGTGTGGCCTGGTGGAGGGCGGTGCAGGACCTGCAAAAAGCCGTGGAAGACAAATCACCACCGCCGGATCCGGTGGTCCTGGCTACCCACGACGCTCTCCAGGACCGGATCCGCACGCTGCTTGCCGACTTCATCAAGGAAAAATACGCGCCGGCCGACCCGGACCAGATTTCTCTGAGCATACGCAAGCAGATCGTCGACCCCCATGCACCGACGGGCGAATCCCCGTTTGGCTCCGGGGTCACACTGAACAAGATCAAGGCGATAGTTGACGACCGGCGCTCCCTGACGGAGTGGGCGATGTCCAACCTCACCCCCGACGAACGCAACGCCGCTCACGTTACGGTAGAAGGACCGCTGAGTTTTACGCAGATCGTGGAGGTCATTGAACGAGCCAACGTAGGGGTCCGGTTACCGGCCGAACTGCAGCTCGCGGCGCGCCGTCGGCAGGCCGAGTGGATGTCCGTGAAAGCGAAACAGATACGGGCTCAGGCCTGGGCCGCCCATATCTCGGGCGACTTGAGACACGACAAGGACAATACCGGGCTGAACCTGGTGCTGGCGGCGCTGGACACTCCTGAGTCCGAGGGGCGTCGCACTGTCAACGGGCACGAGGTCGTAGTCCGACAAATACAGTGGGGCGACAGCGTGCTCAAAGAGATGCTGGCATTCGGGGTAAAGAAACTTGCGAGCCGGCCTTCATTGACGCTGTACACACCTGGGGCGCCGGACGGCAAAACGTTCCGGGACGTAGATGCAGGAAGCGACCGGGAGTTGGAAGCGGCCCTGGTGCAGACGCTCACCACCACGCTGGAAATGACCCGATGGCTGATCTCGCAATTGCCACTGTCGGAGCAGGCCGATCAGCTTGCCAGCCTGGTACCGGCGTCGGAAACCCTGACATTCAACGAGAAAATCAAGAAGATCACGCAACCGGCCTTCTCATGGATCAAACACAGGGTCCAGGACGATTTTGCATCCAGTGTCTATTCGCCCGTGGTTAAAGGAAACCTGCTTAAAACACTGCACGAGACGCAAATAACCCACGCGCTAAAAACGGCTGACGCGCTGACGGTGACCCATGCCGAGCGCGACAGCACGGCTGCGCAGCAAGGGCGCCGAAACGGGGTCATGTTACTGACCGGCGCGATGGCAATGTTCTATGCGGGCCGCCTGGGCGGGGTCCTGGGACGCACGATCCTGCCGACGATGGCCGGCGGCGCCGCGGTGTCGGCGATCAAGGATGAAGACGGCAGCTTCAGCCAATGGGCAGGGGATTTTATCAGCGGGCTGGGTGAGGTACTGGCAGAGGGCGGGCAAGATCTGATCATGGCTCGCGCGGCGCGGCGGCGGGGCATGGAGCGTCCGAGGTTGTCTTCGCTCCCCCGTATACCGGACCCGGCACTGCAACCGTTCCTGCTCAAAGGTTTCAACGGCAAAGGGCTGGTGCCCGAGGGTCGTGACCGGTATCGGGATGCTGGCGGGCAAGGGTATCTGAAGCTGGGGAACGGTTACTACAAGACTGCGGTACAAGAAGGCCAGCAGATCATCTACGCCCCGGACAACCGTACCCATCAGCGAAGGATGACTTGGAACTATGGCCATTGGCACGTCGAACAACCGGGACGGTTGCGCGGGGGCGGTATCGTCGAAAGTCTGTTCGGCCGCACCCCGGAAACCCCGGAACAGAGGACCTATAACGCATTGGTGGAGGCCGTCCTGGTCAATCATCACTGGCCCTCGCGCGAAGTGCTCAGAACGGCAAGGAAAGTCATCAACGCGATGCCCGAGGAACTGGCCGGACGCATCCTGCGCGAAAGCATGAATGACATAAACGTAAGTGACATAGACACTTATCGATCACGCCTGAACTATATAAATAAAGGACTGCACGGTCTCGCACAACATAAGGTTCCACACGAAAATCTTCTGTACAAATACAACGTATGGCAGGCGGTAGAATTCTGCACCCGAGATATCGAATCCCAAGGCACAACTTTCACGTCGGCCCAAAAAATAAAAATCTTCGACATGACCCTGCCGCTCAAAAGGGAACTTTTCGACAGCGAAGGCAACTTCAAGATGATGATGTCGTCCCTGCCAGACAATCTCACCGGCGCGCTATTCATTACGATCATCCCTGAACAGGGAAAAAAGAAAGCCGCCATGACCAAGATACAGAATGATATCCATGACGTGGTCGCCGCTGCCGAAAACAGAGTCTGGGCCGAACTGGGGAGCGACTTTCCAGGGGAGGGACCGGAAGTAGAAGCCGCCAGGGAAAAATTCAAGGAAACGCCTGAAAACTTTGCGCAGTACAAAAGCAAAAAGCTCGAGATTTTCCGGGAGGAGATGAAAAAAAGACACAAACCCGGCCTCCTGACGGAAATCAGGAACAACAAAATTCCCTATCTCATTGTCAACAAAGGCAAGTCGCTGCGAAAAACGATGTTGATCACCGAAGAGGACGTTAAAAACTTCACCAAAAAACTCTCACATTATGATGCGTTTGATATCGAGATTGTCACCCGGGTCCCGTCGAAGAAAGTGACCGGCAAACCGACTGCTGTTACCGAGTCTGCCGCTCTCCCCGAGGCCTCGGCTGCAACAGACCCATTTACGACAAGCACAAGCCTGCTGGCAGAATCACAGATGTCATATGACACTTTTACTGAAGCAGCCAAAGCAAAAATAACGGAAATCATGGCTGACATTCGTGCGGGCCGAGTCACCACCAAGCGCATCAACCGGTATTACTGGTACGACATGGCGCAACTGTCACCCGGAGGTGGCAGAGGCGCATGGCGCGCTGCCTTTGAACGCAAGGGCGATACCTGGACCCTCCAAGGGTTTTATGACTATCACGTCAATAGGCCGGCGACGGTCTGGGAGGGTTAAGTAAAACGTTGTTCGTGGACGACTCTCCTGCCCGATTTGTACCGGGCCGATGCCGCGGCCATGAACGAAGAAGGGCGCCATTGGGCGCCCTTCAACAACAGCTCGGTGCAGCCAGTCGAGTTACTGGGCTTGAATCAATTTGCTTTCAGCCACCCCGGCGCGACCGGTTTCTTCATCAACTACCTGCAGGTTGTTACGTGCCTTGATGAAACCCACCTTCACTTCCTGCCAGACGAAATAGTTTTTCCCGGCTTCTGTGCTGAGCTTGAGCTCTGAGTCGTTTTCCGCTGATGACACCAAGGTCTGCTGGCCAGCCGGTACTGACAGCATCAAGTACGACTTAGCGACGGTCTGGCCTACAGGTTTACCGTTGAGCGTTACCGGCATTTTTACTCCGGCGCCCATGCTCTCGTTGCGATAAAGGTAAATGTTGGCTTTGTCGGGAGCAGTCTGGAATGTTTTTGCCTGAGCATCCTGAGTGTCATCCGCCATTTTTACCGAAGCGCAGCCTGTGGTCAGCGCGGCAACTGCCAGCAAAGCGGTGAAGGTCAACTGCTTGAACATCCTGTTTCTCCATGGTTTGTTGGTCGAACAACGGGTTATCGGCCGATTCATTCAAATATTCAGGCTTCTTCCGGCGCGAGAGATTGACCCCTATCAGTCAACAACGCCACAAACGCCCTCGCCATCGGCGAACGCTGATCCTTGCGCTGCACCAGCCACACCGCCGACACCGCCGCCGGGTCAAGCAGCGGTCTATAGACCACGCCGTCAATACGCATGCGCTGGTAGGACGCCGGCAGGACCGACACCCCGACCCCGGCCGCCACCAGGCCGATGATGGTCATGGCCTCCCCGGCTTCCTGGGCGAAGTGCGGGCTGAAGCCGGCGTCGCGGGCCAGCGTCAGGAGTTGCGCGTACAGGCCACTGCCGTAGCTGCGGGGGAAGAACACGAATGGCTCGTGGGCCAACGCTGAGAGAAACAGACCGTCTTCGCTGCCCTGAGCCAGTGGATGCTTGGAACTGAGCACGGCTACCAGCGGCTCGCGGCTCAATTCGATCTCCTGCAAAGAGTCGGGCAGCGGCAAGGGGCGCATGATGCCCACCTCGATTGCCTCGTCCACCAGGGCGTCAGCCACTTGGGTGCTGCTCATTTCCCGCAGGTTCAGGTGGACGGCGGGAAAGCGCTGGCGAAACGTGAAAATCGCCTGGGGGATGGTGGAGTTGAAAGGCGCCGATGACGTGAAGCCGATTTTCAGCTCGCCCAGTTCGCCCAACTGTGCGCGGCGAGCGACATCGGCGGCCTTGTCGACCTGGGCCAGCACCTGTCGAGCCTCTTCGAGAAACAAACGTCCGGCTTCACTCAGTTCGACGCGACGATTGGTGCGATTGAACAGCCGCGCACCAATCTCTTGCTCCAGCGCCTGGATCTGCTGACTAAGGGGCGGCTGGGAGATGCCCAGCGCCAGCGCGGCGCGCCCGAAATGCAGTTCTTCGGCAACGGCAATGAAGTAACGCAGGTGACGTAGTTCCATGGGCCATCCAGTAGGTCGTAAAAACTCTTAAACAGGTCGAACAATATATTGGATACAAACATTAACCGCCTATATGCTTTTTCCATTGCCTGCCTGGCCGTGCTCCTGCGAGGTCCATCGTGAAAACTGCTGTCGCCCCACTGGCCCATGAAATTCCACCGCTTGCCGATGATGGCATCCCCGGACGCAAAGACATCTACATCGAAAAAGGCACGCCGTTGTTCATGCGTACGGTGCTGGCGTTGTTTTGTGGCGGTTTTGCGACCTTCGCCCTGTTGTATTGCGTGCAACCGATGATGCCGCTGCTCTCCGAAGAGTTTTCCATCAATGCCGCCCAGAGCAGTCTGATCCTGTCGGTGGCGACCGGCCTGCTCGCAGTCGGGCTGCTGATCACCGGCCCGATTTCCGATCGCATCGGCCGCAAGTCAGTGATGGTTGCGGCACTGTTTGCCGCAGCGTTGTGCACCATCGCCAGCGCGATGATGCCGACCTGGCAGGGTGTGCTGGTGCTACGCGCTCTGGTGGGGCTGTCGCTCAGCGGCGTGGCGGCGGTGGCGATGACTTATCTGGGCGAAGAAATCCATCCCAAGCACATTGGCCTGGCGATGGGCCTGTATATCGCCGGCAATGCTATCGGAGGCATGAGCGGCCGTTTGATCGCCGGGGTACTGATTGACTTCGTCAGCTGGCATGTCGCGATGCTGGTGGTCGGTGGCCTGGCCGTGATTGCGGCGGCGGTGTTCTGGAGGATGCTTCCCGAGTCGCGCAATTTTCGCCCTCGCTCGCTGCATCCGCGCAGCTTGCTGGACGGTTTCACCATGCACTTTCGCGACGCCGGGTTGCCGCTGTTGTTTCTCGAAGCCTTCGTATTGATGGGCGCCTTCGTGACGCTGTTCAACTACATCGGCTATCGCCTGCTGGCCGGGCCTTATCACTTGGACCAGGCCTTCGTCGGGTTGCTCTCGGTGGTCTACCTGTCGGGTATCTACAGCTCGGCGAAAGTCGGCGCACTGGCCGACAAACACGGCCGTCGCAAAATGCTCTGGGCGACTATCGCGCTGATGCTGGCCGGTCTTGCACTGACCATGGCCACGCCGCTGTGGTTGGTGATCCTGGGCATGCTGGTGTTCACCTTCGGCTTCTTCGGCGCGCACTCGGTCGCCAGCAGCTGGATCGGTCGCCGCGCAATCAAGGCCAAGGGACAGGCCTCGTCGTTGTACCTGTTCAGCTACTACGCCGGCTCCAGCGTCGCAGGTACGGCTGGCGGGGTAGCCTGGCATCTGGGCGGATGGAACGGTGTCGGCCTGTTCATTGGCGGCTTGCTGGTGCTGGCGTTGCTGGTGGCGGTGAAACTGGCGAAGTTGCCGTTGTTGCCGGGCAACGCTCAGGTTTGAGCGGACACTGTTCAGGCGCTGGCCCGCCGTTCAAGTCATTGCCCCAACACCATCCGGGCGTCCAGGACACCGTTGCGCACTTCCAGGCTCAGCACCTGCAAGGTGGCGCCGTTCCGCTCGTGCCGGTCCAGCCAGTCGAGCAGTCGATTGGCATCGCCACTGACGGCAAGCTGCAACGAATCACCGTCGATCTCCAGCTCCGCCAGCTCCAGCCCCGCTGCCGTCGCACTGTCGTTGATCCTGACGGACAAAGAGCTCGTGGCGGTCGTAGCGCCGGTGGGCTCCAGGCGCTGGATCCGGGCAGCGAGTTCGGCCTGCTGCCAATACTGACGCTCGGCCAGGTCGAGCCGATGTCGGGTGGGCTGCCAGATCGAGGTGTAACTCACGATTACCAACACAAGTCCGACAAGCCCCGACAGCAACCGTTGCTCACGGTGCGACATACTTTCCCAGACCTGTTTGCAGCGCTGCCATTCCTTGAAACCCATCAATTGCTCTCCAGTGCGAGGGTGGCCTGAACCCGATCGCTCTGCTTGCTGGCGTTGACCAGGGTGAGGGGCAGTCCGCTTTTAAGCCCACGTTCGCGCAGTTGCTCCAGCTCGACGAAGCTGTTAGCGGACAGTCGGATTTTCCAGCCATCATCGATCCGAAAATCGATGCGCAGTACTTCGACGTCGCTGGCGCCGATGACCTGTTCCGTCAGTTGGACCAGACGCGCGACCCGGGTCTCCCGTCTTTGCTCGCGACGACTCTGCAACGCCTGGAGCTGCGCCGCCAGGTCGACAATCCGTTCTTGATCGGGATACAGCAACCGGAATCGCTGCTCGCTCTGGACCTGAAAAATCCGGGCTTCGTGTTCAAGAAATCCGATGCGAGCTTCGCTGGCGCCCCAGGTCACCAAGCATAATCCCAACGCACCAGCCGCCATGCCCCGCCATGGCAGACGCTGTCGGCGTTGACGGAACTCCCCCTGCAACAAGTCGATGGGATTCCCATCAGCGGCCAGCAACCACTCATCGATACCCGGGCGGTCCCGCTCCTCGTCCAGCCAATGGATGTCCTCGGGCAGGTCAGGCTTGAGCGTGGCAAGGGCCCGGGCCGACAGCGACAGGCGTGCCGCGAGGGCGCCACCCAGCAACCAGCGACCAAACCAGCGCACGCCAAAGGCCGCATCATTGGGCAACAGATCGGCATCGACATGCATGGCGCGCATATCCACTTGCTGCGCCGCGAGCAACGCCAGCAGCGCCTGAAACCTGGCCCGTTGAGTCACCATCACCGCGTAACGCTGCCGACGGTCTCGAACACTGGCACAGATGTGCAACGCTTCCAGGTTCTCGCTCAGTTGTTCTTCGATGGCGAACGCGAGTGCCTGGGGTTTTGGCTGGCGTCGGGAAGGCCATGGATCGCTTTGGAACCAACTGCACATCTCCATCGGCAGCAGCACGTCGACGACTCGCCCGCGCAACGCCTGGGCAGCTTCGTGCAGGGGCAGGCAGCGGCGCTCGGCCGCGACCGACCAGACACAGCACGGCCAATCGGGACTGAGGGCGTCCATGCCTTCGACGGTGAGGTAAAGCCAGGTTTTCATCAATGGAACTCGCTGGGAAGCAGGGATTGGAAACGACGCTGAAGCACAGTCCAACGACCGGTATCAGGGTGGCGCTCGATGTCCGAGACCAGCCGCAGGTGACGGTCTGCGAAGGCCACGTCCACCCTGACCCGGAACCAGCGGCTGCTCACGCCCAGCCCATGGCCGCGGATGCCCAGGCCGGCCAGCAAAGGGTCATTCGTGAATGCCGGCACACTGTGGTACGGCGTGTGAGGACGCTGGTTGATCAGCGCGTCGGCCGACGCCTGTTCCATACCGTTCAGGGTCATCAACAACAGTCGCGGCGCGGTATTGACGTTCAGCCGAGCTTCCCGGGGCAGTACCGCCACCCAGGGTTCCAGGCGCCGCAGTGTCTGGCCGTCCATGCCCGGCAACAGGCGCAACTGACTCAACTCCTGTATCAATCCGACCTGGGGCAAGGACAGTTCGGGCAGATCCAGTAAGGCCAGCAATCGCGGCCAGCGGTCCAGCGTGAGCTGATCGATCTGTCCCTGGGTGGTCAATGCGTTGAGGTTCAGGCGCCCGGAGAGGTCTTGGATCTCGACGCGGATATCGGCCTCTTCTTCGAACGCCGGCTTTTGCCGGGCCCACTCCTGGCTCAAGTCCACCTGCCCAGATGGCGCGTTGGCACTGTCTTGCAGGACGCTGCGGGCCCAGGCTTCACCGGCCAGCCCCAGTTGACGCAACTGAACCTGATGCAACTGCTGCGCACTGCCCTGCAACAGCAGGCGATGACTGCGTAGCATGCCAGCGGTGAGGAGCAACGCCAGGCTGAGCACCAGCAGCACACTGATCAGCGCCGCGCCGCGTTGTCGACTCATGGCAAGGCGCCCGGCAATAGCAGCACTCGACGAATCTGTTCGAAACGCCCCGTCGAAACGACCAGTTCCAACGCCAGAGGCGATTGCTCGTTCCGCGTTTCGGTGTACCAGCCCTGTTCCGGGTCGAACAGTCGCCAGCTCAGGCTGCGTACGTCATCCAACAGTTTCTGCTGCTGCAGGCCAGCCGGGCCTTCGCCGCGACTGTCGCGCCATAACGCGGCCCCCTCGAGTCGATACTGCACGACTTGCCGTTCACTGCGCGGCAAGTCCAGTGGATTGCGCCAATGGCTACGGTGCAATTGCAGGCGCCCCGACGCGAGTTCGACAGAGCCGGCGACCGCCTGCCAGGCATCTCGCTCAATCACCCCCACGGCACGCTGCAGGCTCCTGATGTCGCGCTCATGCTGGCCGGTTCCCTGCTGTGTACGCACGACACCCTCGAACAGACGCCAACCCGCCAGGCCGAGCAAGGCAAACAGCGCGATGGCGATAACCAGCTCCAATAACGTGAAACCCGACTGTTCATTCATGACGGTTGCCAATCCATCCGGTGGTGCGGTGGGCAACGGACGAACTGCCGGCACGGCTGACCTGGATCTCGACCTTGAGCAGGCGCGGATCGCGGGCCGGGACGATATGTTGCTGCAGGATCCAGTTGCGCTGGCCCAGGTCTCGACTCAAACGCTGCTGCCCCTTTGGCGTCGCCGTTTGCAGGCGCAGCTCGCTCAGTTGGTTGTCCGCCAGCCAGGCACCGAACAGACGTTCCTCAAGCACGACGCTTTGCTTGAGCACAAACTGGCTGGCCGACAGCATCGCCGCCGCCATCGTTGCGAAAACCGCCAGCGCAATCATGACTTCCAGCAGCGTGAACCCTCGGCAATCGGTGCTATTCATGAACGAACGGCTCCGCCACGCCATCGCTCGACACCTGCAACAAGGTCTGGCCGGTAACCTTGATGAACAGCCTGAACGGACTGATTTCGTCACTGCTGAGCATCAGCAGTTGCGGTGTGTCCCGGACATCGTCGAGCGGCAGGATCTGGCCATCTTGCTCAAGCCCAAGCGTCAGGTTTTCCGGCAGCCGATGCAAAGACATCACCGCCGTCCAGCCCCGGTCTTCGAGCCGTACTGCCTGGTAGGCGCGAGACTGCAGGCGCAGGCCATATTCACGGGCATCCAGCACCGCCCGTTCGCGCAGTTGCTGCACCACGCGGATGAAATCTTCGGCCTGCTGTCGGGCCTGGCGCGCCGGGCTCGGACCGCTGGCCAGGCTGACCATGCCCGCCAGCATTCCGATCAGGACGATGACAATCATCAGCTCCAGCAAGGTGAATCCGCGACAATCTCGTCCCATTTTCATGGCGCCCAATTGCCTATGTCGGCCGCCATCCCCTCCCCTCCCGACAAGCCATCGGCGCCCAGGGAGTACAGGTCATAGCTGCCATCGGTCGCTTTGAGGCCCGGGTTGAGGTATTGATAGGGCGTGCCCCAGGGATCGACCGGCAGGTTTTTCAGATAACCCTGGGGGTTCCAGTTACTGGCCGCGGGTGTGCCGGAGGGACGCTTGCTCAACGCCTCCAGGCCCTGTTGGGTCGATGGATAGTGATAGTTGTCCAGGCGGTACATCTCCAGGGCCGTGGCAATCGCCTGGATATCGGTTCGCGCGGCCGTGGCCTTGGCTTGGTCGGGCCGGCTCATGAACTGTGGCACCACAATGGCGCCCAAGACGCCGATGATGACCACCACCACCATGATTTCGATCAGGGTAAAGCCGCGCTGAAGGCGTGCAGGTCGGTTGTGCTGAAGTTTCATGGGTCAATTCACCAATTGGTTGAGGCTCAGGATCGGTAGCAGAATGGCCATGACGATCAGCAGCACGACGCCGCCCATCAGCACCAGCATGGCCGGTTCGAAAAGGCTCACCACCAGCGCGATACGCGCCGCGAGGCTGGCCTCCTGTTGTTCGGCGGCCCGGGCCAACATGCTGTCGAGCTCGCCGGCCCGTTCGCCACTGGCGATCATGTGCAGCATCAGTGGCGGAATATCCCCACCAAGCTCCAGGCCACGGGTCAGCGTCCCGCCCTCGCGGACCGAACGGGCGACGTCAGCCATGCGGGCGCGGATGGTCAGGTTGCCGATCACCTGCGCGGCGATGCGCAGGGCATCCACCAGCGGCACGGCACTTTTGCTCAGGATCGCCAGGGTGCTGGCGAATCGGGCCGCTTCCATCGCCCGCAGCACCTCACCCAACACAGGCAGCTTGAGCAACAGACGATGCCAGCGCAGGCGCCACGCAGGTTGGCGCAGGCTCCAGCGCCACAACCCGAGCAACCCGACCAGCAACCCGAGCAGCGACAAGCCATAGCGTCGCAATCCGTCACTCAGGACGATCAGCGCCTCGGTCAGCCAGGGCAACGATTGGCCGCTGTCGACGAATATCTTCACCACATCCGGAACCACGTAACCCAACAGGAAGGCGACAATCGCGACGCAGGCCAGCATCAGAATCAGCGGATACACCAAAGCCAGTTGAATCCGCTGGCGCGATGCCTGGCGTGCCTGGGTGTAGGCCGCCAACTGCTCCAGCACCAGACCCAAGTGGCCGGACTGTTCGCCGGCGGCAACCGTGGCGCAGAACAACTCGGGAAACGCCTGGGGAAACGCCGCCAGCGCCGTGGCCAGGGCGTGACCTTCCATCACACGACCGCGTACCGCCGACAGCAGGCTGGCAACCCGCCGCTTCTGGCTTTGTTGGGCGACGGCGCCGAGGGCCTCTTCGAGGGGCAGGCCGGCCTGAATCAAGGTGGACAGCTGCAACGTCAGCAACGCCAGATCCGCCGGGCTCAAGCGCCCCCCAGCGGGCCGGGTGCCCAGGGTTCGTTGCGTCTTCACTTCGTGCAGTTCGCTGGGCAGCAAGCCGCGCTCGCGCAGCAACTGACGGGCATGACGAGGGTTGTCGGCTTCCACGCGGCCTTTGCAGCGTCGGCCCCGGGCATCCTCTGCTCGATAGTCGAAGGTCGGCATGGGGCTAATCCTCCTGGGTGATGCGCAGCAGTTCATCGACACTGGTCAGGCCTTCCAGAACCCGCCGGCACCCGTCCTGAAACAGGCTGCGGGAGGTTTTGCGCGCCTCAAGGGTCAGCGCCTGCTCAGGGGCGCCCTGATGAATCAGTTGCGACAACGTGGTGCTGACACTCACCAGTTCATAGATGCCAATACGCCCGCGAAAACCTTTCTGGCATTGCTCGCAGCCCTGGGCCTTGAACAACCGTGGCGCGGCGTCGGCGTCGAGCCCAAGGCGACGACACGTTGCAGCGTCGGCCACATAGGGCGTCTTGCAGGATGGACACAAGGTGCGCAACAAGCGCTGGGCCACAATGCCCGCCAGGGACGAGGCCAGCAGATAGGCGTCCAGGCCCATGTCCCTCAGTCGCGTTACCGCGCCTACGGCAGTGTTGGTGTGCAGGGTCGAGAGCACCAGATGACCGGTCAGGGACGCCTGCACCGCGATTTCGGCGGTCTCGCGATCGCGGATCTCGCCCACCATCACCACATCCGGGTCCTGACGCAAAATCGCTCGCAAGCCACGGGCAAAGGTCATGTCGACTTTCGGATTGACCGGCATCTGGCCGATACCCGGCAGGTGATACTCGATCGGGTCTTCGACGGTGAGGATGTTTCGGCTCTGATCGTTGATGCTGCTCAGCGCCGCGTACAGGCTGGTGGTTTTCCCCGAGCCCGTGGGGCCGGTCACCAGCACGATGCCATGGGGTTTGCCGAGCAACTGACGCAGGTTTGCCAGCGTGTCATCAGGTAGGCCCAGGCGGATCAGATCCAAGCGCCCGGCCTGCTTGTCGAGCAGGCGCAACACCACTCTCTCGCCATGGGCTGAAGGCAGGGTCGAGACCCGCACATCGACCTCATGCCCGGCCAGCCGCAACGCCATGCGCCCGTCCTGGGGCACACGTTTTTCGGCGATGTCCAGGCGCGCCATGACCTTGATCCGCGACACCAAAAGGCTCGCCAGCTCCCGGCGCGGGCGTAGCATTTCCTGCAACTGGCCGTCGATGCGCATGCGCACCGACAGGTATTGCTCGAACGTTTCCAGATGCACATCCGAGGCGTGTTCGCGAACCGCTTCGCTGAGCAGGGCATTGATCAACCGGATGATCGGCGCATCGCCCTGCTGTTCCAGCAAGTCGGTGGTCTGCGGCACTTGATCGGCCAGGCTGAGCAGGTCCAGCTCCTCGTCCAGTCCTTGGGCAACCTGCTCGGCGGCGCTCTGGCCCTGGCGATAAACGCAAGCCAGGCGCGTAGCGAACTGCGCCGGCTCCAGCACCTGGATGGGCAACTCCCGACCACACCAGCGCCAAACCTCGGCCAGCGCGGTCAACGGCGTGTCGCGGCGCATCACCAGACGCAAGGTCGGGCCCTCGCCTTCCAGCAGCACGCCCAGGCGTCGGGCGAAACCAAAGGGCAACGGGGCCTGTGGATCACTCACAGGGCCCCCGGATTCTGTTGACGCGGCTCTGCCAGCGGCGCGTCGGCGGACGGTTCGAACAACTCGCGGGCGTCCCGAGGCAGCAACAGCGAATTATTTTTCCGTGAACCGGGTTTGCTCAGCTCTCGAAGCGCGTCGTAGCGCTGACGGCTCACATCGGCCAGGCCTTCCTTGCTGCGCACGATGGTCGGGCGCAGGAATACCATCAGGTTGCTTTTGGTCTGGGTATCACGGGTCCAGCGAAACAGCGCGCCCAGGTAGGGAATGCTGCGCAACAGCGGCACGCCGCTTTCCTGGGTACGGACACTGTCGCGAATCAGGCCACCGATCACGATGATCTCACCATCGTCCGCCAGGATCGTGCTCTTGAGGGCACGCTTGTTGGTAATCAGGTCCGAGGAATCCACGCCGGAGACAGCCGGCGCAATGTCCGAGACTTCCTGCTGGACATCGAGGCGCAGGGTGGAACCTTCATTGATGTAGGGCTTGATCCTGAGGCTGATGCCGACGTCCTTGCGCTCCACGGTGGTGAACGGGTTGTCCGCGCCACTGCTGTTGGTGGCGTAGGAGCCCGTCTTGAACGGGACGTTCTGGCCCACGATGATTTCCGCTTCCTGGTTATCCAGCGTCAACAGGCTGGGCGTGGACAGCAGATTGCTGCGGGTATTGCTCGCCAATGCCGAGACCAACGCACTGAAGCGGTCGCCTCCGAGTCGCAGGACCGCGCCTTGCGCTTCGTTTTTCAGGGCATTGGCGTCCAGCCCACCCATGATCGGAATGTTGGTTCCCGGAAAATTGATGAACCCTGAGGCGTTGCCGGTATTAAGATTCCACTGCACCCCCAGCGCTTCGGCGGTATCCCCGGAAATCTCGACGATGGCCGCGTGGATCAGTACCTGGGCACGAGGCTGATCGAGTTCGCGAACGATGCTCTCGACGGTACGCACCTGGGCGGGCTCGGCGATCAGCACCAAGGCGTTCTGGCTTTCGTCAGCCTTGATCATGAACGGGTTGGCGACACCGGTATCCCGTTGGCCGCCCAGGGACGCGGTGGTTCTTTTCTCTTGCCCGACGGCTTCCAGCACCTCGGCCAGCTGCCTGGCATCGCTGTGGTGAAGGCGAATGACCCGCGCGTTATCCTGGAAGGCAGCCGCCGGAACATCCAGCGCCCGGGCCAGATCGAGCAGGCGCTGGCGCACCACCGGCGCACCGATGATCACCAGGTGGTTACTGCGGGGATCGGCAATCACGGAACCCGCCGCATCCCCCTCGCGCTTGCCGCCGGATGCTTCCAGGACCGGCGCGATATCCCCGGCCTGGGCATGACGCAAGCGCAGCACGACATGACTGCGGTTGCGTCCCGAGTCCAACTGACGCACCACTTGGGCGATACGTCGCACATTGGCGGCCGTGTCGGTCACCACCAAGGCGTTGGAAGAGACCGAAGGGCCGATGTAACCATTGCTCGACACCAGGGGCCGAACCAACCCGGCGATATCGGCGGCGATACTCGATTGCAACTCGAGAACCCGGGTGACGTACTGGGACGGCGTGGTGTCCTTGGCGTCGTCGAGACCGGCACGCGTCCTCGCATCGGCGACCGGCGTGATCAGGATCCGTTCGCCTTCGTCGATCACGGTGAAGTTGTGCGCATCGAGCACCGAATAGAACAGCCGCCGCACGCCCTCGCGATCCAGCGCCTGGCGGGACATGACCGTGATGCGTCCCGAGACACGCGGGTCGAGTACCACGGTCTGGCCGAGAATCGCCGACATCTCCTCGACGACATCGCGCAGTTCCGCATTGTTCATCGCCAACTGCCATTGAGCCTCCTGCGCCCACGACGGCACCCGCGCGGCAAACAGGCCGAGACACAACAGGGCGCGCAACGCACGGCCCCGGATCAAACTATTCATCGATTCTAATCACTCTGATAACCCGGCGACCGGGTGTAGGTATTGCGAGGAACCAGACGGAGGCTGCCCCCCGGTTCCAGGAGACAGTCGACGCAGGAACGACTCGCCCGTGCGCTGCAAGGCCACCCGCTCCTCCCGTCCGTTGCGCCACAACACCACATGAGTCGCATCGACCCGGCGCAACACGCTGCCGCCGGGCAGGCGCTCACCGACCTGATAAATGCGCGACCCTGTGGCATCGGCCAGCAATGCCCGTGACAATCCTGCGCCGTTGACGAAGCTGGCCTGCAGGGTGATCGGTTCGGCGCTGAGGGCCGTGGCCTCTCGAGCGGCCAGGCCGAGCACACTGGCCACCGCCTGGACGTTGAGCACAGCGCCGCCCTGAACCACGACCGGCGCCGCACTCATTGGCACTTCGCGCCTGAGCTCCTGCCGAAAACGCCACTCCTGCCCCGCCAGGAAAATCCCGTAGAGCAAAGTCACCGACACCAGTACCGCCTTCGGCAGGCCACCGCCGGCCCGGAAAAAAGCCTTCATTTGCCTGCTCACCCTTGCAGGGCCCCAGGATGGCCTGAAGCCCTGAGCCTCATGTCTTAGAGCTTTTCCCAGGCCATGTGCCAATGGGCACCGATGCCAGGCTCGTAACCGTTCGCCGAAGGGCTGTATTGCTTGCAATAGCCAGACGCGGGGAATGGTTTGCACTGGAAGACTTCATCCGTCTTGGGCTGCAATACCTTCGTACCGGCGGCGTAGTCACTGATGCCTTCGGGAAATACGAAGTCGTACTCGATCCCCGCGCCTTCACCGGTCAGGGGGACCTGCCGGGTTTCCTGGCGTGTGGTCCTGCCGTCCGCGGTGGTGCCCACCAGCGTCAGGGTATGGGCACCCGGCGCGCTACGGACCGCCATGCTCAGGCCACTGCTGCCTTCGCCCACTGCCTGGGTTACGACGCCGACCGGCTTGTTCTTTTCATCGAACAGGGTGGCTTCAAGGTTCATCCTGCGGTTGGTCGACACCGTGAACGTCATGTCGACCCGGCCCTTGTCGAGCACATACTCCGGCTGCAAAGAGGAGATGGTCATGCTGGCGTCAGGGTCTTCCTGCATTTGCAACTGCACTTCATACCGGCTCACGCCGGTCTCTTGCTGGGCATACAATTTGTTGATGCCTTTGATCGGGGTGATGTCGCCCTGCTCATCGCGGATACCGGCACGAACCAGGGTATGGGCCCGGTTGATGGCATCGGCCAGCTTGAACGACCAGTTTTCCGGTCGACCTTCTTCAGCGTGATCGATGCTGATCTCCACGCTGTACTCAGCATTCTCACCAGCGGCTGAAAAGGCTCGGGCCTTGACCTTGTCGCCCACCAGCAACGGCGCGGCGGGGGCAATGCTGCCCACTGGTAACCAGCCACCCGGCAAGGCCGCTTCGGCGAGGATGTTCACATCCGCCGGGTCATAGAACGCGTTATCGGTGTCGCCAACCGTCCACACCGCCAGGATGACGTGATGGCCCGACTTGCTGTCGGGAATCACGCAATGGTGCTTGGCGCCTGCCTCCGGAAGCTGATGGGCGCCCTCTACCGTACAGAATGGCGTGCTATCGAACGACGCGCGCTTGAGCGGTTCGTTGGGCTTCCAATCATCGCGGGTAATGAAGTACTCATGCCTGGTCGCCGGATGCGCAGCGGTGTATTGCCATTGAAAAGCGATGTTGCGTTCCCTGAGTTCAGTCAGGTTCCAGCGCGTAGCCGACTGGGCATCGAGGGCGGAAAACAAGGGGTTACCACCGCTGGCGATCTTGCCATCGACGGGGCCCTGGAGGGGCGCACCGCCTGCGCCATTGGGGAACCCCTGGAAGGTTTCGCCCGTGCTCTGGGGCTCGTATTGCGCGCCGCCACAGTTCTTGTTTTCACCTCGCTGGCACAACAAGGCACGTGAGGGCGGTACTTCAAGATAACCATGGGCAAATGCACCCTGGGATGTCCCCACGGTGGACAGCATAACTAACGAGCAAGCAAAACCCGTCAGCACCTTGTGCTGGTGGAAGTTGGTTTTCATATAAATTCCAGACTACTCATCGAGATTGGGAGATTTAACAAACTTCATCTTGGAAGGCGCACTGGATCGCACAGCGCTGTACCTGGCAAGCGCCGAAACATTAATGGAAACTTGGGCAATCGCTATGTAGGGAAAATCTCTCAAAATAGAAGGAACAATCCCTGAATCTATTTTTCCGAGCTCAGAAGAAAAACTTCTTACAGGCAAAGTTAGTTATTAAACAAAAGAAAACAGGCAAACCGATAAAGATAGCCAACTTGTTTCATTGAATAATTAGCAGGCAAAAAAAAGCCTGTCTGGAACGAATCCCGACAGGCTGGATGAGCGAGCTACGATCAGTCGTGGTATTGCGCCGACAACTCATGCACCGCGCGCAGGAAAGCACCGGCGTGTTCCGGATCGACTTCCGGCGTAATGCCATGGCCGAGGTTGAACACATGACCGCTGCCCTTGCCATAGCTGGCGAGGATGCGCCCGACTTCGGTGCGGATGGCCTCGGGCTTGGCGTAAAGCACGGTCGGGTCCATGTTGCCTTGCAGCGCGACTTTGCTGCCAACACGCTCGCGGGCGTTGCCAATGTCGCAGGTCCAGTCCAGGCCCAAAGCGTCGGCACCGGCATCGGCGATACTTTCCAGCCACAGGCCGCCGTTCTTGGTGAACAGGATCACCGGGACTTTGCGACCTTCATGTTCGCGGATCAGGCCGCTGACAATCTTGCGCATGTAGGCCAGGGAGAACTCCTGGTACGCCGCCGCCGAGAGGTTGCCGCCCCAGGTGTCGAAGATCTGTACAGCTTGCGCGCCGGCCAGGATCTGCCCGTTGAGATAGGACGTCACCGACTGGGCCAGCTTGTCCAGCAACAGGTGCATGGCTTGCGGGTTGTCGTAGAGCATCGCCTTGGTCTTGCGGAAGTCTTTCGACGAGCCGCCTTCGACCATGTAGGTGGCCAGGGTCCAGGGGCTGCCGGAGAAGCCGATCAGCGGCACGCGACCGTTGAGTTCTCGACGGATGGTGCTGACCGCGTCCATGACATAACCCAGATCCTTCTGCGGATCGGGAATCGGCAGGGCTTCGATGTCGGCCAGGGTGCTGACGACTTTCTTGAAGCGCGGGCCTTCGCCTGTCTCGAAGTACAGACCCTGGCCCATGGCGTCGGGAATGGTGAGAATGTCGGAAAACAGAATCGCCGCGTCCAGCTGCGGGTAACGATCCAGCGGCTGCATCGTGACTTCGCAGGCAAACTGGGGATTCATGCACAGGCTCATGAAGTCGCCGGCCTTGGCTCGACTGGCGCGGTATTCCGGCAGGTAGCGACCGGCCTGACGCATCATCCACACGGGGGTGACGTCTACGGGTTGCTTGAGCAGGGCGCGGAGGAAACGGTCGTTCTTCAGGGCAGTCATGTCGGCATCCGGAAAAAAAGTGCGGGCATTTTCTCAGAGCGCGACGCAAAAGGCACGGCAAGAGCCGTGCCTTTTATCTATCGGGGCAATTTGTCGCGGTGCAGCACAGCCTCCCCGACACTACAAAACAACTGTGGGAGCCATTTTGTGGGAGCAAGGCTTGCCCGCGATGAAAACACTGCGGTCTCTTAGGTACCGAGGCGCCTGAATCGCGAGCAAGCTTTGCTCCCACAAAGCCCGCTCCCACATTTTTACCGCATTTCAGCTCGGGACCGAGTCAGACTTGCAGGTAATCCAGAATCCCCTCAGCCGCATTGCGGCCTTCGAAGATCGCCGTCACCACCAGATCGGAACCTCGGACCATGTCGCCGCCGGCGAAGATCTTCGGGTTGCTGGTCTGGTGCTTGTACTGGCCCTGTTCCGGGGCCACGACGCGGCCCTGGCTGTCGGTCTGGATGCTGAACTGCTCGAACCACGGCGCCGGGCTTGGGCGGAAGCCGAAGGCGATGACCACGGCATCGGCCGGGATGATCTCTTCGGAACCCGGGATCGGCTCGGGGCTGCGACGACCGCGGGCGTCCGGTTCGCCGAGACGGGTCTCGACCACCTTCACGCCCTCGACCTTGTCTTCACCGACAATGGCGATCGGCTGGCGGTTGTAGAGGAACTTCACGCCCTCTTCCTTGGCGTTCTTCACTTCTTTGCGCGAGCCGGGCATGTTCGCTTCGTCACGACGGTAGGCGCAGGTCACCGACTTGGCGCCCTGGCGAATCGAAGTGCGGTTGCAGTCCATCGCCGTGTCACCGCCGCCGAGCACCACGACCTTCTTGCCTTTCATGTCGACGAAATCTTCCGGCGACTTTTCAAAGCCCAGGTTTCGGTTGACGTTGGCGATCAGGAAGTCCAGCGCGTCGTAGACGCCCGGCAGGTCCTCGCCGGCAAAGCCGCCCTTCATGTAGGTGTAGGTGCCCATGCCCATGAATACGGCATCGTACTCTTCGAGCAGTTGCTCCATGGTCACGTCCTTGCCCACTTCGGTGTTCAGGCGAAACTCGATGCCCATGCCGGTGAAGACTTCGCGACGATTGCTCAGCACGCTCTTTTCCAGCTTGAACTCGGGGATACCGAAGGTCAGCAGGCCACCGATTTCCGGGTTCTTGTCGAACACCACCGGGGTTACACCGCCACGCACCAGCACATCGGCGCAGCCCAGGCCCGCCGGGCCGGCGCCGATGATGGCGACACGCTTGCCGGTCGGCTTGACCTTGGACATGTCCGGGCGCCAGCCCATGGCGAACGCGGTGTCGGTGATGTATTTCTCCACCGAACCGATGGTCACCGCACCAAAACCGTCGTTGAGGGTGCATGCACCTTCACACAGGCGATCCTGTGGGCACACCCGGCCGCAGACTTCCGGCAGGGTGTTGGTCTGGTGGGACAACTCGGCGGCCTGGAGGATGTTGCCCTCGGCCACCAGCTTCAGCCAGTTGGGAATGAAGTTGTGCACCGGGCACTTCCATTCGCAGTATGGGTTACCGCAACCCAGGCAGCGGTGGGCCTGATCGGCCGACTGCTGGGGTTTGAAAGGCTCGTAGATTTCCACGAACTCTTTCTTGCGTTGACGCAACAGTTTCTTCTTCGGATCCTTGCGCCCGACATCGATGAACTGGAAGTCGTTACTCAGACGTTCAGCCATTGTTAAAACCTCATCAAACTCTTCAGGCGCATATCACTGCGGGTTGGCACGGGTGCTGGAAAGCAACGACTTCAGGTTGGCAGCCTTGGGCTTGACCAGCCAGAAACGGCGCAGATAGTCATCGAGGTTTTCGGCGAGTTCACGACCCCACTCGCTGTCAGTTTCCTCGACGTATTCGTCCAGCACTCGCTGCAAGTGGCTGCGGTAGGCTTCCATCGCCTCGCCGCTGATCCGCTGGATTTCCACCAGTTCGTGATTGACCCGGTCAACGAAGGTGTTGTCCTGGTCGAGCACGTAGGCGAAACCGCCGGTCATGCCAGAGCCGAAGTTGTAACCGGTCTTGCCCAAGACACAGACGAAACCACCGGTCATGTACTCGCAGCAATGATCACCGGTGCCTTCCACCACAGTGTGGGCCCCGGAGTTACGCACGGCGAAACGCTCGCCCGCGGTGCCAGCGGCGAACAGCTTGCCACCGGTGGCGCCGTACAGGCAGGTGTTGCCGATGATGGCACTGTCCTGAGTCTTGTAGACACTGGCCTTGGGCGGAACAATGACCAGTTTGCCGCCGGTCATGCCCTTGCCCACGTAGTCGTTGGCATCGCCTTCCAGGTACATGTTCAGGCCACCGGCGTTCCAGACGCCGAAGCTTTGGCCTGCAGTGCCCTTGAAGCGGAAAGTGATCGGCGCCTTGGCCATGCCCTGGTTGCCGTGCTTGCGCGCGATTTCACCGGAGATCCGCGCGCCGATGGAACGGTCGCAGTTGCAGATAGCCAGATCGAACTCGGCACCGCTCAGGTCGTTGATCGCCGAAATGGCCATATCGACCATCTTCTCGGCCAGCTCGCCCTTGTCGAACGGTGGGTTGCGATCAACCTGGCAGAACTGTGGTTTGTCCGCTGGGATGAGATCGCTACCCAGCAACGGCGTCAGGTCCAGATGATGCTGCTTGGTGGTCTGGCCCTCGAGCACTTCCAGCAGGTCGGTACGGCCGATCAGCTCTTCGAGCGAGCGCACGCCCAGCTTCGCCAGCCACTCGCGGGTTTCCTCGGCGACGTAGGTGAAGAAGTTCACCACCATGTCGACGGTGCCGATGTAGTGGTCCTTGCGCAGCTTTTCGTTCTGGGTCGCCACGCCGGTAGCGCAGTTGTTCAGGTGGCAGATACGCAGGTACTTGCAACCCAGGGCGATCATCGGCGCGGTGCCGAAGCCGAAGCTCTCGGCGCCGAGGATGGCCGCCTTGATCACGTCCAGGCCGGTTTTCAGGCCGCCATCGGTCTGTACCCGGACTTTGCCGCGCAGGTCGTTACCGCGCAGGGTCTGGTGGGTCTCGGCCAGGCCCAGTTCCCACGGCGCGCCGGCGTATTTGATCGAGGTCAGCGGCGATGCACCAGTGCCACCGTCATAGCCGGAGATGGTGATCAGGTCGGCATAGGCCTTGGCCACACCGGCGGCGATGGTGCCAACGCCGGCTTCTGCCACCAGTTTCACCGAGACCAGCGCCTTCGGGTTCACCTGCTTGAGGTCGAAGATCAGTTGCGACAAGTCTTCGATCGAGTAGATGTCGTGGTGAGGCGGCGGTGAGATCAGAGTCACGCCGGGTACTGCGTAGCGCAGTTTGGCGATCAGGCCGTTGACCTTGCCGCCGGGCAGTTGACCGCCTTCGCCGGGCTTGGCGCCTTGGGCAACCTTGATCTGCAGCACTTCGGCGTTGACCAGGTACTCCGGCGTCACACCGAAGCGACCGGTGGCCACCTGCTTGATTTTCGAACTCTTGATGGTGCCGTAGCGCGCCGGGTCTTCGCCACCTTCGCCGGAGTTGGAACGCGCGCCGAGGCGGTTCATGGCTTCAGCCAGGGCTTCATGGGCTTCCGGAGACAGGGCGCCCAAGGAGATACCGGCGGAATCGAAGCGTTTGAGCACCGATTCCAGCGGCTCGATTTCGCTGATGTCCAGCGGCGTATCCAGGGTCTTGACCTTGAGCAGGTCGCGAATCATCGACACCGGACGGTTGTCCACCAGCGAGGTGTATTCCTTGAACTTGCCGTAGTCGCCCTGCTGCACGGCGGCTTGCAAGGTGTTGACCACGTCCGGGTTATAGGCGTGGTATTCGCCACCGTGGACGAACTTCAGCAGGCCGCCCTGCTGGATCGGCTTGCGCGGGCTCCAGGCTTCGGCCGCCAGGGCTTTCTGTTCGGCTTCGATGTCGACGAAACGCGCACCCTTGATGCGGCTCGGCACGCCACGGAAGCTCAGCTCGCAGACTTCTTCGGACAGGCCGATGGCCTCGAACAGTTGCGCACCGCGGTACGAAGCGATGGTCGAGATTCCCATCTTCGAGAGGATCTTGAGCAGGCCCTTGGTGATACCTTTGCGGTAGTTCTTGAACACCTCATAGAGGTCGCCCAGCACTTCACCGGTACGGATCAGGTCACCCAGCACTTCATAGGCCAGGAACGGATACACCGCCGAGGCACCGAAACCGATCAGCACCGCAAAGTGATGCGGATCGCGAGCGGTGGCGGTTTCCACCAGGATGTTGGAGTCGCAACGCAGGCCTTTTTCGGTCAGGCGATGGTGCACCGCACCGGTGGCCAGCGAAGCGTGGATCGGCAACTTGCCCGGGGCAATGTGACGGTCGGTCAGCACGATCTGGGTGCGACCGGCGCGCGCGGCTTCTTCAGCCTGATCGGCCACGTTGCGGATCGCCGCTTCAAGACCGACGCTTTCGTCGTAGTTCAGGTCAATGACCTGACGCTGGAAGCCCGGGCGGTCGAGGTTGGTCAGCGAACGCCATTTGGCCGGGGAAATGACCGGCGAACTGAGGATCACGCGCGAGGCGTGTTCCGGCGACTCCTGGAAGATGTTGCGCTCGGCACCGAGGCAGATTTCCAGGGACATCACGATCGCTTCGCGCAGCGGGTCGATCGGAGGGTTGGTCACCTGAGCGAACTGCTGGCGGAAATAGTCATACGGTGTGCGCACGCGCTGGGACAGCACGGCCATCGGCGTGTCGTCGCCCATGGAGCCGACCGCTTCGTAGCCCTGCTCACCCAACGGACGCAGCACCTGGTCACGCTCTTCGAACGTCACCTGGTACATCTTCATGTACTGCTTGAGCTGATCGACGTCGTAAAAAGCCGAACCGTGATCGTTGTCCTCCATGGTCGCCTGAATGCGCAGGGCGTTCTTGCGCAGCCATTGCTTGTACGGATGACGAGACTTGAGACGGTTGTCGATGGCGTCGGTGTCGAGGATCTGGCCGGTTTCGGTGTCCACGGCAAAGATCTGGCCCGGGCCCACGCGGCCCTTGGCGATAACGTCTTCGGGCTGGTAGTTCCAGACACCGATTTCCGAAGCCAGGGTGATGAACCCGTTGGTGGTGGTCACCCAGCGCGCCGGACGCAGACCGTTACGGTCGAGCAGGCACACGGCGTAGCGGCCGTCGGTCATGACGATACCGGCCGGGCCGTCCCACGGTTCCATGTGCATGGAGTTGTATTCGTAAAACGCACGCAGGTCCGGGTCCATGGTCTCGACGTTCTGCCAGGCCGGCGGCACCAGCATGCGCACGCCACGGAACAGGTCGATGCCACCGGTGACCATCAGTTCCAGCATGTTGTCCATGCTTGAGGAGTCCGAGCCCACACGGTTGACCAGCGGGCCGAGCTCTTCCAGATCCGGCATCAGATCGTTGGCGAACTTGGTGCGACGGGCCAGCGCCCAGTTGCGGTTGCCGGTGATGGTGTTGATCTCGCCGTTGTGGGCGAGGAAGCGGAATGGCTGGGCCAGCGGCCATTTCGGCAGGGTGTTGGTGGAGAAGCGCTGGTGGAACACGCAGATCGCGGTTTTCAGGCGCTCGTCGCTCAGGTCCGGATAGAAGGCGGTCAGGTCCGCCGGCATCATCAGGCCTTTATAAATGATGGTCTTGTGGGAAAAGCTGCAGATGTAGTGATCGGTGTCGGCGGCGTTGGCCACGGACGAACGACGACGGGAGCTGAACAGCTTGATCGACATGTCCTGATCGCTCAGGCCTTCGCCCGCGATGAACACTTGTTCGATCTGCGGCAGACGCTCAAGGGCCAGGCGGCCGAGGACGCTGGTGTCGATCGGCACCTTGCGCCAGCCCACCAATTGCAGGCCGGCGGCCAGGATCTCGCGATTCATGTTTTCGCGAGCCGCTTGGGCCTTCACCGGGTCCTGATTGAAGAACACCATGCCCACCGCGTACTGCTTGGGCAGGGTCACACCAAACGTTTCCTGGGCAACGGCACGCAGGAACTCGTCAGGCTTTTGAATCAGCAAGCCACAACCGTCACCGGTCTTGCCGTCGGCGTTGATCCCACCGCGGTGGGTCATGCAGGTCAGGGCCTCAATGGCCGTTTGTAAAAGGGTATGGCTGGGTTCGCCCTGCATATGAGCAATCAGGCCGAAACCGCAGTTATCCTTGAATTCATCTGGTTGGTACAGACCTGCTTTCATAGACACTTTCTCACCAGGCTGCCTCTTATCGAGGCAAATTTCTTTTCAATTCAGCCAGTTGCGTGCCGCGCCGAACGTACGCCAGCTTTGCGGGGGCAAAAGGGAGGTCATTGTACACACCGACACAAGGGCTCACAAATTTGACGACGAAACGTCGCAAATCCATGTCGCATTTGTGAAAGGTTTAAAGCTATACGCTGTGCTAGTCAAAACTTTTTTGGGTTCGACCGCTGCGACTCAAACGCTACTGTGACGCAGACACCACAAGGCGCGCGGCCTGAAAGGTCGCTCGCCCTTGCGGAAATTTTGAGGTGCCGGGAGAGGCGGCCTGGGTAAGGCCGCCGAATCTTCAGCGAGTTGCTGCCAGTTCCTGTTGGACGCTGGCGACAGTGCGAGGCCAAGGTTTACCAGCCTGAACCTTCGCTGGCAAGGCCTTGATGGCGGAAACGGCTGCATCACGGTTGGCGAAATTGCCGTAGGTGATGACATAAAGCGGTTTGCCGTTAAGCATTTTCTTGAAATAACGGTACTCGCCGCCCTGCTCCTTGACGAATTTTTGCGCAGACGCTTCGGAGCTGGTGCCGAGAATCTGTACCACGTAGCTGCCTGGAGCCTGACCGGCGTACCAGCTACCGCCAGCGGCCTGGGTCGCCGGCTTGGTTGCCGGGGCTGGAGCAGGCTTGGCCGTGGCCACCTGGGCGGGGGCCGGCGCAGGCTTGGCAGCCGGAGCGGGCGCCGGGGTTGGCGCTGGAGTTGGTGCCGGGCCAGCCGGCACACCCGCCGGTGGGGCGCTGGTGGTCACGGTTGGCGGCGTATCGCTGGTGTCATCGATCGGTGGTGGCGCGCCGTCGTCACCCTCGGTGATACCGCCAGCGGCCTCCGCCAAGGGACTGCGCATGACCGGTTGCGACTGGCCGACCAGCGGCAGCGGCATCGGCTGGGTGTTACCGGCGAACTCCACCTCCGGAGCGCCGCCATTGGGCTGCGCTGCGTCCTGGCCCAGAGGCAGTTGTGCCTGCTCGTTAGCGGGTGCGCCGGTGGTCGGCGCCTTGCTGCGACCCGGCATCAGCCAGGCGGCGGCAATCGCGACCACGACGACGGCGGAAATCGCCAATACGTGTTTCTTCGGCATGTTGAACCCCATACTTGGACGCTTTACCGCTGAGCGGCTGGCAATCATGACTTCGATGAGAGCGTCGCGGGCCACCTGGTTAATATTTCCAGGCCAGCCATCGGAGCTTTCGTGAATCTCAGAGATCTGATCCGCGGTGAAAAGTTCGATGCCCCGACCGGCGCCTTCAAGACGTTGGGCCAGGTATTCACGGGTTTCTTCTTCGGTGTAGGGCGCCAGCTCAATGACGTGGAAGCGCTCTTGCTCAAGATTCAGCTGCTCCAGATCGGCGATCAGCGACGACTCACCAAACAGGAAGACGTGGGGACGACCTTCCGGCGCACCGGCAGCCAGGGCCAGCAAGGCTTCCAGGGCCGACTCGTCGAGTTGCTCGGCATCGTCCACCAGCAGATAAACTTCCTGCCCGGTCAGCGCCAGTTGCACGATCTGATCCAGAATCGCACCGACTTCAGCCTGGGCGACATTCAGTGCCTGGGCCACCTGACGCAACACACCGGCTGCATCACCGGCGCCGCGGGCCGACACCACCACGCTTTGCACCGACTGTTTGTTGGTGCTGGCTACCAAGGCCTGGCGCAGCAAGGTCTTGCCGCTGCCTTGCGGGCCGGTGACCACCAGCAACAACTGGCTGTAACGCGCCAGGTGATGCAACTGGCCCAGAACCGGTTTGCGTTGGGCGGGAAAAAACTTGAAGCCTGGAACCCGTGGCGCGAAAGGGTCATGACTCAACTGGAAATGGCCGAGGAAAGCCTCGTCGGCATGCAAACTAGTCATCGGAATCTTATTAACCTTTAAGCTGAGCCAGGGCGCGATAATCCGCTCCCAGCGTGGCCTGTAGAACCTCTTTCGGATAATCGTCGGTCACCACAGCTTCGCCCATGCGGCGCAGCAGCACCAGACGCAGGCGACCGTCGATCACTTTTTTGTCGATTGCCATGTGTTCGAGAAAATCGGCTTCGGTCATTTCTTCGGGCGGGATCACCGGCAACCCGGCGCGCTGGAACAGAGCAATACCGCGATCGCGCTCCTGTTCACTGATCCAGCCCAAACGCGCGGACATCTCCAGGGCCATGACCGTACCGGCCGCAACCGCTTCGCCATGGAGCCAGACACCATAGCCCATGTGGGTTTCGATGGCGTGGCCAAAGGTATGGCCCAGGTTGAGCGTGGCGCGCACGCCCGACTCGCGCTCATCGGCACCGACCACCGCAGCCTTGGCCGCACAGGAACGTTCGATGGCGTAGGTCAGCGCAGCCTGATCCAGCCCACGCAGGCGGTCGACGTTTTCTTCCAGCCAGCCCAGGAACGGTTCGTCGCAGATCAGCCCGTACTTGATGACTTCAGCCAGCCCAGCAGACAGCTCGCGGGCGGGCAATGTATTGAGGGTCGCGGTATCGATCAGCACCACGTTGGGCTGGTAGAAAGCCCCCACCATGTTTTTGCCCAGCGGATGGTTGATCCCGGTCTTGCCGCCCACCGACGAGTCCACCTGCGACAACAGGGTTGTGGGGATCTGGATGAAATCAACACCGCGCTGATAGCAAGCGGCGGCGAAACCGGCCATGTCGCCGATCACCCCGCCGCCCAGGGCCACCACCGTGGTGCGACGGTCGTGCCGCGCGGTCAGCAGGCCATCGAAAATAAGCTGCAGGGTTTCCCAATTCTTGAAGGCTTCGCCGTCAGGCAGCACCACGGAAATGACCGAGAAAGCCGACAGGCTGCGGGTCAGACGCTCCAGATACAAAGGTGCGACGGTTTCGTTGGAGATAATCGCCACTTGCCGTCCGGCGATATGCGGCGCCAGCAAGTCGGGCCGGTCCAGCAAACCTTCGCCAATGTGAATCGGGTAGCTGCGCTCGCCCAGGTCGACCTTAAGTGTCTGCATGTGTCCCCACAGTGAAGATGGAATCAGGCGTCCTGCCTGCAATTAACGAAAGTCCACGGTGCCTGTTGTGATGTCAATCGATGGCCATCGGCCACGTCCCGGCGGGCCATGACGGGACGCCGAGGATAGCGCATTTCCCGCGACGCATTAACGGGGTGGCAGTTGCTGGAGGCGATCAAGAATGTCAAGCACCACCATCCGCGGCGGCCGCTCGTCGGTTTCCACCACCAGATCAGCGATCTCCCGGTACAGCGGGTCACGCAGCTCCAGCAGGTCGCGCAGGGTCTTGGCCGGGTCGGCGGTGCGCAACAGCGGACGGTTACGATCCCGGGCGGTGCGACCCACCTGCTGCTCGACGGAGGCATGCAGATAGACCACTCGTCCACCGGCATGCAATGCCCGACGATTGGCCTCGCGCATCACCGCGCCGCCACCGGTGGCCAGCACCACACCGTCGAACGCGCACAATTCGGCGATCATCGCCTGCTCGCGGTCACGAAAGCCGGGCTCGCCTTCCTTATCGAAGATCCATGGGATATTGGCACCCGTGCGCAATTCAATTTCCTTGTCGGAATCTTTGAATGGCAGGCGCAGCTCTTTGGCCAGCAAACGGCCGATGGTGCTTTTTCCAGCGCCCATCGGCCCAACAAGAATCAAATTTCGCACAGAATCAACGACTCACAGCAATCGCCTGGTTATTCATGATACGCGGAGTGAGGAACACCAGCAGCTCGGATTTTTTCTCCGAAACCACATCACGCCGGAAAAGGCGGCCAAGATACGGCACATCGCCAAGAAATGGCACCTTATCTACGACCTTGCTCTGAGTATTTGAGAAAACCCCGCCAATCACAATGGTCTCACCATCATTGACCAGCACCTTGGCGTTGACTTCGTTTTTCTTGATCGGCGGCACATCCTGCACCTTGTTCAGGTAGTCCGGCTCATCCTTGGTGACCTTGACCTCCATGATGATGCGGTTGTCCGGCGTGATCTGCGGGGTCACCTCCAGGGACAGCGAGGCTTCCTTGAACGACACCGAGGTGGCACCACTGGAACTGGCTTCCTGATAGGGAATCTCCGTGCCCTTGAGGATTTTTGCCGTCTCTTTGTCGGACGTCACCACCTTGGGCTGGGAGACGATTTCCCCGTTGCCGGTTTTCTCCATGGCCGTCAATTCCAGGTCCAGCAGTACATTGTCGGTGATGAAGGCGATGCCGATGCCGGAGGTATTGCCCGACGCGCCCAGATCGACAAACGGCTGGTTGGTGCTGGTGCTGCCCGGCGTGCCGATGGTGGTGGAGTCGCCGCTGGTGACCCCGGAGGAGTTCCAGTTGCCCTTCTGTATCGACCCACCCCAGCGCACGCCCAGGCTCTTGTCGTAGTCGACGTTGGCCTCGACAATCCGCGCCTCGATCATGACCTGCCGCACCGGGATATCCAACTGCGCCACGATCCGGCGCAGTTCGTCGAGCCGGTCCTGGGTCTGATAGGCAATGATGTTGTTGGTTCGCTCATCCACCGTGATCGTGCCGCGCTCATCGGCCTTGGCTTCGGCACTGGTCACCGACTGGAACAGCTTGGCAATGTCCGCAGCCTTCGCATAGTTGACCTGCAACAGCTCACGCCGTAGCGGCGCCAGGTCGGCAATCTGCTTCTGGGATTCGAGTTCCTGGCGCTCACGGGCTGCGATTTCGTCGGCGGGGGCGACCAGCAGCACATTGCCGACCTTGCGCTTGTCCAGCCCCTTGGTCTTGAGCACCAGGTCCAGCGCCTGGTCCCAAGGCACATTTTGCAGGCGCAGGGTAATGCCGCCCTGCACGGTGTCACTGGCCACCAGGTTGAGATTGGTGAAATCGGCAATCAGTTGCAGGACCGAGCGCACCTCGATGTCCTGAAAGTTGAGGGACAGCTTTTCACCGCTGTAGGCCTCGCGGCTGGCATCGCGTTTTTGCAGATCCTCGACAGTCATGGGGCGGACACTGACGGTCAGTTTGTTGTCCGTCTGATAGGTGGAGTAATCGAAAGTACCGCTGGGTTCGATGCTGATGGTGGCCCGGTCGGCGCCGGCACTGGCATTGACGAACTGCACCGGGGTGGCGAAGTCCTTGACGTCCAGGCGCACTCGCAGCGGTTCGGGTAACTGGGTCTTGACGAAGTTGAGGATGATCTTGCCTTCACGCTCCTGGATGTCGGGGGCGATCGAGGGGTCCGACAGATCGATCACCACGTTGCCTTCGCCCTGGGTGCCGCGCTGGAAATCTACCCCGCGGATCGCCTTGCCCACCGGTGCACTGGCTCTGGCGGGCACAGCGCTGGGAGCCGCCGGGCGTGGCGCCTGGGCAGTAGCGCTGGCAACAGCTCCCTTGCCGACCACCACGAGCAGGCTGTTGCCCTCGACCCGCGCGGTATAGGGCGCAAGCTGGGTAAGGCCAATGATCAGACGGGTACGATCAGCCGCCTCGACCACCGTGGCGCTTCGCGCATTGCCAGCACCAAGATCATGCCTCTTGCGGGCCAACTGGCTGGTCACCCCCGGCAGATCCAGAGCGATCCGGGCCGGCTGCTCGGTCGTGTAGCCCCGAGGCGCGGGGGGCGGCCCGTCGAAGGTGAGTTTCAACTCGATGCGGTCCCCCGGCAGCGCCGCGACATCCAGCGTTTTCAGATTGGCCGCATGAACCATCGGCGACAGCAGCGCTATCCATAGCGAAATACCGAGGGCTGAAAAAAACCTGTTCATTGTTCGAGTTCCACTATTGAGTGCTCTTTCAGAGGAATGGTCCGTGGCCGTTCCAGCCAGGCGCCCTCGCCATCAGGAACGATTTCGACCACATCGACCTGGGTGGCGCTAATGCCGACGATCCGCCCGTCGTTGCGTCCCAGATAGTCACCGACCTTGAGCCGATGCACCCCGCCCGCGCCGCGCAGCAGCGCGAAGGAGCCGCTGACGTTGGAAATCGTCCCGACCATTTCAAACTGCTCAATGTTGAAGCCTTCCAGGTATTGCTTGACCCGGGTCGGGTCGGGCCGGACGTTGCGTGTGCCCTTCTGGCGACCGGCCTGATCCACCCTGACCTGCCGTGAAAACGGGCTGCGCAGGTCCGCGGCGCGGTAAGTGAAGGTTTCGTAGGGCCGGAACGTCGGCGTTGGCTCTATCTTGCCGGGCGGGCGCAGCCGCACTTCGTTCATGTAGGCGTCCAGGTCACCGAAGCCGTTATCGTTGTTGCAGCCCGCCAGCACGACCAGCCCTGCCAGCAGGAAAATGCGACAGGCCGGGTTCATGGCTGCACCTCCTGCTCGTTGTACCGGTAGGTCTTGGCCTGGATGCTCATGCGCAGTTTCGCCCCTGCGTCGGGCTCCATCGGGGCGATGTCGAAATCGTGCAGCGTGACGATCCGTGGCAATCCGGCAACGCCGCTGACGAAGGTTGCCAGGTCATGGTAGTCGCCGGTCACGGTGATCTGGATCGGCAGTTCAATGTAAAACGGCTGGGTGACCTCCGGTAACAGCTTGATCTCCTCGAACTCCAGGCCACTGCCCAGACCGGTGCGGGTGATGTCCTCCAGCAGGCCTGGCACTTCGGTGTCACTGGGCAATTGCCGCAACAGCACGCCGAAGGAGGCTTCCATCTGCTTCATTTGTTCGGTGTAACGCTCCAGGTTAGCGGCCATGTGAGCTTTGCCCGCAAACTGTGCCTTGAGGGTACTTTCTTCCCCGCGTACTTGTTGCAGCTGGTTCTCCAGGTCACTCAAGGCAAAGTTATAGCCCAACCCCAACACCAGGATGACCAGCAGGATGCCGGTCAACCATTTGACCGGCATCGGCCAGGAGCCAATGTTGTTGGTATCCAGGTCACTGATGTCGATCTTGCGCAGCGCTTCGAACCACTCTCCCGGCTTCATTGGGCGTCCTCGACAGTGGCCGGACGGGTCTGGCGAACCGTCAGCTGGAAGACGTTGGCCTGATCGAGCTGACCGGCCGTGGTGGCCTTGACTTCCGTCAGGCTGGGCGCATCGAACAGGTCCGATGAGTCCAGGTTACGCATCAGGTCCGAGACCCGGTTGTTCGACTCCGCCGCGCCCTTGATGGAGAGGGTCTTGTCTTCCATCTTCACTTCGGTGAAATACACCCCATCAGGTAGGGTGCGGGCCAGTTGATCGAAGATGCGCCCACTCACCGGCCGGTTACCCTGCAAGTCCTGGATGATGCGCATGCGCTCCAGCAGTTGCTGGCGGCGGGCCTTGAGTTCGCTGATCTGCTTGATGCGCTCGTCCAGCACGGCAATCTGCTCGCTGATATGACTGTTGCGGGCCACCTGGTGGTCAATGGCACTGTCCAGGTAGCGGACCGCAATCAGCGTCAGGCCCGTCGCACCGACCAATGCGCCTACCAATGCCAGCAAAAAGCGTTTGCGCCGCTCCTCACGCAGTTCCTCTCGCCAGGGAAGAAGGTTGATCCGCGCCATCAGTCAAAGCTCCTGAGGGCCAGCCCGCAGGCAATCATCAAGGCCGGTGCGTCACTGGCCAGGGCACCGGCATTGACCTTGCTGCCCAGGGCCATGTTGGAAAACGGATTGGCCACCTGGGTTGGGGTGCCCAGGCGCTGTTCGATCAGCCGGTCCAGGCCCGCGACCGACGCGGTGCCTCCGGCCAAAAGGATGTGGTCCACCGCACTGTACTGGCCCGAGGCGAAGAAAAACTGCAAGGACCGCGATACCTGTTGCACCAGGGCCTCGCGAAAAGGTTGCAGGACCTCACCGAGGTAATCATCCGGCAGGCCACCCTGTTTCTTGGCCTGCCCGGCCTGCTCGGGTGACAGGCCATAGCGGCGCTGGATTTCCTCGGTGAGCTGGCGACCGCCGAACAACTGCTCGCGGGTATAGATGATGCGCCCGTTATGCAGCACGCTCAGGGTGGTCATGGTGGCGCCGATGTCGATCACCGCCACCGTCAACCGCTCCTGGGACGCGGCCAGTTGCGTCGCGAGCAGGCCAAAGGCGCGCTCCAGCGCGTAGGCCTCCACATCGACCACCTTGGCCGTCAGCCCGGCGAGCGCCAGCGCAGCCTCGCGAACTTCGACGTTTTCCTTGCGACAGGCGGCCAACAGGACCTCGACCCGCTCGGCGCTGCGCGGTGAAACGCCCAGAACCTCGAAGTCGATGGCCACCTCGTCCAGCGGATAAGGAATGTATTGATCGGCTTCGATCTTGAGCTGGTTTTCCATGTCGTCGTCGGAAAGTCCGGCGTCCATCTCGATGGTCTTGGTGATCACCGCCGACCCCGCTACAGCCACCGCCACGTTGCGCAAGGGTGTTCTGGCCTTGGCGAGCACCCGTGACAATGCCTGGCCCACGCCCTCGAGCTCGGCGATGTTCTTTTCGACCACGGCGTTGGCCGGCAACGGCTCGACCGCGTAAGACTCGACACGGTAGCGGTCACCCTGGCGGCTCAACTCGAGCAGCTTCACCGACGTGGAACTGATGTCTATCCCCAAAAGCGTATGGGCTTTTTTATTGAAGAGTCGTAGCACTACCAATTCCCTATGACTATCCGTGAGTTACGGACTCTCTAATGTGCGTTGCGTTCAATCACTCCGGCCCGACGGACGTCCGGGTGGCGTTACCGACGAAAAAAAATGCTTATAATGCCCAGCGTTTTTTTTCGCTTTGTTGCAAGCACGGGTCCTTCCCTGCACCTGGCGCCTTTTCATTCTTTGCCTGGATATCCAAAAGCCTTGATTCGTCTGCTGAAATTTTTCGGATGGTCCATCCTCGCCGTTTTCTGCGGACTGCTCCTGGGTCTGAGCGGTGCGTTTCTTTACCTTAGTCCGGGATTGCCGTCCGTGGAGGCGCTGAGAAGTATTCAGTTGCAGATTCCGCTGCGGGTGTACAGCAGCGACGACAAGTTGATCGCAGAGTTTGGCGAAATGCGCCGCACGCCGATCCGTTTCGCCGACATCCCCCCCAACTTCATCAATGCGTTACTAAGTGCTGAAGACGACAACTTCGCCAATCACTACGGCGTCGATCCGGGCAGCCTGATGCGGGCGGCGAGCCAACTGATCAAAAGCGGCCACATCCAGTCCGGTGGCAGCACCATCACCATGCAGGTGGCGAAAAACTTCTTCCTGACCAGTGAACGCAGCTTCTCGCGCAAGACCACCGAGATCCTCCTGGCCCTGCAAATCGAGCGACAGCTGACCAAGGACGAGATCCTCGAGCTGTACGTCAACAAGATCTACCTGGGCAACCGTGCCTACGGTATCGAGGCGGCAGCGCAGGTGTATTACGGCAAGTCGATTCGTGATGTGAGCCTGGCGCAAATGGCGATGATCGCCGGCCTGCCCAAGGCACCGTCACGCTTCAATCCACTGGCCAACCCGGCGCGCAGCAAGGAACGTCGCGACTGGATCCTGGGGCGTATGTACAAGCTGGGCAAGATCAGCGAGGCCGAATACACCGCCGCGATCAACGAGCCTCTGAACGCCAGTTACCACGTGCCGACCCCCGAGGTGAACGCGCCGTACATTGCCGAAATGGCCCGTGCCGAGATGGTCGGGCGTTATGGCAGCGACGCCTACACCGAGGGTTTCCGCGTGGTCACCACGGTGCCGAGCAATCTGCAGGAGATGGCCAACACCGCGTTGCATGAGGGCCTGATCACCTACGATCAGCGCCACGGCTACCGCGGGCCTGAATCGCGCCTGCCAGGCAAGACCAAAGAAGCCTGGGCCGAGGAATTGACCAAGCAACGCACCATCAGCAGCCTGGAACCGGCGATCGTCACCCAGGTGGACAAAGACGGCATCATGGTGCTGACTCGCAATGGCGAGCAGGAAGAACACGTGAGTTGGGAGACCATGAAATGGGCCCGCCCATTCCTCAACACCAACAGCATGGGCGCCAACCCCCGACAACCATCGGACGTCGCTCAAGTGGGCGATCTGATCCGGGTACAGCGCCAACCGGACAACACCCTCAAGTTCAGCCAGATCCCGGCCGCCCAAGGCGCCCTGGTGTCTCTTGACCCGCAGGACGGCGCCATCCGTTCCCTGGTCGGTGGCTTCGCCTTCGAGCAGAGCAATTACAATCGCGCGATGCAGGCCAAGCGCCAGCCGGGTTCAAGCTTCAAACCGTTCGTGTACAGCGCCGCCCTGGATAACGGCTACACCGCCGCCAGCCTGGTGAACGACGCACCGATCGTGTTTGTCGACGAATACCTGGACAAGGTCTGGCGCCCGAAGAACGACACCAATACCTTCCTGGGTCCGATCCGCATGCGCGAAGCGCTGTACAAGTCGCGCAACCTGGTATCGATCCGCTTGCTGCAGGCGCTGGGTGTGGACCGCACCATCGACTACATCAGCAAGTTCGGCTTCAACAAGCAGGACTTGCCGCGCAATCTGTCCCTGGCCCTGGGCACGGCAACCCTGACCCCGATGGAAATCGCCACGGGCTGGAGCACATTCGCCAATGGCGGATACAAAGTCACCCCGTACCTCATCGACAAGATCGAAAGCCGCAACGGCGACACGTTGTTCCTCGCCAACCCGCCACGGGTGCCTTCAGGCGAGCAGGCCAGCGACGGCGTCGCCGCACCGGCCAGCGAGACGTTCACGGTAGAGGCAACACCGGGTGAAGCCACGACAGCGCCAGCCGTGCCACAAGCGCCGGTCATTGCCGAGCGCATCATCGATGGCCGTACCACCTACATTCTCAACAGCATGCTGCAGGACGTGATCAAGCTCGGCACCGGCCGCCGCGCCCTGGCCCTGGGCCGTACCGACCTGGCCGGCAAGACCGGCACCACCAACGAATCCAAGGACGCCTGGTTCTCGGGCTACAACGGCGATTATGTCACTACCGTCTGGACCGGGTTCGACCAGCCTGAAAGCCTGGGCCGGCGCGAATACGGCGGCACCGTGGCGCTGCCGATCTGGATGAGTTTCATGGGCGCTGCCCTCAAGGACAAACCGCCACACACCCAACCGGAACCCGAAGGCATCCTCAGCCTGCGGATTGACCCGGTCAGCGGCCGCGCAGCCACCCCAGGCACTCCTGGAGCGTACTTCGAGCTGTTCAAGAGCGAAGACACCCCACCGTCAGTCAACGAGCTGGGCAACGGCGTAGCGCCAGGCAGCCCGCTACCGGCGGATGAGGCGGCGCCGATCGATTTGTTCTGACCGGGCATCGCGCAAAAAGCCCCGCCTTTGAAAGAAGCGCGGGGCTTTTTTTCAGACCCTCAAATTACACATATCCCTGTGGGAGCCGAGCTTGCTCGCGATGGCGGTGGGTCAGCTTGAATCCATGTTGAGTACCAGGCTGCAATCGCGCGCCAGCTCGGCTCCCACAGGGATTTGCGGTGGTCACACAAAATCGGCAGGTACAAAAAAGCCCCGACTCAAAGAGAGCCGGGGCTTTTTATTAAACGCTACAACGGCTTAACCGTTGAACACGTCATCCACGCTCTTGAGCGGGTAGTTCTTCGGATACGGCAGGGTTGCCACGCCGGTCTCGATCGCGGCCTTGGCCACGGCGTCGGAGATCAGGGTGATCAGGCGGGCGTCCATTGGCTTGGGAATGATGTACTCACGACCAAATTCCAGCTTGATGCCGCCGTAGGCATCGCACACTTCCTGAGGCACTGGCAGCTTGGCCAGTTCGCGCAGGGCGTTGGCGGCCGCGACTTTCATTTCTTCGTTGATGCGCTTGGCGCGAACGTCCAGGGCACCACGGAAAATGAACGGGAAGCCCAGTACGTTGTTGACCTGGTTCGGGTAGTCCGAACGGCCAGTGGCCATGATCACATCGTTGCGAGTGGCGTGGGCCAGCTCCGGGGAAATTTCCGGGTCCGGGTTCGAGCACGCGAACACGATCGGGTTCGGCGCCATGCGCAGCAGGTTTTCCGGGCTCAGCAGGTTCGGACCCGACAGACCAACGAATACGTCGGCACCGTCCAGCGCGTCGGCCAGGGAGCGCTTGTCAGTGGCGTGGGCAAACACGGCCTTGTACTGGTTCAGGTCGTCACGCCCAGAATGGATCACGCCGGTACGGTCAACCATGAAGATGTTTTCGATCTTGGCGCCCATGCTCACCAGCAACTTCATGCAGGAGATGGCCGCAGCGCCGGCACCCAGGCAGACGATCTTGGCTTGCGGCAGGGTTTTGCCAGCGATTTCCAGGGCATTGATCATGCCGGCCGCGGTCACGATCGCGGTGCCGTGCTGGTCATCGTGGAACACTGGAATGTCGCACTGCTCGATCAGGGCACGTTCGATCTCAAAGCACTCAGGTGCCTTGATGTCTTCCAGGTTGATGCCACCGAAGGTAATGGAGATACGCTTGACGGTGTCGATGAAGGCTTGCGGGCTTTCGGAGTCGACTTCGATGTCGAACACGTCAATACCGGCGAAACGCTTGAACAAAACGCCCTTGCCTTCCATGACCGGCTTGGAGGCCAATGGGCCGAGGTTGCCCAGGCCGAGAATCGCGGTGCCGTCGGAAATGACTGCCACCAGGTTGCCCTTGCCGGTGTATTTGTAGGCCAGTTCAGGGTCGCGAGCAATTTCGCGTACCGGTTCGGCTACGCCGGGGCTGTAGGCCAGCGACAGATCGCGGGCAGTAGCGGTGGCCTTGGTGAGCTCGACACTCAGCTTCCCTGGACGAGGATTAGCGTGATATTCGAGAGCGGCAGTTTTCAGATCAGACATGTGGGCATTCCGCTTTTTACTGTGTTGGACAGACGGACCGCCGAGGATACGCGCCTCGCAAAGTCCCTACAAGACTGACCAGTCACCCCTGTCAAGCGCACCGCCCTACAACTTTGGGCCAAGAGCCGCAGAACACAAGGCCTACATGCATACAATCCGAAGGATAAATGTCTACAATTTTTTATCGAGACACGCGACTCAGCATCCCCGGATCGGTCAACGGCAATAACCAGCGCGCCTGCCCCGGCTCAAGCCCAGCGCGACGCGAACGGTCGACCACCCAGCCACGCGCTTCGATCCGCTTGCCTTTATGCCTCTCGATCGACGCCATATCGAAGCGACTCACCAGATTGGGGGCAACGCGCAATACAACCGGCCCCTCCAACTGGAGCCAAATACCGCCGCGATTGCGCGAGACGTCGATCACGCGGCCAGTGAGCACGGCAAAGCCTGATGCCTTGATATTGTGTGCCTCAAGCACAGGCGAACGCTTCCACACCCCGACGCCCGCTTCCCGCGCCTGGCGTTCGGCAGCGCGCTGACAATGCGCCAGATCGACATTCGGCGCGACCACCACGTGAAATCCCAAGCCCTCGGCGAGCAACTGCGCTTCCAGATTCCGACCGTCGGCGCTGTAGAGATGGGCCAGCGTGCGACCGTAGCGATCCTTGCCTTCCTTGCCAGGCACCAACCCCACACGTCCCGCACTGGCGTCCACCAATGCCTCAAGGCGCCGGCGTGCAGCGACGGCGAACGGCTCATCGGAACGCCCCCGACGACCCAGTTCAGGACTGTTGAGACCGATCATGCGCACGCTGCGGCCATCAGCCAGGCGCAAGGTACGCCGTCCACCACCCGCTGGACCGTCACCTGGGCCAGATCAGATGGCGCCGGGCAGAAGGCCTGGGCGCCGCTCAGCCAAATCGCGGACACAAAAAAGGCGCCCGCAAGGGACGCCTTCTTCATCAATCTGGAGCAGCCGAAACGACCTTCCAAAATGATTAGCCTCAGGCTTTTTTGGTAGCGCCAAAAGCACCGAAACGATCGGCGAACTTCTGAACGCGGCCGCCGGTATCCAGAGTCTTTTGCTTACCGGTGTAGAACGGGTGGCATTCGTTGCAAACGTCGATCGACAGGGCTTTGCCGTAGGTCGAACGAGTTTCGAACTTATTGCCGCAGCTGCAGGTCACGGCAATTGCTGGGTATTCCGGATGGATATCGGTTTTCATGGTGTTTTCCTCAGGCTAGCGTGCCGCCACCCAACACTATTGTTGAATACCGCACGTAATTAGGCCGCGGATTCTACCAGACAACATCAATCACGCAAGCTATGACTTGTACCAACCGTCTGCTAGGCTCGCGCCCTCAAGCACAATCCCTGTGGGAGCGAGCCTGCTCGCGATGGCGGCGTGTCAGCCAATACTCATGCGGCTGATCCACCGCCATCGCGAGCAGGCTCGCTCCCACAAGGGCTGCGCTCAAGTTTCTGAACTTGTCCATTTATCGAGACCCTCCCGCGTGCCCGACGCCATCCTGCGCCTCGCCCTGCCTTCGCCTCTGCGCCGCCTGTTCGACTACCGGGCCCCGGCCGGGGTCCTGCGTGAGCAGTTGCATCCGGGCATGCGCCTGCGGGTGCCGTTCGGCCGACGGGAGATGATCGGGATTCTGGTGGAGGTCGCCGACCACAGCGAAGTCCCGGCCGACAAGCTGAAGCCAGCCCTGGCCTTGCTCGATGCGACGCCGCCGCTGCCTGCCCCGCTGTTCAAGCTGTGTCTGTGGACCTCCCAGTACTATCAACACAGCCTCGGCGACACCCTGAGCTGGGCGCTGCCGGTATTGTTGCGCCAGGGCGAACCGGCCGAGGCACGCCAGGAGCGGTTCTGGTCGGTAACACCGGGCGCCTCGCTGGACGACCCGCGCATCGCCCGCGCCCCGCGTCAGCGTGAGGCCCTGGCGACCCTGGCCCAGCATCCCCACGGCGTGGCCCATCAGCTATTGAGCAAACTGATGCTCAGCAAGGACAGCCTCGACCTGCTGCTGGCCAAGGACCTGGTCCAGGTAGACATCCGCCGGCACGCTCCGGGTGTTCGCCATGAGCATTGGCTGGCCCAGCCGGAACTGCCGCTCAATACCGAACAACGGGCCGCCTGCGAGGCGATTCGCGCCGGTTTCGACAGCTATCACGCCTTCTTGCTGGCCGGCGTCACCGGCAGCGGCAAGACCGAGGTCTATCTGCAACTGATCCGCCAGACCCTGGAAGCCGGCAAACAGGCCCTGGTGCTGATTCCGGAAATCAACCTTGGGCCACAGACCCTGGCGCGCTTCGAACAACGCTTCAACGCGCGAATCGCCCTGGTGCATTCGGCGGTCAACGACCGTGAACGCCTGGAAGCCTGGCTCGCCGCGCGGGACGGTGAGGCGGACATCATCATCGGCACTCGTTCGGCCCTGTTCACACCGATGAAAAACCCCGGCCTGATCATCATCGACGAAGAACATGACGGCTCTTATAAACAGCAGGAAGGTCTGCGCTACCACGCCCGCGATCTGGCACTGGTGCGGGCGCGCCAGGAAAACATTCCCATTGTTCTGGGTTCAGCCACACCGTCCCTGGAAAGCCTGCATAACGCCTACACCGGACGTTACGGGCTCCTGCGCCTGAACGAACGGGCCGGCGGCGCCAAGCAGCCGCGCTTTCTGCGCCTGGATGTGAAAAGTCGTCCGCTGGACAGCGGCATTTCCGGGCCCATGCAACAAGCCATCGGCCAGACCCTGGCCGCCGGGCAACAGGTCTTGGTGTTCCTCAACCGCCGGGGTTTCGCCCCGACCCTGCTGTGCCATGACTGCGGCTGGATGTCGGGCTGCGAACGCTGCGACGCACGCATGACCGTGCACCAACGCCACGGCGAGCTGCGCTGCCATCATTGCGGCCATGCCGAACGAGTGCCGAGGCACTGCCCGCAGTGCGGCAAAGTGGACTTGCGCCCGGTGGGGGCCGGCACCGAACGCGCCGAAGAACGGCTGGGCATCCTGTTTCCCGATTACCCGGTACTGCGAGTCGATCGCGACAGCACTTCGCGCAAGGACGCGATGAATCAGTTGTTCGCCACGATTCAGAAAGGCCAGCCGTGCATCCTGGTGGGCACGCAGATGCTCGCCAAGGGGCATCACTTTCCCCGGGTCACGCTGGTGTCGATCCTGGATGCCGATGGCGGACTGTTCTCCGGTGACTTTCGTGCCAGCGAGCGCATGGCGCAGTTGATCGTTCAAGTCGCAGGCCGGGCCGGACGGGCCGAGGAACCGGGCAAGGTCATTATCCAGACCCACCTGGCCGACCATCCGCTGCTGATACAGCTGACCGAACAAGGTTACTTCGCCTTCGCCGAGCAGGCCTTGAGCGAACGTCGCAGCGCCGGCCTGCCGCCGTTTGCTCACCTGGCGTTGTTGCGGGCCGAAGCCCATAAACCCGGGCAGGCCGAAGCATTCCTTGACGAAGCCTGCAGCGAAGCCGAGCACTTGCTGGGGCAACAGAACCTCACCGGGATCGAACTCTTGGGCCCGGTGCCGGCTCCGATGGAACGGCGGGCAGGACGTTATAGGGCTCAACTGCTGTTACAGGCCAATGCCCGAGCCCCGTTGCATCGGCTATTAAGTGCCTGGTTGCTGGCGCTGGAGCAGATGCCCAGCGGGCGGGCGGTGCGCTGGTCGCTGGATGTGGATCCGGTGGATTTGTATTGAATGTGAGATCGCCATCGCGAGCAGGCTCGCTCCCACATTGAATGCAATTTCCTGTGGAAGCGAGCCTGCTCGCGATGGCGCCCGAATACTCACCACATATCCCCAACCGACCCGCTACAGTTGGCAAGCTCGTCCGGGCCACGGATAATGCCCAGTTTTTCCACCAGCGCATCGAAGCGCCGCCGCGCCTGCGGTTGAAAGAGAAGACCATGAAAGACACCATTCGCCAGCTCATCCAGCAAGCCATCGCCCAACTCGTCACAGAAGGTGTGCTGCCAGAAGGCCTGTCGCCGGCGATTCAGGTCGAAAATACCCGTGACAAGACCCACGGCGACTTCGCCAGCAACATCGCAATGATGCTCGCCAAGCCGGCCGGCATGAAACCGCGGGACCTGGCCGAAAAAATCATCGCCGCGCTGCCGTCTGACGAAAACGTCAGCAAGGCTGACATTGCCGGCCCAGGTTTCATCAACTTCTTCCAGAACACCCAGGCCTTGGCCTCGCGTCTGGACGCGGCCCTGGCTGACGAACGTATCGGCGTGCGCAAGGCCGGCCCGTTGCAACGCACCGTGGTTGACCTGTCGGCCCCCAACCTCGCCAAGGAAATGCACGTCGGCCACCTGCGCTCGACCATCATCGGCGACGGCGTGGCCCGGGTCCTGGAGTTTCTCGGCGACACGGTGATCCGCCAGAACCACGTCGGCGACTGGGGCACCCAGTTCGGCATGCTGATGGCCTATTTGCAGGAAAACCCGGTCACCAGCGACGAACTGTCGGATCTGGAGAACTTCTACCGCGCCGCCAAGCAACGCTTCGACGAATCACCCGAATTCGCTGACCGCGCCCGCGGCCTGGTGGTCAAGCTGCAGGCCGGCGATGCCGAGTGCCTGGCGCTGTGGACCAAGTTCAAGGACATCTCCCTGTCCCACTGCCAGAAAATCTACGAGTTGCTGAACGTCAAATTGACCATGGCCGACGTGATGGGCGAAAGCGCCTACAACGACGACCTGATCAACGTGGTCAACGACCTGAAGGCCAAGGGCATGCTGGTGGAAAGCAACGGCGCCCAGTGCGTGTTCCTCGAGCAGTTCAAGACCGCTGACGGCGAGCCGCTGCCGGTGATCATCGTCAAGGCTGACGGCGGCTACCTCTACGCCACCACCGACCTGGCGGCCGTGCGCTACCGCAACAGCGTGCTCAAGGCGGACCGGGTTCTTTATTTTGTCGACCAGCGCCAGGCCCTGCACTTCCAGCAAGTGTTCGAAGTGGCGCGCCTGGCCGGTTTCGTGACCCATCCGATGGAGATGGAGCACATGGGCTTCGGCACCATGAACGGCGCCGACGGCCGGCCGTTCAAGACCCGCGACGGCGGCACGGTCAAGCTCATCGACCTGCTGAGCGAAGCCCAGGACCGCGCCTACACCCTGGTCAAGGGCAAGAACCCGGACCTGGCCGAAGACGAACTGCGCCAGATCGCCAAGGTGGTGGGCATCGACGCAGTGAAATACGCCGACCTGTCCAAGCACCGCACCAGCGACTACAGCTTCAACTTCGACCTGATGCTCAATTTCGAGGGCAACACCGCGCCGTACCTGTTGTACGCCTACACCCGCGTGGCCGGGGTGTTCCGCAAACTCGGCAAGGGCTTCGATGAGGTGGACGGGCAGATCGTCCTTGAAGCCGCTCAAGAACACGAGCTGGCGGCGAAACTGGCGCAGTTCGGCGAAGTGCTGAACAACGTCGCTGACAAAGGCACCCCCCACACCCTGTGCGCGTACCTGTACGATGTGGCCGGTCTGTTCTCCAGCTTCTACGAGAACTGCCCGATCCTCAACGCACAAACGCCAGAGCAAATGCAGAGTCGCCTGCGCCTCGCCGCACTGACCGGGCGCACCCTCAAGCAAGGCCTGGAACTGCTGGGCCTGGAAACGCTGGAGCGCATGTAAGTTGGCCGCCAAGAAAAAACCTGCACCCAAACGCGGCGCCAGTCGTTACCAACCCCCAGCCAAACAGCCGATTCCCGGCTGGTTGTGGATGGCTATCGGCCTGACCGTCGGCGCTTTCATTGTGTTTCTGATGAAACTGGAGCCGGGCCAGGGCGATGACGTCAAGCGCGTGCGCCAAGAGCAACAGAAAGCCACACGCATCGCCGAGGCCAACAAGACCCCGCCGAGCCCGACGCAACCGGTCAAGCCCAAGTACGACTTCTACACCCTGCTGCCGGAATCGGAAGTCATCGTGCCGCCCGATGCCGTGCCGGAGAAAACCCTGCCGACGCCACAGGTCCCCACCACGCCGGTCACTCCGGCCGAAGCGGCGAAGATCGACACCGCTCGCGCTCAGGCAGCCCTGGCCGGCATCACGCCGCCGCCGGCACCGCCCGTGCAGAAAGCCGCTCCGGTGACGAAGTTCTTCCTGCAGGCCGGCTCGTTCCGCAAGGAAGCCGACGCCGACAAGGTACGGGCGCAGATCATTCTGCTGGGCCAGTCCGTGGCGGTGGAGTCCGGCACGGTGAAGGAAGAAACCTGGTATCGGGTGCTGGTCGGTCCGTTCAGCAACCGCGAAGAACTGACCAAGGCCCAAAAACAACTGGCCGGCAGCGGTTTCAGCAACCTGTTGTTACAACAACGCCAGAATCGCTGATCTCGTCAAGAACACCTGTGCCTGTGGGGCTTTTGTGGCGAGGGAGCTTGCTCCCGCTGGGCCTGTAGGAGCTGTCGAGCGGAGCGAGGCTACGATCTTTGATCTTTCCCCAGACAATTGAGTCTCAAGCGAAAGATCAAAAGATCGCAGCCTCGCTCCGCTCGACAGCTCCTACGCGCCTCGCACCACTCGTCCCCTCTCCCACCCCGCAGTTGAAAAAAACCACGCCACCCCCATATGAGTTCCATCCGGGCATTTTCGCCCCGCTGCGTGGAGACTCTTCCCTTGACCACCATCGTTTCAGTCCGCCGTCATGGCAAAGTCGTCATGGGCGGCGACGGCCAGGTTTCACTGGGCAACACCGTGATGAAAGGCAACGCGAAGAAAGTCCGCCGCCTGTACCACGGCCAAGTCATTGCCGGCTTCGCCGGGGCCACTGCCGATGCCTTCACCCTGTTCGAACGTTTTGAAGGCCAGCTTGAGAAACATCAGGGCCATCTGGTGCGTGCCGCCGTGGAGCTGGCCAAGGAATGGCGCACCGACCGCTCCCTGAGTCGCCTCGAAGCCATGCTCGCGGTCGCCAACAAGGACGCCTCGCTGATCATCACCGGCAACGGTGATGTCGTTGAGCCCGAGGACGGCCTGATCGCCATGGGTTCCGGTGGCGCCTACGCCCAGGCCGCGGCCAGTGCCCTGTTGAAAAAGACCGATCTGTCGGCCCGCGAAATCGTCGAGACTGCCTTGGGCATCGCCGGCGACATCTGCGTCTTCACCAACCACACCCAAACCATTGAGGAGCAGGATCTCGCGGAATAAGCCACGGCTCATTCTTGCTTGAGGACCGCCAATTATTATGTCCATGACTCCCCGCGAAATCGTCCACGAACTCAACCGTCATATCATCGGCCAGGACGATGCCAAGCGCGCCGTCGCCATCGCCCTGCGTAACCGCTGGCGTCGGATGCAGCTGCCTGAAGAGCTGCGCGTCGAAGTGACCCCCAAGAACATTCTGATGATCGGCCCGACCGGTGTCGGTAAAACCGAGATCGCCCGTCGCCTGGCCAAACTGGCCAACGCGCCATTCATCAAGGTCGAAGCCACCAAGTTCACCGAAGTCGGTTATGTCGGTCGCGACGTCGAGTCGATCATCCGCGACCTGGCCGATGCCGCCATCAAGTTGCTGCGCGAACAGGAAATCACCAAGGTCCGCCACCGCGCCGAAGATGCCGCCGAAGAGCGCATCCTCGACGCGCTGCTGCCGCCAGCGCGCATGGGTTTCAACGCCGAATCCGCTGCGACCCAGGATTCCAACACCCGCCAACTATTCCGCAAGCGCCTGCGCGAAGGCCAGCTGGACGACAAGGAAATCGAGATCGAAGTGGCCGAAATGGCCGGCGTCGACATCTCCGCGCCGCCCGGCATGGAAGAAATGACCAACCAGTTGCAAAGCTTGTTCGCCAACATGGGCAAGGGCAAAAAGAAAAACCGCAAGCTCAAGGTCAAGGAAGCGCTGAAGCTGGTTCGCGATGAAGAAGCCAGCCGCCTGGTCAACGAAGAGGAGTTGAAGGCCAAGGCCCTGGAGGCCGTCGAGCAGCACGGCATTGTGTTCATCGACGAAATCGACAAGGTCGCCAAGCGCGGCAATGTCGGCGGCGCCGATGTGTCCCGCGAAGGCGTGCAACGCGACCTGCTGCCGCTGATCGAAGGCTGCACCGTCAACACCAAGCTGGGCATGGTCAAGACCGACCACATCCTGTTCATCGCCTCCGGCGCGTTCCACCTGAGCAAACCCAGCGACCTGGTGCCCGAGCTGCAGGGTCGCCTGCCGATCCGTGTCGAGCTCAAGGCCCTGACGCCGGAAGACTTCGAACGCATCCTGAGCGAACCCCACGCGTCCCTGACCGAACAGTATTGCGCCCTGCTCAAGACCGAAGGGCTGAACATCGAGTTCGCGCCAGAGGGCATCAAGCGCCTGGCGCAGATCGCCTGGCAGGTCAACGAGAAGACCGAGAACATCGGTGCCCGTCGCCTGCACACCCTGCTCGAACGCCTGCTCGAAGAGGTGTCGTTCAGCGCCGGCGACCTGGCCAGCGCCCACAACGAAGCACCGATCCTCATCGATGCCGAGTACGTCAACAGCCACCTGGGTGAACTGGCAGAGAACGAAGACCTGTCGCGGTATATCCTGTAAGCCACACGCTATGTGAGTGGGCTCCTGTGGCGAGGGAGCTTGCTCCCGCTGGGCTCTGTAGGAGCTGGCGAAGCCTGCGATCTTTTAATCTTGGCCTTTTGCTCTCGACTCAATTGGCAGCGGAAAGATCGCAGCCTCGCTTCGCTCGACAGCTCCTACAGAATCCAGCGGAAGCAAGCTCCCTCGCCACATATCGTTCACGCAAGGCTGCAAGAGACTGACAACCCCATGACCAAACTCCCCAGCGCCATCAACCTGCACAAAGCCTCCAAGACCCTGACGCTCAAATACGCGCCGGACGAGGAATATCACCTGCCCGCCGAATTCCTCCGGGTGCACTCGCCGTCCGCCGAGGTCCAGGGCCACGGCAAACCGATCCTGCAACATGGAAAGCTCGGCGTCGGCCTGACCAAGGTCGAACCAGCCGGCCAGTACGCACTGAAATTGACCTTCGACGATGGCCACGACAGCGGACTGTTCACTTGGGACTATCTGTACCAACTGGCGGTACGCCAGGAGGACCTGTGGAACGATTATCTTGCCGAACTCAAGGCGGCCGGAAAAACCCGCGACCCGAACGAGTCGGTCGTCAAGCTGATGCTCTAACTCAAGGGCTGGCGCTTTAGGGCGAATTTTCTAGACTCATCTGCTTGAATGCCCCCGCGGCAACGTCAATGACTGGCCTGCTTGCGAAAAAAATTAAACTCGGGTAACCAATGGAGCTGGCAAGTTCCCTGCAAAGGAATCGCCGAGTTCCTTGCACACGTTTCCTCATTGCCTCGATGCGGAATCAACGGTAACCCGAGCAGCGTACCTGGCATTGGCTGTGGGCTTTCTGGCATGGCCCAGGTACTCGTCTGAAGGACAATGGAGCGTCGTAGATGAGCAACAAGAACAACGATGACCTGAAGTACCAGGCCTCGGAAAATACCCTGGGGTTGAATCCTGTCGTCGGCTTGCGCAGAAAAGATCTGCTGGCCTCTGCCCGAATGGTGCTGACCCAGGCCATCAAACAACCGCTGCACAGCGTCAAGCACGTCGCCCATTTCGGCGTCGAACTCAAGAACGTCCTGTTCGGCAGATCCGAGCTGCAACCTGCCGGCGATGACCGCCGCTTCAACGACCCGGCCTGGAGCCAGAACCCGCTCTACAAACGCTATCTGCAAACCTACCTGGCGTGGCGCAAGGAGCTGCACGCCTGGATCGACGACAGCAGCCTCTCGCCCCAGGACATCAGTCGCGGTCATTTCGTGATCAACCTGATGACCGAAGCCATGGCCCCGACCAATTCGGCAGCCAACCCGGCGGCGGTCAAACGCTTTTTCGAAACCGGCGGCAAGAGCCTGCTGGATGGCCTTTCCCATCTGGCCAAGGACCTGGTGAACAACGGCGGGATGCCAAGTCAGGTCGACATGGGTGCCTTCGAAGTCGGTAAGAGCCTGGGCGTGACGGAAGGCGCTGTGGTGTTTCGCAACGACGTGCTGGAGTTGATCCAGTACCGACCCATCACCGAACAGGTTTACGAGCGCCCACTGCTGGTGGTGCCGCCGCAGATCAACAAGTTCTACGTCTTCGACCTGAGCCCGGACAAGAGCCTGGCGCGCTTCTGCCTGCGCAGCAATGTGCAGACGTTCATTGTCAGCTGGCGCAACCCCACCAAGGAGCAGCGCGAGTGGGGCCTGTCGACCTACATCGAGGCGCTCAAGGAAGCGGTGGACGTGGTCACGGCCATCACCGGCAGCAAGGATGTGAACATGCTCGGCGCCTGCTCGGGCGGCATCACCTGCACCGCGCTGCTGGGGCACTACGCCGCCCTGGGCGAGAAGAAGGTCAACGCCCTGACCCTGCTGGTGAGCGTGCTCGACACCACCCTGGACACCGACGTAGCGCTGTTCGTCGACGAGCAGACCCTGGAGGCGGCCAAGCGTCACTCCTACCAGGCCGGCGTGCTTGAAGGTCGCGACATGGCCAAGGTCTTCGCCTGGATGCGCCCCAACGACCTGATCTGGAACTACTGGGTCAACAACTATCTGCTGGGCAACGAGCCGCCAGTGTTCGACATCCTGTTCTGGAACAACGACACCACCCGGCTACCGGCGGCGTTCCACGGCGACCTCATCGAGATGTTCAAGAACAACCCGCTGATCCGGCCCAATGCACTGGAAGTGTGCGGTACACCGATCGACCTCAAGCAGGTCACCGCCGACATCTTCTCCCTGGCCGGCACCAACGACCACATCACCCCTTGGAAGTCCTGCTACAAATCCGCACAGCTGTTTGGCGGCAAGGTGGAATTCGTGCTGTCGAGCAGCGGTCACATCCAAAGCATCCTCAACCCGCCGGGCAACCCCAAGTCGCGCTACATGACCAGCGAGGACATGCCGGCCAAGGCCGAGGACTGGCAGGAAAACTCCACCAAGCACACCGATTCCTGGTGGCTGCATTGGCAGGCGTGGCAGGCAGAGCGCTCGGGCAAACTGAAAAAGGCACCCACAGTCCTGGGCAACAAGACCTATCCGGCGGGAGAAGCGGCGCCGGGCACGTATGTACATGAGCGGTAACTGATGCAACTCGTCTGTTGCGGCCGTGAGGTTACTCACGAAAGCACGTCAACAGCCGACATTAATGCAAGGCCCACGCCGCTGGTGAACGCAAACTTGCGTTCACAGCAGATCCAATGTGGGAGCGAGCCCGCTCGCGATAGCGGTGCGTCAGGCAACAGTGATGTTGAATGCAACGGCCTCATCGCGAGCAGGCTCGCTCCCACAGGGATCGGGGGAAAAATGAAAGACAGCGACCCAACCCACAGGGCTTGAAGCATGCCGCAACCGTACATCTTCCGTACCGTCGATCTGGATGGCCAGACCTTGCGCACCGCGGTACGCCCCGGCAAGCCTCATTTGACGCCCCTGCTGATTTTCAACGGCATCGGCGCCAACCTTGAGCTGGTATTCCCGTTCATCCAGGCCCTGGACCCGGACCTGGAAGTCATCGCCTTTGACGTTCCCGGCGTCGGTGGCTCGTCGACGCCCAGCCGGCCGTATCGCTTTCCCGGCCTGGCAAGACTCACCGCGCGAATGCTCGATTACCTCGATTACGGGCAGGTCAACGTGATCGGCGTGTCCTGGGGCGGCGCCCTGGCCCAGCAATTTGCCCATGACTACCCTGAGCGCTGCAAAAAGCTGGTGCTGGCGGCCACCGCCGCCGGCGCGGTAATGGTGCCGGGCAAACCGAAAGTGCTGTGGATGATGGCAAGCCCCCGGCGCTACGTGCAGCCGTCCCACGTGATGCGTATCGCCCCGCTGATCTACGGCGGCTCGTTCCGTCGCGACCCCAGCCTGGCGGCCAGTCATGCGGCCAAGGTGCGTTCGGCTGGCAAGCTGGGTTATTACTGGCAACTGTTCGCCGGCCTGGGCTGGACCAGCATCCACTGGCTGCACAAGATCCACCAGCCGACCCTGGTGCTGGCCGGCGACGACGATCCACTGATCCCGTTGATCAACATGCGCATGCTGGCCTGGCGCATCCCCAACGCCCAGTTGCACATCATCGACGACGGCCATCTGTTCCTGATTACCCGAGCCGAGGCGGTGGCGCCGATCATCATGAAGTTTCTGGAGGAAGAACGTCAGCGCGCGGTCATGCACCCGCATCCCGCGCCGCTGGGTGGCGGCTGACACCGCCCAAAAGCGCCTGGCAGGACGCCGGAGCGCGCAGCAACCCGAAACAGCGACTATGTTGTCTGGTTCGGTGTGTTTGTTTTTAGCCTGATGACGAAGGAGTTGACTCATGCGCGACAAACCGGCGAAGGGTTCCATGCCCGCCCCTGCCAACTTCATCAACGCACAAAGTGCGGTCACCGGCCTGCGGGGCAGGGACCTGCTTTCCACCTTGCGCAGCGTTGCCGCACACGGCTTGCGCAATCCGGTGCACAGCGCCCGGCATGCGTTGAAACTGGGCAGCCAGTTGGGCCGCGTGCTGCTAGGGGAAACCCTGCACCCTACCAACCCCAACGACAAGCGCTTCGCCGATCCCACCTGGGAGCTCAATCCGTTCTATCGTCGTAGCCTGCAGGCCTACCTGAGCTGGCAGAAACAGATGAGGAGCTGGATTGACGAATGCGACATGAGTCCGGATGACCGTGCCCGGGCACACTTCGCTTTCGCCCTGCTCAACGACGCCGTATCGCCTTCCAATACCTTGCTCAACCCACTGGCGGTCAAAGAGCTGTTCAACTCCGGCGGTACCAGCCTGCTTCGGGGCATCAGCCACCTGCTGGACGACCTGCTGCACAACGACGGGTTGCCGCGGCAAGTCACACCCCATGCCTTCGAGGTCGGCAAGACCCTGGCGACCACACCGGGCGCGGTGGTGTTTCGCAACGAAATGCTGGAGCTGATCCAGTACAAATCCATGAGCGAAAAGCAATATGCCAAGCCGTTGCTGATCGTGCCGCCGCAGATCAACAAGTTCTACATCTTCGACCTGAGCCCCTCCAACAGCTTCGTCCAGTACGCCCTGAAAAACGGTTTGCAGGTGTTCATCATCAGTTGGCGCAACCCCGACGTGCGTCACCGCGAATGGGGCCTGTCCAGCTATGTCGAGGCGACGGAAGAAGCCATGAACGTCTGCCGGGCGATCACCGGCGCCCGTGAGGTCAACCTGATGGGGGCCTGCGCCGGCGGCATGACCATCGCGGCCCTGCAAGGCCATCTGCAGGCCAAGCGCCAACTGCGCCGGGTCGCCAGCGCCACGTACCTGGTGAGCCTGATGGACAGCCAGATAGACAGCCCCGCCACGCTGTTCACGGACGAACAGACCCTGGAAGCCGCCAAGCGCCGTTCCTACCAGAAAGGCATCCTCGATGGTCGCGACATGGCCCGGGTGTTTGCCTGGATGCGCCCCAACGACCTGATCTGGACTTATTTCATCAATAACTACCTGCTGGGCAAGGAGCCGCCGGCGTTCGACATCCTCTACTGGAACAACGACTGCACCCGACTGCCGGCAGCTTTCCACGGCGACCTGCTGGACTTTTTCAAGCACAACCCCCTGACTCACCCCGGCGGCCTGGAAGTCTGCGGTACGCCGATCGACCTGCGCAAAGTGACGGTCGACAGCTTCAGCGTGGCGGGCATCAATGACCACATCACGCCATGGGATGCGGTCTATCGCTCAACGCTGTTGCTCGGGGGTGAACGACGCTTCGTGCTATCCAACAGCGGCCACGTCCAGAGCATTCTCAACCCGCCGGGCAACCCCAAGGCCAATTACGTTGAAAACCCGAAACTGAGCAGCGACCCACGAGCCTGGTATTACGACGCCAAGCACGTCGAGGGCAGTTGGTGGGCCCCGTGGCTGAATTGGGTCCAGGAACGCTCCGGCGCCCAACGCGAAACACAGATGACCCTGGGCAACGCAAACTACCCGCCTCTGGACGCGGCGCCGGGAACCTATGTGCGCGTGCGCTGAACGTTCACTCCACGGCCAGGCACTGGGCCGTGGCACGATTTCCATCACTAAGAAGACCGGATGAAGACCCGCGACCGCATTCTTGAATGCGCCCTGCAGTTGTTCAATGAGAAGGGCGAACCGAACGTTTCCACCATGGAAGTCGCCAACGAAATAGGCATCAGCCCAGGCAATCTCTATTACCACTTTCATGGCAAGGAGCCCCTGATCCTCGGATTGTTCGAGCGCTTCCAGGGCGAACTGGCACCGCTGCTGGACCCACCGGCAGATGTACAACTGGCACCGGAAGATTATTGGCTGTTCCTGCACCTGATCGTCGAACGGCTGGCTCAATACCGGTTTCTGTTCCAGGACCTGTCGAACCTGGCCGGACGCCTGCCAAAACTGGCCAAGGGCATCCGCCAGTTGCTCAATGCCCTGAAGCGAACCCTGGCGTCGTTGCTGGCGCAACTCAAGGCCCAGGGGATGCTGGTCAGCGACACCCGGGCATTGGGGCAACTGGTGGAACAGATCACCATGACCTTACTGTTCTCGCTGGACTATCAGCGCATCCTCGACCGCGAGGGTGAAGTTCGACTGGTGGTCTATCAGGTCATGATGCTGGTGGCCCCGCACCTGCCGCCGGCGGCAAAGGTTGCGACCGAGCAACTGGCGTTGCGCTACCTGGAAGAGCATTAAGATCAAAAGATCGCAGCCTTCGGCAGCTCCTACAGGTGCTAGACGATCCCCTGTAGGAGCTGCCGAAGGCTGCGATCTTTTCTGCTTCCAAACAAAAACGCCCGACCTTCACAGGCCGGGCGTTTTTGCATGTCCTCCAAAATCAGGACTGGGTGGTAGGTGTCGATGGAGCCGGCGCAGCGGTCGGGGTCACCGCCGGGGTCGGAGCCGAAGCGGAGTTCGCTGGGCTCGTCGGGGTGGCCGGTTTGGCGGCAGCAGTCGGTGCCTTCGGTGCGGTAGCTTTTGCCGCGGCCGGTTTTTTCACCGCTGGCTTTTTCGCCGCGGCGGGTTTGGCCGCCGCTTTTGCCGCAGGCTTGGCAGCAGGTTTGGCGGCCGCGGTTTTGGCAGCCGGCTTGGCCGCTGCTTTTGTCGCGGGTTTGGCCGCTACCGGCTTGGCCGCTGCCTTGGCGGCAGGTTTGGCAGCCGCGGTTTTCGCCGCCGGCTTGGCCGCTGCTTTTGCCGCAGGTTTAGCGACGGCTTTCGCCGCGGCCTTGACCAATGGCTTGGCTGCCGTCTTGGTGGCAGGTTTGGCTGCCGCCGTCTTGGCCGCCACTGGCGCGACCTTAGCGCCGGTGAGTTTTTCGATCTGCTTGGTCAGGGTGTCGACCTTGCTGTGCAGCGCCTTGACTTCATTGCGGCTCGGCACGCCCAGACGAGAGATCGCGCTGTTCAGGCGCTTGTCGAAAGCCCCTTCCAGCTCGTCCCATTTGCCCATCGCCCGATCTTTTACGCCGCCGATTCGCGACTTGGCGGACTCGGCAGAGCCCTTGGCAGCATCGACTTGTTTGCCGACCGCCGTCTTGGTGAGTTTTTCGGCCTTCTCGCCGTCCTTAACCAGGGACTCGAAGAGTTTGCTGCCGTCAGTGTCAATCTTCGAGTACACGCCTAAACCAGCAAGCCAGATTTTGCGGGAGTATTTTTCAATCTTCCCGGCCCACGAGCTGCCTTCTTTTTCGGTGATTTTTTTGCCAGCCATCCCGTTCTCCTTAATGTTTACGCGCGACACGTTCAAGCAATGCCGTCAGCTCATCGAGCTTAGCAGAGAGTGTCTCAACGTCATGTTTAGACGGAATGCCGATACGATTCAAGGCACTTGCAACACGGGCGTCGAATACCTTCTCGACTTTATCGAGTTGTACTTCAACCCGCGCCTTGAAAGTATTGACGTCGGTCTTGGCTTCAATCAGTTCGCTGTTGGCCGCTTCAAGTTTCCCGGCAATGTTCTTTTTGCCTTTGGTTTCAATAACTTCACCGGCTTTTACCAACTCCTGGAAGTACTCGCTGCCTTCCTGGCCGACCTTGGTGTAGGCGCCCAGGCCCGCCAGCCAGATCTTGCGCGCGTACGTTTTCACCTCGCTGAGCGTGGAAGATTCAACGTCGGTTTTTTTCTTCAAAATAACTTTGGCCATGGTGCACCTCACTCGATAACAGGTTTGAGGAACTGCCCGTACACGGTCGGGCTCAGGCACAAAGTAGTGACAATAATTAGAAACGGCACCCTAACAACTGACATGAATCGGCGATGCCTTGGGGAAAGATCGCAGCCTGCGGCAGCTCCTACATTGGAATGAGTACATCTGTAGGAGCTGCCGCAGGCTGCGATCTTTTAAGTTCAGGCCAACGCCTTATCCAGCGCCTTTTCGATTTCCGTCTTGATCGTGCCGCTCATGGCCGACATCAACAGGCCCAGTTCGACATCGACGCGGATCGAGTCCTCGCCCACATGCACCTCGCCTTTGACCCCGGAGCGCTTGAGCTTCAGCGTGTCGCCCGACCACTGCGGCTCCAGGCCATAGCTGTCGGACAGTTTCTGCGCCAACTGGTCGGCTTTCGCGCGGGCCGCTTCCTTGCCCAGGCCATGGGCACGCTCAACTGTTATACGGGCCATCTGATGACTCCTGTTTTATCGGGACTTGCCTGCACGTTTCTGACCCTGGCTGCGTCAAAACGTCCCGGCGGTCGCTCATCTTACCTTCAGGCTTGCCAAGACAAAGCCCTCCACCGGGATTAGAATGTCCCGCATTCTTTTTTGGTGACAGCGATATGACTGATCAGCGCAAAGGCAGCGATGCCGAACCCACCACTCACTTCGGCTTCAAGAACGTGCCGGAAAGCCAGAAGGCGGAAAAAGTCGCTGAGGTTTTCCACTCGGTAGCCGCCAAATATGACTTGATGAACGATCTGCTCTCGGGTGGCATGCACCGTCTGTGGAAGCGTTTCGCGATCGAACTGTCGGGTGTGCGCAGCGGCAATCGGGTGCTGGACATCGCCGGCGGTACGGGCGACCTGACGAAGAAGTTCTCCCACATTGTCGGGCCGACCGGTCAGGTGGTGCTCGCCGACATCAACGAGTCCATGCTCAAAGTCGGGCGGGACCGCCTGCTGGACCTGGGTGTGGCCGGCAATGTCGAGTTCGTCCAGGCCGACGCCGAGAAGCTGCCCTTCCCTGACAACCATTTCGACTGCGTCACCATCGCCTTCGGCCTGCGCAACGTCACCCACAAGGAAGACGCCCTGCGCTCGATGCTACGCGTACTCAAGCCCGGCGGCCGCCTGCTGGTGCTGGAATTCTCCAAACCGACCAACGCGCTGATGTCCAAGGCCTACGACGCCTACTCGTTCGCCTTCATGCCGCTGATGGGCAAGCTGATCACCAACGACTCGGAAAGCTATCGCTACCTGGCCGAATCGATCCGCATGCACCCGGATCAGGAAACCCTGAAGTCGATGATGGTCGAAGCGGGCTTCGATCGTGTGACCTACCACAACATGACCTCGGGCATCGTGGCCCTGCACCGCGGTATCAAACCCTGATGCTGCTCACCGGCCTGCTCGCCAGCGTCGAACTCGGCGTCAATCGCGTCCTGCGCCTGGACAGTACGGCGCTTGCACGCCTGGCGCACTTGAGCGGCAAGGTGATTGCTGTGGATTGCCGCAGCCCGGCGTTGCGGCTATTCATCCTGCCCAGCGACGAAGGCCTGATGCTCGCCGCACACTGGGAAGCCGAGGCACACTGCACCCTGCGCGCCCCGGCATCGAGCCTGGTGAACCTGGCCCTGAGCAAGGACAAGACCGCCGTGCTGCATGGGCCTGAGGTGGAACTGGACGGCGACAGCGGCGTGCTGCTGGAGCTGGCGGCGATTCTCCAGGACCTGGAGCTGGACTGGGAATATGAAGTCTCCCGCTGGCTCGGTCCGGTGGCCACTCAGCTACTCAGTGGCCATCTGCGCAGCCGCACTCGCTGGTATCGCCAAGGCTTCGCCAGCCTGGGGCAGAATCTGAGTGAATACCTGGCCGAGGAATCGCGTACGCTCGTCGGCCAACGCGAAGCCGAAGCCCGCTTTAAAGAACTGGACCAGATCAAACTTGACCTGGAACGTCTCGAGGCGCGTTTCGAGCGCCTTTCCCGCTCCCTTGAAACCAAGCGATAACGCATGAAGCTGCTTGCCGTCCGCCGTTTGTTGCGCATCCAGCGCGTCGTGATCCGCTATCGCCTCGATGACCTGCTGTTCGCCCTGCCGCTGCCCTGGTTTTTGCTGGCGCTGCGCTTCGTGCTGCCGTGGCGCTGGTTTCCCCGGCGAACGCTGGACCTGAGTCGCGGCGCGCGCCTGCGCCTGGCTTTGCAGGACCTGGGACCGATCTTCATCAAGTTCGGGCAGATCCTCTCGACTCGTCGCGATCTGCTGCCCGAAGACATCGCCGATGAATTGATGAGGCTTCAAGACCGCGTGCCGCCGTTCGATTCCAAGGTGTCGGTGGCCCTGATCGAAGAACAACTGGGCAAGAAGATCAGCGAAGTGTTCAGCCGTTTCGACGTCGAGCCGTTGGCCTCGGCCTCCGTGGCCCAGGTTCACGCTGCGCAGCTCAAGAGTGGCGAAGAAGTGGTGGTGAAAGTTATCCGCCCGGGTCTCAAGCCAATCATTGCCCAGGACCTGGCGTGGCTGTTCATTCTCGCCCGGGCCGCCGAGCGGCTGTCGGCCGATGCGCGCCTGTTGCACCCGGTTGACGTGGTCCTGGATTACGAAAAAACCATTTATGACGAACTCGACCTGCTGCGCGAAGCCGCCAACGCCAGCCAACTGCGGCGTAACTTCGAAGGCTCGCCGCTGCTCTACGTGCCGCAAGTCTATTGGGACTGGTGCCGTCCGAAAGTGTTGGTGATGGAGCGCATCTACGGCATCCAGGTGACCGACCTGGACACCCTGGCCGACCAGCGCACCGACATGAAACTGCTAGCCGAACGGGGCGTGGAGATTTTCTTCACCCAAGTGTTCCGCGACAGCTTCTTCCACGCCGACATGCACCCGGGCAACATTTTCGTCAGCACCGTGCAACCGTGGAGCCCGCAATACATTGCCATCGACTGCGGCATCGTCGGCAGCCTGACTCCCGAAGACCAGGACTATCTGGCCCGCAACCTGTTCGCCTTCTTCAAGCGCGACTACCGCCGCGTCGCGCAACTGCACATCGACTCCGGCTGGGTGCCGGCCGAGACCAAACTCAACGAATTCGAAGCGGCGATCCGCACTGTATGCGAACCGATCTTCGAAAAACCGTTAAAAGATATTTCTTTCGGCCAGGTGCTGATGCGCCTGTTCCAGACCGCGCGTCGCTTCAACATGGAGGTTCAGCCGCAGCTGGTACTGTTGCAGAAAACCTTGCTGAACATCGAAGGCCTCGGTCGCCAGCTGTACCCGGACCTGGACCTGTGGAACACCGCCCAGCCGTTCCTCGAACGCTGGATGCGCGAACGCGTGAGCCCCAAGACCCTGCTGGGCAACGTGCAGAGCCAGTTCGAGCAGATCCCGCACCTGGCCAACATGACCCGCGACCTGCTCGAACGCATGTCCCAACCTCACGCCCACGACCCCGCGCCACCGTGGAAGCAGCGCAAAGACGACTGGTTCCTGCGCCTGCTCGGCGCCGCTCACCTGGGGGGTGGTGCAGTGCTGGCGAGCGGGGGCCCGCTGAGCCAACTGGGTCACTGGCCCGCCGGTGTCATGGTCATTGTTGGTTTGTATCTGGTCGTCCGTCGATAGCAGGAATCAGCCACAAGCGATAAGCTGCAAGCCGCAAGTTCATGGGTTGAACCTATCAACGCAACACAACACAGAAATTGCTTTTACTTGCAGCTTGAAGCTCACAGCTTGCCGCTGCTCCAGGACCCAAGATGAAAAACTGGCAGGACGAGATCAAATGGGACGCGGACGGCCTGGTGCCGGCCATCGCCCAGGATCACAAGACCGGGCGCGTGCTGATGATGGCCTGGATGAACCGCGAAGCGCTGGCCCTGACCGCCGCCGAGAACCGCGCCATCTATTGGTCACGTTCCCGTGGCAAGCTGTGGCGCAAGGGTGAAGAGTCCGGGCACGTGCAGCACCTGCACGAGATGCGCCTGGACTGCGACGGCGACGTCATCATCCTGATGGTCGAGCAGGTCGGTGAGATCGCCTGCCACACCGGCCGTCAAAGCTGCTTCTATCGCGTCTTCGAGAACGGCGACTGGAAAACCGTCGACCCGGTGCTCAAGGACCCGCATGCCATTTATTCAGGACATACCCATGAGTGACACCCTGACCCGCCTGGCCCAGGTGCTGGAAGAGCGCAAAGGCGCAGCGGCCGACAGCTCCTATGTCGCCAGCCTGTACCACAAGGGTTTGAACAAGATTCTGGAAAAGGTCGGTGAAGAGTCGGTCGAGACCATCATCGCCGCCAAGGACGCCGCCATCAGCGGTGACTGCAGTGACGTGATCTACGAGACCGCCGACCTGTGGTTCCATAGCCTGGTCATGCTTGCCCAGCTGGGGCAGCACCCGCAGGCTGTATTGGATGAACTGGACCGTCGCTTCGGTCTGTCCGGGCACGTCGAGAAAGCCTCGCGTCCGTCCGCCTGATCAACTTACGAGAGGAATAGCCACATGGGTATTTTTGACTGGAAACACTGGGTCGTCATTCTGGTGGTCGTGGTACTGGTATTCGGCACCAAGAAACTCAAGAACCTGGGCACTGATGTTGGCGAGTCGATCAAGGGCTTCCGCAAGGCCATGAATGACGACGAAAAACCCGCCGACCCGGCAGCGACGCCCGCTCAACCAGCGCAGCCGAGCCAACCGGTACACCCACAGGCCACTCAACCTGTGAATGCCCCGCACACCATCGATGTGCAGGCACAGAAAGTCGAAGAGCCGGCCCGCAAAGACTCGTGAGCACTGACTAATGTTTGGGATCAGCTTCACTGAACTGCTGCTCGTCGGCCTCGTCGCCCTGCTGGTGCTGGGCCCCGAGCGGCTGCCGGGCGCTGCGCGCACCGCCGGCCTTTGGGTCGGGCGGCTCAAGCGCAGCTTCAATGCGATCAAACAGGAAGTTGAACGTGAAATCGGGGCCGACGACATTCGTCGGCAACTGCACAACGAACACATTCTGTCTTTGGAGCAGGAAGCGCGGAAAATCTTCACCCCGACCCAGCAGGAGCCGACACCGGTTCAGCCGGCGGTCGAGCCGACGATTGCCCCACAGGCACCAGTGGATAACACGTCGTCTGTGGCATCCGTGCCCGCAGAACCCGTGGAGCCCGGCCCGACAGTGGCAGCACCAGCCGTTCCTAACGACCCTACTTTGCCGCCGCGAGCCCCATGAGCGATATTCCTGAAAACGACCAGCCGATGCCGCTGGTATCGCACCTCACCGAGTTGCGCACCCGCCTGTTGCGTTGCGTGGCGGCGATTTTCGTCATCTTCGCCGGGCTGTTTGCCTTCACCCAACAGATCTACACCTTCGTTTCCACACCGCTGCGCCAGTACCTGCCGGAAGGCGCGACGATGATCGCCACCGACGTGTCGTCACCGTTCCTGACGCCGCTCAAGCTGACGATGATGGTCTCGTTGTTCCTGGCGATCCCGGTGATCCTGCACCAGATCTGGGGCTTCATCGCGCCAGGCCTGTACAAGCATGAAAAACGCATCGCCGTGCCGCTGCTGGTGTCCAGCATTCTGCTGTTCTACACCGGCATGGCTTTCGCCTACTTCTTCGTATTCCCGTTGATCTTCAAGTTCTTTGCCGCCGCTACTCCCGCAGGCGTGGAAATGATGACCGACATCGCCAGCTACCTGGATTTCGTCATGACGCTGTTCTTCGCCTTCGGCGTGGCGTTCGAGATCCCGGTGGCGGTGGTGCTGCTGGTGTGGATCGGCGTGGTCAACGTTGCGTACCTGAAGAAAATCCGTCCGTACGTGATCATCGGCTGCTTCGTGGTCGGCATGATCCTGACCCCGCCGGACATCTTCTCCCAGACCCTGCTGGCCGTGCCGATGTGGCTGCTGTTCGAGATCGGCATCCTGTTCGGCGGTCTGGTGCGCAAGCGCCGGGAAGACGCAGACGATCAGCCGGTCGACGACCATAACGACCAGCCGCCAGCGACCCAAGCGTGAACCTGCTGCTGCTTGAAGAGGCCGACTTCATCGGGCCTGGCCGCGTCGTGCTGAGCGATCGCCGCTTGACCCACATGCAGCAAGTGCACCGCAGCGCCGTCGGTGACAGCCTGCGGGTCGGGCGTATCGGCGGGTTGATGGGCACGGCCCAGGTACTGCGCCTGGAAGCCCGCGAAGCCGAACTGCAAGTGACACTCGACCAACCTGCGCCGGCCAAGCTGCCGCTGACACTGGTGCTGGCCCTGCCTCGACCGAAGATGCTCCGGCGGGTGTTCCAGACCATCGCCAGCATGGGCGTGCCGCGCGTGGTGCTGGTCAACAGCTACCGCGTGGAAAAGAGCTTCTGGCAGACCCCGTTCCTGGAGCCCGAGGCGATTCGCGAACAACTGATCCTTGGCCTGGAGCAGGCGCGCGACAGCGTGCTGCCAGAGATCATCATCGAAAAGCGTTTCAAGCCCTTCGTTGAAGACCGCCTGCCGGCCATGGCGAACGGCACCCGCGGTCTGGTCGGTCATCCAGGGAACTACCCCCCCTGCCCTCGCGCGCTGAACGAACCCGTGACCTTGGCCATCGGCCCCGAAGGCGGCTGGATTCCTTACGAAATTGACCTGCTGGCCAAGGCCGGACTGCAACCGGTACAACTGGGCGAACGTATCCTGCGCGTCGAAACCGCCGTCACCGCGTTGCTTGCCCGGCTGTTCTGAGGCCTGTGGCGAGGGCGCTTGGTAGGAGCTGGCGAAGCCTCGGGCCGCGTTCGGACGATCTTTTGATTTAATCGTTCGCTTGCGACTTAACTGTCCGGAACACGATCGCAGCCTCGTTGCACTCGACAGCGCCTACAGCCGAGCGGGAGCAAGCTCCCTCGCCACGCCGACCCAACGACTCCTATTTTCTATAGATCCCTCCCGTCCCGCCGATACAGCTCCCATAAAACCAATTCAACACAGCAAGGGAGAAAATCAGCATGTTCCGAATGCTTACCCAGGGTCTGGGAAACGTAAGCGTCAATCGCAAACTCGGCTTCGGCTTCGGTCTGGTGCTATTTCTAACCTTGATGATCGCTTTCACCGGCTGGAGCGGCCTGGGCAATGTCATCAGCCGTGGCGACAAGCTGGGCTACATTTCCAGCCTGAACGAATTGAGCAAGGACCTGCGCCTGGCGCGCCTGGACTACTACACCACGCGGGGCGAGAACGGTCCGCAGGAAGTCAACGATCTGCTCGCCAAACTCGAGGCAGGCCTGACTGCCGCTCGCCAGATGATCGAGCAGCCGGCCGACGTGGCGCTGATCGACAAACAACTGGCCGCAGTGGCCGAGTACAAGAGCGCCTTCGCCGAGATGGCCAATGCCACCGTCAGCCGCGAAGATGCCCGCAGCAAACTCGGCGCCAGTGCCGACAACGCCGTGGCACGGATCGCCGACGTGGAAAAAGCGATGCTGCAAAGCGAGAACATCGCCCAATTCAACAACGTGGTCTCCCTGAGCAAGGCGATTCAGCAAGCGCGCTATCAGGTTCGCGGCTACACCTACAGCGGCAAGAACGAAGCCCAGCAACCGGCCCTTGACGCCATTACCGATGCCCTCAAACTTCTCGCACGCCTGCCGGCGCAGTTGCCTGAGGAGCACTCCGCCAACCTGCAGCAGGCCAGCGATTCGATCAACGCCTACCGTTCAGCGGTCAGCCAGTTCCGCGATTCGCAGCTTGATACCGCCGCGGCACTCAAGCGCATGACCGAGCAGGGCGAAGTATTGCTTGAGTCCAGCAAAAGCCTGACCGTGTCCCAGACCGCCGTGCGCGACCACGACGCCGCCCAGGCCAAGACTGTCCTGGTATCGGCTGCCGTGCTGGCGATGTTGTTCGGCGTGATCGCCGCATTGGTCATCACCCGGCAGATCGTCGGCCCGCTGGACCAGACCCTCAAAGTCGCCGAGCGCATTGCCGCGGGCGACCTGACCCACAACCTCACCTCCGAGCGCCGCGACGAACTGGGCCAGCTACAGCGCGCCATGCAGAGCATGACCGTGGGCCTGCGGCAATTGATCGGCGGCATCAGCGACGGCGTGACGCAAATCGCCAGCGCCGCCGAACAACTCTCGGCCGTGACCGAACAGACCAGCGCCGGGGTCAACAGCCAGAAAGTGGAAACCGACCAGGTCGCCACCGCCATGCACGAAATGACCGCCACGGTGCAGGAAGTGGCGCGCAATGCCGAGGAAGCCTCCGAAGCGGCCGTCGCGGCTGACCAGCAGGCACGCGAGGGTGAAAAAGTGGTCGGTGAAGCCATCGCCCAGATCGAACGCCTGGCCCTCGAAGTGGGTAACTCCACCGCAGCCATGGGCGACCTCAAGCGTGAGAGCGACAAGATCGGCAGCGTGCTGGACGTGATCAAATCCGTAGCCCAGCAAACCAACCTGCTGGCCCTCAACGCAGCCATCGAAGCGGCCCGTGCAGGCGAGGCTGGGCGTGGCTTCGCGGTGGTGGCTGACGAGGTCCGTAGCCTGGCCCAGCGCACTCAGAAGTCCACTGAAGAAATTGAAGAACTGATCGTCGGCCTGCAGTCGGGCACCGAGCAGGTCGCGACCATCATGGACAACAGCCGCAGCCTGACCGACAACAGCGTCGAACTGACCCGCCGCGCCGGTGGATCCCTGGAAAACATCACCCGCACGGTCTCGGCCATTCAGTCGATGAACCAGCAGATCGCCGCTGCGGCCGAGCAGCAGAGTGCCGTGGCCGAAGAGATCAACCGCAGTGTTCTGAATGTGCGCGATGTGTCGGAGCAAACTGCGTCGTCCAGTGAAGAGACGGCCGCTTCGAGCGCTGAACTGGCGCGGTTGGGGGTTCATTTACAGACGTTGGTGGGGCGGTTCAGGGTTTAATGCCTTGGGGCTGCTTACTTAAGTTTTGTGTGTATATCCGTTGCTGCGGTAACGGTTGCTGACGGTTCCGCAGCAATGGATATGTACTCAGTCAACAAAACCCTGGCCGGCTATCAGGCCGACTTCGCGAGCAAGCCCGCCCCCACAAGTACCCTGTCTGACCTAGTTTTTTGCCAATCCAGAGGCCACGACCAACTCTTCCAACGCCAACAAGTCCGGCACCTTCGCCACATGCTCGCCCACTTGCACCGCCGCCTGTTCCAGTCCACACAGCGGTACATCGACGTAGCTCAGTTGGGTGTCGAGTTTGTAGGAACGCGGGATACCCTGGACCAGCAACGCAATGAAACGCAACTCCGGGCGCCCACCCAGGGCATTGAGCACGACGATGCGCGCACGCTCGCCGATCACGGTTTTCTGGCCGCAGGCCGACTCGAAGCTCAGCAACGGGATTTGCCGTTCGCGCCAGCTCACCCAACCCAGAAACCACGGCGGAGTGTCGATATCGAACGCGCTGCTCTGGTAGTCGATCAGCTCGGCCACGGCCACGTTGGGCAAAATCAGGTGCCGGTCGGCCAGGGGCAGCAGCAGCCCGGTGATGTGCCCGGTGCGCGGGTGAAGGTCATGCATGGGTTTTGCTCCAGCGGGCGATGCTGTCGAGCAGCACCGATTCCTGGTACGGCTTGCCCAGGTAGTCGTTGACGCCGATGGCCATGGCGCGGTCGCGGTGTTTCTGGCCCGTGCGGGAGGTGATCATGATGATCGGCAGGTGGGCCAGGCGCGGGTCATTGCGTACTTGCGTGGCCACTTCGAAGCCGTCCATGCGCGGCATTTCGATGTCCAGCAACATCAGATCGGGGGAGTGTTCGGCCAGCAGCGCCATGGCATCCACGCCGTCCTTGGCGGTGAGCACGTGCATGCCGTGGCGCTCCAGCAGGCGACTGGTGACCTTGCGGACCGTCACCGAATCGTCCACCACCAGCACCAGCAATGGTCGCGAGTGCTCGCCCTCGTCTTGCGCCGCTGCCGGGCGGCGTGGGACCTGATGAGGCAAGGCGCGGATCGGCGCCAACAAGTCGAGAATCAACACCACCCGGCCATCGCCCAGGATCGTCGCCCCCGACAAGCCCTGCACCGCCGAAAATTGCGGGCCGAGGCTCTTGACCACGATCTCCCGGGTCCCGGCGGTAGCGTCCACTTGCACCGCGATATGCCGCTCGTTGCATTGCATCAGCAGCACCGGCAACGGTTGGCTCTGACCCAACAGTTTCGGGCGAGCGCCGGTTTTCAATAGCTCACCCAGGTAGCACAGCTCATAGCGTTGCCCGGCGTAGGTGTAGGTCGGCGGGTCGAGCTGGTAATAGCCATCCAGTTCAGCGGGCAACACCCGGACGATACTTTCGATGGTGTTCAGTGGGATCGCGTACTGGTCTTCATGACATTGCACCATCAACGCCCGGTTCACCGCCACGGTAAGCGGCAGGCGAATGCGGAAATGCACGCCCTGCCCTGGCGTGGAGTCGATGACCATGCTGCCGCCCAGTTGCCGTACCTCTTCATGGACCACGTCCATGCCGACGCCGCGCCCGGAAATCTGGGTGATTTTTTCGGCGGTGGAAAAGCCCGGCTGCAAGATGAATTGCAGTACGTCGCGGTCGCTGATGTCGCTGTCCGGTGCCAGCAGGCCACGCTTGATCGCTTTGCTACGCACCGCATCCAGAGGCACGCCGGCGCCGTCGTCGCGAATGTCGAAAATGATGTCGCTACCTTCCCGGGACAGGTCTAGGCTGATGCGCCCCCGGGCCGGTTTGCCGGCAGCGATGCGCACGTCGGCCGGCTCCAGGCCGTGGTCGACGGCGTTGCGCAGCATGTGCTCCAAGGGCGCGACCATGCGCTCCAGCACGCTACGGTCCATTTCGCCTTCAGCATTGCCAACCACGAACTCCACGTCCTTGCCCAACTCCTGCGCCACTTGCCGCACGATGCGCTTGAGGCGCGGCAACATACGCTCGAACGGCACCATGCGCGTGCGCATCAGACCTTCCTGGAGGACGGTGTTGACGCGCCCCTGCTGTTGCAGCAGGTTCTCAGCGTCGTGATTACTGCGTTCGAGGGTTTCCTTGAGATCGAGCAAGTCCGAGGCCGATTCGAACAGCGCCCGGGACAATTGCTGCAACTGGGAATGCCGGTCCATCTCCAGCGGGTCGAACTCTTCGTAGCCCAGGCGCTCGGCCTCGACCTGCTGGCGACTGAGGATCCGGCCCTGGGTTTCGGTATCAAGACGGCGTAACTGGTCGCGCATGCGCTCGATGGTGGTTTCCATTTCGCCCAAGGCCACGCGCGCGTCGTTGACCTGCTGTTCGATACGCCCACGGAAAATCGAGGTTTCCCCAGCCAGGTTCACCAGATCGTCGAGCAGTTCGGCGGAGACCTTGACCATGTCCGCGCCGTCGCTCGGGGTGCCAGCCTCAGGCCTTGTGGGGGCAGGCGGTGGGGTCGGGGCCGGTTCCGGCGCGGAGACGACTTTGGGCGCCTCGCTGTCCTGCGGATGATTCACCGCCTGGATCTGCGCGATCAGCCGGTCGGCAAGGGGGCATGGGTGGCCGGCGCGTACCGCATCGAGCATCTGCGCCAGCCGGTCATGGCTGCTTTGCAACAAGGCGAACAGCGCTGGCGTCGGTTGGAGCAGCCCCGCCGACAAGCCTTCATAAAGATTTTCCAGCTCATGGGCCAGGTCGCCGATGGGTACGATTTCCACCATCCGCGCACCACCCTTGAGGGTGTGCAAATCGCGCAACAGCGTTTCCAGGGCCTGGCGGTTCGACGGTTCGTCCTGCCAGCGCAGCAGCGCTGAGCCTGCGCTGTCGAGAATGTCGAAACCTTCTTCGAGGAAGATTTCCAGTAATTCAGGATCATGCCCGGCCACGTCGCCGGAGGGCGAACCGCCCGTTTCGATTGCGTTCGGCTTGTCCTGACGGAACCGGCGAATGGCGTCGATCAGCGCAACGGGATCGCCCAACGGCTGGCCCTGCTGCAACTGCCCGAGCAGCAGGTCGAGGCGTTCGTGACTGCTGCTGAGCAGTTGCTCGAGTTCCTCGCTGTGGCTGTAACGGCGGTCCACCAGCCCTTCGTAGAGATTTTCCAGCTCCTGGGCCAGGTCGCTCACCGGCCGGATATCGGCCATTCGTGCGCCGCCCTTGAGGGTGTGCAAGTCCCGTTGTAACGAAGACAGTGGCGCCGCGTTGTCCGGGTCGGACAGCCATCGTTGCAGGGCTTGGGCGGCGCTTTCGAGGATGTCCTGTGCCTCTTCGAGGAAGATCGAGGCAATGTCGTCGTCCACTGAGGTCTCAGCAGGGGCGCTGCGCTGCAGTTCAGCTGTCGCGTTACCCAGTTCGCGGATGCTCAGGGTGCGGCTGCCGTCGCTGCGGATCAGTCCGGTGGCGGATGGGTCCAGGCTCTCCTGGAGCAAGCCGCGCAGGGCCTGCACCCGTTCGGGCTGTGAATGCACATGTTGCCCGGCGGCCAGTTCATCGAGCATGTCGATCAAGGCTTCATGGGCGCGCTGCGCTTCCTGGAAAAACACGTCGCTGACTGCCAGGCTGCTTTCTTCCACTGCACCGTAGAGGTCGAGCAAGGCCTCACAGAGCTCGTCCACCGGGTGCAAGTCGGCCAGGTGCGCGCCTTCGCCGAGGGTGGTCAGCTCGTCCAGCAGTGCACTGAGTTCCTGGCCTTCGCCGGGGTGCTGCTGCCAACGGCGCAACAGGTTTTCGGCGTCGAGCAGGATATCCATGCCCTGTGCGAGGAAGTTGTTGATCAGTTGTGGATCTCTCTTGGTCCGCAAGCCTTTGTCCGGTGCACTGAGGGCCGTTTGCAGGCGCTCGGTCAGCAGCGTTTGGGTTCGCTGGATCAGCGCTTCGGCGCCGGGAATCGGCGCCAGGGGGTCACCGTGCAACTGACGCAAACCCAGACGCAACAGACCCTCGGCCTCCAGCAGCAATTCAATTTCATCAAGATCGAGGGCGATCAGGTGCGCCTTGTATTCCCGGGCCAACTGGTCCATCGCGCCGGCCAGCTCGGCAATCGGCAACACGCCGGCCATTGATGCGCTGCCTTTGAGGGTATGCAAGGCTCGCTGCAATTCGTCGTTGGCCTGCAGCGGCAAGTGTTCGGCGGCCTGATCGAGAAAGCGATTGAGGCTGGCAAGGTGACCCTGGGCTTCGTTGTCGAATATCTTCAGCAACAACGGGTCGAGGGCGGCGACATCCTGGGCGTCTTCATCCTCATCGACGCCCTTTGCCAGTGCATGGGCACGGGCGGCCAGACGGTCGACATCGTCGCGCTGACGCTGACGGTTGTCTGCAAACTCGCTCACCAGGGCCGGTAGCAACTGCACCGTGTCATCGAGCAACTGCCGGACCGCAGCACCCGGCTCAACACTGCGCTCCAGCACCCGGTTAAGCAGGTTTTCCACGGCCCAGGCCAGCTCACCCAAGACCAACGCCCGCACCATCCGACCGCTGCCCTTGAGGGTATGGAAGGCCCTGCGCAGTTCGGCCAGGGCGCCATGGTCGTCAGGGTGAGCGGCCCAGCGCGGCAGGTATTCGCGCAGAACGTCGAGCACCTCGTCGGCTTCTTCAAGGAAGACCTCGCGCAGCTCGTCGTCCACCGGATGCTCGTCCAGCGGCGGCGGCAGCAGGCTACCCGGCGTGCTCCGGGCCGGCGGGTTGACCGCCGAGACCGGGCTGGCCAGCACTTGGGCCAAGGACTGCACGGTCTGCGGGTCATCGAGCTCCTGCAAGTCTTGCATGACCTGAGCCTCGTTAGGGCTCAGCACATCGTCAAGCAACGGCACCCGGGCTTCGTCGGGGAAATAACCGAGGGCACCCAGGCTGCGCTCGACCACGTCCAACAAGGGTTCGCCGGGCGTTTCCGGGTCTTCGCTCAAACGCTCCAAATAGTATTCGAGGCCGGTGATTACGTCGGCCAGGTGATCGAGTTCTTCCCAGCCCGGCTGGGCGCGCTCCAACAGCAGATGCTCGCTAATGAAACCATTGCACGCCTCCACAAGGCTGGCGGCGCGGCTCAAGGGGATCATCGCCAGGGCACCGCGCACCTGGGTCAGCAACGCCGGTAGCGCTTGCAGTTGCTCGCTGTTCCAGTCGGCGTCGATGTAATCGACGATCATGTCCTTGGCCTGTTGCAGGCAGGTGTGGGCTTCCTTGATGACGATCTGGTGGATCTGGGTCAGGTCTGTGGTGGGCAGGTGACTGTCTTCAGGGCTCTCGGGCTCGACAGTGCCGACCATGCCGGCAAGGGTAGCCTCGACGTAGAGCAAGGCCCCGGCGACATCCATGAGCGTCGCGTCATCCGGCTCGCGATGACCTTGGGCGAGGCTCAGGACCACCGCCAATTGATCGATGATCACTTTTCGCGGCTGACCGAAGCCGAGCACCGCCAGGGTGTCGGCGATCTGTCGCAGGGGCGCCAGCAGGCTGTCCAGCTCCGAGGCGTGCTGGCGGTCACTGCGCACGAACAGGTCGAGCCGCTCCTTGACCCGCACCAGCTCTTCGCAGAGTGCGGCGAGCACCGAGCGCATGGCATCGCGGTCCGGTCCGGCCAGGCGTGCACGTTCTTCGTCGACCATGGCGCTGTCGGGCAGCGCGTCGTCCAGTGAGTAGCGTTCTTTCATGATCTGCATCTGCCCGCTGGGATGTTCGGCCTTGGCAATATAGAACAACAAACTCGTCAGCAACTGTGGCGGCGCCGGTTGATTGATGCCCTGCAGGCCCTGGTCCAACAGTCGCTTGAGTTCCTTGTCCGCTTCCTTGAACAGGCTGCGCAGCGCCGGGCTATTGGCGATACGCCCCTCGCGCATGCCTTCGACCAGGGCCGACGCCACCTGCCACAACGCATTGAGCGGTGCTGCGGCGCACAGCCCTTCCAGGCGGTGGAAGACTTTGGCCAGATAACCGAGATGGGTGGCGTCGTCCTGTTCGCGCAACAGCCCCACGAGGGCCACTTGCAGGGTCTGGCGCAGTTTGCGCAAGGTGTTTGCCAGGTCAGGCGGTTCGAGTCGCTTCAAGGCCTCGTCACTGACCGGCGCGATCAGCGGTAACTCAGGACTGAACAGGCTGGTCTCCGACAACAGACTCTCGCCCCGGGCGCTGCGCAAATCATTGATCAATGGCAGCACCACCAACGGCAGGTCGCGGCGGGCGCCTTGTATGCGGTCCAGATAGATCGGCAACTGCCCAAGGGCCTGGCTCAACAGACTGATGGCTTCGTCGCGATGGGCGATACGGTTGTCCTGCAGGGCGACGCACAGCTGCTCCATCTCCTCGGCCAGCAGCGCAGCACCATAGAACTCGACCATCTGCAGGCCGCCGTGCACCTGATGAATGCACGCCAGGCAATGCGCGAGGGCATCCGCCGCCTGCGGGTCGTCCACTAGGCGATTGAGCGCCAGATGGGCCTGCTTCAGCGTTTCGGCAATCTCGCCCTTGACCCACTCCAGGGCCACATAGTCGTGCCGATCACCCATAACCACTCCAAATCCTGTGGCGAGGGGATTTATCCCCGCTGGGGCGCGAAGCGGCCCCCAAAAATGCTGAATCCAACATTTATGCCCCTGACTGGCTATTTTGGGACTGCTTCGCAGTCCAGCGGGGATAAATCCCCTCGCCACAAAGAGTCTTCAGCGCCAGACAAGTCAAACCCGTCACCCTTTTTCCTCATCCGCCACAGCCGCCGCCGGCAAAGTAAACCCCGACACCGAACGACGCAGTTGACTGGCCATTTTCGCCAGGTTGCCGATGCTCTCGGCGGTGGCGGTGGAGCCGGAAGAGGTTTGCGTGGTGATTTGCTGGATCACGTTCATGGTCAAGGAAATCTGCCCCGCCGAGGTGGTCTGTTGCTGCGCCGCATTGGAGATGCTCTGGATCAGCGCCGCCAGGGTCTTGGACACGCCTTCGATCTCCTCCAGGGCCACCCCGGCATCCTGGGCCAGTCGGGCGCCGCGTACCACTTCGGTGGTGGTCTGCTCCATGGAAATCACCGCTTCGTTGGTGTCAGCCTGGATCGCCCGCACCAAGGTCTCGATCTGCCGGGTCGCCGCCGAAGAGCGCTCCGCCAACCGCTGCACTTCATCGGCCACCACCGCGAACCCGCGCCCGGCGTCACCGGCCATGGACGCCTGAATGGCGGCGTTGAGGGCCAGAATATTGGTCTGGTCGGCAATGTCATCGATCAGGCTGACAATGTCGCCGATTTCCTGGGACGACTCACCCAGGCGCTTGATGCGCTTGGCGGTGTCCTGGATCTGCTCGCGAATGTTGTCCATGCCATGAATGGTGTTGTGCACCACCTCGTTGCCTTTGTTGGCGATCTCCACGGAGCGCTCGGCCACCGCCGACGACTCGGCGGCATTGGCCGAGACCTGATCGATGGACTGGGCCATTTCATTGATTGAAGTCGAAGCTTCGGATATCTGCTGGGCCTGATGCTCGGAAGCCTGCGCCAGATGCATGGCCGTAGCCTGGGTTTCCTGCACCGCAGCGGCGACCTGGCCGGCGGTGAGGTTGATGGTGGCCACAAGGTCACGCAATTGGTCCACCGAGTAGTTGATGGAATCGGCGATGGTGCCGGTGAATTCTTCGGTCACCGAGGCGGTCACGGTCAGGTCGCCATCGGCCAGGTCTTCGATCTCGTCCAGCAGACGCATGATCGCGTTCTGGTTACGCTCATTCTTTTCTGCGGTTTCACGCAACTGACGGTTGGTTTCGCGGACCATCACCAGCCCGATCAGGATGATCGACATCAGCGCCAACAGGCCCAGCACATAACCACCGATGGCGTTTGCGGAACGGCCGCCGGCCAGGTTTTCGAACGCGGTGGCCAGGTGCGAAGCTTCATCCAGCAAGGTTTGCGACAGGTTGAAGATGTTGCCTGCCGACTCGCGGACCTTGAACAGCTCAGGGGAGGTTTCGAGGATTTCGTCCACCGAGCCGGAGACGAATTCGAAGAGTTCGCTGATCTCACTCAAGCGGGCCCGGGCATCGCGGTCCTGTACTTGGGAGATCTTCAAGGCCGAGTCACCTTGCGACATGCCATTGAGCACCTGACCAAAACGTGCGGCATCGCGGCCAAAGGTATCGGCGGCCTGACTGGCGTTTTCATCCCCCGCCAGCACGGTGTTCACCGCCCCGAGAATCCGTTCGGCCAGCAACGACTGGCGCTGGGCCATGGCGACCTGTGCGGCGGGCGCGCCGCGCTGCAGGAGAATTTCGACGACTTTTTCGTACTCGACCTGCAATTGCGGTACGGTTTCGGCGAGGGTCGCCGCCACCTGATGCAGCGACAGCACAGTCTGTTCGCTGGACAGGATGGCATCGGTGTTCTTGAGCAGGCGTTCCCAGTCCAGCTGTACGGCACGCATCTGCGGGCGCAGGGCAGCAGGTGCCGGTGGCAGGCCGGTCACCGGGTTGCCTTGCTTCAGGTAGCCCCAACGCTGGGCGAAATCATTGCGCGCCTCGCTCAGCAACTTGAACGCCGCGGCCTTGCCGGCGGCCGCCTCGGTGGCGTTCTTGGCAATGCGCTGGGACAGCACCCGCAACTCACCGGCGTGGCCGATGTACTGCTTGTCGTAGTTGGACTGGGTGTTGAGGTAAGCGAAGTTGGCGAACAGCAGCATGATGAAGACAATCAGCGCGACGAACAGCACGATGATCTGCGAACGACTGCGCGACGCTTCCAGAGGCTTGCCTGTTTTTGCTTTGATCATCGATTTTCGCCTGTACTGCTATCCACAATTCCAAGCCCGACCGGATTCCCTGTAGGAGCTGCCGCAGGCTGCGATCTTTTGATCAGGGTCTTATGTCAAAGCAAGCTGTCTGTTGGAAAGATCAAAAGATCGCAGCCTTCGGCAGCTCCTACCCTGAGTTGTGCAGTCACCTAAATCGCCACATCCATAAAACCCGGTGAGCGCGTCAGCGCAAACGGGCTGAACACCTGCCACTGCCGTTCGCCGCGAAACCGGCCCTTGACGAAGGCCGACTCCGGGCCGTCAAGGTCGTCCATCAGCGTCGGCTCCAGGCTGTCCTGGGCAAAATGCTGCAACCCGAGGACTTCATCCACCAACAACCCGGTAAAGACCTCGTCGTGATCCACCACCAGCACCCGCCGCTGCTTGCGCACGCTCGACAGCTCATGGCCGAAGAAACCGCACAAATCCATCAACGGCAATAAGCGCCCGCGCAGATTAGCCACACCACGAACCCACGGCTTGACCCCGGGCAAATGTGTGTAGCGCGGCTCGTGCAGCACTTCGCTGACTTCGCCCATGGGCGCCACGTACCAGTGTTCGCCGAGGCGAAAACCGATGCCGCTCCAGCTGTCACCGTGGGTCGGCTGTGACGGCAGGTCCGCCCCCAGCAGCCGGCAACGCCGGTCGATCTGCAGGAGCAGTTCGAAAGCGGTCAGGGATTGGCTCATGGCCGCGTCATCAACCCGCCAGCACGTTGTTCAGGGTCTTGATCAGGGTTTCTTCGTCCACCGGTTTGGTCAGGTAGTCCTTCGCGCCTTGGCGAGTGCCCCAGACCTTGTCGGTGTCCTGGTCCTTGGTGGTGATGATGATCACCGGGATGTGCCCGGTGTCCGGATCCTTGGTCAGCTGGCGTGTGGCCTGGAAACCGTTGAGGCCGGGCATGACGATATCCATCAGGACCGCGTCGGGTTTTTCCTGGCGAGCCAGGGCCACGCCGTCGGCGCCGTTTTCGGCCTTCAGGACCTGGTGGCCGTGCTTTTCCAGCATGCCAGTCAGTTTGTACATTTCGGTCGGCGAATCATCGACGATCAGAATTCGTGCCATGGTGTTCCCCATTTTTTCGTTGACCCCAGGCCCGATGGCCGAGTGTCATTAATGTGCCTGGTGCGGCTGGACAGCGGCAAAGCCCGGAACATGAGCCCGTATCGCGCCCAGCAGTTCTTCCTTGCTGAAAGGCTTGGTCAAAAACTGATCGGAGCCGACGATGCGCCCCTTGGCCTTGTCGAACAAACCGTCCCGAGACGACAACATGATCACCGGCGTAGCCTTGAAAACGCTGTTGTTCTTGATCAGGGCACAAGTCTGGTAACCGTCCAGGCGCGGCATCATGATGTCGACAAAGATAATGCCCGGATGATAGTCGGCGATCTTGGCCAGGGCATCGAAGCCGTCGACAGCCGTGATGACCTCGCAACCCACGTTGCGCAACAAGGTCTCGGCGGTGCGGCGGATGGTCTTCGAGTCGTCGATGACCATGACCTTCAAGGCGCTGGGTTGCTGCTGCGTAAGATGCTCTGCCATTGCCACTGCAAACCGGTTTTTAACGCGTAAGTGTGAACGACAGCGCAAACCCTTGATGTTCAAGGCCCGCACGTCACATGCCAGCCTTTTTAGCACAGTCTCCATCGCCGATCTATCGGCCGCTCGGTACAGTGGTTTTTCCTTGACCGCCAATCTTCCGGGCGCCACTCTGACGCCACTTTTTCACACCATTTGTGCCCATCAATTTTCGAGGAACCAAGCCATGAGCGTACGCGTCGGCATTGTCATGGACCCTATCGCCAGCATTTCCTATAAAAAGGATAGCTCGCTGGCCATGCTGCTGGCCGCTCAGAAGCGCGGCTGGGAGCTGTTCTACATGGAGCAGCGCGACCTCTACCAGGCCGAAGGGCAGGCACGGGCGCGGATGAAGCCGCTGAACGTCTTCGCCAATCCCGAAAAATGGTTTGAGCTGGGCGCCGAACGCGATGCGCTGCTCAGCGACCTGGACGTGATCCTCATGCGCAAGGATCCGCCCTTCGACATGGAGTTCGTGTATTCCACCTACCTGCTGGAGCAGGCCGAAAGCGCCGGTGTGCTGGTGGTCAACAAACCCCAGAGCCTGCGCGACTGCAACGAAAAGCTGTTCGCCACGCTGTTCCCGCAGTGCACACCGCCCACTATCGTCAGCCGTCGTCCGGACGTGCTGCGTGAGTTCGCCGACCACCACGGCGACGTGATCCTCAAGCCCCTGGACGGCATGGGCGGCTCCTCGATTTTCCGTCACACCGCCGGGCACCCCAACCTGTCGGTGATCCTGGAAACCCTGACCTTGCACGGTCAGCAGCAGATCATGATCCAGGGTTACCTGCCGGCCATCGTCGATGGCGACAAGCGCATCCTGATGATCGACGGCGAACCGGTGGACTATTGCCTGGCGCGCATTCCCGCGGCCGGCGAAACCCGCGGCAACCTGGCGGCCGGCGGGCGTGGCGAGGCGCGTCCGTTGACTGAGAAGGACCGTTGGATCGCCGCCCAAGTCGGCCCGACCCTGCGCGAGAAGGGCCTGTTGTTCGTCGGCCTGGACGTGATCGGCGAGCACCTGACGGAAATCAACGTCACCAGCCCGACCTGCATCCGCGAGATCGACAACGCCTTCGGCACCGATATCGGCGCGATGCTGATGGATGCCATCGATCAGAAGCTCAAGGCTCGTTGATCCAGATCCTGCTGAAGGAAACCCACATTGCGTTATCATGCCCGGCCTGAAAAAAACGCGATGTTGGTTTCCTTGCCATGACCCTCCCGTCCGATCTGCCCCAAGAGCTCGCCCATCGCGGCGTGCGCCCGGCTGATCGTCTCGGTTTTACCCTGTTCCTGGCGGCATTGATCCACTTGGCACTGCTGCTGGGCGTCGGGTTTGCCACGGTAGAACCCAAACAGATCAGTCAGACCCTGGAAATCACCCTGGCCACCTTCAAAAGCGAAGCCAAGCCACAGAAAGCGGACTTCCTCGCCCAAGAAAACCAGCAAGGCAGTGGCACCCTGGAAAAAAAGGCGACGCCCAAGACCACCCAGATCGCGCCGTTCCAGGACAATAAAGTGCAGAAGGTCACACCGCCGCCAGCGGCCAAGCCCGAGGTCCGGGAGACGGCGCCCAAGGCAGCCGTAACCACCGTGGCGCCGAAGCCGAAAAAAGCCCCGGTTAAAGAAGAGGTCAGGCCCGACCCCAAACCCAAGGCCCCGGTGCCCACCTTCGACAGCGCCCAACTGTCCAGCGACATCGCCAGCCTGGAAGCCGAGCTGGCCCAGGAACAGCAGCTATATGCCAAACGCCCGCGTATCCACCGCCTGAGCGCCGCCTCGACCATGCGCGACAAGGGCGCCTGGTACAAAGACGAGTGGCGCAAGAAGGTCGAGCGCATCGGCAATCTCAACTACCCCGACGAAGCCCGGCGCAAGCAGATCTATGGCAACCTGCGGCTGCTGGTCTCGATCAACCGCGACGGCTCGTTGTATGAGGTGCTGGTGCTGGAGTCCTCCGGCCAGCCGTTGCTGGACCAGGCCGCCCAGCGGATCGTGCGCCTGGCCGCGCCGTTCGCACCGTTTACCGGGGACCTTTCGGACATCGACCGCCTGGAAATCATCCGCACCTGGAAGTTCGCCCGGGGCGATCGCCTCTCCAGCAACTGATTCCCCACCCAAATCCCTGGTGGGAGCGGGCTTGCTCGCGAAGACGGCAGTCCTGCCACAAGAGATCTGTCGGATGTACTGCCCCCTTCGCGAGCAAGCCCGCTCCCACATTTGATCGGTGTCACCAGCCAGTTCGAGGCACTTGCTGCACATCCCCAGCTTGTCAGTTCGCCCCTGCGCCGCCACACTAGCGCCTATGAAAAACGTCAGCCCCACCTACCTCAAGCATCATTTCCTGATTGCCATGCCGCACATGGCCGATCCGAACTTTGCCCACACCTTGACCTACATCGTCGAGCACACGGCCAATGGGGCCATGGGGCTGGTGATCAATCGGCCGCAGGAACTGAACCTGGCGGACATTCTTGAGCAGTTGCGCCCGGATGTAGAACCGCCACTCTTGTGCCAGCACGTCCCGATTTTCATCGGCGGCCCGGTGCAGACCGACCGAGGCTTCGTGCTCCACCCGACGGGGCCGTCCTACCAGGCCACCGTGGACCTGGATGGCGTATCGCTGTCCACCTCCCAGGACGTACTGTTCGCCATCGCCGACGGCGTAGGCCCGGAAAAAAGCCTGATCGCCCTCGGCTATGCCGGTTGGGAAGCCGGGCAACTGGAAGCCGAGCTGGCCGATAACGCCTGGCTGACCTGCCCGTTTGACGCCGACATTCTGTTCAATACCAGCAGCGAACTGCGCCTGGAAGCGGCGGCCAGCCGGCTGGGGGTCAACCTCAGCCTGCTCACCAGCCAGGCAGGACACGCCTGATGGCCCTGCGCTTGCTGCTGGGCTTCGATTACGGCACCAAACAGATCGGCGTGGCGGTCGGCCAGGTGATTACCGGCCAGGCCCGCGAACTGTGCACCCTGAAGGCGCAGAACGGCGTTCCCGACTGGAACCAGGTCGAAGCGCTGATCAAGGAGTGGAAACCCGACGCCGTGGTGGTCGGCCTGCCGCTGAACATGGACGGCACGCCCAGCGACATGTGCGTTCGTGCAGAGAAATTCGCCCGCAGGCTCAACGGCCGCTACAACCTGCCTTTCTATACCCACGACGAACGTCTGACCACGTTCGAGGCCAAGGGCGAACGCCTGGTGCGTGGCGGGCAGAAAGGCAGTTACCGCGACAACCCGGTGGACGCCATCGCGGCCGCCCTGCTGCTGCAAGGCTGGCTCGACGCCAACGCCGCCCTGTTCGAAACCTGATTTTTTTGAAAGCGCCGCCAGGGCGCTTTCTTTTAGCGATAAACCGGGCCTCTGACCACCGGCCCGGGAACCTGAAGGAGCCAGCATGAGCCTGCCCAATCCCGCCGAACTGATCAGCCAGATGGCGATTCGTCTCACGGCGCACCTGGAACAACGCGGCATCAGCGAACCGCGCTACATCGGCATTCGCACCGGTGGCGTCTGGGTCGCCCAGGCCTTGCTCGAAGAACTGGGCAGCGATGCCCCGCTGGGCACCCTCGATGTGTCGTTCTACCGCGACGACTTCAGCCAGAACGGCCTGCACCCGCAAGTACGCCCTTCGGCCCTGCCATTCGAGATTGAAGGCCAGCATCTGGTATTGATCGACGATGTGCTGATGAGCGGCCGGACCATCCGCGCCGCCATGAACGAACTGTTCGATTATGGCCGCCCCGCCAGCGTGACCCTGGTGTGCCTGCTGGACCTGGACGCCGCCGAGCTGCCGATCCGCCCGAACGTGGTCGGCGCGACGCTGACGCTGGCCGCCCACGAGCGAGTCAAGCTGTCCGGCCCCGCGCCGCTGCAACTCGAACTGCAAGACCTTGCCCTTTAACTGCCCTTGTAAGAGTCCATTGCGATGACGTCTCTCGAAACCAAGCGAGCGCTACAGCTCAACGATCAGGGCCAGCTGCGGCACTTCCTGTCCCTCGACGGCCTGCGCCGCGAGCTGCTGACGGAAATCCTCGACACCGCCGACTCATTCCTCGAAGTCGGGGCCCGGGCGGTGAAGAAAGTCCCGTTGCTGCGCGGCAAGACCGTGTGCAACGTGTTCTTCGAAAACTCCACGCGCACCCGCACCACCTTCGAATTGGCAGCCCAGCGCCTGTCGGCGGACGTGATCACCCTGAACGTCTCCACCTCCTCGGCGAGCAAGGGCGAAACCCTGCTCGACACCTTGCGCAACCTCGAGGCCATGGCGGCCGACATGTTCGTCGTGCGTCACGGTGATTCCGGCGCCGCGCATTTCATTGCCGAGCATGTGTGCCCGCAAGTGGCAATTATCAACGGCGGCGACGGCCGTCACGCCCACCCGACCCAGGGCATGCTGGACATGCTGACCATCCGTCGGCACAAGGGCAGCTTCGAGAACCTCTCGGTGGCCATCGTCGGCGACATCCTGCACTCGCGGGTGGCCCGCTCGAACATGCTGGCCCTCAAGACCCTCGGCTGCCCGGACATCCGCGTGATCGCGCCGAAAACCCTGCTACCCATTGGCGTAGAGCAATACGGGGTGAAGGTCTACACCGACATGACCGAAGGTCTCAAGGACGTGGACGTGGTGATCATGCTGCGCCTGCAGCGCGAACGCATGACCGGCGGCCTGCTGCCCAGCGAAGGCGAGTTCTACCGCCTGTTCGGCCTGACCACCGCGCGCCTGGCCGGGGCCAAGCCGGACGCCATCGTCATGCACCCGGGGCCGATCAACCGCGGGGTGGAGATCGAGTCGGCAGTGGCTGACGGGCCACATTCGGTGATCCTCAACCAAGTGACCTACGGCATCGCCATCCGCATGGCCGTGCTGTCCATGGCCATGAGCGGGCAAACGGCCCAGCGCCAATTCGACCAGGAGAACGCCCAGTGAAGCTCAGCATTCTCGGCGCACGCGTGATCGATCCGGCCAGCGGCCTGGATCAAGTGACTGACATCCATATCGACGCCTGCAAAATTGTCGCCCTTGGCGCCGCTCCGGCCGGCTTTACTGCCGTCGACACCCTTAACGCCCAAGGTCTGGTGGCCGCTCCGGGGCTGGTGGACCTGAACGTCGCCCTGCGCGAACCCGGTTACAGCCGCAAAGGCAGTATCGTCAGCGAAACCCGGGCCGCCGCCGCCGGTGGCGTGACCAGCTTGTGCTGCCCGCCGCAGACCAAGCCGGTACTGGACACCTCGGCCGTGGCCGAGCTGATCCTCGATCGCGCCCGCGAAGCCGGCAACACCAAGGTTTTCCCGATCGGCGCCTTGAGCAAAGGCCTCGATGGCGAGCAACTGGCGGAACTCATTGCGCTACGCGACGCCGGTTGCGTGGCGTTCGGCAATGGCCTGAACAGCTTTCGAAATACCCGCACCCTGTGCCGCGCCCTGGAATACGCGGCGACCTTCGGCCTGACGGTGATCTTCAACTCCCAGGATCACGATCTGGCTGAAGGTGGGCTGGCCCACGAAGGCCCGACCGCCAGTTTCCTCGGCCTGCCGGGCATTCCGGAAACCGCCGAAACCGTGGCCCTGGCCCGGGACCTGCTGCTGGTGGAACAAAGCGGCGTGCGCGCACACTTCAGCCAGCTGACCAGCGCCCGCGGCGCCGCACTGATCGCCCAGGCCCAGGCCCGCGGCCTGCCCGTCACCGCCGATGTAGCGCTGTACCAACTGATCCTGACCGACGAAGCGCTGATCGACTTCAACAGCGTCTATCACGTCCAGCCGCCGCTGCGCACCCGCGCCGACCGCGATGGCTTGCGCGAAGCCGTGAAATCCGGGGTGATCTCGGCCATTTCCAGCCATCACCAGCCCCACGAGCGCGATGCCAAGCTGGCACCCTTCGGTGCCACGGAACCGGGCATCAGCAGCGTCGAGCTGTTGCTGCCGCTGGCCATGACGCTGGTGGAAGACGGATTGCTGGACCTGCCGACCTTGCTCGCACGCCTGAGCAACGGCCCGGCCGAGGCGCTGCAACTACCGGTGGGTAAACTGGCGGTGGGCGCGGCGGCGGACCTGGTGCTGTTCGACCCGGCGGCGTCCACGGTGGCGGGTGAAGCCTGGCGCTCCAAGGGCGACAACTGCCCGTTCCTTGGCCACAGTTTGCCGGGGGTGGTGCGTTATACGCTGATGGATGGGCGGATGACTCACCAGGCCTGACACCGCGTCGCCCTTATCGCGAGCAGGCTCGCTCCCACAGGGATCTTCGGTGAACACATAACCTGTGAACACCTCGATCCAATGTGGGAGCGAGCCTGCTCGCGATGAAGGCGACTCGGTCTAATTGACTTAGTGAAAAGCCCCGCGCTTCTGCGCATTACGAATCGAGACCTGATCATTCAGCGTCCAGAAGTCATACAGCACCCCCAGGAAAAACACCCCGCCGGTCAGCAGGTAGAGGATGCCGGTGAGCCATTTGCCCTGGTACATGCGGTGCACACCCAGCACACCGAGAAACGTCAGCAGAATCCACGCCACGCTGTACTCGAGGGGACCCGGGGTGAAGCGCAGATCGGCCTCCCGATCCATGGCTGGAATCAGGAACAGGTCGATCAGCCAGCCGATGCCCAACAAGCCAAAGGTGAAAAACCAGATCGTGCCGGTGACCGGCTTGCCGTAATAGAAGCGGTGGGCGCCGGTAAAGCCGAAAATCCACAAGAGATAGCCGATCACTTTGCTGTGGGTATCGCGTAAAGCGTCCTGCTGATAGCTGTTCATGAATCGCCTCTTTTGCCTCGATAGATAAATTTGTTCGGATTATTTGTGACTTTTTTATGGATTGCCGACAAGCGGTCCCGAGCATCCGGAACCCGGGAAACCCCCGTACTGTCGGGGTTCTGTCGGACAATCAGGGCAATTTGTCGCAAATATGCGGGTTTCACCCCACGTTGCGATTCGACAAACGGCCTCGGAACCGTAAAAAAAGCTGTTATAAAGTTGCGCGCTTACCTTCAAGAGCCCTGCCTAATGCGTCCATTTTTCAAGACATGGCTAACCATTTGCCTATTATTGCCCTTGGCCGCCCACGCCACCAATCGTGAGCAACGTCTTCCCAACGTCAACGGCTACACCCCTAAATCCCATGTTTCTGCTCCTTCGAGCAAGAACAAGCAATACGCCCAGCGCGTGCGCACTGCCAACAGCAAGCTGGTTCCGCCCATGGCGACGAAAGCGACCAGCAATGTGTTGAGTCGTGCCGTGAATGTCCTGGGCACACCTTACCGTTGGGGCGGCAGCAGCCCAAGCAAAGGTTTCGATTGCAGCGGCCTGGTGAAGTACGCCTTTAACGATGCCTCCTTCGACCTGCCGCGCACCTCCAATGCAATGGCCAGCGGTCATGGGCAGAAAGTCGATCGCAAGGACCTCAAGCCCGGCGACCTGATTTTCTTCAAGCTCAAGAGCCGCCGGGTCAACCACGTGGCCATCTACCTGGGCAACGACCGCTTCATCCACGCTCCACGTCGTGGAAAGTCGGTCTCTATCGACACGTTGAACAAGCCGTACTGGAACAAACATTACGTGGTTGCCAAACGGGTTCAGCCCAAAGAGCCGAAAGGGATGCAGGTGGTTCAGCGCTGATCCAGTATTTGTGTCGCGGCTGATTACCCCTTCGCGAGCAAGCCCGCTCCCACATTGGATCTCCAGTGATCACATAACTTGTGAACACCTCGGACCCAATGTGGGAGCGGGCTTGCTCGCGAAGAGGCCCTCGAAAACGCCACAGAAATTTCTTCTCAGAAGTTATCCGGCGTACGCGCCTTCTCCCGCGCATGCTCGCGGCTGATCAAGCCTTTGCTCACCAGATCCTTCAAACACATATCCAGCGTCTGCATCCCTAGCGAGCCACCGGTCTGGATCGACGAGTACATCTGGGCGATTTTGTCTTCGCGGATCAGGTTACGGATCGCCGACGTTCCCAGCATGATTTCATGCGCCGCGACCCGGCCGCCGCCGATCTTCTTGACCAGCGTCTGTGAGATCACCGCCTGCAAGGACTCGGACAACATCGAACGGACCATGGATTTCTCATCCCCCGGGAACACGTCCACCACCCGGTCGATGGTCTTGGCCGCCGAGGTGGTGTGCAAGGTGCCGAACACCAGGTGACCGGTTTCGGCGGCGGTCAGGGCCAGGCGGATGGTCTCCAGGTCACGCATCTCTCCCACCAGAATCACGTCCGGGTCTTCGCGCAGGGCTGAGCGTAGGGCCGTGGAGAAACTTTGGGTGTCGCGGTGCACTTCGCGCTGGTTGATCAGGCATTTGCGCGGCTCGTGGACAAACTCGATGGGGTCTTCGATGGTGAGGATGTGATGGTGTTTGTGGGTGTTGAGGTAGTCGATCATCGCCGCCAGGGTGGTGGACTTGCCGGAGCCGGTCGGCCCAGTCACCAACACCAGCCCGCGAGGCGCCTCGGTCACTTTGCGAAACACATCGCCCATCCCTAGGTCTTCCATGGTCAGGACTTTCGACGGGATGGTTCGGAACACCGCACCTGCACCGCGATTCTGGTTGAACGCATTGACCCGGAACCGTGCGACGCCCGGCACGTCGAAGGAAAAGTCGGTTTCCAGAAACTTCTCGTAATCCACCCGCTGCCGGTCGTTCATGATGTCGTAGATCAGCTCATGAACCTGCTTGTGGTCCAGGGCCGGCAGGTTGATCCGCCTCACATCGCCATCGACACGGATCATCGGCGGCAGCCCGGCGGACAAGTGCAGGTCCGATGCGCCCTGTTTGGCGCTGAACGCCAGTAACTCAGTGATATCCATAGCGCTCCTCAATTCCAGTAGAATGCCGCGAACCTCACCGCTGGCGCTTCTTTATGTCCACGATAGCAGACAACATTGCTCAGGTTAGATCGCGTATCCGCGCAGCCGAACAAGCCGCCCACCGCGACGAACACAGCGTGCAGCTGCTGGCGGTGAGCAAGACCAAGCCCGCCCAGGCCCTGCGTGAAGCCTATGCCGCCGGCCTGCGGGATTTTGGCGAGAACTATCTGCAGGAGGCGCTGGGCAAACAGGCCGAACTGACCGACCTGCCCTTGATCTGGCACTTCATCGGCCCCATTCAATCGAACAAGACGCGCGCTATCGCCGAACATTTCGACTGGGTGCATTCCGTGGATCGTTTGAAAATTGCACAACGCCTGTCCGAGCAGCGCCCGGCCGACCTGCCGCCGCTGAACATCTGCATCCAGGTCAACGTCAGCGGTGAAGACAGCAAATCCGGCTGCACCGCGGCGGACCTGCCCGCTCTGGCCAGCGCCATCAGCGCGTTGCCACGCCTGAAGCTGCGTGGGTTGATGGCGATTCCCGAACCCACCGAGGAGCGTGCCGCCCAAGATGCCGCCTTCGCAGCAGTTCAACGCTTGCAAGCCGATCTGAAGCTACCGCTGGACACCCTTTCCATGGGCATGAGCCACGACCTCGAGTCGGCCATTGCCCAGGGCGCCACCTGGGTGCGGATCGGTACAGCGCTGTTTGGCGCGCGCGACTATAGCCGTAGCTAGCCGTAAGCCATGCTGACTCAACTCTCTAATCAAGGACCTGTCATGAGCAACACACGTATTGCCTTCATCGGCGCCGGCAACATGGCCGCCAGCCTGATCGGCGGCCTGCGGGCCAAGGGTCTGGACGCTTCGCAGATCCGCGCCAGCGATCCGGGGGCCGAGACCCGCGCCCGGGTGAGCACAGAGCACGGCATCGACACGTTCGCCGACAACGCCCAGGCCATCGAGGGCGCGGACGTCGTCGTGCTGGCGGTCAAGCCACAGGCGATGAAAGCCGTGTGCGAAGCCCTTCGCCCGAGCCTCAAACCCCATCAACTGGTAGTGTCGATCGCCGCCGGCATCACCTGCGCCAGCATGAATAACTGGCTCGGTGCCCAGCCAATCGTGCGTTGCATGCCCAATACTCCGGCGCTGCTGCGCCAGGGCGTCAGTGGGCTGTTCGCGACCGCACACGTGAGCGCCGAACAGCGCCAGCAGGCCGAACAACTGCTATCGGCCGTCGGCCTGGCACTGTGGCTGGAAACCGAGCAGCAACTGGATGCGGTGACGGCCGTGTCCGGCTCGGGCCCGGCCTACTTCTTCCTGCTGATCGAAGCCATGACCGCCGCCGGTGAAAAACTCGGCCTGCCGCGCGAAACCGCCGCCAAGCTGACGTTGCAGACCGCCCTGGGCGCCGCGCACATGGCCGTGTCCAGCGATGTCGATGCGGCCGAACTGCGTCGCCGGGTGACCTCGCCAGCCGGCACCACGGAAGCCGCCATTAAATCGTTCCAGGCCGGGGGCTTCGAAGCCCTGGTAGAAAAAGCACTCGGCGCCGCCGCGCACCGCTCGGCCGAAATGGCCGAACAACTGGGCCAATAAGGAGCCATTCATGATCGGATTGAACACTGCAGCGGTCTACGTGCTGCAAACCCTCGGCAGCCTGTACCTGCTGATCGTACTGCTGCGCTTTGTGTTGCAACTGGTGCGCGCCAACTTCTACAACCCGCTGTGCCAGTTCATCGTCAAGGCCACCCAGCCATTGCTCAAGCCATTGCGCCGGATCATTCCGAGCGTGTTCGGCCTGGACATGTCGTCGCTGGTACTGGCGATCATCGTGCAACTGGCGCTGATGGCCCTGACCCTGCTGCTGACCTACGGCACCACCGGCAACCCGCTGCAACTGCTGATCTGGTCGATCATTGGCGTGACTGCGCTGTTCCTGAAGATTTTCTTCTTCGCCCTGATCATCAGCGTAATCCTGTCCTGGGTCGCTCCCGGCAGCCACAACCCGGGCGCCGAGCTGGTGAACCAGATCTGCGAGCCGGCGCTGGCACCGTTCCGCCGCATCGTGCCGAACCTGGGGGGCCTGGATATCTCGCCGATCCTGGCGTTCCTGGTGCTCAAGCTGATCGACATGCTGGTGATCAACAACCTCGCGGCGATGACCATGATGCCGGAAATCCTGCGGCTGCTGATCTAACCCTGTAGGAGCTGCCGAAGGCTGCGATCTTTTGATCTTTCGCTTGCGACTCAATTGTCCGGGGAAAGATCGCAGCCTCGTTGCACTCGACAGCTCCTACAGGACCGCATCGTCCTCATCGCGGGCAAGCCTTGCTCCCACAGGGTTTGCAGCGGGTGGACAATCAGCTCCGGCCTTTGCTTGCCGCTTGCCACAGCGGTCTTTAGACTTACGCCTCATTTCAACGAGAGCAGGGTCGATGCCAGCTGCCTTCCCCCCCGATTCCGTTGGTCTGGTGACGCCACAAATGGCGCATTTCAGCGAGCCCCTGGCCCTGGCCTGCGGCCGTTCGTTGCCAGCCTATGACCTGATTTTCGAAACCTACGGCACCCTCAATGCCACGGCGAGCAATGCCGTGCTGATTTGCCACGCCCTGTCGGGGCATCACCACGCCGCCGGCTATCACAGTGTCGACGACCGCAAGCCGGGCTGGTGGGACAGTTGCATCGGCCCGGGCAAGCCCATCGACACCAACAAGTTCTTCGTGGTCAGCCTGAACAACCTCGGTGGTTGCAATGGCTCCACCGGCCCCAGCAGCGTCAATCCAGACACCGGCAAACCCTTCGGCGCTGACTTTCCGGTGCTGACCGTGGAAGACTGGGTCCACAGTCAGGCACGCCTGGCGGACCGCCTCGGTATCACCCAGTGGGCCGCAGTGATCGGCGGCAGCTTGGGCGGCATGCAAGCCCTGCAATGGACCATCACTTACCCGGACCGCGTGCGCCACTGCCTGGCAATCGCCTCGGCCCCCAAGCTGTCGGCGCAGAACATCGCCTTCAACGAAGTGGCGCGCCAGGCGATTCTCACCGATCCGGAATTCCACGGCGGTTCGTTCCAGGAACACGGCGTGATCCCCAAGCGCGGGCTGATGCTGGCGCGGATGGTCGGGCATATCACCTACCTGTCCGATGATTCCATGGGTGAGAAATTTGGTCGCGGTCTCAAGAGCGAAAAGCTCAACTACGACTTCCACAGCGTCGAATTCCAGGTGGAAAGCTACCTGCGCTACCAGGGCGAAGAATTCTCCGGACGCTTCGATGCCAACACCTACCTGTTGATGACGAAAGCCCTGGACTACTTCGATCCGGCGGCGAACTTCGACGATGACCTGGCAAAAACCTTTGCAGGCGCCACCGCCAGGTTCTGCGTGATGTCATTCACCACCGACTGGCGTTTCTCCCCGGCCCGCTCTCGGGAGCTGGTGGACGCGCTGATGGCTGCCCGCAAGGACGTCTGCTACCTGGAAATCGACGCGCCCCAGGGTCACGACGCCTTTTTGATCCCGATCCCGCGCTACCTGCAGGCGTTCGGCAACTACATGAACCGTATAACGCTGTGAGGACGCCATGAGAGCCGATCTGGACATCATCCAGGAATGGATCCCCGCCGGCAGCCGCGTGCTCGACCTGGGCTGTGGCAACGGCGAACTGCTGACCTGGCTGCGCGACCACAAGCAAGTCACCGGCTACGGCCTGGAAAACGACCCGGACAACATCGCCGAGTGCGTGGCCAAGGGCATCAACGTGATCGAGCAGGACCTGGACAAGGGCCTGGGCAACTTCGCCAGCAACAGCTTCGACATCGTGGTCATGACCCAGGCGCTGCAAGCGGTGCACTACCCGGACAAGATCCTCGACGAAATGCTGCGGGTCGGGCGCCAGTGCATCATCACCTTCCCCAACTTCGGGCACTGGCGCTGCCGCTGGTACCTGGCGAGCAAGGGCCGCATGCCGGTGTCGGAGTTCCTGCCCTATACCTGGTACAACACGCCGAACATCCACTTCTGCACCTTCGAGGATTTCGAGGCGCTGTGCCGCGAGCGCCAAGCCAAGGTCATCGATCGCCTGGCGGTGGACCAGCAGCACCGCCACGGGTGGGCCAGCAAGCTATGGCCTAATCTGTTAGGTGAAATAGGCATTTATCGGGTCAGCAGCCCAGGCCTTGCCGATCATCAGGTCGCGGTGTGAACCCCGGCCTTACCAGGAGCACGACATGAAACGTCTAGCGTTGTTTCTCATCACCGCCTGCCTGAGCGCCGGCGCCATGGCCGCCGACGTCATCAAGGCCGAGCGCAAGGAAGTGTTCGGTGACATCACCGTGCACTACAACACCTTCAACTCCACCTTCCTGACGCCGGACAACGCCAAGGCTGCCGGGCTGACTCGCGACAAGAACCAGGGCGTGATCATCATCTCGGCAATAAAGGACAGCCAGCCTTTGAAGGCTCAGGTCAGCGGGTCAATCACAGACCTTACCAGCAGCAGCGTCACACTGAACTTCAAGGAAGTGCCCGAACAAAACGCAACCTATTACGTCGCCCAATATCCGGTGAAGCAGAAGGAAGTCCGTACCTTCAAGATCACGGTAAAAACAGGCGACAAGATCAACACCCTCAACTTCAACCAGGAACTGTTCCCCGGTCAATGATGAATTTCACCCAACTCGTATTGGCCAGCCACAACGCCGGCAAACTCAAGGAACTCCAGGCCATGCTCGGTGGCTCGGTGCAGTTGCGCTCGATTGGCGAGTTCAGTCAGGTTGAACCTGAAGAAACCGGCCTGTCGTTCGTCGAGAACGCCATCCTCAAGGCCCGCAACGCCGCGCGCATTTCGGGCCTGCCGGCGTTGGCCGACGATTCCGGGCTGGCGGTGGACGTTCTCGGCGGTGCACCGGGCATCTATTCAGCCCGCTACGCAGATGGCAAAGGCGACGCGGCGAACAACGCCAAGCTGCTCGAGGCCCTCAGAGATGTGCCCGAAGCCGAGCGCGGCGCGCAGTTCGTTTGCGTGCTGGCCCTGGTCCGTCATGCCGACGATCCACTGCCGATCCTCTGCGAGGGCTTGTGGCACGGGCGCATTCTCACTGAAGCCAGCGGCGAACACGGCTTTGGCTACGATCCGCTGTTCTGGGTGCCGGAGCGCAACTGCTCCAGCGCCGAGCTGGGCCCGGTGGAAAAGAACCAGTTGAGCCATCGCGCCCGCGCCATGGCGCTGCTGCGTCAACGCCTGGGTCTGCAATGATCGATGAGTCCCCTGCACCCCTGATCCATGGCGGTGCGCAAACGCCTCGGGCGCCGCTGCCAGTGCTGCCGCCCCTGGCGTTGTACATTCACATTCCGTGGTGTGTACGCAAATGCCCTTATTGCGATTTCAACTCCCATACCGCCAGCCCGCAGCTGCCCGAAGAGGAATACGTCGACGCTTTGTTGGCCGATCTCGATCAGGACCTGCACGGGGTTCATGGCCGGGAACTGAGCTCGATCTTTTTCGGCGGCGGCACGCCAAGCCTGTTCAGCGCCCAGGCCCTGGGCCGGTTGCTCAAGGGTGTCGAAGCGCGAATACCCTTCGCCCATGACATTGAAATCACCCTGGAAGCCAACCCGGGGACGTTCGAACAAGAGAAATTTGTCGCTTACCGGGCGCTGGGCATCAATCGCCTGTCCATTGGCATCCAGAGCTTCCAGCAAGACAAACTCAAGGCTTTGGGCCGGATCCATAACGGCGACGAAGCTGTGCGTGCCGCCGGCATGGCTCGTCAGGCCGGGTTCGACAACTTCAACCTGGACCTGATGCACGGCCTGCCCGATCAGTCCCTGGACGACGCCTTGAGCGATTTGCGCCAAGCCATTGCGTTGAAGCCCACGCATCTGTCCTGGTATCAGTTGACCCTGGAGCCAAACACGGTGTTCTGGAACCAGCCGCCGACCTTGCCGGAAGACGACACGCTGTGGGACATCCAGGAAGCCGGGCAAGCGTTGCTGGCCGAACATGGCTACAGCCAATACGAAGTCTCGGCCTACGCCCAACCCGGCCGGCCGGCGCGGCATAACCTCAACTACTGGGGTTTCGGCGACTTCATCGGCATCGGCGCCGGTGCCCACGGCAAGCTCAGCCATCCGGACGGGCGTATTGTGCGCACCTGGAAAACCCGCCTGCCCAAGGACTACCTCAACCCAGCCAAACGCTTCCTGGCCGGCGAGAAGACCCTGAGCAATGAAGAGCTGCCCTTCGAGTTCCTGATGAACGCGCTGCGCCTGACCGAAGGCGTGGAAGCGCAGCTTTACCCCGAGCGCACCGGCTTGCCCTTGCAAAGCCTGGCTGAAGGCCGACGCGAGGCCGAACAAAGCGGGTTGTTGCAGGTCGAACCGGCACGTCTGGCAGCCACCGAGCGCGGACAGTTGTTTCTCAATGACCTGTTGCAGAAATTTTTGAGCTAATCACACAAGGAAACCCCATGGATCTGGTACTCGACCTGCTCGCCACCGTGTCCCGCTGGAGCCGCAGCAACCTGTCGGAAATCTCTCTGGCATTGGTAGGGTGTCTGCTGGTGCTGTTTGGTGCCGACATCAAGGGTTGGGTCGAACAACGCCTTGGCAATATCGCCGGCGCCTTGCGCGTCCCGCTGATCGCTCTGCTGTGCATGATCGGCAGCGGCGCGGCGCTGATCTACGCCACGCCGTGGATTGTCCGGGGCTTGAGCCAGTTCAACAACTACAGCCTGGCGCCGGTGCTGCTGGTGGTGCTGGTGTTGATTGGCGTGGTGGCGGATCGTCGCTGATCCCACAGACACCACAAAACAAATGTGGGAGCGAGCCTGCTCGCGAATGCGGTGTGTCAATCAACGAAACATCGTCTGACACACCCTCTTCGCGAGCAGGCTCGCTCCCACAGGGGATCCCATTTCAACAGGATCTTCGGGTGCTTACGCCACCTTCTCGAACTTCAAATCCCAAACCCCATGCCCCAAGCGTTCGCCACGGCGTTCGAACTTGGTGATCGGTCGTTCGGCCGGGCGCGGCACGCACTTGCCGTCTTCGGCCAGGTTGCGGTAGCCCGGGGCGACGTTCATCACTTCCAGCATGTATTCGGCGTAAGGCTCCCAGTCGGTGGCCATGTGCAACACACCGCCGACCTTCAGCTTGCTGCGCACCAGCTCAGCGAACGACGCCTGGACGATGCGGCGCTTGTGGTGACGGCTTTTGTGCCATGGGTCCGGGAAGAACAGCATCAGCCGGTCGAGACTGTTGTCGGCCACGCAGCGGTTAAGCACTTCGATGGCGTCGCAGTCGTAGACCCGCAGGTTGGTCAGCCCTTGGGTCAACACGCCGTTGAGCAGCGCGCCCACACCGGGACGATGAACTTCCACACCGATGAAATCCTGCTCCGGCGCCGCGGCGGCCATTTCCAGCAGCGAGTGGCCCATGCCGAAGCCGATTTCCAGCGAGCGCGGCGCCGAGCGGCCGAACACCTGGTCAAAATCCACCGGCGCATCGGCCAGGGGCAGGACGAACCGCGGTGCGCCCTGCTCAAGACCACGTTGCTGGCCTTCGGTCATGCGCCCGGCGCGCATCACAAAACTCTTGATGCGGCGGTGCTGGCGCTCTTCGCCCTCTTCCGGCAGGACAGGCGTGTCGTTCGATTCAGTCATCAATGGCTCTTACTTGATCAGACCATCCAGCGGCGAAGAGGCGCTGGCGTAAAGTTTTTTCGGCATGCGGCCGGCGAGGTACGCCAGACGCCCAGCGACAATGGCGTGCTTCATGGCTTCGGCCATCAGGATCGGTTGCTGGGCATGGGCAATAGCGGAGTTCATCAGCACGGCTTCACAGCCCAGTTCCATGGCGATAGTGGCGTCGGACGCAGTGCCGACACCGGCATCCACCAACACCGGAATCTTGGCCTCTTCCAGGATGATCTGCAGGTTGTACGGGTTGCAGATCCCCAGGCCTGTGCCGATCAGGCCGGCCAGCGGCATCACCGCGATGCAGCCAATTTCCGCCAGTTGACGGGCGATGATCGGGTCATCGCTGGTGTAGACCATCACGTCGAAACCTTCCTTGACCAGGGTTTCGGCGGCCTTGAGGGTTTCGATCACGTTGGGGAACAGGGTTTTCTGGTCCGCCAGCACTTCCAGTTTCACCAGGTTGTGGCCGTCGAGCAGCTCACGGGCCAGGCGGCAGGTGCGCACGGCCTCGATGGCGTCGAAGCAACCGGCGGTGTTGGGCAGGATCGTGTAGCGATCTGGCGGCAGGATATCCAGCAGGTTCGGTTCGCCCGGGTTCTGGCCGATGTTGGTGCGGCGCACGGCAACGGTCACGATTTCAGCGCCCGAGGCTTCGATGGCCAGGCGGGTTTCTTCCATGTCGCGGTATTTGCCGGTGCCAACCAGCAAACGCGACTGGTAGGTACGACCGGCCAGGACGAAGGGCTTGTCGCTACGAACGATGCTCATGGGAAATCCTCTGTTGGGGTGAGGTTCTTGCGAAATACTGTAAAACCGCAGGGACTAGCCGCCGCCGATGGCGTGGACCACTTCGACGCTGTCGCCGTCGTTCAACGTGGTGTCGGCGTGCTGGCTGCGCGGGACGATATCCAGATTGAGCTCCACCGCGACGCGGCGTCCGGTTAGTTCCAGACGGGTCAGCAGGGCCGCAACGGTTTCACCGTCAGGCAGATCAAGGGGTTCGCCGTTCAACTGAATGCGCATGCCGGATGCCGCCATCATTTTTAGGGGCTGGCATTCTAGCCCGATCAGTCTGGGTGACCCAAGCCATTCGTCATGAATTGGACCGTGCGGTCAGCCCAACCGCCAGGCGGCAAGCCCCAGGCACAGCCAACCGATCAGAAACGCTACGCCACCGAACGGCGTGATAATGCCCAGTTTGCTGATCCCCGTGAGCGTCAGCAGATAAAGACTCCCGGAGAACAGCAGGATACCGATGACAAACGAAATCCCGGCCCAGGTGACGATGCGACCGGGGATGTGCGTGGCCAGCAGCGCGACGCCCAGCAATGCCAGGGTGTGCACCAACTGATAGGTGACGCCGGTATGAAAGATCGCCAGGTAATCGGCGCTCAGACGGTTTTTCAGGCCGTGGGCGGCAAACGCTCCCAGTGCCACGCCGGTGAAGCCGAAAAAAGCAGCCAGCATCAGAAAACTACGCAGCATGAGAACTCCAGTCAGACTCGGTGGACAGGGTCTGTATAATGGCCCGCTCGACGGGTTCGGCCAAGCCATCTCTATGTTGCGTTCATTGTTTCGACGATTCGTTAAAGCCCTGCTCTGGTTCGCCGTCGGCAGCGTCGTGCTGGTACTGCTGTTTCGCGTGGTGCCGCCGCCGTTCACCGCGCTGATGATCGAGCGCAAGGTTGAATCCTGGTTCGGTGGCGAGCCGATCGACCTGCAGCGTACCTGGCAACCCTGGGATCAGATTTCCGACAACCTCAAAATCGCGGTAATCGCGGGCGAGGACCAGAAATTTCCTGAGCACTGGGGCTTCGACTTCGGTGCGATCCAGGCCGCGCTTACCCATAACGGACGTGGCGGCTCGATTCGCGGCGCGAGCACCCTCAGCCAGCAAGTATCCAAGAACCTCTTCCTGTGGCCGGGCCGCAGTTGGCTGCGCAAGGGCCTGGAAGCCTGGTTTACCGCGCTGATCGAAATACTCTGGCCCAAGCAGCGGATTCTCGAGGTGTACCTCAACAGTGTCGAGTGGGATGACGGTGTGTTCGGCGCCGAAGCCGCGGCGCGGCATCACTTTCGGGTAGGCGCCGATGCATTGTCCCGGCAACAGGCCAGCCTGCTGGCGGCGGTCCTGCCCAATCCCCGGGTATGGAGCGCCGCACGCCCGAGCCCTTATGTACTGCGGCGCGCGAACTGGATTCGCCGACAGATGAGCCAGTTGGGGGGCGACAGCTACCTGCTGGGGCTCAATGACTCGCGACGGGCGCCTTGGGCGCAGTAACCAAGACACTGAACACCCCCTGTGGGAGCGGGCTTGCTCGCGAATGCGGTGTGTCAGTCCACATCAATGTATCCGGTACACCGCATTCGCGAGCAAGCCCGCTCCCACAGGGATTTTGCCCGCCCGAACAAAAACGCCCCAATCATCACTGATCGGGGCGTTTTTTATGGCTGTTGCGCAGGTCAGGCAGCAATCGACGTCTTGAGCTTGTTCATCGCGCTTTTCTCAAGCTGGCGAATTCGCTCGGCCGACACGTTGTACTTCTGTGCCAGGTCGTGCAACGTGGCTTTTTCCTCGGCCAGCCAGCGCTGGTAGAGAATGTCACGACTGCGCTCGTCCAGCACTTCCAGGGCTTCGTGCAGGTTGGTGTTGGAGTTGTCACTCCAGTCGGCGTCTTCCAGTTGACGCGCCGGGTCGTACCGGTGGTCTTCCAGATAGTTGGCCGGCGACTGGAAAGCGCTGTCGTCGTCCGCTTCGGCGGCCGGGTCGAAGGCCATGTCATGGCCGGTCAGACGACTTTCCATCTCGCGCACTTCCCGCGGCTCGACGCCCAGGCTCTCGGCCACGCGATGGACTTCTTCATTGTTCAGCCAGGCCAGACGTTTCTTCTGGCTGCGCAGGTTGAAGAACAGCTTGCGCTGGGCCTTGGTGGTCGCGACTTTCACGATGCGCCAGTTGCGCAGGATGAACTCGTGGATTTCCGCCTTGATCCAGTGCACTGCAAACGACACCAGGCGCACACCCATTTCCGGGTTGAAACGCTTGACCGCCTTCATCAGGCCGACGTTGCCTTCCTGGATCAGGTCGGCCTGGGCCAGCCCGTAGCCGGAATAGCTGCGGGCGATATGTACAACAAAACGCAGGTGGGCGAGCACCATCTGCCGAGCCGCCTCAAGATCCTGCTCATAATAGAGACTCTCGGCCAGTTCACGCTCCTGCTCGGGCGTCAGCAAAGGGATGCTGTTCACCGTGTGCACATAGGCCTCCAGGTTCGCACCCGGGACCAGAGCATAAGCAGGTTGCAAAGAAGTGGTCATACGAAAAAAACCTCCGACTCACATAACTCGTGCAGTTCAGCACTGCGAAAATTGACCGGGAACCGTAGGACAAGTTCCCACAAAAACCGAAAGGTCAATACGCGCAAAAAACACTATTTTGGAGCAAGCTCACGCAAGTGGCGTGCTACCGCAATCCATGCACCGATATAACCCAACAGCACCGCGCCAAGCAAGAGCGACAGACCGTCGGCGGCTGGCACTCCGGCCAGGGAAAAATCACTGCCGTACAAACCAGCCAGCCCCACCACCGCGTCATTCAGCCAGTCCAGGCCAAATGCCAATACGCCCCAGGACAGAATCCCGGCACCGAAGCCATATAGCGCCCCCATGTAAAGGAAGGGCCTGCGCACATAACTGTCCGTACCGCCGACGAGTTTAATCACTTCTATCTCGGTGCGGCGGTTTTCAATATGAAGACGAATGGTATTGCCTATCACCAAAAGTAATGCAGAAACCAGAAGCACCGTCAGACCGAAGACAAACCGGTCGCCAAGCTTGAGGATCGCCGCAAGACGCTCGACCCAGACTAGATCAAGTTGCGCCTGTTGTACCTTCGGCAACTCGGAAAGTCTTTGTCTTAATGCTTCAAGGGTTGGCTTGTCGACTTCCTCGGGTGTCACCAGTACCACACCCGGCAGCGGATTTTCCGGCAGTTCCTTGAGGGCATCGCCCAGGCCGGACTGCTGCTGGAACTCTTCCAGCGCCTGTTCGCGACCAATGTATTCGGCGTCGGCCACGCCCGGCATGGCCTTGATCTGCTCGCGCAACGCCTGGCCTTCGGCAGGGCTCGCTTCCAGCTGCAAATACAGGGAAATCTGCGCCGCACGCTGCCAGGAGCCACCCAAGCGCTCCACATTACTTAGCAATAATGACAGGCCCATGGGCAAACTCAGGGCCACCGCCATCACCATGCAGGTAAAAAAGCTGCCGATCGGCTGCTTGCCCAGGCGCTTCAGACTGTCCAGCAGGCTGGCGCGATGGCTTTCGACCCAGGCGTGAAACAGTGTCGCGAAATCCGGGCCGTCGTCATCGTCGCGCTTCTTCTTTGGCGGCTGCGGATCGGAGGCTTTCGGAGCCACGCGCTCGGCCACCTTGGGGCTGCGGGTCGCACTCATACGCCAGCCTCCCCGTCACCGATCAGTCGACCGCGCTGCAAGGTGAGCATGCGGTGACGCATGCGCGCGATCAGGGCCAGGTCGTGACTGGCAATCAGCACGCTGGTGCCCAAGCGATTGATGTCTTCGAATACGCCCATGATTTCCGCCGCCAGACGCGGGTCCAGGTTACCGGTAGGTTCATCCGCCAGCAGCAAGGCCGGGCGATGAACGATGGCGCGGGCGATGCCCACGCGCTGTTGCTGGCCGGTGGACAGGTCGCCGGGGTACAGATCGGTCTTGTCCGACAGCGCCACACGCTCCAGGGCCGAATCCACGCGCTTGTTGATCTCGGCCTTGGACAGGCCAAGGATCTGCAAGGGCAACGCCACGTTGTTGAACACCGTGCGATCGAACAGCAACTGGTGATTCTGGAACACCACGCCGATCTGCCGACGCAAAAAAGGAATCTGGGCATTGCTGATGGTGCTCAGGTCCTGGCCGGCCAACAGCAGTTTGCCGGTGGTGGGCCGCTCCATCGCCAGCAGCAGGCGCAGCAAGGTACTTTTACCGGCGCCAGAATGGCCGGTGACAAACAGAAACTCGCCACGACGGACCCGAAAGCTCAGCTCATGCAAGCCGACGTGTCCGTTCGGATAGCGTTTACCGACCTGTTCGAAACGAATCATGAGTGCTCCCGCTCGGCAAACAGTGCCTGGACAAAGGGCTCGGCTTCAAAGGTGCGCAGATCGTCGATGCCTTCACCCACGCCAATGTAGCGAATCGGCAGACCGAACTGCTTGGCCAAGGCGAAAATCACCCCGCCCTTGGCGGTCCCGTCGAGCTTGGTCAGGGCCAGTCCGGTCAGTTGGACGGTCTGGTTGAACTGCTTGGCCTGGTTGATAGCGTTCTGGCCGGTGCCGGCGTCCAGCACCAACAGCACCTCATGGGGCGCGTCGGCATCGAGCTTGCCGATCACCCGGCGAACCTTCTTCAACTCTTCCATCAGGTTGTCTTTGGTGTGCAGGCGACCGGCCGTGTCGGCAATCAGCACATCGATGCCACGGGCCTTGGCGGCCTGCACGGCGTCGAAAATCACTGAAGCGGAGTCGGCGCCGGTGTGCTGGGCGATTACCGGAATCTTGTTGCGCTCGCCCCACACTTGCAGCTGTTCGACCGCAGCGGCGCGGAAGGTGTCGCCGGCGGCGAGCATGACTTTCTTGCCCTCCAACTGCAGCTTCTTCGCCAGTTTGCCGATGGTCGTGGTCTTGCCGGCGCCGTTGACGCCCACCACCAGGATCACGAACGGCTTGTTCTGCGCGGCAATTACCAGCGGCTGTTCCACCGGCTTGAGCATGTTGGTCAACTCGCCCTGCAAAGACTTGTACAAAGCGTCGGCGTCGGTGAGCTGCTTGCGCGCCACCTTTTGAGTCAGGCTCTGGATGATCACCGACGTCGCCTCGACGCCCACATCGGCGGTCAGCAAGCGGGTTTCGATGTCTTCCAGCAATTCGTCGTCGATGACTTTCTTGCCCAGGAACAGGCTGGCCATGCCTTCGCCGATGCTGGCGCTGGTCTTGGACAGGCCTTGCTTGAGGCGGGCGAAGAAACCGACCTTGTTCTCTTCGGCGGCAGGCGCGGGCTCTGCGAGAGCTGGCAACTCAACTGCAACGGGCTCCGGTTCAGGGGCGGCTGGGGCTGCGACAGGCGTGATGGCAGGCACCGGCACTTCGACGGTCGGCTCCACGGCCGGGGCCGCGACGGATGGGGTGAGTGCCGGAATCGGCGGAGCGACCTGCGACGCCTGTGCGTCTTCCACCAACGCTACCGGTTCTTCCGCCACGGGCAAGGTCAGCCAGGGGCTTTGCCCTTCGGGCGGGGTCAGCGGTTGCTCGGCCACCGGCTCCGCGGCCGAGTCAGGCGCAGGCTCGGCCGGTTGCAACACCGGCTCGGCAATCGGCAGGAGAATGGGGGCAGCTTCTTCGGCCACCGCCTCGGCGTCCGGCTCAGGCAGCGGTTGCGGCTGTTCGACGACGGTTTCCTGCGGCTTCTTGCGCAGCCATCCGAACAGGCCTTTTTTCTCGCCAGCCGCAGCTGGGGTCTTCTTGTCGTCGTTGGAACCAAACATGGAGGACGGCTATCTCACGGTAGCGACGCGCCACCAGGGCGCCTCGGTGATAAATATTCGATGCTGAACAGACTGCGTTTCACCCAGCTTGTTCACGCGCAACATTTTGTCGAGTTGTCCCCAGGACAGCTCAAGGTCGATTTTTTCGAAGGACTGGCGCGACATCATCGGCGAAAACGCTGGGATCAACGAACAAACCCAGGGTTTCTTCCGAGAACCCAAACAACCCCGGACCGCGAAAAGGCCCGATAGGCGTGGCCGCCAGTAAAACGGATCAGTATCCTAGCACCCTCTCGCCCGCCGACGCTAAGACCTAGCGGGCAGCCCAACAGGTTTAAACACGAATGAATGCTCTTGCCCGCCGTGCTGCAGGCCTGCTGCTCAGCACAGTTTGTCTGCCTTTTTCAGCCTTGGCTGCCGATCCACAACCCACCCATGAATTTACCCTCGACAACGGCCTGAAGGTCGTGGTGCGCGAAGATCATCGCGCACCGGTGGTGGTGTCCCAGGTTTGGTACAAGGTTGGCTCCAGTTATGAAACCCCGGGCCAGACCGGTTTGTCCCACGCTCTGGAACACATGATGTTCAAGGGCAGCTCGAAAGTCGGCCCCGGCGAAGCTTCGCTGATCCTGCGCGACCTTGGCGCCGAAGAAAACGCCTTCACCAGCGATGACTTTACCGCTTACTACCAGGTACTGGCCCGCGATCGCCTGGGCGTGGCCTTCGAACTGGAAGCCGACCGCATGGCCAGCCTGCGCCTGCCACCGGAGGAGTTCAGTCGCGAGATCGAGGTGATCAAGGAAGAGCGCCGCATGCGCACCGACGACAAGCCGATGTCCAAGGCTTATGAGCGCTTCAAGGCCATGGCTTACCCGGCCAGCGGCTACCACACCCCGACCATCGGCTGGATGGCCGACCTGGAGCGGATGAAAGTCCAGGAACTGCGCCACTGGTACGAATCCTGGTACGCGCCGAATAACGCAACCCTGGTGGTGGTCGGCGATGTCACGCCCGACGAGGTCAAGACGTTGGCCCAGCGTTACTTTGGCCCGGTTGCCCGGCGCGACGTGCCGCCGGCGAAGATCCCCCTGGAACTGGCCGAACCTGGCGAGCGGCAGATTACCCTGCATGTGCAGACCCAACTGCCAAGCCTGATGCTGGCCTTCAACGTGCCGAGTATCGCCACCGCGACCGACAAACGCTCGGTCAATGCCCTTCGGCTGATCTCGGCCTTGCTGGACGGCGGCTATAGCGGGCGGATCCCGACCCAGTTGGAGCGCGGCGAAGAGCTGGTGTCCGGCGGTTCGTCGAGCTACGACGCCTTTACCCGTGGCGACACGCTGTTCACCCTGTCGGCCACGCCCAACACCCAGAAAAACAAAACCATGGCCCAGGCCGAAGCCGGTTTGTGGCGCTTGCTCGAACAGTTGAAAACCACCGCCCCGACCGCCGAGGAACTGGAGCGCGTCCGCGCCCAGGTCATCGCCGGCCTGGTGTACGAGCGCGATTCGATCACCAGCCAGGCCACCGCCATCGGCCAACTGGAAACGGTCGGCTTGTCCTGGAAACTGATGGACACCGAACTCGCCGAACTGCAAAGCGTGACCCCGCAAGATATCCAGAAGGCAGCCCAGCTGTATTTCACCCGCTCGCGCCTGAGCGTCGCGCACGTCCTGCCCGAGGAGAAAGCTCATGAGTGAGCGCAAATCACCGCGTCTGGTGCTGATCGGTGTGGTGTTGATCGCCCTGGTCAGCGCCTTGGCCTTTTACCTGTCGCCATCCAATGACACCAACGCCAGCCAGGCGCTGGACAAAGCCAAGGCCAGCAACAAGCTGCAATCTTTGGCCGAGCTGGACGGCAAGGCACCCAGCCGTCGCCAGCTCGACGTAAAAACCTGGACAACCGCTGACGGCGCCAAGGTGTTGTTCGTCGAAGCCCGGGAATTACCGATGTTCGACCTGCGCCTGACTTTCGCCGCTGGCAGCAGCCAGGACGGCGATACACCCGGTCTGGCGCTGTTGACCAACGCCATGCTCAATGAGGGCGTAGCCGGTAAGGATGTCAGCGCGATTGCCCAAGGGTTCGAAAGCCTCGGCGCCGATTTTGGCAACGGTGCCCTGCGGGACATGGCCCTGGCGTCACTGCGCAGCCTCAGCGCGGTGGACAAGCGTGAGCCGGCGCTGAAGCTGTTCGCCGACGTCGTTGGCAAACCGACCTTCCCCGTCGATTCCTTTGCGCGCATCAAGAACCAGTTGCTGGCCGGTTTCGAATACCAGAAACAGAACCCCGGCAAGCTGGCGGGGCTGGAACTGATGAAGCGCCTGTACGGTGATCATCCGTATGCCCATTCCAGTGACGGTACCGCCCAAAGCATTCCACCGATCACGCTGGCCCAGGTCCAGGCTTTCCACGCCAGGGCCTATGCCGCCGGCAACGCGGTGATTGCGCTGGTAGGGGACCTGTCCCGTGCCGAAGCCGAAGCCATTGCCAATCAGGTGTCCGCCGCGCTGCCGAAGGGCCCAGCGCTGGCGAAGACCGTGCAACCGGTTGAACCGAAGGCGAGCATCGGTCACATCGAGTTCCCGTCCAAGCAGACCAACCTGATGCTTGCGCAACTGGGCATCGATCGGGACGACCCGGACTATGCGGCCGTGTCCCTGGGTAACCAGATCCTCGGCGGCGGCGGTTTCGGCACGCGGTTGATGACCGAAGTCCGGGAAAAGCGTGGCCTGACCTACGGCGTGTATTCCGGCTTCTCGCCGATGCAGGCCCGTGGCCCGTTCATGATCAACCTGCAGACACGCGCCGAAATGAGCGAAGGCACGCTGAAACTGGTGCAGGATGTGTTCGCCGATTATCTGAAGAACGGCCCGACCCAAAAAGAACTCGATGATGCCAAGCGTGAGCTGGCCGGCAGTTTCCCGCTGTCCACCGCCAGCAACGAGGACATTGTCGGCCAACTCGGCGCCATGGGTTTCTATGACTTGCCGCTCAGCTACCTGGAAGACTTCATGCGTCAGTCCCAGGAACTGACCGTCGAACAGGTCAAGACCGCGCTGAACAAACACCTGAGCACGGATAAAATGGTCATCGTCACCGCCGGCCCGACCGTGCCGCAGCAGCCGCTGCCGGCCCCCACTGAAAAACCTGCCGAGCAACCGCTCGGGGTTCCGGAGCACTAATGGCCCGCCCATCCAATTCCAGCAAGAAACCCGTGCACAACGGTGTGAACCAGTTGCGCATCATCGGCGGCGAATGGCGCAGCCGGCGCTTGAGCTTCCCCGACGCGCCGGGCCTGCGCCCAACCCCGGACCGGGTGCGCGAAACCCTGTTCAACTGGCTCGCGCCCTACGTGGCCGGCGCTCGGGTACTCGACCCGTTTGCCGGCAGCGGGGCATTGTTTCTTGAGGCGTTGTCCCGTGGCGCCGCCATGGGCCAGGCGCTGGACGCCAGCAGCCTGGCGGTCTCCAGCCTGAAAGAGCACCTGGGCACACTGCGTTGCACCGTCGGTCAGGTGCAGACCGCCGACGCGTTGCGCTACCTGGACAGCCAGCCGGCGACCCCCTTCGACCTGGTGTTCCTCGACCCACCGTTCAACCAGAACCTGCTGCCAGCCGTTTGCACCTTGCTCGAAGAACGTCATTGGCTGGCCGACGATGCCTGGGTCTACACTGAAAGCGAAGCCGCCCCGTCCACCCTGGGGTTGCCGGGCAACTGGCGCCTGCATCGCGAGCAGAAATCCGGACGGGTGTATTACGCGTTGTGGCAACGTGTGGCAGAGGCCGTTGGCTGAACGGCTGGCCAGTGCAGTGAGAAATGATCGTGTCTGTTGCAACTGAACGCTTCGTCCCGGCCCTGGGCCTTGGCAACCCGCACTTGCAAACCTTGTGGGGACCGCTGTGGCGCAAGACCTTGCACATCGCTCGGGAACGTGAGCGTCTGTGGTTGGAAGACGGCGACTTTCTCGATCTCGACTGGCATGGCCCCCACCGAGTCGATGCGCCACTGGTGCTGGTACTTCACGGGCTGACCGGTTCTTCCAACTCGCCCTACGTGGCCGGCCTGCAACAGGCTCTTGGCAGACAGGGCTGGGCCAGCGTGGCGCTGAACTGGCGTGGTTGCTCGGGAGAACCCAACCTGTTACCCCGCAGCTATCACTCGGGGGCCAGCGAAGACCTCGCCGCCGCCATCACCCATCTGCGGGCCCGCCGCCCCTTGGCACCGCTGTTTGCGGTGGGCTACTCACTGGGCGGCAACGTGCTGCTCAAGCACCTGGGGGAAACGGGTGGCGACAGTCGGTTGCAAGGAGCGGTCGCGGTGTCGGTACCGTTTCGCCTCGACCAGTGTGCCGATCGCATCGGACAGGGCTTTTCCAAGTTCTATCAGGCCCATTTCATGCGCGAGATGGTGGCCTACGTGCGCAACAAGCAACGCCAGTTCCAGCACGACGGACGCCACGAAGGGCTGGCGACCCTCACGGCACTGGGCCCTCTGGAAAACATGCGCACCTTCTGGGACTTCGATGGGCGGGTGACGGCGCCGCTGCACGGCTTCTCTGACGCCGCCGACTATTACCGTCGCGCCTCCAGTCGTTACTTTCTTGGCGAGATCAGCACGCCGACCCTGGTCATCCAAGCCGCCGACGACCCTTTCGTGTTTCCCCACAGCTTGCCCGAACCTGGCGAGTTGTCAGCCTCTACCCTGCTGGAACTGCATGCACAAGGCGGGCATGTGGGTTTTGTCGACGGGAGCTTGCGCCGTCCGGGGTATTACCTGGAGCGGCGGATTCCCCACTGGCTGGCCAGCCTGGGCCAGGGATGACTGTGGTTAAACACCAAATCCCTGTGGGAGCGAGCCTGCTCGCGATTACGGTGGAACATTTGGCATCGATGCAAGCTGACCCACCGCAATCGCGAGCAGGCTCGCTCCCACATTGACTCAGGACTGACCGCTATTCGCCCTTCGCCACGCCCCGCTGCGGATCGGTGATCCACTCACTCCACGAACCGGCGTACAACCTCCCCAACGGATATCCCGCCAGGCACAAGGCAAACAGGTTATGGCATGCCGTCACGCCGGAACCGCAATAGGCCACCAGTTCCGTCGGCGAGCGCTCTCCCAATTTCTTGGCAAAGCGCTGCTTGAGCTGGTCGACTGGCAGGAAGCGCCCGTCAGCACCCAGGTTCTCGGTGAACGCTGCGCACTGTGCGCCCGGAATATGTCCGGCCACCGGATCGATCGGTTCGACTTCGCCCTTGAAACGCGGCAACGCCCGGGCATCGAGCAGGGTCATGTCCGGCTCACCGAGACGCTGCTCAAGCGCCTCGGCACTCAGCAGCAGGGTCGCGTCGGGAGAACCACTGAAGGTCCCGGGGCCGTTGACCGGTGGATCGAGACTCAAGGGCAAACCGGCAGCATGCCAAGCCTTGAGCCCGCCATCGAGGATGAAAACGCCATCGCGCTTACCCAGCCAGGCCAGCAACCACCAGGCCCGGGCGGCATAGGCGCCAGGGCCGTCATCGTACAGAACGATGTCGCTGTCGTTGCCGATCCCCCAGGCCCGCAAACGCTTCATCAAGGCCTCAGGCTCCGGCAGAGGATGGCGGCCGGTCACGCCTTTGGTGACTGGCCCACTCAGGTCCCGTTCGAGGTCAGCGAAGGATGCCCCGGCAATATGGCCTTCGGCGTAACTGCGCTGGCCGTAGTCCGGGTCCTCCAGGGCAAAACGACAATCAAGGATCACCAGTCCGGGCTGCGACCGCCTGTGTTCCAGGGCTTGAGGACTGATGAGTTGCGCAATGGGCATAACGGGCTCCTGTGGCTCGATCGAATTTGAATCCTACGCCCCTTCTTCCAGGGTCTGGGCCAGGGGGACATAGAACTCTTTGAACAGAGCATCCACCGCTTCGCGGGCCTGCTCAGTCACGAAACCGGCCTCCAGCACCAGCACTTGATAGACCCCTCGCTTGATGGCCTGCTCGCTCAAGTGGTTGGAATTTTCCCGTGTGGTGCAGAGGAAACGGACCCAGGACGTGAGAATGATCCAGGCATTGAGGGTCAGGGACTCGATTTGCACCCGGTCCATTTTGAGGATACCGGCGGCCACAAAGCCCTCGTAGATAGCCGTGCCGTGAATCAGGCTACGCTGGGAAAACCGACGATAGCGCGCGGCAAGGTCCGGGTCGCTGTCCAGCAGATGCTCCAGGTCGCGGTGCAGGAAGCGGTAGCGCCACATCGCCGAGAGCAACTCCTGCAGATAGAAGCGCTTGTCTTCGACAGTGGCCGCACGGCCTTGGGGCGGACGCAGGAAACTGTCCACCAGGTTTTCGTACTCACTGAACAATACGGCGATGATCGCCTGCTTGTTGGGGAAGTGGTAGTAGAGATTGCCCGGGGACATGTCCATGTGGGCGGCGATATGGTTGGTGCTGACGCTACGCTCACCCTGCTGATTGAACAGCTCAAGGCTGTTTTGCACGATGCGCTCGCTGGTTTTTATTCGTATGGCCATGGCTTGAGCTTTAATTCGACGAAAGCATTGAATGGCATCTTACGACCTATCGGTCACGGGACAAACCCAAAGGCGTCACGGATGTCGGTTGACTTTTTAGAGCACAAGCTCTAGAAAACACTCACTCCAATACTATCGGTGCCCGCCCATGCCTGCCGACGTTGCTTACCTGTGCGAATCTCAACAGCACCTGGGCGAACTGCAAGCGCTTTTCGACACCCAGCGCCAAGCCTATGCCGCCCACCCCATGCCACCTGCCGAGCAGCGGCGGCAATGGCTCAAGGCGTTGCGCGAGTTACTGAGCAACGAGCGACAAGCACTGATCGACGCCATCAGCCAGGACTTCAGCCATCGCAGCGCGGACGAAACGCTGCTGGCCGAGCTCATGCCGAGCCTGCACGGCATCCATTACGCCAGCCGACACCTCAAGGGCTGGATGAAACCTTCCCGCCGCAAGGTGGGCGTGGCCTTCCAGCCGGCGTCAGCCAAAGTGGTGTACCAACCGCTGGGCGTGGTCGGGGTCATCGTGCCTTGGAACTACCCACTGTTCCTGGCCATCGGGCCGCTGGTGGGTGCATTGTCGGCGGGCAACAGGGTGATGCTCAAGCTGAGCGAATCGACCCCTGCCACCGGGTTGCTGCTCAAACAACTGCTGGCGCGCATTTTCCCTCAGGATCTGGTGTGCGTGGTGCTCGGCGAGGCTGAGGTCGGCATGGCGTTTTCCAGGTTGCCCTTCGACCACTTGCTGTTCACCGGCGCCACCAGCATTGGCAAGCACGTGATGCGCGCCGCCGCCGAGAACCTGACCCCGGTCACGCTCGAACTGGGAGGCAAATCGCCCGCCATCGTGTCCGCGGACGTGCCCCTCAAGGACGCCGCCGAGCGCATTGCATTCGGCAAAACCCTGAATGCCGGACAAACCTGTGTCGCACCGGACTACGTACTGGTGCCGCAGAACCGTGTCGGGGAATTCGTTGAAGCGTATCGCGAAGCGGTTCGCGGGTTTTATCCGACCCTGACTGACAATCCGGACTACACCGCGATCATCAACGAGCGACAATTGGCGCGACTCAACGGCTACATAGGCGATGCCACCAGCAAGGGCGCATTGCTGATCGAGTTGTTCGATCGAGGTCAGGGGCGACGCATGGCCCACAGCCTGTTGCTCAACGTCAGCGATGACATGACCGTCATGCAGGACGAAATCTTCGGCCCGCTGTTGCCCATCGTGCCCTATCAGGACCTGGACCAGGCATTTGCCTACATCAATCAGCGGCCTCGCCCGCTGGCGCTCTACTACTTTGGCTACAACAAGGCCGAACACTATCGCGTGCTCAACGAGACCCATTCCGGTGGTGTTTGCCTGAACGACACCCTGCTGCACGTCGCCCAGGATGACCTGCCCTTCGGCGGCATTGGCGCCTCGGGGATGGGGCACTACCACGGTCACGAAGGCTTCCTGACGTTCAGCAAGGCCAAGGGCGTACTGAGCAAACAGCGGTTCAACGCGGCGAAACTGATTTATCCACCTTACGGCAAGCCACTCCAGAAACTGATCCAGAAGTTGTTTGTCCGTTAGCCGCAGTCTTTCCGGGTAATAACAATAATGAACCCAAGCCTGACCGATATTCCTACCCTGTCACGACGCGGCCTGTTGCAGTTCAGCCTCGGCGCCAGCGCCTTTCTGGTCACCGTCGGGTTGGGTGCCAGCCTGAGCGGTTGCGGCCCCAGCCGTTCGGCCAGCGGTCTTGTAGCCTTGCGTGACAACGACCTGCCGTTTTTGCGCGCCGTCATTCCCGTGATGCTGGACGGCTCCGTGGTCGCTGAACAGCTTCCTGGCGCCGCTGAAGCGACCTTGAAAAGCCTGGACACGACCCTGGCTCATCTGTCCCCGCCCATGCTCAAGCTCACGCACCAGCTATTCGACGTGCTCACGCTGGGCGTTACCCGTGGGCCACTAACCGGAATCTGGAGCTCGTGGGAAAACGCCAGCGCCGATGACATCCAGAAATTTCTCGGTCGGTGGGAAAACAGCTCGCTGGATCTGCTCCGCCAGGGCCACAGCTCACTACTGCAAATGGTCATGATGGCGTGGTACAGCCGGGCCGAGGCCTGGGCGCATTGCGGATACCCAGGGCCGCCAACGGTTTAACAGTCATCCAAACCCTGTGGGAGCGAGCCTGCTCGCGATTGCGGTGGATCAGCAGCATTGAAGTTGACTGGCACACTTCTATCGCGAGCAGGCTCGCTCCCACCGGGGGGCATCACATACTCATAACAACAAGAGAACCCGAACATGCCCGTACTCGACCCCTTCCGCGAAGGCCTGGCCCGCGGCTGGACCACCTACAACGGTGCGCAGTTGACCCAGGACCTGACCCTGGAAGCGGACGTTGCGATCATCGGCAGCGGCGCCGGCGGGGGCACCACGGCCGAAATCCTCAGCGCCGCCGGCTACAAGGTGGTGTTGATCGAGGAGGGTCCGCTCAAGACCAGCCATGACTTCAAGCTGCTTGAGGACCAGGCCTATACCAGCCTGTACCAGGAAGGCCTCGGACGCATGAGCAAGGACGGTGCCATCACCATTCTCCAGGGTCGCGCGGTGGGTGGCACGACATTGATCAACTGGACCTCCTGCTTCCGCACGCCCAACCAGACCCTCGACCACTGGGCGACCGAGCACAACGTCAAGGGTCACAGCCCCGCAGAAATGGCGCCTTGGTTTGAACAGATGGAGCGACGCCTGGGTGTGGCGCCCTGGCTGGTCCCGCCCAATGCCAACAACGACGTGATCCGCAAAGGCTGCGAACAGTTGGGCTATAGCTGGCACGTCATCCCGCGCAATGTGCGCGGTTGCTGGAACCTGGGCTATTGCGGCATGGGCTGCCCGACCAACGCCAAGCAGTCGATGCTGGTCACCACCATTCCGACCACGTTGGACAAGGGCGGCGCGCTGCTTTACCTGGCACGGGCCGAACGGTTAATGATCAAAAACGATGCGGTTGTCAGCCTGGAATGCCTGGCCATGGACGAGCGCTGCGTGGCGCCGACAGGGCGACACGTCACAGTCAAGGCGCGGCATTACGTGCTGGCCGGCGGCGGCATCAACAGCCCGGCCTTGCTGTTGCGCTCCGAAGCGCCGGACCCGCACGAGCGCCTGGGGAAACGCACCTTCCTGCACCTGGTGAACATGTCGGCCGGGCAATTCGACGAAGTGATCAATCCGTTCTACGGCGCACCACAATCGATTTATTCAGATCATTTCCAGTGGCAGGACGGTGCCACCGGCAAGATGTCCTACAAACTGGAAGTCCCACCCCTGCACCCGGCCCTCGCCGCCGCGCTACTGGGCGGGTTTGGCAGCGAGAATGCCGAACATATGGCGCAACTGCCCCACACCCACGCCATGCTGGCGCTGATGCGTGACGGTTTTCACCCGGACAGCAGCGGCGGCAACGTTCAGTTGCGCAGCGACGGCACGCCTGTGCTCGACTACGCAGTGTCGCCCTACGCCTGGGACGGTTTGCGCCGAGCGTTTCACAGCATGGCCGAGATTCAGTTTGCTGGCGGCGCCAGAGCGGTCATGCCGATGCACAGCGACGCCGGTTACGTGAAAACCCTGGCCCAGGCCCGTACGCTGATCGACGGCCTGGACCTCGCCCTGTACCGCACACGCCTGGGCAGCGCCCACGTGATGGGTGGTTGCGCCATGGGCGAAGATCCGAAAAGCGCCGTCACCGACAGCCTTGGGCGCCATCATCAATTGAGCAATCTTTCCATCCATGACGGCTCGCTGTTTCCCACCAGCATCGGCGCCAACCCCCAGTTATCGGTGTACGGCCTGACCGCTCAACTGGCGACAGCGCTGGCCGAACGTCTGAAAAAATCATGAAGATATGGATTATTCGCACTGTCTATAGTGCTTACTTACCTTACAGCCGACTTGGCCGACCGAGTAGGCTGCGATACCATCCGACTCCCCAACGGACACCCGCCAGGACGACGCGATGAACCGAGTGTTGTACCCAGGTACCTTCGACCCTATTACCAAGGGCCATGGCGATCTGGTCGAACGCGCCTCGCGCCTGTTCGACCATGTGATCATCGCCGTCGCCGCCAGCCCGAAGAAAAACCCGCTGTTCCCGCTGGAGCAACGTGTTGAGCTGGCCCGCGAGGTCACCAAACATCTGCCCAACGTGGAAGTGGTCGGCTTTTCGACGCTGCTGGCGCACTTTGCCAAGGAAAAGAACGCCAATGTGTTCCTGCGTGGCCTGCGTGCGGTCTCGGACTTCGAATACGAGTTCCAACTGGCCAACATGAACCGCCAGTTGGCGCCGGACGTCGAGAGCCTGTTCCTGACGCCATCGGAGCGCTACTCCTTCATTTCCTCGACCCTGGTGCGGGAAATTGCCGCCCTGGGCGGTGATATCACCAAGTTCGTCCACCCAGCCGTGGCCGATGCCTTGACCCTACGCTTCAAGAAATAACCCGCCGGCTGCGATCCGTCGCAGCTGACACAGGCGCAGTCCATCGCACCCGCGTGCACTGCGCTCGCCAATGCGGCACAATTGCGCATTCGTTTTCAGATGCCCGGGCTCAATGCCCCGGCAGGAGCCTGCATGTCCCTGATCATCACCGACGACTGCATCAATTGCGACGTCTGCGAACCTGAGTGCCCGAACGAGGCCATCTCCCAAGGCGAAGAGATCTACGTTATCGACCCGAACCTGTGCACCCAGTGCGTCGGCCACTACGACGAACCCCAGTGCCAGCAGGTCTGCCCGGTGGATTGCATTCCGCTGGACGAGGCCCATCCGGAAACGGAAGAACAGTTGATGGCGAAGTATCGCAAGATTACTGGCAAGGCTTGAGCCAGAGGGTTTTGTCGCGCCTGTGCCGACCTCATCGCGAGCAGGCTCGCTCCCACAGGGATCTGCTTAGGACACAAATTTTGTAGTCACAACAGATCTCTGTGGGAGCGAGCCTGCTCGCGATGAGGCCACCAGCTACAGCGAAATCACTCCTGCTCAAACCCCTCGCCAACGCATCCCAGGCACCGCACAAACGTGGCCTTCGCCGGGTCCACCACCAACGCCTTCCCCGCATCACCGACGCCACCGCCCAACGCAGTGAAGGGTAACGACAGCACAAATGCCCCGGTACCGATCACCGTGGCGGCGAGCAGCAATGGGCGGGCGATCAGCAGGTCGCCGATCATGGCGTAGGCAGGCGGATTCTGGATGGTGTAGCGCGGGTCGCCGCTGCCGCTGTTTGCCTGGGCAGGCAAACCGAGACACAACAGCAGCGCGAGGACGACAGGTCGAAGCAGATTCATGGGGCGATCCTTCGGGCTAGCAGTATGACTACTGACTATAGACCGTAGGACGGATCAGCTCTGGCAGCGTGGGCACCAGACGCTGGCTCGCTGACCCAGGCGGATTTCCCGCAGCCCCGTGCCGCAGACCTTACAGGACTCACCGCCCCGGCCATACACGAACAGTTCCTGCTGGAAGTAACCCGGCTGACCGTCTCCCCCGATGAAATCACGCAGCGTTGTACCGCCGCGCTCGATGGCATGGGCAAGGATGCGTTTGATCTCGATCGCCAGTTTCAGGTAGCGCGCCCGGGAAATGCCCCCGGCCTCGCGACGCGGGTCGATCCCGGCAGCGAACAGCGCTTCGGTCGCATAAATATTGCCCACCCCGACCACCACCGCGTTATCCATGATGAACGGCTTGACCGCCATGCTGCGCCCTCGCGAAAGCTGGAACAGACGCTCGCCATCGAAGAGATCGGTCAACGGTTCCGGCCCGAGGCGAATCAGCAGTTCGTGGTTGAGCGGGTCGAGGCTCCAGAGCATCGCCCCGAAGCGGCGCGGGTCGGTGTAGCGCAAGGCCAGGCCGGATTCCAGCTCGATGTCCACATGCTCATGTTTGGCGGCGGGCATGCCGACTTCCACCAAGCGCAGGTTACCGGACATACCCAAGTGGCTGATCAAGGTGCCGACTTCGGCGTTGATCAGCAGGTACTTGGCCCGTCGTTCCACCAACACGATCCGCTGCCCCGACAGTCGCACGTCAAGGTCTTCGGGAATCGGCCAGCGCAAGCGCCGGTCGCGCACGACCACGCGGCTGACACGCTGCCCTTCCAAGTGGGGCGCAATTCCGCGGCGGGTGGTTTCGACTTCCGGCAGTTCTGGCATGGGGTTCTCGAATAAGGTGAAGGCCTGGTGCTGGTTTTCGATGCCTAGCGCGTGGCGAGGTCGCGAATTTCCTGTTTCTGGGTCTGGAAATCGTATTCCGACAAACCGATGTAATCGAGCACCAGAGCGCCGACACAGGCCCACTCATGATCGATCGGCTGATTGCCCAGGACCCGGTGCGATGCGCAGATGTTTTCGGACATCTTCAGGATCGCCAGCAGGTTCTTCAACTGACTGTTGTTGCGTGACGTCTCATCGCTGAAAATCGCCAGGGCGTTGTGGTGGTTGGCAATGGCCTGACTGACATGGTCCGGCAGGCGCCAGGATTTTGAAGTGTAATACCCGACCACCGCATGGTTGGTGTTGAATTCGCGGTTCTCGGTGTCCACCACCCGGCACTCGGCGCTGGCATTGGCGTAGGCCTGCTCCAGCACACTCATGTAGTTGGGGAACTGCTTGAGCATCAACGGCACGCCACAATCGTGGAACAGCCCCAAAGCGTAGGCTTCATCACCGTTTTCCAGGCCGACACGCTTGGCCAGGGTCAGGCAGGTCATCGCCACGTCCTGGGCCGTATCCCAGAAGCGATTGAGGGTGACGATGGCATCATCGTGCAACTCGCCCTTGATCGACTGCGCGTTGATCAGGTTGATGATCGAACGGCTGCCCAGCAGGTTCACCGCGCGCTGGATCGAAGTGATCTTGTTGCGCAGGCCGTAGTACGGCGAATTGACGATCTTGAGCAGCGCACCCGAGAGGCCCGGGTCATGGGAGATCAGCTTGGCAATGGTCTCCAGGTCCGGATCAGGCATGTACTGCTCCATCTGCAGATCCACCATGATCTGCGGCTGGGGCGGCACACTGATGCCTTGCAGGGACTGTTGGATCTGTTCGGCGGAAAGCTCTTGGGACATGGGCATACACTCTGGGTCAGGCGGCGATTCTAACCCTTAAAGATGGATCCGATACACCGTTGGGCAAATCACGCCACATGTCCATCACAAGCCCCGCACGGGCTGCAACACGCTATACTCCCGCTCTTTTTTCCGGAGCGACGTCATGTCCCTGCCCAGCCTGCGCCTCAAAGCCAACGCCGACCGTCGCCTGCGCGCCGGCCACCTGTGGGTCTACAGCAACGAAATCGATGTAGCCGCTACCCCGCTGCACGGCTTCAAGGCCGGCGACCAGGCCATCCTCGAAGCCGCTGGCGGCAAGCCGTTGGGCATCGTCGCGATGAGCCCCAACAACCTGATCTGCGCCCGCCTGTTGTCCCGTGACGTGAAGCTGCCATTGGACAAATCCCTGCTGGTGCATCGTCTCAACGTGGCGTTGTCGTTGCGTGAACGCCTGTTCGACAAGCCGTTCTATCGCCTGGTCTACGGCGACTCCGACCTGTTGCCCGGCCTGGTGGTCGACCGTTTTGGCGACATTCTGGTGGTGCAGATCGCCTCCGCCACCATGGAAGCCCATAAAGAAGACGTGATCGCCGCCCTGACCCAGGTCCTCAAGCCCAGCGGCATTCTGTTCAAGAACGATTCCGCCGCCCGCGACGCCGAGGGCCTGAACCGCTACGTCGAGACGGTGTTCGGCCTCGTACCGGAGTGGGTCGCCCTGGAAGAGAACGGCGTGAAGTTCGAAGCTCCAGTCATGGCCGGTCAGAAAACCGGCTGGTTCTACGACCACCGCATGAACCGCGCACGCCTGGCGCCGTATGCCAAGGGCAAGCGCGTACTGGACCTGTTCAGCTACATCGGCGGTTGGGGCGTGCAAGCCGCGGCGTTCGGTGCCAGCGAAGTATTCTGCGTCGACGCCTCCGCCTTCGCCCTCGATGGCGTAGAGCGCAACGCGGCGCTGAATGGCTTTGCTGAAAAGCTGACCTGCATTGAAGGCGACGTGTTCGAAGCCCTGAAAGAACTCAAGGCCAGCGAGGAACGTTTCGATGTCATCGTTGCTGACCCGCCAGCGTTCATCAAACGCAAGAAAGACCTGAAAAACGGTGAAGGCGCCTATCGCCGCCTCAACGAACAGGCCATGCGCCTGCTCAGCAAGGATGGCATCCTGGTCAGCGCTTCGTGCTCGATGCACCTGCCCGAAGACGACCTGCAAAACATCCTGCTGACCAGCGCCCGGCACCTGGACCGCAACATCCAGCTGCTCGAACGCGGGGGCCAGGGACCGGATCATCCGGTACACCCTGCCATCGCCGAAACCCGCTATATCAAGAGCATCACCTGCCGGTTGTTGCCCAACAGCTGAATCATTTGCAGGGCTGGAGCCAAGGCTCCTGCCCCGCACACGGACCTTTATTAAACGCAGCCCTGGCTGCGTTTTTTTTGCACGTGCGAAAAGTTACCAAACGCTTAAGCAAAAGCCTACAAAACAACTTTTTTGTATGAGCCATCCCACATTATTACTGGAACTTTCCTACTCAATATCCTCTTGCCAAGCACTCATTAAAAACTATGATTGAACTGTCACTTCGCAAGTGATGATTATCGAAAAATACAACACTTACTCAATCCAACTGTTCAAGCAAAGGAGCTGCATCATGAAAGCAATCCATCTGGAAGCAAACAAAATCGCAAACCTGGCCGGTCTGATCGTTCCAACAGGCCGCTAAGTAAGTAAAGGGTGGTGCTGAGGAGTGCCGGCGCCTCAGCCCATCCATGCTCGCCCCTTCAGCGGAAAAACCTTAATGCATATAAATCCGTGCGTTTTCATACTTGCGCGCCCGCCGCACCAGATTGTATGGAACTATGAGCAGCACACGCAGTTCGAGCTCGACCTACATTATTCAACGCGACTGGCACAACTTATTCACAACCCTTCACACTTCGACACTTGCAACCCCATCGACATTGAATTCCTGAATGCCGGCATATTGACTGCAGAACCCAAAAAAGCCCTCGAATGGCGGTGGGACGAGTTATCCAGAATATTTCACATCGGCACAAAAAATATTCCTTGCGAAAGTGTTCCCCAAGATGTTGATGAATGGGCAACCCTGTATCTGCAGCATTGCCAAGAGGTTCTATCATCACCGCCGCCGGCCTGCCGCATAAAACCGTGCCCGGTTGATCGGATTGCCTTGACGCCCTGCGCCCTGGTCGACATCGAGGACGTTTCGCTGGGACAGGCGCTTGTGAGTCGAAGCACCTCTCGCTCATTCAGCGAACGAGCCATTTCAATCGAGCAGGTCAGCACCCTCCTCTACCTGACCCTGGGTTACCTGAACGAGCGCCCTTTGACTCACGAGACCGGTCATCCCGATACGCTGGGCGCGCGACGCAGTAGCCCCTCGGGCGGCGGCCTGAATGCCTGCGAAGGCTACCTGTACGTGCGTCACGTTGCCGGGCTGGAACCGGGAATCTACGCCTACCATCCGGCCGAACATGCCTTGAGCCTGATCCGGTCGCTTCCGGATGAACCCCTGGGCCAATTGCTAGCCGGACAGCATTTCATCAATCCGTTGCCGTTCGGGCTATTCATCACTTCGCGCTTCGACAAGCTCTGGTGGAAGTACGAACACTCGCGCGCCTATCGAATGGCTTTTGTCGAAACAGGCCACGTGTCCCAGACCTTTTTAATGGTGGCGACTGCGCTGGGCCTCAAGACCTGGCTGACCGGGGCATTGAGCGACCGCCAGGTAGAACGGCTGCTTGACCTTGAAGACACTCCCGAACAGCCATTGTTTTTTGTCGGCTGCGGTCATGGCGATGGGCAGGTTCACTGCCAGGAACTGATGGCGCTGGTCAATGGCCAGGACTCTGCACCATGACCGGCCCGACCTTCACTCAGAGGCCTCGCTACACCTTGGGCGACTGGGATAACAAAGCTGCGGTGCGCGTGCGCAAAAACGACTACCGCCTACCCGACGATCTGGAGCAGCAACTCGCCACTCGGAACTGGTTTGCGCCAGCCTTCATACCCTATATCGAACATCCACTGATCGATAAGGCGGGGCGCGCCATTGCCCAACGCCTGGCGGCCAATCACCTGGTGTACTTCCTCGACTACACCACCTTGCTCGAACACCAAGTGGTCAATCGCGCAGTGGAAACCATCGTCCATGGCGAATTGGCCGTCCCCATCCCCGGCCAGATGAAAACCGCCGCCCTGCAGCTCTACACCGACGAGGGTTATCACGCGCTGTTTTCCAATGAAGTGGCCGAACAGATCGTCGTCCTGTACGACATCCGCGACCGGTCGCTGCCCAGGCGCATCGACCGACTACTGGGCGTGATCGACGCCACAAGCCTTGCGGATCGCCCCCTGGCCTGGTTTCTGCTGGGGTTCGTCTCCGAAACGATCATCGCCAAGGAGCTGCTGTCCATTACCCGCGAGACCCTGGTTTCTACGGTTTACCAGATGCTCAGGAATCATCTCGAGGATGAGGCACGCCATAGTCGCTACTTCAGCGAGGTGTTCCAGTATCTGTGGTCCGCCCTGGCCCCTGAGCAGCGCGCCCTGGCCGCAAGGTTGCTGCTGGACATCATCGGCCTTTACTTCGAGCCCGACATCCCCTGGTTAATGCGCAGCCTCGCCAGCGTCAGCTTCGACGAACAGGACGCTTTGAAGATCGTTGCAAACCTCCTGCAACCGGACGCTCACGCCCGACGGGTTCGCTCGGGGGCAGTATCGACCTTCACGGCCATGCAGCAGGCAGGTTTCTTCGACGACGGCGCCAATCGGCAGATGTTCTTTCAGGCAGGGTTTATCGATGACTGACACTCACGATCTCGCCACACGCAAAGCGGCCACTGTCGGTTTACTGTTGACGCTGACCTTGCTCGGCGTATTTCCCATCGATGTGGTGCTTCCCTCGTTTCCGGCAATGTCCGAACACTTCGAGCGTCCTTCGTCCGATATTGCCTTGTCCATCAGCCTGTTCGCAGTGGGGATCGCAGTATCCCAACTGCTGGTCGGCCCGCTTTCCGACGCCATGGGCCGAAAGAACCTGCTGCTGATCGGAATCATCGTCTCGGCCATTGGCGCAACCGGGTGCGTCATTGCCAATGATTACTGGTCCTTCCTGCTTTTCCGGGTCATCCAAGCCGTGGGATGCGGCTGTTTCGTGCTCTCTCAGGCACTGATCCAAGACCTGTTTACAGGTCAGGAGCAGCAGCGATTACGAATTTTCCTGGTCACCTGCGGCGGCATTTTCATTTCCGTTTCGCCCTTGGCCGGCACCGGCCTGCAAAGCTGGATGGGCTGGCGCGGCAGCTTCCTGGTATTCATTGCCCTGGCTGTCAGTGTGTTCTTGAGCGCCAGCCTTCTACTCAAGCCTTTGCCAGCGGATAGCCAACCCAGGCGCCCGGACTTCATTGCGTCCTACCGGAAGGTATGCAGTGACTTCAACTTCATGGCGTACTGGCTGACGTCGGCGCTGGCTTTTTCCTGCCATTTTTCTTTCATCGTCATCTCGCCGCTGGTTCTCATCGATCAGTTGCAGCTGTCGCCCGAGGCATTTGCGCTGTCGATGCTCGGTTACGGGCTGGCCTATATCGGCGGTGGCGCGGTCGCGACCGTGCTGAGCAACAGGATCGACCCACAGACGCAAATCCTCACGGGGCTGTGCCTGATCCTGACGGCGGGCGTATTGATGCTTGGGCTCTCCAGCCAGCGCGGTTTGTCGATCACTACCCTGTTGCTGCCCATGATCGTATGCACCGCCGGAACAACCATTGCCCGTGCGGCGGCCCACACCCGGGCGATGAACATATTCCCCGAGCAAGCCGGTACATCGGCCTCGGCAGGCAGCGTGCTGATCTTCATTGTTGGCGGTTTGACCAGTGCTGCGCTCAGCCTCACGCCGCTGGACCTGCAAACCACCCTGGCCCTGTGCCTGATATTGCTCAGCCTCCTGGGGCTGGCACTCAATGGTCTGCTCCGGCATCGTCACAGGGAGCTGTTGGCAGGCTGAACGTTGCCAGTCGTCATCCCGAGCGCGACATTGGCGCCCGATCAGCGCTTTGCGTCATTTCATCCTGACGCCAGCGGTGTAGAATCGCGAGATTCATCGCCATTCATCCCCGGCGGGTTTATGAGCTCATGCCCAGGCGCGCAGTGATCCTGCAAAGTCATCGGCCACTTCCGGACACACGGCCAAAACCGAGTGTTCCAGACGTCGACAGAAGCTCACTTCCCATTGATACCTGATACGTACCTGATTTGCCGCCCGGAGTGCTCCATGCCTGATTACCGCTCGAAAACATCCACCCATGGCCGCAACATGGCCGGCGCCCGTGCATTGTGGCGCGCCACGGGGATGAAGGATGACGACTTCAAGAAGCCGATCATCGCCATTGCCAACTCCTTCACCCAGTTCGTGCCAGGCCATGTCCATCTCAAGGATCTGGGCCAACTGGTTGCCCGGGAAATCGAACGCGTAGGTGGCGTAGCCAAAGAGTTCAACACCATTGCCGTGGATGACGGTATCGCCATGGGCCACGACGGCATGCTCTATTCGCTGCCCAGTCGCGAGATCATCGCCGACTCGGTCGAATACATGGTCAATGCCCATTGCGCCGATGCCATCGTATGTATTTCCAACTGCGACAAGATCACCCCTGGCATGCTCATGGCTGCCTTGCGCCTGAACATCCCGGTGATCTTCGTTTCCGGCGGCCCGATGGAAGCCGGCAAGACCAAACTCGCCAGTCATGGCCTTGACCTGGTCGACGCCATGGTGATCGCCGCCGACTCCAGCGCCTCTGACGAGAAGGTCGCGGAGTATGAGCGCAGCGCCTGTCCGACCTGCGGTTCGTGCTCCGGCATGTTCACCGCCAACTCGATGAACTGCCTGACCGAAGCCTTGGGCCTTGCCCTACCGGGCAACGGTTCGACCCTCGCCACCCACAGCGATCGCGAACAGCTGTTCCTGCAGGCCGGCCGGACCATCGTCGAGCTCTGCAAACGCTACTACGGCGAGAACGACGAGTCGGTGCTGCCGCGTAACATCGCTAACTTCAAGGCGTTCGAAAACGCCATGACCCTGGACATCGCCATGGGCGGTTCCACCAACACCATCCTGCATTTGCTGGCCGCCGCCCAGGAAGCCGAGATCGATTTCGACCTGCGCGACATCGACCGTTTGTCCCGGCACGTGCCGCAGTTGTGCAAGGTCGCGCCGAACATCCAGAAGTACCATATGGAAGACGTACACCGCGCTGGCGGGATCTTCAGCATCCTCGGTTCTCTGGCCCGTGGTGGTCTGTTGCACACCGATCTGCCGACCGTACACAGCAAAACCATGGCCGAGGCCATCGCCAAGTGGGATATCACGCAGACCACTGACGAAGCTGTGCATCATTTCTTCAAGGCCGGCCCGGCAGGCATTCCGACGCAAACGGCGTTCAGTCAATCGACCCGCTGGGAAACCCTGGACGATGACCGTGAGAACGGCTGCATTCGCAGCGTCGAACACGCGTACTCCAAAGAAGGTGGCCTGGCCGTGCTGTACGGCAACATCGCCCTGGATGGCTGCGTAGTAAAAACCGCCGGCGTCGACGAATCGATCCATGTGTTCGAGGGCAACGCCAAGATTTTCGAGAGCCAGGACAGCGCCGTGCGCGGGATCCTCGCCGACGAAGTGAAAGCTGGCGATATTGTGATCATCCGCTACGAAGGGCCAAAAGGCGGTCCGGGCATGCAGGAAATGCTTTACCCCACGTCCTACCTGAAATCCAAAGGCCTGGGCAAAGACTGCGCCCTGCTGACCGATGGACGCTTCTCCGGCGGCACCTCAGGCTTGTCCATCGGCCATGCTTCACCGGAAGCCGCTGCTGGCGGGGCCATCGGTCTGGTACGCGACGGTGACAAAGTCCTGATCGACATTCCGAACCGCTCGATCAACCTGCTGATCAGCGATGAAGAACTGGCCGGGCGCCGTGTTGAACAGGACAACAAAGGCTGGAAGCCGGTAGAAGTGCGTCCGCGTAAAGTCACCACCGCCCTCAAGGCCTACGCCCTGCTCGCCACCAGCGCCGACAAGGGCGCGGTGCGGAACAAGGCGATGTTGGACGGGCTATAAGTCAAACATCTCAATCACAATGCCCGCCTAAGTAATTAATGCTGTTACGTAAGCATTGACGTCATCGGCGGGCTTACCGAGATCCGATGCCAGGCCCTGGCATCGGATTTTTTATGCCTGATTACTTATTTCAATAAGTAGCAAGACCTATCTCTAACAAGCATAAAAAACTGTCAGTTATAACAGTGTCTGAAAGTACCCGGAGATTGATATTTTTCCTCACTCACAAGGAGAAACGGTGATGAACAGAAAAATTGATACCTTCATCTTTTTGGCAGCTTTGGGTGCATATGAAAGTTGTTTCAGCGCCTCATGGACTTATGACGGCAGTCACGGACCAGAGCACTGGGGAAATTTAACTCCAGAGTATGCGACCTGCATGACAAGCTATCAACAATCCCCTATTAACATTGAGTCAGGTCTTGCTCAGAGGGTCGCTCTACCAAAGCTAGATATGTACTACATCGCAGACCATGTTGAGATCATAAACAATGAACATACGATACAAGTAAACGTCGCACCAGGCAGCAAACTATACGTGGGCGGGGAAGAAGCGGATCTTAAACAGTTTCATTTCCATTCTCCCAGTGAAGAACAGATTGATGGAGTGGCCTACCCGTTAGATGCCCACTTTGTTCACGTGACTCGTGATGGCAGGATTTCGGTGACGGCTGTTCTATTTAAAGAAGGGCATGAAAATTTTGGAGTTACGCAAATTTTTAATGCATTCCCAACAGCCGGCCAAGTCAACAAAGTCGCCTATTACAATCTGCACAGCCTATTTCCCCAGGGCAGGGAATACTATAAATACACGGGCTCACTCACAACACCTCCGTGTAGCGATGGTGTTACTTGGCGGATTATGACGGAGCCTGTTGAGATTTCCAAAGAGCAGATACAAGCTTTTAAAACGCATTACAAAATGAATGCTCGGCCGCTTCAGCCATTGAACAATCGGATAGTGGAGGTAGGTGGGGGATAGTCGGGCGAACCGATTGTCATTTCTCCCCGCAATCAAAACAAAGAATTCAGGATTTTGCTTTGCCCTGCATTTTTGATTTTGATAACCCATTTCCAGGCTTATACGAAAAGTCGCCGAGCCGCGATCAGGCGAGGCGATCTTTTCCCTACCGCTCGAATTTCAAGCGATAGATGAAAAGATCGCAGGCTTCGCCAGCGCCTACTGGATATCTTCCGGCTTGACGATCACCCAGTTCTTGTCCGCCGTCACCGGCAGTCCTTCCTTGGCCTGGGCCGCTGCGTGCTTGGCCATCATGCCGTTGATCTGGTCCATGTACTTATCTTTGCGATTGACCCACAAGTGAATGCCGCCTTTGGCCACGTTCACATCGTGGAACAACATGTAGCCGTCGCTGCTGGGCGTGTCGCCAGCCACTAACACCGGTTTTTTCCATTCGTCGATGTACGTCAGGATTGCCGCATGCTTGCCGGCCATCCAGGTCGCCGGGGTCCACAGATACGGTGTGTACTCAAGGCTCAGGTTGGCCTTCTCGTCATATTTGCCATTGGTGATCTGCTTGCGGGCCGTGGTCAGTTCGCCCGTCTTGCGGTCCTTGAGCAGCGTGGTTACACCGATGATGTTCTGCGGCTTGAGGTTGTAGCCGTACTTCGGATCGGCGGCGACCATGCGCACCAGTTCTTCCGAAGCGGCGGTCATGACATAGACCTCGATGCCGTTTTCCATCAGTTTGTTGTACAGCTCGACCTGACCGGTGAAAATCTTCGGCGGGTTGACGTTGTAGTTGACCACCTTGTCGCCGTCGTAATACGTGGTCGGGACCGGTTTGCCAGAAGCCATCAGTTCGTCGACGTAGCCCTTGAGTTCTTTGAGGGTAAAGCCGGAAAACACCTGGGCGACCCAGGGGTAGCAGACCATGTCGTCCACTTCGCACAAACGGTAGTAGTAGCTGAACAGGCTTTCCTTGTGTTCGGCCGTGTCTTTGAACGGCATCAGCTTCAGAGATGGGTCGAGGGTTTCGCGGGTGATGAGGCCCTTGTTCTCCATGAACGGCAGCAACGACTCTTCCAGGTCGTAGCGGTAACTGGTGTTGTCCATGTCGAACACCGCGTAGTTACCTTTGTTGGCGTTGGCCGCAATCATCGCGTCCAGCGCCTTGGCCTGTTCCGCTGGCCAGTGCTTGAGCTCAGTAGCGAGCGCCTGGCCAACGAGGCCCAGGCCCAAGGCGACAACGAGAAGGTGAGGTGCAAGCTTCATCGGCGTTTCTCCAAGGTTCAAAGAACTCGACGCTAACAAATGCTTGTGACGTTTCTCTCCTGCCCGCGACCGCTTGCGTCTTGATACCGCCAGCGGCATGCCCATAAACGTCATTGCCTTATTCCATAAACGACAATCTACATACCTTTTTATTATTAATTCATTAGATATCAGGCTGTTAGGCTTCCCGCCTCGCAGTCGCGGCTTCAGGCGACTGGCACACGTTCTATCGGAGTTTTTTGATGAATCTTCCGCTGATCCTCAATCTGCTGGTGTTCCTCGCCTTGCTGTTTGGTCTGGCGCAAACCCGTCACAGCACCTGGAGCCTGGCCAAAAAAGTGCTGCTGGCACTGGTGCTGGGTGTGCTGTTCGGCACCGTCCTGCACACGATTTACGGCGCCGGCAACCCGGTGTTGAAAGCCTCGATCAGCTGGTTTGACCTGGTGGGCAACGGCTACGTGCAGTTGCTGCAGATGATCGTGATTCCGCTGGTCTTCGCTTCAATTCTCAGCGCGGTAGCGCGCCTGCATAACGCCTCCTCCCTGGGCAAGATCAGCTTCCTGACCATCGGCACGCTGCTGTTCACCACCGCCATCGCCGCGCTTATTGGTATCGGCCTGACCAACCTGTTCGGTCTCACCGCCGAAGGCCTGGTGGCCGGCACCCAGGAAATCGCGCGCCTGCAGGTGATCCAGAGCGACTATGCCGGCAAGGTCGCTGACCTGAATATCCCGCAACTGCTGCTCTCATTCGTTCCGCAAAACCCCTTTGCCGACCTGGCCCGGGCCAAGCCGACCTCCATCATCAGCGTGGTGATATTCGCGGCCTTCCTGGGTGTCGCGGCGCTGCAATTGCTCAAGGATGACGTGGAAAAAGGTCAGAAAGTGGTCAACGCCATCGACACCCTGCAAAGCTGGGTGACACGTCTGGTGCGGCTGGTGATGAAGCTGACCCCGTACGGCGTGCTGGCGCTGATGACCAAAGTGGTGGCCGGCTCCAACGTGCAGGACATCATCAAGCTTGGCAGTTTCGTGGTGGTGTCGTACCTGGGGCTGGGCCTGATGTTCGTGGTTCACGGCCTGCTGGTGTCAGCGGCTGGAATCAACCCGTTGCGCTTCTTCCGCAAGATTTGGCCGGTCCTGACCTTCGCCTTCACCAGCCGCTCCAGCGCCGCGACCATCCCGCTGAGTATCGAAGCCCAGACCAGCCGTCTCGGCATTCCACGGGCCATTGCCAGCTTCAGCGCGTCATTCGGCGCTACCATCGGCCAGAACGGCTGCGCCGGGCTCTACCCGGCCATGCTGGCGGTGATGGTCGCGCCGACCGTGGGCATCAACCCGCTGGATCCGGTGTGGCTCGCAACGCTGGTAGCGATTGTGACCTTGAGCTCGGCCGGGGTGGCCGGCGTCGGTGGCGGCGCAACGTTTGCCGCGTTGATCGTGCTGCCGGCCATGGGCTTGCCGGTTTCCCTGGTGGCGCTGCTGATTTCCGTCGAGCCGCTGATCGACATGGGCCGCACGGCGTTGAACGTCAGCGGCTCGATCACCGCCGGGGCCATCACCAGCCAGGTGATGCAGCAGACCGACAAGGCTTTGCTGGATGCCGAGGAGCATGGGGAGTTGGTGCAGGCTTGATTGCTCGATAACTTGTGGGAGCAAAGCTTGCTCGCGAAGAACGGTGATGCGGTTCGACTGAAGCGCGCGTCGTCTGAATCGCGAGCAAGCTTTGCCCCCACATGACTTACAGCTTTTCCCACACCTCAAAGCTGTAGGCCGGCTTGTCTCCTTCTGCCGGATTCGGCTGGGTCGACACCAATTTCCACTGGCTCGAATCGAACGCCGGAAACCAGGCATCGCCATCCGGGCTCAACGCCACACGGGTCAGGTACAGCCGATCCGCCTGTTCCAGGGCCTGGGCGTACAGTTGGGCGCCGCCAATCAACATCAACTCATCGACGCCCTGCTCCAGCGCCCACGCCTCGGCCCGCTCCACCGCGGCCTCCAGCGTGGAAAAGACTTCCGCGCCCTCCAGCACGAGGCCAGACTGACGACTGACCACGATGTTCAAGCGCCCCGGCAGCGGCCGCCCCAGGGAATCCCAGGTCTTGCGGCCCATGATGATCGGCTTGCCCAAGGTGGTGGCCTTGAAGTATTTAAAGTCCCCTGGCAAGTGCCAGGGCATGCTGTTGTCGACGCCGATCACACGGTTTTCACCGAGGGCTGCGATCAGGCTTAAGGGAAGTGTTTTTTTCATGACGGCGAGGATACCAGAGGCCACAGCGGTTATGCTCAACCCTCATTTGCAACGGAAACGCCCGTGTCTGAACCCCTGACAAAGCTGCACGACCTCTGGTTGACCGAGACGGTACGCCTGCGTGAAGAACACGCCGGCCCGCTCGAAGATCAGGAAGCCAATCGCCTGGCCCGCGCGGCGGGCGGCGATTTATCCAGCCGTATCCGCCACCGCGCCCGCTGGCTGGCCGAGCGCGACGGCCTCAGCCAGGCCTTGCATCACTGGCTGCAAGGGGCGCGCCTGGCGCTGATCATAATGGCTGTACTCGCCATCATCAGTGGCGCTGGCCTAGGGTTTGCCGCACTCGGCGACGGACAAACGCCGGTCAATGTGTTCTGGGCCCTGGGCAGCCTGTTGGCATTGAACCTGATCTTGCTTATCGGCTGGGTCCTGGGCCTGTTCTTTGCGGGTGAGCAAGGAGCAGCGCTGGGGCGCCTGTGGTTGTGGCTCAGCGAAAAACTCGCCCGCGATGCCAAGGCTGCGCAACTGGCGCCAGCCCTGCTGCTGTTATTGCAACGGCACAAGCTCAATCGCTGGGCTCTCGGTGCGCTGGTCAATGGTTTGTGGCTACTGGCGATGCTCAGCGCGCTGGTCATCGTACTGATGCTGATGGCCACCCGGCGCTACGGTTTTGTATGGGAAACCACCATTCTCGGCGGTGAGACCTTCGTCGTCATGACCCAGGCCCTCGGCGCCCTGCCCGCCTTGCTGGGCTTGAGCGGGCCAACCGAAGAGATGATTCGCGCCAGTGGCGACGCCGCGCTGAATATCGAAAGCGCCCGCCAGGCCTGGGCCGCCTGGCTGGTAGGCGTGACGCTGGTCTACGGCGTGTTGCCGCGCCTGTGTCTGGCGCTGTTGTGCCTGTGGCGCTGGCGTCGCGGCAGCGCCACGCTGCGCCTGGACTTGAATCTGCCAGGTTATGCTCAGCTGCGGGAGCGGCTGATGCCCAGTAGCGAGCGCCTGGGCATCCGCGATGCCGCGCCCGCGCAATTGCATCAAATTGAAAATAACGTCGGCGCACTGCAAAGCGACGGTGCGCTGCTGGTGGCGATCGAACTGGACGACCGGCCTTGGCCACCGAAACTGCCAGGCACGGTGAAAAACGCCGGGGTGCTCGACAGCCGCGAATCCCGCCACAAACTGCTTGAGCAACTGTCACGCTTTCCTCCCGCGCGCCTGGCGATTGCCTGCGACCCACGACGTTCACCGGATCGTGGCAGCCTGGCGCTGATTGCCGAGCTGGCCCGCAGTGCCAGTGCCACCCGTATCTGGCTGTTGCAAGCACCGCCCGGGCAAGTGCTGGACGCCGAACGCCTGGGCGATTGGCACAACGCGCTGCAACAGTTGCAATTACCCTTCGCGGACTGCGCGCCTTTGAACTGGCTGGAGACCGGCCATGACTGAACCCAGCAAGCCGCTGAAACTGGCCGTGGTTGGCCACACCAATGTGGGCAAAACCTCTTTGCTGCGCACCCTGACCCGGGATGTCGGCTTTGGTGAAGTTTCCCACCGCCCCAGTACGACCCGACACGTCGAGGGCGCGCGCCTGTCGGTAGACGGCGAAGCCCTGCTGGAACTGTACGACACGCCGGGCCTGGAAGACGCCATCGCCCTGCTCGATTATCTCGAGCGCCTGGAGCGTCCTGGTGAACGCCTGGACGGACCGGCACGCCTGGCGCGATTCCTGGACGGCAGCGAAGCACGACAACGCTTCGAACAGGAAGCCAAAGTGCTGCGGCAATTACTCGCCAGCGATGCCGGTCTCTATGTGATCGACGCGCGAGAGCCGGTGCTGGCCAAGTACCGGGATGAGCTTCAAGTGCTCGCCAGTTGCGGCAAACCGCTGCTGCCGGTGTTGAATTTCGTCAGCAGCGCCAGCCACCGCGAGCCCGACTGGCGCGAAGCCCTGGCACGGTTGGGGCTGCACGCTCTGGTGCGTTTCGACAGCGTCGCCCCGCCCGAGGATGGCGAGCGACGCCTGTATGAAAGCCTCGCGCTGTTATTGGAAAGCGCCCGAGGGCAACTGGAGCGACTGGTCGCCGATCAACAGGCACAACGCCTGGCCCGTCAACGGAGCGCGCAGCGCTTGATCGCCGAACTGCTGATCGATTGCGCCGCTTGCCGACGCAGCGTAGCCAGCGATGCCGAGCTGGAACGACAGGCCATCAGCGAGCTGCGCAACGCAGTGCGTCAGCGGGAGCAGCGCTGCGTCGAAGCCTTGCTCAAGCTCTACGCCTTCCGCCCCCAGGATGCCGCGGCCAGCGATTTACCTCTACTCGACGGCCGCTGGGGCGACGACCTGTTCAATCCCGACACCCTCAAACAGCTGGGCGTGCGTGTGGGTGGCGGGATCGCGGCGGGCGCAGCGGCCGGTGCCGGCGTGGACTTGCTGGTGGGTGGTCTGACCCTCGGCGCCGCCGCCCTGGCCGGCGCCATTGCCGGTGGCGCCCTGCAAACCGCCCGTAGCTATGGCAATCGGTTGATGAGCAAGCTCAAGGGCCAGCGGGAGCTGACCGTGGACGACAGCGTGCTGCGCCTGTTGGCCCTGCGCCAACGGCAACTGCTGCAAGCCCTCAACCAGCGCGGCCATGCGGCAATGGACAGCATCCACATCGCCCCGTCCCAGGACAAGGCCTGGCGCGAGGGCAAGCTGCCCGAAGCCTTGAACAGGGCTAGGGCGTATCCGCAGTGGTCGTCGCTTAATCCCAAGTCACGATTGAACCAGGCGGAGCGGCAGGAGCAGATTGAGCGGTTGGCCGAGGAGTTCTAGACACCCCCTACCTGAACCGAGGATAGGGTGGACACAGTTTGTGGTGAGGGGATTTATCCCCGTTGGGGGTGCGAAGCGCCCCCAAAATGGTTGAACGCTATTAATCTGAGGAACCGGGGTGTCAGGTTTTGGGGCGGCTACGCAGCCCAGCGGGGATAAATCCCCTCGCCACAAAAGGCAGCGCCGCCAATCGTCAGTCGTTGATCAATCCCTTGAGCGCCAAAGCCGCTTCAGGCAATTCCAACTCACTGAACACCTTCACCCCATGACGTTTGAGCAAGGCCGCCGTCACGCCTTCGCCACTGACTTTCACCCCCCTGAACGTCCCGTCATAGGTCAGCAGATTGCCGCACGATGGGCTGTTGGCCTTGAGCACGGCGACCCGGATGCCGTGCTCGCGCACCAACGCCAGCGCCTGATGCGCACCTGACAAAAACTGCGCACTGACCTCTTCGCCGTCGGCAGTGATCACTGATGCGAGACCATCGACCACTTGCCCACCCTGCCCGCCGGAAATCTCCGCCGCCGCCCGAGGCGTGGGCAAGCCGCCGGCCACTTCCGGGCACAGCGGCACGACCCGACCTTCATCGAGCCAGCGTTGAAGCTGATCGAACGGGCCGCTGGCACCGCCGTCGTAGCGCACGCGGTGCCCAAGCAGGCAACGACTGACCAGAATCTTTTCCATGATCAGAACAACTCAGTGCCGCGGCGCCGGAACCAGCCGGTCAAGGACAGGCGATCGCGCGTAGCCGGCAGGACTTCATGGGGGATGTCCCCCGACAGGAACACCACCAGACAACCGCCGGTAGGCACCACATCGTGCTCCACGCCATCGTCCAGGTACATGCGTAACTGGCCGCCATGCTCCGGCAACCAGGCGTCGTTGAGGTAAAGCACCGCCGACACCATGCGTCGATCGTCATCGCGAAAGCGGTCGACGTGTTTGAGGTAGAAGGCGCCGGGAGGGTACAGCGCGAAGTGACTTTCAAAATCCTCCAGCCCCAGGAACAATCCGCGATTGATCGCCTCCCGCAGGCTGTCCATCAAGCCCAGGTAACGGTCACACGCTTGCGCCTGGCCGGGCTCGATCCATTGGATATGATCACCCCGAATCCCTTCACGAATCTCCGAAAACGGCCCGCGCCCGACCGCGGCCGGGGCCAGTTCGCCTTCGGCGGCGCGCTGGCGACATTCGGCTGCCAACGCGCGGGTCAGCGCATCGGGCAGGAAGATATTCTGCTGCGACCAGCCGCGCTCGGCCAGGTCGTCGACGATACGTAACAGCAGCGGATGATCAGAAGGTATTTGCATGGCGCGCATAGTATTCCTGTGCCTGCAAAACCGACAGCGCCGCGCAGCGGGTTTGTCATGCTTCATGGCGCAGGCGCAGGAACTTGATACGAATTCTCGACAAGTCCCCACACCCCACGGAGAATAGTCGGCTGCTGACAGGAGTCCCTATGCGCCGTTTGCTTTTCTCATTGTTGATGTTCTGTGCGTTGCCCGCCTGGGCAGACAGCTACGACCAGTTGTACAAGGTCGCCGGCTGGCCGGAACAACGGGCGCATTTCAATGACGCCTTGAGCGCCGCGCAACAGCGTTACCAGAGCAGCCTGCCACCGGCAGTGTTCCAGGCACTGGTGAACAACAGCAATCAACGCTTTGCCCCCCAGGCCATGGACCAGCGGGCCGAGGCGCAATTGCGCAAGAACCTCACCGACCCAGCCCCGGCCCTGAGTTTTTTTCAGTCGCCCCTGGGCCGCAAGGTCGTGGCAGCCGAGCTGCTGGCGACCCGTCGCGATCAATTGGCGAAGAACGCCAAGGGCCTGCCGAAGATGCAAGTCAGTGACAACCGCCTGTTGATCATCGGCCATCTGGCCCAGTCCCTACCCGCCCGCGAGGCCGGCGCCGAAGTCAGCCTGGCGATCGCCGGCGTGGCGGCGGACAGCCTGAGCTCGATGATCCCCGGCCTGCTGGGTGCCGGCCAGGCCCAGGGCATGCTGAACGGTCAGCGCCAGCGTCTGATGGAGCAGATCGGCGCAGACCTGAACAACACGCTGCTGTATGTCTACCGCGACCTGACGGACACCGAGCTGGAAGAGTTCGCCACCTTCGCCGAGTCGGCGGAGGGCCAGGCCTATTATCAAGCGGCCTTGGCAGCGATTCGGGCGGGGTTGGCGGTGGGGCAGACTCTGGGGCAATAGATAGATCTTCAGCGCCCCTGACACCGCTATCGCGAGCAGGCTCGCTCCCACAGGGCGTTTGAGTGAACTCAGATTTTGTGATCGTCGAAAAACCAGTGTGGGAGCGAGCCTGCTCGCGATAGCAATAGCACGGTCACCGCCGAATCCGGCTCATCCGCTTCGTCAAGAACCCAAACATCTCCTGCCGCATCGCCAGTGCCTCATTGGCCAGATGATGCCGGCCTTCGGGCAACATCAGCACCTGGGGCCGATCGAACTTGCTGCGCAACACCTGCAGGTTATGCGCCCAATCCACCGTCATGTCCGCCTGGCCCTGCACGATCAAGGGCTGGCGCGGGCTGCTCGGGGCGGCTTCAATACGCTTGATCCATTGCCCCAATGCGCCCACCCAGGCGGTGGGCAGGCGTAGCGGTTGCAACGGGTCGGCTTGCAGGAACGGCAGGAAGTCCGGGTCGGTGGAGTTCTCGCTGAAACGTCGGGCGATGCCGGTTACAAAGGGTTTGAGCAAGTAGTAACTCAAGCGCGACCAGCCCCAGGCCCGCGGCCGCACCAAGGGCGACAGCAGTATGACCTGACCTTGGGCAGGGCTGTGCTGGCCCTGATTGAGCACGTGATCAACCACGATGGCCCCTCCGGTGCTTTGTCCGCACAGATGCCAGGGTTGCGGCAGCTCCAGCGTCCCGGCCTCGGTCAGCAGCCCTTGCAACGTGGCCTGGTACTCGGCGAAATCACCGATGCTGGCGCGTTCGCCACTGGACAGGCCGTGACCCGGCAAGTCGCAGGCGATCACGGCGAATTTCTGCTCCAGCGCCCACTCGATCAAGTGCCGGTACAACCCCATATGGTCGTAATAGCCGTGGAACAGAAACAGCGTCGCTACAGCTTTTTCCGGCCACCAGACCTGACCGACCAGCTCATATCCGTCTATCTCGAAACGCCCCAGGCCCTTGCGCAATGTGCGGTGGGGAAAATCCAGGCCGTAGAACCGCTGATAAGCCAGCGCCTGCGCAGACAACGGCTGCCACTGAGCCAGAGGTTGCAGGCTGGCACGCAGGTGATCGGGGTCGAAACTGACGGGCATAGGATTTCCAGACAAAAGCGCAACGCGCGAAACAGACTTTGTAGGCCTGCGATATTCATCTGTCGCGCCAGGCATGGCAAGCTACGCGGCCTCAGAGGATCGACTCCATGCGCCCGTCCCACCGCACGACCTTGCTTGCCAGCCTGCTTGCCCTCGGATGCGCCGTCGTGTTGTGGATCGCCTACGACTGGTTCCAGGGACGTTTTCTGCGAGCGTTCAGCGAACACACGGCGGTATTTTCCGGCGACCCTTTGCGCCTGCCCCCCGGCCTGGCCGGCCCCGGCCCGATCCGCCTGGTGCATTTCTGGGATCCGGCCTGCCCGTGCAACGTCGGCAATCAACAGCACCTTTCCGAGTTGGTGGAGAAGTACATACCGCAAGGCGTCGAGTTTTATGCGGTCCAAAAAACCGGCAGCCAGGGTCAATTGCCGACCACGCTGAGCAGCCTCAAACCGCTTTCGGTGCTCCCCGGCTCAAGCCAGATTCCCGCCAGCCCGGCGGTGGCGATCTGGGATCGCAGCGGCAAACTGGCGTACTTCGGCCCCTACAGCGAAGGCCTGACCTGCAATTCAAGCAACAGCTTCATCGAGCCGATACTTGAGGCCCTGAGCAGCGGCCGGGCGGTGAATGCGACCCACACGCTGGCGGTAGGGTGTTATTGCCCGTGGGGACAGGACACATCCGCCAAAAAATAGGCCGCAGGGAAAATCCCCCTGAGCAAGCATACGCAGACACCCGGCGGCATGTTACACATGGGAATAAACAGCGAAACCATGGGACCGCTGTCACTCAATAAGGATTTAGCATGAAACGCAGCCTCATCGCCTTCCTGTCATTGGTCGTCACCGCCATCATCGTCGCGGGCGGCTACCTCTACAGCAAGCAGCCCACCCGCCAGGGCACGGTGCAGCTGCAAGGTCTGCAAGGCTCGGTGACCGTGCGCTATGACGAGCGCGGCGTGCCGCATATCCGTGCTGAAAACGAAACCGACCTGTACCGCGCCCTGGGTTATGTCCATGCCCAGGACCGGCTGTTTCAAATGGAGATCATGCGCCGTCTCGCCCGTGGCGAACTGGCCGAGGTGCTGGGGCCGAAGCTGCTCGACACCGACAAGCTGATGCGCAGCCTGCGCATCCGCGAGCGCGCCGCGACCTATGTGACCGAACAAGACCCACAATCCCCGGCCTGGATCGCGATGCAGGCGTACCTGGATGGCATCAACCGCTACCAGGAAACCCATGCCAGGCCGGTGGAGTTCGATGTGCTGGGCATCCCCAAGCGTCCTTTCACCGCAGAGGACACTGTGAGCATTGCCGGCTACATGGCCTACAGTTTTGCGGCAGCGTTTCGCACCGAGCCGCTTTTGACTTATGTGCGCGATCAGCTGGGCAGCGACTACCTGAACATTTTCGACCTCGACTGGCAGCCCAAGGGCGTCCTGGCCGAGACTCGCAAGAGCGGCCTGCCCCTGGCCGCCGCCGACTGGAAAGACCTCAACGCCCTGGCCCGCCTGAGTGAACAGACCCTGGCCGAGAACGGCCTGCCGCAGTTCGAAGGCAGCAACGCCTGGGCGGTTTCCGGCAACCGCACCCTCAGCGGCAAGCCGTTGCTGGCGGGTGATCCGCACATCCGCTTTTCCGCGCCATCGGTGTGGTACGAAGCGCATCTGTCCGCGCCGGGTTTCGAGCTCTACGGGCACTACCAGGCATTGATGCCGTTTGCGACGCTGGGCATGAACAAGGATTTTGGCTGGAGCATCACCATGTTCCAGAACGACGACCTGGATCTGATCGCCGAGAGGGTCAACCCTGAGAATCCCCAACAGGTCTGGTATCGCGACCAATGGGTGGACATGACCCGCAGCGAACAACAGATCGCGGTCAAGGGCCAGGCGCCGGTGACGCTGGTGCTGCGCCAGTCGCCCCACGGCCCGATCGTCAACGATGCTCTCGGCGCAAACGCGGGCAAGACACCGATCGCCATGTGGTGGGGTTTTCTGGAAAGCCGCAACCCGATCCTCGACGCCTTTTACCAGCTCAACCGCGCCGATACCCTGGCCAAGGCCCGCGGTGCCTCGGCCAAGATCCACGCGCCGGGCCTGAACGTCGTGTGGGCCAACGCCAAGGGCGATATCGGCTGGTGGGCCGCCGCGCAGTTGCCCAAGCGGCCGGCCGGCGTGAAACCCGGGTTCATCCTCGATGGCAGCAGCCAGGAAGCGGAAAAGGAAGGGTTCTACCCGTTCAGCAGCAACCCCCAGGAAGAAAATCCGGCGCGGGGCTACATCGTCTCGGCCAACTTCCAGCCAGTGCCGGCCAGCGGCATTGAGATACCGGGCTACTACAACCTCGCCGACCGCGGCCAGCAACTCAATCTCCAGCTCAGCGACAAGCAAGCGAAGTGGGACCTCCAAACCACCCAGAAACTGCAACTGGGCACCACCACCGCCTACGGCCCGCGTCTGCTCGCGCCTTTGCTGCCGGTGCTGCGCAACGGGGTCAGCGCCCCCCGGGAGCGCAAATGGGTGGAGCAACTGGCCCAATGGCAGGGCGACTATCCGCTGGACTCCATCAGCGCCACGCTGTTCAACCAGTTCCTCTTCAACCTGGCCGACGCCGCGCTGCACGATGAATTGGGCGACGGGCTCTTCGAAACGGCGCTATCGACCCGAGTGATCGACGCCGCGCTGCCACGCCTGGCGGCCTCAGAGGATTCGCCCTGGTGGGACGATCGCACCACCCCGGGCAAGGAGACCCGTGCCGACACGGTGATGAGCGCCTGGGGCAAGAGCCTGGCACACTTGAAGGCCACCCTGGGCGAGGATGCCAGCCAATGGCAATGGGGCAAGGCCCACACTCTGACCCATGGTCATCCGCTGGGCCTGCAAAAGCCGCTGGACCGGATCTTCAACGTCGGCCCCTTTGCTGCACCCGGCACCCATGAAGTACCCAACAACCTCTCGGCCAAAATCGGCCCGGCGCCCTGGCCAGTGACCTATGGCCCTTCCACCCGGCGCATTATCGACTTCGCCGATCCGGCCCACAGCGTCACCGTCAACCCCGTCGGCCAAAGCGGCGTGCCGTTCGACGCGCATTACGCGGATCAAGCCGAGGCTTACATCGAAGGGCTGTACTACCAGGCGCATCTGGCCGAAATAGAAGTGATGGCCAATACCCGCAGCACCTTGAAGCTGCTGCCGGTCGGAGCCGAACCCTGAACCCGATGGCGGGCAGCGCTTTTCATCAATTAACAGGCTTGGACGCTATTTATGGTCAAGACTGAACGGGTTTAACAACTACCCCTCTTTATGGAGTCCCCCCATGTTCATCAACTGGTCCGAGCTGCTGCCCACCATCAAAACTGCCTTCGGCGCCCTGGGCAAAAGCAATCCGAAAATGGTCAAGGCCTACATGGCCCTGGATGAAGCCGCGGCCGATAACAACGTGCTGGATGCCAAGACCCGGGAGCTGATCTCCATCGCCGTGGCGATCACGACCCGGTGTGACGGCTGCATCGGCGTGCATACCGATGCGGCCATCAAGGCTGGCGCCACCCGCGAAGAGATCGCCGCCACCCTGGCCACTGCGGTTTCGCTGAATGCCGGCGCGGCGTATATCTACTCCCTGCGGGCGCTGGAAGCGCATGATGCGTTGAAGAAGTGAGAGGCGATCACTGACATCTTCATTGACTGCTACGCGGCTATCGCGAGCAGGCTTGCTCCCACATTGGATTGGGGCCTGCCCCCGGATTTGTGGGCAACCAAAAGACCTGTGGGAGCGGGCTTGCTCGCGAAGGCGGACTGACATTCAACATCTTCGTCTACTGTCACACCGCTATCGCGAGCAAGCCCGCTCCCACAGTGACTCAGCGTCCGGTCAGACCGGCGCGGTCTCGGCCCGGCGCGGGTCTGGTTGTTTCCAGGAGTCGGCGGCGCTTTCTTCGATGGCTTGCTGGATCGCCCGCTTGCGGTTTTCTTCGGCGCGGCGGCTGAAGTACCAGACCAGGAACGTCACCAACGATACGGCCAGCAGGATCAGGCTCGCCACGGCGTTGATTTCCGGCTTGACCCCCAGGCGTACCGCCGAGAACACTTCCATCGGCAAGGTGGTCGAGCCCGGGCCGGAGACGAAACTCGCCAGCACCAGATCGTCCAGCGACAAGGCGAACGACATCATGCCCCCCGCCGCCAGCGATGGCGCGATCATCGGGATGGTGATCAGAAAGAACACCTTCCACGGCCGCGCCCCCAGGTCCATGGCCGCTTCTTCGATGGACAGGTCCAGCTCACGCAAGCGCGCCGAGACCACCACCGCCACATAGGCCGAGCAGAACGTGGTGTGGGCGATCCAGATCGTGACGAGGCCACGCTCCTGGGGCCAGCCGATCATCTGCGCCATCGCCACGAACAGCAGCAACAGCGACAGACCGGTGATCACTTCCGGCATCACCAACGGTGCGGTCACCAGGCCGCCGAACAGCGTGCGGCCCTTGAAATGGGTGATGCGGGTCAGCACGAAGGCCGCCAGTGTACCCAGGGCCACCGCGGCGATCGCCGTATAGCAGGCGATTTCCAGGGAGCGCACTACCGAACCCATCAACTGGCTGTTGTCCAGCAGACCGACGTACCACTTGATCGACCAGCCGCCCCACACCGTCACCAGTTTCGAGGCGTTGAAAGAGTAAATCACCAGGATCAGCATCGGCGCATAGATGAACAGCAGACCCAGCACCAGCATCAGGCTTGAAAAACTGAAGCGCTTCATTCCTTGCCCTCCATTTCTTTGGCCTGACTGCGGTTGAACAGGATGATGGGCACGATCAGGATCGCCAGCATCACCACTGCCAGCGCGGACGCCACCGGCCAGTCACGGTTGTTGAAGAATTCCTGCCACAGCACTTTACCGATCATCAGGGTTTCCGGGCCGCCCAGCAGCTCCGGGATGACGAACTCGCCCACCACCGGGATGAACACCAGCATGCAGCCGGCGATGATGCCGTTCTTGGACAGCGGCACGGTGATTTTCCAGAAACTGTTGAAGGTGCTCGATCCCAGGTCGGACGCTGCTTCCAGCAGGCTGGCATCGTGCTTCACCAGGTTGGCGTAGAGCGGCAGGATCATGAACGGCAGGTACGAGTAGACGATGCCGATGTACACCGCCAGGTTGGTGTTGAGGATCTGCAGCGGTTCGCTGATCCAGCCCATGCTCATCAGAAACCCGTTGAGCAGACCGTTGTTGCTGAGGATGCCCATCCAGGCGTAGACGCGGATCAGGATCGCGGTCCAGGTCGGCATCATGATCAGCAGCAGGAGCACCGTTTGCAGTTCCGGGCGGGCCTTGGCGATGGCGTAGGCCATCGGGTAGCCGATCAGCAGGCACAAGACGGTGCTGATCAGGGCCATCTTCAGCGAGCCGAGGTAAGCGGCGATGTACAGATCATCTTCGCTGAGCAGCACATAGTTACTGAAGTTGAGCAGCACCTGCAGCTTCTGGTCGATGTAGCTGTAGATCTCGGTGTACGGCGGAATGGCCACGTCGGCTTCGGCAAAACTGATCTTCAGGACGATGAAGAACGGCAGCATGAAGAACAGGAACAGCCAGATGAAGGGCACCCCGATGACCAGCTGACGGCCACCGGGCGTTATTCGGTCGAGTCGGCGTTTGAATTTGCGCATGTTCATGAGCGAAGCACCACGCCGCTGTCGTCTTCCCACCACACGAATACCTGGTCGCCCCAGGTCGGACGCTGACCACGGCGCTCGGCGTTGGCGACGAAGGACTGCACCAGCTTGCCGCTCGGCAATTCGACGTAGAACACCGAATGGCCACCCAGGTAGGCAATGTCATGGACCTTGCCGCTGGACCAGTTGTGCTCGCAATCCGGCTGCTCGGCGGTGACCAGCAGTTTTTCCGGGCGGATGGCGTAGGTGACGGACTTGTCCTGAACCGAGGTGCTGATGCCGTGGCCCACGTAGATGTGGCGGTCCAGGTCCTTGCAGGTCAGCACCGCATGGCCTTCGGCGTCGTCCACCACTTCGGTCTCGAAGATGTTGACGTTGCCGATGAACTCGCAGACCAGCCGGCTGGTGGGTGTTTCGTAGATGTCGATCGGGCTGCCGATCTGGGCGATCCAACCCAGGTGCATGATCGCGATGCGCTCGGCCATGGTCATGGCCTCTTCTTGATCGTGAGTCACCATGACGCAGGTTACGCCAACCCGCTCGATGATCTCGACCAGCTCAAGCTGCATTTGCGAACGCAGCTTCTTGTCCAAGGCCCCCATCGGTTCGTCGAGCAGCAACAGCTTGGGCCGCTTGGCCAGGGAACGGGCCAGGGCCACACGTTGACGCTGGCCGCCGGAGAGCTGATGCGGCTTGCGCTTGGCGTACTGGCTCATCTGCACCAGCTTGAGCATTTCGGCCACCCGGGCGTCGATCTCGGCTTTCGGGATTTTGTCCTGCTGCAGGCCGAAAGCAATGTTCTGCGCCACGGTCATGTGGGGGAACAAGGCGTAGGACTGGAACATCATGTTGATCGGCCGCTCATAGGGCGGCATGTCGGTGATGTCTACACCGTCGAGGAAAATGCGCCCCTCCGTGGGCCGTTCGAAACCCGCCAGCATGCGTAGCAAGGTGGATTTGCCCGATCCCGAACCGCCGAGCAGGGCGAAGATTTCGCCTTTCTTGATTTCCAGGGACACATCGTCCACGGCAATCGTCTCGTCGAACTTTTTCGTGACCCGGTCGATTTTGACCAACACCTGCTTGGGTGTCTGGTCGCCCTCGAGGGCTTTCTTATAGGCGCCGGAGGCAACTGCCATTTACGAAACTCCCACAAAATTTGCAGCTCGCCCTGCGCGGACGAGCCTTGGAATAGTTAAAGCGCTTGGCGCTATTTGCCTGACTTGACCCTGGTCCAACTGCGGGTCATGACGCGCTGGATATTGGGTGGCAGCTCGGAATTGACGTAAAGCTTGTCGACGACTGCTTGCGGTGGGTAAACCGCTTCATCGGTGCGCACATCCTGGTCCATCAGCTCGCCGGCCTTGGGGTTCGGGTTCGCATAGCCGACGTAATCACTGACCTTGGCGATCACCTCGGGCTTGAGCAAGTAATTGATGAAGGCGTGGGCTTCTTTGGCATTGGAGGCGTCGCGCGGGATCGCAAGCATGTCGAACCAGAGGTTGGCGCCCTCTTTAGGGATCACATAAGCGATCTCGATGCCTTTTTTCGCTTCTTCAGCACGTTCGCGAGCCTGGAAGATGTCACCGGAGAAACCGGCGGCCACGCAGATCTCGCCATTGGCCAGATCGGAGATGTATTTGGAGGAGTTGAAGTAGGTCACGTAAGGCCGGATCTTGAGCAGCTGGGCCTCGGCCTTCTTGTAGTCTTCAGGGTTCTGGCTGTTGGGGTCCAGGCCCAGGTAATTGAGCATCGCCGGAATCATCTCGTCGCCCGAATCGAGAAACGAAACGCCACAGCTGGACAGCTTTTTGATGTTTTCCGGTTCGAACAGCATGGCCCACGAGTCGATCTTGTCGACGCCCAGCGCAGCCTTGACCTTCTCGACGTTGTAGCCGATGCCGTTGGTGCCCCACAGATAAGGCACGGCGTACTGGTTGCCCGGATCGTTCTTGTCCAGGCGCTTGAGCAGCACCGGGTCCAGGTTGGCGTATTCGGGCAACTGCGACTTGTCGAGCTTCTGGAACGCCCCGGCTTTGATCTGCTTGCCCAGGAAGTGGTTGGACGGCACGACCACGTCATAACCGGTACGACCGGCCAGCAATTTGCCCTCCAGGGTTTCGTTGGAATCGAACACGTCATACACCGGCTTGATCCCGGTGGCCTTTTCAAAGTCCGCCAGGGTGGTCTCGCCGATGTAGTCCGACCAGTTATAAATATGCACGGTGGAGGCAGCCTGGACGCTGAGGGCAAGCGTCAGTCCGGCACCGATCAGCATGGCATTGCGTAACAAAGAAAAAACAGGCACGTGGAGGTCCTCTTAAATAGTTGGGCCCAAGTTGCCCCCGTTACCTGGCAGCGATGTGCCCTGCAACAAAACCGGCGCGCAACTTACCCTCGATAAACCGATCCAGCAAAACTTTTAGTCATTTAATTGTTCCCGTTGCCGCCGCCGCGATGCCGGCGGCAACAGGAAGATGCTTCAGACCGGCTTATTTACCGGACTTGATCTTGGTCCAGCTGCGGGTGATCAAACGCAACGTACCGGCATCCAGATCACTGATTGCATACAGCTGCTTCTTCACTTCGTCAGACGGGTAGATGCTCGGATCGCTGGTGATGTCCTTGTCCACCAGAGGCGTGGCCGCCTTGTTGCCGTTCGGGAAACGCACGGCGTTGGTGATTTCAGCCATGATCTGCGGCTGCATCAGGAAGTTCATGAACTTGTAGGCGGATTCGACGTTCTCGGCGTCCTTGGGAATGGCGACCATGTCGTAGAAAGTGCCGGCGCCTTCTTTGGGAATGACGTAGCTGAGCTTGACCTTGTCTCCCGCTTCCTTGGCGCGCTCCTTGGACTGCTCCAGATCACCGGAGTAACCCACGGCCACGCAGATGTTGCCGTTGGCCAGGTCCGAGATGTATTTGGAGGAGTGGAAATAGGCAACCGAAGGACGAATCTTCAGGAACAGGTCTTCAGCGGCCTTCAGGTCGGCCTTGTCCTTGCTGTCGGTCGGCTTGCCCAGGTAATGCAGGGCCGCCGGGATCATCTCGGTCGGAGCATCGAGGAAGCTCACGCCGCAGCTCTTGAGCTTGGCCATGTTTTCCGGTTTGAACACCACGTCCCACGAATCGATCTTGTCGATACCCAGTGCGGCCTTGACCTTCTCCGGGTTGTAGCCAATACCGATGGAGCCCCACATGTAGGGGAAGGCGTATTTGTTGCCCTTGTCGCTGGCGTCGCCCACGGCCTTGAGCAAGTCCGTGTCCAGGTTCTTCCAGTCCGGCAGCTTGGACTTGTCCAGCTCCTGATAAACGCCAGCCTTGATCTGCTTGGCCAGGAAGTTGTTCGACGGCACCACGATGTCATAGCCGGACTTGCCCGCCAGCAACTTGGCTTCCAGGGTCTCGTTGCTGTCGAAGACGTCGTAGACGACCTTGATCCCCGTCTCTTTCTCGAACTTGGCGACCGTGTCCGGTGCAATGTAATCGGACCAGTTATAGACGTGCAGCACTTTGTCGTCCGCCTGAACAGCACTCGCCATCACGCCCGTCAGGGACATGGCGAGGAGGGTCTTGCCAGCCATCTTCATACCTAATGTCTTCATGCCTAATGCCTTCATGAAAAATGCTCCAGTTATTCTTCTTAGCCGTCGTTCAGCAGCCGGATCGCGGGCAACTTGAACCGCCGGTAGTCTGGCAAGTTACAGGCTAGCCTTTCAACAAAAGCCCAGCCTTTTGTTTACGCCGGACGAGGCCCGTACGGGCGCCTCGCTCAGAGCCTAGCACTTAGCCTTGCAACGCACTGAGCGTCAGGTCCAGGCAGTACCGCGCCTTGGTCACCAGCTCATCGATCTCGTCCTTGCTGATCACCAGCGGCGGCGCAATGATCATGGTGTCACCCACGGCGCGCATGATCAGCCCGTTATCAAAACAGAACTGCCGGCAGATCATGCCCACACCCTTGCCTTCGTAGCGTTTGCGCGTGGCCTTGTCCTGGACCAGTTCGATCGCCCCCAGCAAACCGACCCCGCGCACCTCACCCACCAACGGATGATCGTTCAGTTCCCGCAGGCGTTGCTGCAAATAGGGTGCCGTTTCGCCGTGAACGCGCTCGATGATCTTTTCGTCGCGCAGGATGCGGATGTTTTCCAGGGCCACCGCCGCGGCAACCGGGTGACCGGAATAGGTAAAACCGTGGTTGAAGTCGCCGCCTTCGTTGAGCACCGCCACCACATCGTCGCGCACGATCAGGCCGCCCATGGGGATATAACCGGAGGTCAGGCCCTTGGCGATGGTCATCATGTGGGGTTTCAACCCGTAATGATCGGTACCGAACCACTCACCGGTGCGACCGAAACCACAGATCACTTCATCGGCCACGAACAGGATGTCGTACTTGGCGAGGATTTCCTTCATGCGCGGCCAGTAGCTGTCCGGCGGCACGATGACTCCGCCCGCGCCCTGGATCGGCTCGGCGATGAAGGCACCGACGTTGTCCACGCCGATCTCCAGGATCTTTTCTTCCAACTGGTTCGCGGCCCATACGCCGAACTCTTCCGGGCTCATGTCGCCGCCCTCGCCGAACCAGTAAGGTTGGGCGATGTGGACAATGCCGGGGATCGGCAGGTCGCCCTGCTCGTGCATGTACGTCATGCCGCCTAGGCTCGCGCCGGCCACGGTCGAACCGTGATAACCGTTCTTGCGGCTGATGATGACTTTTTTGTTCGGCTGGCCCTTGATCGCCCAGTAGTGGCGGACCATACGCAGCATGGTGTCGTTGCCTTCGGAGCCGGAGCCGGTGAAGAACACGTGGTTCATGCCTTCAGGGGCGATGTCGGCGATGGCTTTGGACAATTCCAGTACCGGCGGGTGAGCGGTCTGGAAGAACAGGTTGTAGTACGGCAGCTCGCGCATCTGCTGGCTGGCGGCGTCGGCCAGTTCGTCGCGGCCGTAGCCGACGGCCACGCACCAGAGGCCGGCCATGCCATCGAGGATCTTGTTGCCTTCACTGTCCCAGAGATAAACGCCCTTGGCGTGGGTGATGATGCGCGGGCCTTTCTCTTTGAGCTGCTTGAAGTCGCTGAATGGCGCCAGGTGGTGATCGTTGCTCAGGGCCTGCCATTTACGGGTTTGCGGATTGTTGCCGGTCATGCGAATTCTCCTTGTAGATCGGTGGGGGCGCAGCTGCCTGAAGCAGCCCCGCCCGGCGCTTCAGACGGCAAAGAGCAGGAATTCCCGCTCCCACGAACTGATGACGCGCTTGAAGTTTTCATGCTCGGCCCGCTTGACCGCGACGTAGCCTGTGATGAATTTCTTGCCCAGGTATTTCTCGATGGTGGCGCTGTTTTCCATGCGCTCGAGGGCATCTTCGATGGTCAGTGGCAGGCGCAGGTTGCGACGTTCATACCCTCGCCCCACCACCGGCGCGCTCGGGTTGATGCCTTCGACCATGCCGATGTAGCCGCACAACAGGCTGGCGGCGATCGCCAGGTACGGGTTGGCGTCGGCGCCCGGCAAACGGTTTTCCACCCGACGGTTCTGCGGCCCGGCTTCCGGCACACGCAGGCCCACGGTGCGGTTCTCTTCACCCCATTCCACATTCACCGGCGCCGATGTATCCGGCAGGAAGCGGCGGAACGAGTTTACGTTGGGGGCGAACAGCGGCAGCAGTTCGGGGATGAACTTCTGCAGCCCCCCGATGTGATTCAGGAACAGCGTGCTCATGGTCCCGTCTTCATTGGAAAAGACGTTCTTGCCGGTGTCTTTGTCGATGATGCTCTGGTGCAGGTGCATCGCACTGCCGGGCTCGCCGGTCATGGGCTTGGCCATGAAGGTGGCGGCTACGTTGTGCTTGAGCGCCGCCTCGCGCATGGTGCGCTTGAACACCAGGATCTGGTCGGCCAGGGACAAGGCGTCGCCGTGACGGAAATTGATCTCCATCTGCGCCGTGCCGTCCTCATGGATCAGCGTGTCGAGGTCCAGCTCCTGCAGTTCACACCAGTCGTAGACGTCCTCGAACAACGGGTCGAATTCGTTGGCCGCTTCGATCGAGAACGACTGACGACCGGTTTCCGGGCGACCGGAGCGGCCAATGGGCGGCTGCAACGGGAAGTCCGGGTCGTCGCTGCGCTTGGTCAGGTAGAACTCCATTTCCGGCGCGACGATCGGTTGCCAGCCCTTGTCGGCATAGAGTTTGAGCACTTTCTTGAGCACGTTGCGCGGCGACAGTTCGATCGGGTTGCCATGCTTGTCGTAGGAGTCGTGGATAACCTGGGCGGTGGGCTCAATGGCCCAGGGCACAAGAAACACTGCGTTTTCGTCCGGGCGGCACATCATGTCGATGTCGGCAGGGTCGAGCAGTTCGTAATAGATGTCGTCTTCGACATAGTCGCCCGTAACGGTCTGGAGCAGAACGCTCTCGGGCAGGCGCATGCCTTTTTCGGCAATGAACTTGTTGGTCGGCGAAATCTTGCCCCGGGTGATGCCGGTCAAGTCGCCAATCATGCATTCGACTTCTGTGATCTTATGGTCTTTCAACCAATCGGTGAGCTGGTCGAGGTTGTTACTCATAAATGCCTCTAGGCGTGAGTTTCCTGGCTGCTATTTAGTAGTCAGGCGTTGTTTGACGCATCGGCGTCGCGTTGTGTTGCCCTTGCCCGGCAGGCATCGCCAAATGCCTGGAAAATCGCAAGGTAGTACGGATGGGAGCTTACCCCCCATTCAGGGTGCCATTGCACACCTAAAGCAAAAGCCTTGCCTCCTGGCACCGAAACAGCCTCGATCAGGCCATCCGGCGCCACCGCTTCGGCCCGCAACCCCGGTGCCAGACGTTCGATACCCTGGCTGTGGATCGAATTGACCTGAATCACCTGCGGCAACCCCAGACCTGCCAGGATGCCGCCAGGCTGGATATGCACGGCGTGGGCAGGACCGTATTGGACATCCACCGCTTGAGTGTCGTCTTCACGATGATCAATGAACGTTCCGACTTCATGAACTTTCTGATGCAGGCTGCCGCCAAAGGCTACGTTCATCTCCTGGAACCCACGACAGATACCCAGCACCGGGATGCCGGCAGCTACAGCGGCGCGGATCAACGGTAGGGTGGTGGCATCGCGTGCAGGATCATGTGCAGTGCCCGGCGCGCTGGCGGGGCCCTGATAATGAAAAGGTTCTACATTGGAAGGAGAGCCGGTAAAAAGAATGCCGTCCAGGGCGTCCAGAATATCGGACGGCGAGAACAGATCCGCCAGGGACGGGATCATCATGGGCAGACCCTTGGCGGCTGTCGCGACAGCCCGGGAATATTTATCGCCACTGATGTGATAAGCATGCAGACCGATCTGCTTGGAGCAGGTGGTGACGCCGATTAACGGCAGGCGAGACATGAAGCACCCCGGTATTATTGCTGTTATGGGTTTGAATCGAGCTTAGCCTTGTTCATTTTTTTACACAACACCCCCGTAAAAAATACAACACGGCCCGCTCAAGCCTGCGGGCGCCGTCTCCTCCAAAGGGAAAAAAACGCCCCAAATTGCCTCAAAAAAGCCCCGCAGGTGCTTTTTTAGAGCAAAAAAGGCCCAGCTTGACTTCGGCATGCCGTTCGGGTTGACTGGGTTTAGAAGAGATCAATGATTGATATTTTTAACAACAAAGGTGTTGCATCATGTCGGTACCCCCGCGTGCCGTTCAGCTTAACGAAGCGAACGCGTTCCTTAAGGAACATCCTGAGGTTCTGTACGTTGACCTTCTGATTGCGGATATGAATGGTGTGGTGCGCGGCAAGCGCATTGAACGCACCAGCCTCCACAAGGTTTACGAGAAAGGCATCAACCTGCCGGCCTCTTTATTTGCCCTGGATATCAATGGCTCCACGGTGGAAAGCACCGGCCTGGGCCTGGACATCGGCGACGCTGACCGGATCTGTTATCCAATCCCTGACACCCTGTGCAACGAGCCCTGGCAGAAGCGTCCTACCGCGCAACTGTTAATGACCATGCACGAACTTGAAGGTGACCCTTTCTTTGCCGACCCTCGCGAAGTGCTGCGCCAGGTCGTGACCAAGTTCGATGAGCTGGGCCTGACCATTTGCGCGGCATTCGAGCTGGAGTTCTACCTGATCGACCAGGAGAACGTGAATGGACGCCCACAGCCGCCCCGCTCGCCGATCTCCGGCAAACGCCCGCACTCGACACAGGTCTACCTGATCGACGACCTCGACGAATACGTCGATTGCCTCCAGGACATTCTGGAGGGAGCCAAGGAGCAAGGCATTCCCGCCGATGCCATCGTCAAGGAAAGTGCCCCGGCGCAGTTCGAAGTGAACCTGCACCACGTGGCCGACCCGATCAAGGCCTGCGACTACGCGGTACTGCTCAAGCGCCTGATCAAGAACATCGCCTACGACCATGAAATGGACACCACCTTCATGGCCAAGCCGTATCCCGGCCAGGCGGGCAACGGTCTGCACGTTCACATTTCGATTCTGGACAAGGATGGCAAGAATATTTTTGCCAGCGAGGATCCCGAGCAGAACGCCGCACTGCGTCACGCGATCGGCGGTGTGCTCGAGACCCTACCGGCGCAGATGGCTTTCCTCTGCCCGAACGTGAACTCCTACCGTCGTTTCGGCGCACAGTTCTACGTGCCGAACTCGCCGACCTGGGGCCTGGACAACCGCACCGTGGCCCTGCGCGTACCCACCGGCTCCGCCGATGCGGTGCGTCTGGAACACCGCGTGGCCGGCGCCGACGCCAACCCGTATCTGCTGATGGCCGCCGTACTGGCTGGCGTGCACCATGGCCTGGTCAACAAGATCGAGCCCGGTGCGCCGGTGGAAGGCAACAGCTACGAGCAGAACGAGCAAAGCCTGCCGAACAACCTGCGCGATGCCCTGCGCGAGCTGGACGACAGCGAAGTCATGGCCAAGTACATCGATCCGAAATACATCGATATCTTCGTGGCCTGCAAGGAAAGCGAGCTGGAGGAGTTTGAACATTCCATCTCCGACCTTGAGTACAACTGGTACCTGCATACCGTGTAAGCGGTTGCAGTAGAAAAACGCCGCAGGCCTTCGAGGCTGCGGCGTTTTTTTATGGACGCGGACAAATGGCCGCCTTCGGCGGATCGCGAGCAGGCTCGCTCCCACAATGAACTTTGCGACACATGGATTAGTTGATTTGCACAAAATCCTGTGGGAGCGAGCCTGCTCGCGATGGCGATCTGGCAGACAACACAAATCCCCGCTCGTACAATGCTCGGCAGCCCCGCAGGAGACACCGATGACGCGCACCGCCACCCCTCGCAAGCCTCGCGCACGCAGCCAGGCCCGGATCGACTCGATACTCGATGCCGCCCGCACGCTGCTTGCTGCCGAAGGCGTGGCCAGCCTGTCGATCTACAGCGTCGCCGAGCGCGCCGGCATCCCGCCCTCCTCGGTGTATCACTTCTTCGCCAGCGTCCCGGCGCTGCTGCAAGGGCTGACCGCCGACGTCCACGCGGCCTTTCGCGCCTGCCTGCAAGTGCCGATCGATCATGCGCGACTGAACCACTGGCACGACCTGTCGCGGTTGGTGGAGCAACGCATGCTCACCATCTACAGCCAGGACGCCGCCGCCCGCCAACTGATCCTGGCCCAACATGGCCTGACCGAAGTCATCCAGGCCGACCGCCAGCACGATCTCGAACTCGGCGAATTGTTGCACAAGCTCTTCGCTCGCCATTTCGAGCTGCCAGCGCTGCCCCATGATGTTGATGTGTTTGCCCTGGCCATGGAACTGGGCGACCGCGTCTACGCCCGCTCGGTGCAGCAACACGGCCAGATCACCCCGCGCATGGCCGAAGAAGGCATGCGGGTGTTCGATGCTTACCTGGGGTTGTATCTGCCACCGTATTTGCCCAAGCGCTCTGATTGATCGTTCCCACGCAGAGCGTGGGAACAAAAAAGCCCCGAAGGGCTAAAGCCGTCCGGGGCTGTGGTGGAACATCGCTCACAACTTGGCGATAGACACCTCCGTGGATTTGACGAAGGCGATCACTTCGCTGCCAATCGCCAGCTCCAGCTCCTTGACGGAACGAGTGGTGATGACCGAGGTGACAATACCCGAGGCAGTCTGCACGTCGATTTCCGACAGCACGTCGCCTTCGACGATTTCCTTGATGGTGCCTTTGAACTGGTTGCGTACGTTGATGGCTTTGATCGTCATACGATTTCTCCTGGGGGTTGAAATGAGCGGCAAGTAAAAAGCCGATTTGCTTTGACTTGTCGCTTATAGCTTGAAGCTTGCCGCTGCCTCACTGCGCCCACCGCAATTGCGTAGGCAAGGGTGAAACGGGTTCGGGCCCCGGCGGTTGGCCGGGCAAGGACAGCACGCGGTTGAGGACTTCGGTTTCCAGGCTCGCCAGCCGATGAGAGCCGCGAGCCCGTGGGCGTGGCAGGTTGATGGCCAGGTCGAGGCCGATCCGGCCATCTTCGATCAGGATCACCCGGTCGGCGATGGCCACCGCTTCGCTGACGTCATGGGTCACCAGCAGCACGGTGAAGCCGTGTTGCTGCCACAGGCGCTCGATCAATTGCTGCATCTCGATCCGGGTCAGGGCGTCCAGCGCCCCCAAGGGTTCGTCGAGCAGCAACAGGCGTGGCTGATGAATCAGCGCGCGGGCCAGGGCCACCCGTTGTTTCTGTCCGCCAGACAGCGCCGCCGGCCACTCATGGGCGCGGTCGGCCAAGCCGACGGCTTCCAGTGCTTGCAACGCCTGCGGGCGCCAGTTGCCCTTTAGCCCGAGGCCGACGTTGTCGATGATTTTTTTCCAAGGCAGCAAACGCGCCTCCTGGAACATCAACCGCGTGTACTGTTGCGCGGCACTCAACGGTGCCGAACCCGCCAGCAATTGGCCGTCGGTGGGTTGATCGAGGCCCGCCAGCAAGCGCAGCAAAGTACTTTTGCCGCAGCCGCTGCGCCCGACCACTGCAACGAACTGCCCGGCCGGTATATGCAGGTCGATGTCACGCAGCACCTGGCGTGAACTAAAGTTTTTTTGCAATTTGCGCACGGCCAGCGGGACACCGCGCAGCAGGCGTGGAGGTTGTTGGGCGGTCATGCGGTGCCTCCCTTGCTCACTTGATACGCCGGGTGCCAGCGCAGCCATACCCGCTCAAGCCCGCGGGCGGTAAGGTCGGCCAGCTTGCCGAGCACGGCATACAGAAGAATCGCCAGGACCACCACGTCGGTCTGCAGGAATTCCCGGGCATTCATCGCCAGATAACCGATGCCGGCACTGGCTGAAATGGTTTCCGCCACGATCAGCGTCAACCACATGAAGCCCAACGCAAAGCGCACGCCCACCAGGATCGAAGGCAACGCGCCCGGCAGGATCACTTGGCGAAACAGGCTGAAGCCGGACAAGCCGTAGCTACGGGACATTTCCACCAGCGCCGGATCGACGTTGCGAATACCGTGATAGGTATTGAGGTAGATGGGGAACAGCGTGCCCAGCGCCACCAGGAAAATCTTCGCTGACTCATCGATGCCGAACCACAGGATCACCAGCGGAATCAGCGCCAGGTGCGGGACGTTCCTTACCATTTGCACGGAGCTGTCCAGCAGGCGTTCGCCCCACTTCGACAAACCGGTGATGAAGCCCAGGGCCAAGCCGATGCCGCCACCGATCAGAAAGCCCACCGCGGCGCGCCAACCGCTGATGGCCAGATGCGTCCATATCTCGCCGCTACGCACCAGGTTGACCCCGGCTTCGATGACGGCCACGGGGGCCGGCAAGATCCGCGTGGACAACCAGCCTGCCGATACCGACAATTGCCACACCGCCAGCAACAGCAGCGGCACCGCCCAGGGCACCAGGTTGTGGATAATTTTCTTCATGGCCACCTCAGCTCTGGGATGCGGCTTTGGGAAGAATATCGTTGGCGACCATTTCACCAAACGGGCTCACATAGCCTTGGCTCTTCGGCAACTCCGGGCGCTCCACGTCCAGGTGTGGGAACAGCAGTTCCGCCACGCGATAGGACTCTTCCAAGTGTGGATAACCGGAGAAGATAAAGGTGTCGATACCAAGGTCGGCGTACTCCTTGACTCGGGCCGCCACGGTCGGGCCATCACCCACCAACGCCGTTCCGGCGCCGCCGCGCACCAGGCCGACACCGGCCCACAGGTTGGGGCTGACTTCCAACTTGTCGCGTCGGCCGCCATGCAACGCGGCCATACGTTGCTGGCCCACCGAATCGAAACGCGCCAGGGAAGCCTGGGCACGGGCAATGGTGTCGTCGTCCAGGTGGGAGATCAGCCGGTCGGCCGCTCGCCAGGCTTCGGCGTTGGTTTCACGCACGATCACATGCAGGCGGATGCCGAAGCGCACAGTACGACCAAGCTTCGCGGCCTTGGCCCGCACTTGTTCGATTTTTTGCGCGACGGCTGCGGGCGGCTCGCCCCAGGTCAGCACCATTTCCACCTGTTCGGCAGCAAGATCCTGGGCGGCTTGCGACGAGCCGCCGAAATACAGCGGTGGACGCGGTTGCTGGATCGGCGGATAGAGCAGCTTGGCGCCCTTCACACTGATGTGCTCACCGTCATAATCCACTGTTTCGCCTTCCAGCACCCGGCGCCAGATGCGGGTGAACTCCACCGACGCCTGGTAGCGTTGCTCGTGGTCCAGGAACAGGCCGTCGCCAGCCAGCTCGTCTGGGTCGCCGCCGGTCACCAGGTTGAATAGCGCACGTCCGCCGGACAATCGGTCGAGCGTCGCGGCCTGGCGCGCCGCCACCGTCGGGGAAATGATCCCGGGGCGCAGGGCGACGAGGAACTTCAGGCGCTGGGTCACCGGAATCAACGAAGCGGCCACCAGCCAGGAGTCCTCGCAGGAACGCCCGGTAGGAATCAGCACACCACCGAAACCCAGTCGATCCGCCGCCTGGGCAACCTGTTGCAGGTAGCCGTGATCGACGGCGCGGGCGCCTTCAGTAGTGCCAAGGTAATGGCCATCGCCGTGGGTGGGCAGGAACCAGAAAATATTGAGGCTCATGGAGTGGTCTCCTAAGGGATCGAATTACTGCGCGTTCACAACGGCCGCCGGCGGCGTCCAGATCACGTCCTTGATGCTCAAGGGCTTGGGGATCAATTTGAGCTGGTAGAAGCTGTCGGCGATTTTCTGCTGCGCCAGCACCACCTCTGACGTGAGGAATAACGCCCCAAAGCCCTGGCGCTTCATCGAGGCGAGGGTGATATCAGCAGGCAGGCCGAGCAACGGCGATACCTGTCGGGTCACGTCTTCGGGATTGGCGCTGGCCCACTCCCCCACCGCGCGCACTTCTTCCACCAGGGCGGTAATGACCTGAGGATTTGTTTGCGCATAGGATCGGGTAGCGAGGTAGAACTGATGGTTGTCGACGATCCCTTGGCCGTCACGCAGGGTCCGCGCCTGCAACTGTTGTTCGGCGGCGGCCTGATACGGGTCCCAGATCACCCAGGCATCGACACTGCCACGCTCGAACGCAGCGCGGGCGTCGGCCGGTGGCAGGAACACCGTGTGGATGTCGGAGTATTTGAGACCGGCATCCTCCAGCGCCCGCACCAACAGGTAATGGACGTTGGAGCCTTTGTTCAGCACAACTTTCTTGCCCTTGAGGTCTTGCACCGACTGAATGGGCGATCCCTTGGGCACCAGGATCGCCTCGCTGGTGGGCGCTGGTGGTTCGTAGGCAACGTAGAGCAAATCGGCGCCTGCCGCCTGGGCGAACACCGGCGGGGTTTCACCGGTCACGCCAAAGTCGATGGAGCCGACGTTCAGGCCTTCGAGCAGTTGCGGGCCACCGGGAAACTCGGTCCATTGCACGTCCACGCCTTGGGCAGCGAGGCGCTTTTCCAAAGTGCCCTTGGCCTTGAGCAGCACCAACGTGCCGTATTTTTGATAACCGATCCGAAGGGTCTCGGCTTGAGCCTGGGTGATGGCGCCGAAGGACACAGCCGCAGCAAACAGAGCGACCAGCCCGCGACGCAAAATGACAGTGCGCATGGCGCCTCTCCTTTTGCTGTGGGGTTTTGGCTGCACCTGCTTGGCCGTTGGCGGCTGAGTAAGGTGGAGTTGAATCAGTGATGTATCGGGTCAGATGCTCCAGCGAGCACTCAATAGGCGTTCATTCAATACGCTGGGGTCCAGCGGCTTTGGCCGGCGAGCCATGGCGCTGTAGAACTGCTCCAGCGCTTCGCTCAGGCGCGCTTGCAGGGCCGGGGCCAACTGCGCCTGGGCACTGCCTTCGCCATAAGCGATCTGGTTGTCTTCGGCGAAAATCCCATGGAGCATTTCCTCGGCCTTGAGCGCCGACAGCACCGGCTTGAGGGCGTAATCCACCGCCAGCATATGGGCGATGCTGCCGCCCGTGGCCATGGGCAAGACCACCTTATGGGCCAGGGCACGTTCCGGTAGAAGGTCCAGTACGGTCTTCAATGCACCGGAAAAAGACGCCTTGTAGACCGGCGTGGCGATCAGCAGGCCGTCGGCATGCTCGATCTGCTCGAGAAAATCGACCACCATCGGGCTGCCGAAACGGGCATGGAGCAGATCCTCAGCGGGAAAATCGCGTATCTGATAGCTCACCACTTCCACCCGCTGTTGCTGCAACCAACGTTTTGAGCGCTCCAGCAGCACTCCTGAACGGGAGCGCCGGCTGGGACTGCCGCCGAGCGAGACAACCAACATACCAACCATTCCTCAACTGTAACGTGCGATGCGCGGTGGGCGATGTCGCGGGATGGAGCAAACCATAGCAGCCGGTTTATATATCTTTAAATCATATTTATTCATTTATTTATTCGATAAAAATATATAAAAATCAGATCGTAAAAAAGGCCGTCGGAACGGCCAAAACCTTGGTGCACAGTGCTTCTCCGGTGGGAGCGAGCCCACTCGCGAAGGCGTCAGGCTTGGCAAGACTGCGCTGCCTGGCATAACACTTGGCGAGCAGGCTCCCACAGGTGCTGACTCAGGTTGTGCGTTAGCGATTAGGCTGCGGCGTCAGGCGCAGGTAGGGCTTCACCGCGCGATAGCCTTTAGGGAAACGCTGTTTGATTTCGTCTTCATCCTTGAGCGACGGCACGATCACCACTTCATCGCCGTCCTGCCAATTGGCCGGGGTGGCGACTTTGTAGTTGTCGGTCAGTTGCAATGAGTCGATCACCCGCAGGATCTCGTTGAAATTGCGCCCGGTGCTGGCCGGATAGGTGATGGTCAGGCGAATCTTCTTGTTCGGGTCGATCACGAACAGAGAACGCACGGTCAGGGTGTCACTGGCGTTGGGGTGAATCAGGTCATACAGGTCCGAGACTTTGCGGTCAGCGTCAGCCAGGATCGGGAAATTGACGACCGCATTCTGAGTTTCGTTGATGTCCTCGATCCATTTCTGGTGCGAGTCCACCGGGTCCACCGATAGCGCGATGGCCTTGACGCCGCGTTTGTCGAATTCACCCTTGAGGTTGGCGGTCAAGCCCAGCTCGGTGGTGCATACCGGGGTGAAGTCCGCCGGGTGGGAAAACAGCACACCCCAGCTATCGCCGAGCCATTGGTGGAAGCGGATCTTGCCCGCGCTGGAATCCTGTTCGAAGTCGGGGGCGATGTCGCCCAGTCTGAGGCTCATGTGCAGCTCCTGATGGGGTGCTTGGGGAGCCCAACTGTGCCTGCGTTTGACTCGGCTTAGAAAGACCGAATGTCGATTTGTTTATAACGTTTTCAAATATTAAAAAACTGTTCACTGGCACCGGAGCGCCATCGGAGCCAGGATTGCCCCTGAGGTTCGAGAAGGCCTCGATTTGCTGAAAGAGGAGAAGGTTCGAGAAAGGCTACAGGGGTGGGCCCGACTCGAAAACGCAAAAAGCCCCGTCCGGTGTGTTGCCGGGCGGGGCTTTTTCTTACCGGCTTTGTTTGCGCCTTTGATGAGTAAATTATTGGCCCGCTGTCTGGACGAGCGGCTAGGATAGGCAGCATGAACACTCAAGCCTTGTTGACTCATCTGCAAAACCATTTGCCTGATCTACTCGCGGTCTACCTGTTCGGCAGCCATGCACAGGGGACCGCAGGCCCCGACAGTGATGTCGATATGGCTGTGCTCTTGCCTGGCCGGGTCGACCCTGTGTTGTTATGGCAGCTTTCAGGAGACTTGGCGGATATCGCCGGGAGTCCGGTGGACCTGATTGATTTAGGCGCGGCAACGACCGTCATGCAATACCAGATCGTGACCCGGGGTCGGCGACTGTGGGCCAGGGACGTCCAGGCGGGGCTGTTCGAAAGTTTTATTCTCAGTGAAAAAACCGCTTTCGACGCCGCTCGGGCCGGCCTGCTCAAGGATATTCACACAGAAGGCAATGTGTATGGTCGATGATGTATTGGTCAACAAAGCGGCGAGCATTGAGCGCTGCGTCGCCAGGGTGCGGGAGGAATACGACAAGGATCCCGCCACCTTCGCGGCTGATTTCACTCGCCAGGATTCGGCTGTTCTGAATATTCAGCGTGCGTGTGAAGCGGCACTGGATATGGGCCAACATTTGATTCGCCGCGAGCGACTGGGCGTCCCGCAAAGTGCCCGGGATGTCTTCGAGTTACTTTTTCAAGGTGGCTGGGTGGAAGAAGGCTTGGTGAAAAATCTGAAAAACATGGTGGGTTTCAGAAATATCGCCGTGCATGACTATCAAGCCCTGCAACTGCCGATCATGGTTGCCATCATTACCCGGCACCTGGACGACTTCCTGGCATTCAGCGCGTTCATCCTGCGTAAAGACGCCACCCAGTCAGCACCATAGCGCTGCCCCGAAAACGCAAAAAGCCCCGTCCGGTGTGTTGCCGGGCGGGGCTTTTTTTATGGCTCTACGTCTTACATGAAGTTGTAAGTGTAGTTGAAGATCACACGAGTCTGATCCTGATCATCGCCAACACCGCTGCTGCGGTAGGTACCGTGACGCACGGTGGTACCGAAGCCTTTCAACGCGCCCTGCTGGATGACGTAATCCACACGCATGTCGCGTTCCCACTCGGAGTAATCGCTTGCGCCGCTGACGGTTTTAACGTCATCACCACGCAGGTAGGAAACCGAGGCTTTCAGGCCTGGAACGCCCAAGGAAGCGAAGTCGTAGGAGTATTGACCGAACGTGGTGTTTTCACCGGCACGGACAAACCCGTTGATCATGCTATCGGTGAACAGATAGAAACTCGCACCACCGGCACCTTCGGGGCGACCGTTACCATCAACTACGTTGCCCTGGTTCAGGTAGACAAAGCCACCGTCATCGCCGACTTGCTGGTGACCCAACAGGAAGGCACTGCCGCCGAGGGTGTAAGTGAACATCGCGCTCCAGGTCTTGTTATCGACCTCGCCTGGGGTCTTGGCATAGCCGTTGTTGTTGTTGAAGCGATAGCCTGCGTCGCCGTTACGGCCATCCGAGCTACTGTCGAAGTAACGCAGGTCAGTCTTGAAGGATTGACCTTCGCTGATCGGGAAAACGTGTACCGCGCCCAGGAAGTGCTGCTTGTAGTAATCCTGCAAATTAGCGTAGTAGTACTGCAGGGTCAGGTCTTTAGTGACCTTCCAGTCAGCACCGGCAAAGCGGAACTGGTTGCTCTCCTCGGTACCGCCCGCCACTGCCAGACCAGTGCTGTTGCTCGATGCACGACCTGTGGCGTGTTCCAACTGACCAGCGTTGAAAGTAACGTTGTCGATTTCCTTGGAGGTGATGGTGCCACCTTCAAAGGTCTGTGGCAGCAGACGGCTGTCGTTGGCAACCAGGATTGGCAGGTTTGGTGCCAGGGCGCCACCCACGTGAGCTTCTGTCTTGGAGAAAAGTGCCTTTACGTTACCGGACAAACGGCTCCACTCATGTACCGCCGAACCATCCGTATCGCTTGGCATGTAGGAGCCGTTGTTACGACCCCTGCCGCCATCGAGACGAATACCAACCAGCGCCTGAGCGTCGATACCGAAACCAACAACACCTTGTGTGAAGCCAGATTTGTAGTCGAATTTGAGGCCGGTGCCCGTTTCGCGCAGATCTTCACTGCCCGTTTCGTGGTTATCGTTATTGAAGTACAGAGTACGGGAACTGACAGACGCCTTGCTGTCCTCGATAAAACCGGCGGCGCCTGCCTGCTGCGCCAAAACCCCAACGGCCACAGCCAGGGCCAAGGTGGACTTGTTCATGCTTCGCTCCTCTCGTTTTCTAATTCTTGTGTGTCTTTGGCTTCGGGTCGAACGCCCGGAATCCGCGGATGCTTGATTAGCGCCAGTCTGTGACTGGCAAGTCAATCGTAAGCATTTGTGATTACGACCAAGGTCTAACCCTGCGACACCTGCCCGCAGAATAATGGTTTGTTTATAAATCTAAAAATAATTGTTTCATAATTTTTCAGCTCATTTGGAAATATCACGGCCATCAAAGCCTCATCCAACCGTGACATGGCATATCGGCCAGCCTGGGAATTACTGAATGTTTTTATTGATAGCGGTTCTGCAGTGTGGCGATCCTGGGAAACGCAGCAGGCTCCCGAGCATTCCAACTGCAGCACTCATGGACAAAACAGCGTAGCTGCGATCTTGATAGATTCCAGCCTGACGGATCATTGTCTGGAATCAAGAAGGTCGCAGCTACGCGGTTCACTGCGATGGGCGGCTCCCCCAGGCAGCGCGCCTAGAGGGCTTTTTCGAAGATTTTCGAATTGCGCTGATAGTTGTACAGCGATGCCCGCGCCGCTGGCAGACGCTCGACACTGCTGGGCTCAAAGCCCCGCTCGCGGAACCAATGGGCCGTACGGGTGGTGAGTACGAACAGCGTCTTGAGTCCTTTGGCCCGAGCCCGGCTTTCAATCCGCTCCAGCAGCTCATCGCCACGACCGCCGTGGCGGTATTCCGGATTCACCGCCAGGCACGCCAGTTCCCCGGCATCCGAGTCGGCGATCTGGTAAAGCGCCGCGCAGGCGATGATCATGCCTTCGCGTTCGACCACGCTGAACTGCTCAATCTCACGCTCCAGCACTTCGCGGGAACGACGCACCAGAATCCCCTGCTCTTCCAGCGGGCTGATCAGGTCCAGCAAACCGCCGACATCCTCGATGGCCGCTTCGCGCACCACCTCGAATTGTTCCTGGGCCACCAGCGTACCGCTGCCATCGCGGGTAAACAGTTCGGCCAGCAACGCACCGTCTTCGACGTAGCTGACGATATGACTGCGCGCCACACCACCGCGACAGGCCTGGGCCGCCGCATCCAGCAGCTCGGCCTGATAGTCACTGCCCAGCCGTTGCATGTGGGCCGGGACCTGTTGCGGGCGCAACTCGCGTACCAACCGACCATCTTCGCCGATCAACCCCTGCTCGGCACCGAACAGCAGCAGTTTGTCGGCTGCCAGGTCAATGGCCGCCCGGGTCGCGACGTCTTCGCAGGCGAGGTTGAAAATCTCCCCGGTCGGCGAATAGCCCAATGGTGACAGCAGGACGATGGAGCGCTCGTCCAGCAGGCGATTGATGCCTTTGCGATCGACCCGACGGACTTCGCCGGTGTGGTGATAATCCACGCCTTCCAGTACGCCGATGGGCCGTGCCGTCACGAGGTTGCCGCTGGCGACACGCAGGCGCGAACCCTGCATCGGCGAGGACGCCATGTCCATCGACAGCCGCGCTTCGATAGCAATGCGCAACTGGCCGACAGCGTCGATCACACACTCCAGGGTTGCAGCGTCGGTGATGCGCATACCGTGGTGGTAATGGGGCGTCAGGCCCCGCGCAGCGAGGCGGGTTTCGATCTGTGGGCGCGAACCATGAACCAGCACCAGGCGTACACCCAGGCTGTGCAGCAACACCAGGTCATGGACGATGTTGCCGAAGTTCGGATGTTCCACACCATCGCCGGGCAGCATGACGATGAAGGTGCAATCGCGGTGGGCGTTGATGTAGGGCGAAGCGTGACGAAGCCAATTGACGTATTCGGGCATGAACCTGGGCCTGTAATAAATAGCAGCCGAAAAAAGACGAAACGGAACGCACAGCGGGCTGATGGTTATCGTCGGAACAGGCTTGGCGACACGCGCGCTCTCCTCATGAATACGAGCCCGGATGTGGGCAATTTAGCCGGCCGTGGCCGGTGTCAGGCAGTAATGTTCGATCAGTTGCCGCAATAGCTGCACGGTAGGTTGCAAACGTGACATTTCAAGGTACTCGCCCGGTTGGTGGGCACAGGCGATATCGCCGGGGCCAAGTACCAGGGTTTCGCAGCCAAGACGCTGAAGATAAGGCGCTTCGGTGCCAAACGCCACTGCTTCGGCACGATGGCCGGTGAGTCGCTCGGCCACTCGCACCAGTTCGCAGTCTTCGGCCTGCTCGAAGGGCGGCACCTCGGGAAACAGCGGTGCGTAGTCGATCTTGACTTTATGGCGCTCGGCGATGGGATTGAGCTTCTGCTGGATCGCAGCCCGCAAGACATTCGGGTCCATGCCAGGCAATGGCCGCAGGTCGAACTCCATGGAGCACTGGCCGCAAATCCGGTTGGGGTTGTCGCCGCCGTGGATGCAGCCGAAATTCAGGGTTGGCTGTGGCACGGTGAATTGCGGGTTACGAAATTCGCGCTGCCATTGCAGGCGCAGGCCACGCAATTCGCCCATGGCGTCGTGCATCGCTTCAAGGGCGCTGTGACCCAGGCTCGGGTCGGAGGAATGGCCGCTGCGCCCAAGGATATCGATGCGCTCCATCATGATGCCTTTGTGCATCCGGATCGGCTTGAGGCCGGTCGGCTCGCCGATCACCGCCGCGCGCCCCAACGGCCTTCCGGCATCGGCCAGGGCGCGGGCGCCGGCCATGGAGCTTTCTTCGTCGCAAGTGGCCAGGATCAGCAAGGGCTGCTTGAACGGCTGCTCCAGCAAGGGCTTGACCGCTTCGATGGCCAGGGCGAAAAAGCCCTTCATGTCGCAACTGCCCAGGCCAACCCAACGACCATCGACCTCGGTGAGCTTCAGCGGATCGGTCTGCCACAACTGGCCGTCGAACGGCACCGTGTCGCTGTGCCCGGCCAGCACCAGGCCTCCGGGACCGCTGCCGAAACTGGCCAGTAAATTGAACTTGCCGGGGTTGACCTGCTGGATATCACAGGAGAACCCCAGGTCGGCGAGCCAGCCCGCCAGCAGCTCGATCACGGCACTGTTGGATTGGTCCAGCCCAGGCTGGGTACAACTGACCGAAGGCACGGCGATCAGGGCAGCGAACTGATCTTTCAGGGTAGGCAAAGGCATCGCTGGCTCCGGACTTACAAATTGACGTTCATCATAGAACCATCCGGCGCAAGGAAGAAACCGTCGCGGCGCGTAGGACGGATGAGTCCTGTACACTGCACGACCTTGGCAGCCACACCTTCCCCCGGCTGCGCACTCGATCCCTGGATTTTCCGGCCATGCAGAAAGAAACCGAAATCAAACTCCGCGTCAGCCGCGAGACCCTGGCAGCCTTGCGCGAGCACCCATTGCTCAAGAAACGCAACAAAAGCGGCTGGGAACGCCACGAACTGATGAACCAGTATTTCGACACGCCAGAGCGCGACCTGGCCGGGGCCAAGGTCGCCCTGCGCCTGCGGCGCGACGGCGAAGAGGTGATCCAGACCCTCAAGACGCGCGGCCAGAGCATCGCCGGCCTGTCCGAGCGCAACGAGTACGACTGGCACCTGCCCAAAGCCAAGCTCGACCTGAAGAAACTCGATGGCGAATGCTGGCCAGAGACGTTGGCCGAACTGGACAAGAAAACCCTCAAGGCCATCTTCACCACAGACTTCGTTCGTGAACGCGCGGAAATCGCCTGGGGCCGCGGCAAAAGCAAAGTGGTCATCGAGGCCGCGCTGGACCTGGGCCACGTCGTGGTCGGCAAGCAGAAGGAAGAAATCTGCGAGCTGGAGCTGGAATTGCGCGAAGGCGAACCCGCCGCCCTGCTGGAACTGGCGGCCGAGCTGGCCGCGACCCTGCCCCTGATGCCGTGTGATATCAGCAAGGCCGAGCGTGGCTATCGCCTGCATGATGCGAACAGCTATGCCCTGAGCCTGCCAGCCCCGCAATTGACCGCCGAGATGCCACTCGATGATGCCTTTGCCGCGCTGAGTTGGCATTTGCTGGGCAGCAGCCAGCGTCTGGCCGAACAGTATCGCTTTAACGGCCACTGGCGCCTGCTGCAGGACTGGGTGGAAAACCTGGCCGAACTGCGCGCCCTGCTCAGCAGCCTTGGCCAGGCCGCACCACGCCAATCGACCCATGACCTGCGCGTCGCCCTGGACGCACTGCTGGAAGACTGGCGCCCGTTGGTCCAGGCCGGCCTGGATGACGAAGACGTGCGCAAGGCCGCGCCGGAACAGTTCCTTGAAGAGCTGCAAGACCCGCGCTGGGGCCAATTCTCCCTCAACACTTCACGCTGGCTGCTGGCTCGTAGCTGGGCTGCCGAGCGCAACACCCGCGGCAATCGCCAGGGAGCGGCCCAACTGGGTAGCTGGCTGCCCCGCCTGCTGGGCGAAGAATCGTCGTCGCTGCAACTGCAACGCTATCAGCAACAGCCGGAAGACCTGGCCGAACAGCTGCCGCGCATCGAACGCATCCAGGCCTGGCTGCACCACGCTCGCCAGGTGCTGGAAATCCCGGAAATGGACCGCCTCTACGGGGAGCTGAACAAACTGGCGCAACTGGCCAACGAACCGATTACCGACGAAGCCCTGGAGGCGCGCAAGCAACAGGCGATTGCGGTCTATCAGAATCGGGCCTGGAAGACTTTGCTGCGGCTGTAACATCGCCATCGCGAGCAGGCTCGCTCCCACAATGGATCTTCGGCGAACAGAGATTCCATGTGGGAGCGAGCCTGCTCGCGATGGGGCCAGCACAAACACCGCAAAAATAAGCTCAGCGCAGTACCGGCAAACTCGTCGTCGACTTGATCTCCGACAGCGCCACGATCGAGTTCACTTCCTGGATCCCAGGCACCATCGACAGCTTTTCGAAGAAGAAGCGTTCATACGCCTCGATGTCCGCCGTGACGATGCGCAGCAGGAAATCCACCGAGCCCATCAGCACGTAGCATTCCAGCACCTCGGGGAAGCCGCGAATGGCTTCGGTGAACTCCGTGAAATTTGAACGTCCGTGCGCGTTGAGTTTGATTTCGGCGAATATCTGCGTGTTGAGGCCGATTTTCTTGCGATCGAGCAAGGTCACCTGACCGCGGATAATCCCTTCCTCCTTCATCCGTTGAATTCGCCGCCAACAGGGGGATTGGGACAAGCCCACCTGCTCGGCGATTTGCGCACTGGACAGCGAAGCATCCTCTTGCAGCAGCGCCAGAATCCTGCGGTCGTAGCCGTCCAGTTCATCGTGCATAAATAAACCCTTTTTATGTTAAATTCTGAATAGAATTATTCTCAATATCTGGAGAATCATCCATATTAGATAAGAAATACCCCTTCGCGCATGTAAACATTTCTCCATAACCCCGGAGACTGTCCATGCCCCCTCTCGAAGCCGTCACCCCCACCCGCACCGATGTCTGGCACGCTCATAACGCCCATTGTCGCGCTCGCTACCATCTGCTGGCCGAAGCTGAACCGGATCTGCTGTGCCGGGCGCTGAATCTGTTTGCCTTGCAGGGCCTGACACCCCGACAGGTCCGCGTCGAACGCCACGACGATCTGCTGTCGATGGAACTCCTCATGGACGGCTTGAGCTGGCACCGTGCCCAAGTGCTCGCTGAAAAATTACGTAACCTGATCAGCGTGTGTTCCGTGGACCTGCAAGACGCTGACAGTGCGCGCCTTGAGCCGGCCCAGGCGGCAGGCTGAAAGGCTAGCGGCAAGAATTCGAAACGCATTGGTCGGGTAGTGGCCCAACGGTCCATAGTGTCGGGACTATTCTTTTGCAGACCGAGCGAGGACGCCGAAGCGTCTGTATCGCGGCTTTGCTGCAATTGTCCAATAGGAACCCGCATGTCCACCAAACACGCCACTCAGGACCGCTGGCTGGACCTCAACGATCTGCTGCGCCAACTGGTCGCCCAGGGCTTCATCAGCCAGGACTGCGCCGAAACCGCACTCAATGCGCGCCGGCGCCATAGCGCCAGCGCCCAGCTGCACCCACTGGAGTTCATCGCCAACCAGCATCTGGACGACCTCAGCCGCCCCGGCAAGCGCCTGGACCTGGAAAGCCTGACCCTCTGGCTGTCGCAGCAGGCCGGCCAGCCCTACCTGCGCATCGACCCGCTGAAAATCAACGTGGCGGCCGTCACGCCGCTGATGTCCTACGCCTTTGCCCAGCGCCACAAGATTCTCGCGGTGGCTGTGGACCGCGACGCGGTCACGGTGGCCAGCGCGCAGCCTTACGTCCGCAGTTGGGAAGCAGACTTGACCCATGTGCTCAAGCTGCCGATCCAGCGAGTCGTTGCCAACCCGGTCGATATCCAGCGCTTGAGCGTGGAGTTCTATCGCCTGGCCAAATCGGTCAGCGGCGCCACGACGGTCGACCAGCAACCGAGCAACCTGAGCAATTTCGAACAACTGCTCAACCTGGGCGCCAGCGATCAGGAGCCGGACGCCAACGACGCTCATATCGTCAATATTGTCGACTGGCTGTTCCAGTACGCCTTCCAGCAACGCGCCAGCGATATCCACATCGAACCGCGTCGCGAGCAGGGGACGGTGCGCTTTCGCATCGACGGGGTGCTGCACACCGTCTATCAGTTCCCGCCGCAGGTGACGATGGCGATCATCAGTCGCCTCAAGAGCCTGGGGCGGATGAACGTCGCGGAAAAGCGCAAGCCCCAGGACGGTCGCGTCAAGACCAAGACCCCAGATGGCGGCGAAGTGGAATTACGCCTGTCGACGCTGCCCACGGCGTTTGGCGAAAAAATGGTCATGCGGATCTTCGATCCCGAAGTACTGCTCAAGGACTTCGACCAGCTCGGTTTCTCCGCCGATGACTTGCGCCGCTGGCAAGACATGACCCGTCAGCCCAACGGCATCATCCTGGTGACCGGCCCCACCGGTTCGGGCAAGACCACCACCCTCTACACCACCCTCAAGAAGCTGGCGACGCCGGAGGTAAACCTCTGCACCATCGAGGACCCGATTGAAATGGTCGAAGGGTCCTTCAACCAGATGCAGGTGCAGCACAACATCGACCTGACTTTCGCCGCCGGAGTACGGGCGCTGATGCGGCAAGACCCGGACATCATCATGATCGGCGAGATCCGCGACCTGGAAACCGCCGAAATGGCGATCCAGGCGGCGCTCACCGGACACCTCGTCCTCTCGACCCTGCACACCAACGATGCACCGAGCGCCATCAGTCGTTTGCTGGAACTCGGCGTGCCCCATTACCTGATCAAAGCCACGGTGCTCGGTGTCATGGCCCAGCGCCTGGTACGCACGCTATGCCCGCACTGCAAGGCCCCCCTGACCCTGGATGACGACGATTGGCAAACCCTGACACGCCCCTGGCAGGCCCCGTTGCCGGGCAATGCCCAACAGGCCGTCGGCTGCCTGGAGTGTCGTGACACCGGCTATCGTGGCCGTGCCGGGGTCTACGAAATCATGCAATTGACCGACAGCGTCAAAAGCTTGATTCACCCCGACACCGACCTGCTGGCAGTGCGTCGCCAGGCGTTCAAGGAAGGGATGCGCAGCTTGCGGCTGTCGGGGGCGCAAAAGGTGGCGGCGGGCTTGACCACTGTCGAGGAAGTGTTGCGGGTGACGCCACAGAGTGAGCAGAAGTAATTGTGGCGAGGGGATTTATCCCCGTTGGCTTGCGGAGCAAGCCCAATTACAGACAACACAATCGGTCTGAAACACCACGTTGTCAGTTGGGGCCTGCTTCGCAGCCCAGCGGGGATAAATTCCCTCGCCACAGATAATGGCCGCTTGCCTTACACTCACGGATCATCTCATTTAAACAAGGAGCAGTTATGCAGATCGGTAGCGTACTTTTACTTTTTATCGGGCTGGTGGTCGCCATCCTGTTCATGGGCTTCAAGGTCGTGCCCCAGGGGTACCAATGGACCGTCGAGCGGTTCGGGCGCTACACCAACACCCTCAAGCCCGGCCTGAACATCATCATTCCCGTGATGGACCGTATCGGTCGCAAGATCAACGTCATGGAAAGCGTACTGGACATCCCGCCACAGGAAGTCATTACCGCCGACAACGCCACGGTGCAGATAGACGCGGTGTGCTTCTTTCAGGTGGTGAATACGGCCCAGGCGGCCTATGAGGTCAACAACCTCGAACACGCCATCCGCAACCTGCTGCAAACCAACATCCGTACCGTGCTTGGCTCCATGGAGCTGGATGCGATGCTGAGCCAGCGTGATGGGATCAACGAAAAGCTGCTGCGCACTGTCGACGAAGCCACGGCGCCGTGGGGTATCAAGATCACCCGGATCGAGATCAAGGACATCAGCCCGCCGGCGGATCTCATGGCTGCCATGTCGGGACAAATGAAAGCCGAACGGATCAAGCGTGCCCAGATCCTGGAAGCTGAAGGCCTGCGCGCCTCAGCGATTCTGACCGCCGAAGGCAAGAAACAGGCGCAGATCCTCGAGGCCGAAGGCAGCCGTCAGGCCGCGTTCCTGGAATCCGAGGCCCGTGAGCGTCAGGCGGAGGCCGAAGCGCTGGCCACCAAAGTAGTATCCGAAGCGATTGCCGCCGGTAATGTTCAGGCGGTGAACTACTTCGTCGCACAAAAATATATCGACGCCCTGGGTCGTCTGGCCTCGGCCAACAACAGCAAGGTCATCCTGATGCCATTGGAGGCCAGCCAGGTGATCGGGGCAGTCGGTGGCATCGGTGAGATCGTCAAGGCCACTTTCGACAGCAAGAAAAGCTGAGGCTCGGGTATGTGGGCTTTCCTGCAACAGATGTCGTATTGGGACTGGCTGGCGCTGGGCGTCATCCTGTTGATCCTGGAAGTGTTCGGTGCCGGTGGCTACCTGCTATGGATCGGCATGGCCGCAGCGGCGGTCGGCGTGCTGACATTCATCCTGCCGCAGTTGTCATGGGAGATGCAGTTCCTGCTGTTCGGGCTGTTCGCCATGGCGACAGCGTTGTACTGGTGGCGACGTCAGCGCAGTGCCGTCCGTGAAAGCGATCAGCCTCTCCTGAACCTGCGTGGACAGGAGCTGATCGGCAAAACTTTCCAGGTGCACGAAGCAATCATCGACGGGCGCGGCAAGATCAAGGTGGCCGACGGGGTGTGGCTGGTCAAAGGCCCCGAATCGCCCGTGGGTACGCGGGTCCGGGTGGTGGCACAGGAAGGGGCGGTATTGAGGGTGGAACGGGATGACTGAAGGGTCACGGAACTGAACGCGGGCATTGACGCTCAAAACCTATAGTTAACCCTGTGGAGTCACCAATCATGCGTCTCAAACTTGCTGTCGCGACCCTGGCCTTGCTGTCTCTTCCTGTCGGCTCGGCAATGGCCGACACATTTTGGCGTAACGTCATTTCATCCGGTGCAACCACCGGTTCCACCTACCTGACCTTCAAGGACAACAAGCTGATCGTCGCCGCTCAGGACGATGCCGGCAGTTTCGTTGCCAGCGACGGCGGTATCCGTGGTCCTTACCTGGAAGCTGCGATGCAGAAAGTCCGTGCCGACAACCCAGGCCTGCAGGCCACCGACATGGAATTGGCCAACGCGATCCTGGCGAAAAACGCCGTCGCCCAGGACTGATTCCAGACCCATAAACAAAATGCCGCTCGATGGGAGCGGCATTTTTTTGCCCGAAAATATTATCAGGCTGTACGCAGTATCCCGCGTGGGAGCGGGCTTGCTCGCGAAAGCGGTGTATCAGTCAACAACACTGAAGCTGACACACCGCTTTCGCGAGCAAGCCCGCTCCCACATTAGATCCGGGTTATTCGCCGATAGCAGCCTCGTAGCCTGCCGCATCAAGCAGCTTGTCCAACTCGGCCTTGTCGCTTGGCTTGAGCTTGAAAATCCACGCGCCGTAAGGATCGGAGTTCAGCAGTTGCGGTGAACCGCCCAGGTCTTCGTTGACCGCAATCACTTCGCCACTGATCGGCGAGTAGATGTCGGAAGCAGCCTTGACCGACTCCACCACACCGGCCTGGTCACCGGCGGAAAAAACCTTACCGGCCTCGGTCAGTTCGATATACACCACATCACCCAGAGCTTCCTGCGCATAATCGCTAATGCCCACGGTGACCGTACCGTCAGCTTCCAGACGCGCCCACTCGTGGCTTTTGGCAAAACGCAGTTCGGCAGGGATATCACTCATATTCTGTGTCCTCAAGAGTAGTGTCAGCGGCCAGCGGCCCGCCGCAAAAGGTTAGATCAGGGTTTTGCCATGGCGGACGAAGGTCGGCTTGACCACTCGTACCGGGTACCACTTACCACGAATTTCCACCTCGGCACGATCGGCGGTGGCCATCGGAACGCGTGCCAAGGCAATTGACTTGCTAAGCGTAGGAGAAAAACTACCACTGGTGATCTCCCCTTCGCCAACATCGGCGATGCGGACCACCTGATGAGCGCGCAGAACGCCGCGCTCCTCCAACACCAGGCCCACCAGTTTTTGCTGTACACCGCCGGCCAGTTCGGCTTCCAGCGCACTGCGACCGATAAACTGACGGCTCGCCGGTTCCCAGGCGATGCTCCAGGCCATGTTCGAGGCCAGCGGCGAAACCTCCTGGTGGATATCCTGGCCATACAGGTTCATGCCGGCTTCCAGGCGCAAGGTATCGCGAGCGCCAAGGCCGATGGGAGAAATGCCGGCGCCCACCAGATCATTGAAAAAACTCGGGGCTTCGTGGGCAGGCAGGACGATTTCCAGGCCATCTTCGCCAGTGTAGCCGGTGCGGGCGATGAACCAGTCACCGTCGGCACGGCCTTCGAAAGGCTTGAGTTGCTGGATCAGTTGGCCGCGCGATTGCGAGACCAGTTCGGCAATCTTGTGACGGGCCTGGGGGCCCTGGATAGCCAGCATTGCCAGTTCGGGGCGCTCAAGCAGGCGCACATCGTATTCACCAAGCTGCGCCTGCATCCAGGCCAGGTCCTGGTCGCGGGTCGAGGCGTTGAAGACCAGCCGATAGCCGTGCTCGACCCGATAAATGATCATGTCGTCGACGATGCCGCCGCGCTCGTTAAGCATGGTGCTGTACAAGGCACGTCCCGTGTCCTGCAAGCGATCGACATCGTTGGCCAGCAAGCGCTGCAACCAGGCCTTGGCCTGGGGACCGGCGACATCGATAACGGTCATGTGGGATACATCGAACACACCGCAGTCGCGACGCACCTGATGGTGCTCCTCAACCTGCGAGCCGTAATGCAAAGGCATATCCCAACCGCCAAAATCGACCATCTTCGCGCCGAGGGCGAGATGAAGGTCATACAGAGGCGTACGCTGTCCCATGGGTGTCTCCTTCCGGGCTTGGCGAAGGTGCGGACGAGCACTGCACAGCGTGAACGCCAAAAACGTTTTCAGACGCTATCAGTTGCCCGGTCCGACAGACGGACCGCACCGAATGCCGCGCATTGTAGCCGCATGATGTAGGACTGACACCTAGCTGTTTCGATGGGCAGAGCGTCGTATCAATCCGATGACCGGCAACAACCCCACCAGCACCAGGGTCAGCGCCGGTAACGCGGCCCGGGCCCACTCCCCTTCACTGGTCATTTCGAAGATCCGCACCGCCAGCGTGTCCCAGCCGAACGGGCGCATCAGCAGGGTCGCGGGCATTTCCTTGAGCACATCGACGAACACCAGCAACGCCGCACTCAGGGTGCCCGGCAACAGCAACGGCAGATACACTTTGAAAAACAGTCGCGGCCCACTGACCCCAAGACTACGTGCCGCTTCAGGCAAAGAAGGGCGGATTCGCGCGAGGCTGCTTTCCAGTGGACCGTAGGCCACGGCCAAAAAGCGCACCAGATAGGCCAGCAGCAGGGCCGACAGGCTGCCCAACAGCAACGGTTTGCCGGCACCGCCCAGTAGCGTTGACAGGGGGATGACCAGTTCGCGGTCCAGATAACTGAAGGCAAGCATGATCGATACCGCCAGCACCGAACCGGGCAAGGCGTAGCCCAGGTTCGCCAGGCCGACACCGGCGCGAATGGGACGGGTCGGCGCCAGACGGCGGGCGAACGCCAACAGCAAGGCGACGCAAACGGTGACCAGGGCCGCCAGCCCACCCAGATAGAGCGTGTGGACGATCAGCCCGGCATAACGTTCGTCCAGATCGAACCGGCCGCGCTGCCAGAACCACACCAGCAGTTGCAGCATCGGAATAACAAAAGCACAGGCAAATACCAGGGCGCACCAGCCGCTGGCCGCCGCAGCCTTGAGGCCGCGCAAGTGATAAAGCGCCTTGACCCGGGGTCGCTCGTTGCTCGCCCGCTGGGCGCCTCGGGCGCGGCGTTCGCCGTAAAGCACCAGCATCACCGCCAGCAACAACAGACTGGCCAGTTGCGCGGCGCTGGAGAGGCTGAAGAAGCCGTACCAGGTTTTGTAGATGGCCGTGGTGAAGGTGTCGAAGTTGAACACCGAGACCGCGCCGAAATCCGCCAGGGTTTCCATCAACGCCAGCGCCACGCCGGCACCAATGGCCGGCCTGGCGACCGGCAACGCCACTCGCCAGAACGCCTGCCAGGGCGACTGCCCCAGCACCCGGGCCGCTTCCATCAAGCCCTTGCCTTGGGCCAGGAATGCACTTCGCGCCAGCAAATAAACGTACGGGTAAAAAACCAGGACCAACACCAGGATCACCCCGCCGGTGGAGCGAACCCGGGGCAGGCGCAGGTTGCTGCCGAACCATTCGCGCATCAATGTCTGCACCGGTCCGGCAAAGTCCAGCAGGCCGACGAAGACAAACGCCAGCACGTAGGCCGGAATCGCAAACGGCAACATCAACGCCCAGTCGAGCCAGCGTCGGCCGGGGAACTCACACAGGCTGGTGAGCCAGGCGAGGCTGACGCCCAGCAAGGTTACACCGACACCCACGCCGACAATCAGCGTCAGGGTGTTGCCCAACAAGCGTGGCATCTGGGTATCCCACAGGTGGGACCATATCTGCTGGTCGATGTTTTGCCAGGACAGCAGCAGGACGCTCAAGGGCAACAGCACCAGCGCGGCGATAGCAAAAACCAGAGGGTACCAGCGGCGTTGGACGGGGTGGGTCAAGGGGGAGTCTCGGGGCTGACAGCAAACGCCTATTAAACCGCAAAAAAAAGATCGCAGCCTGCGACAGTTCCTACATTGGGACGCGAATCCCTGTAGGAGCTGCCGCAGGCTGCGATCTTGAGTGCTTTTTTAGTTCCAGCCAGCGCGATCCATCAAGCGGATGGCTTCGGCCTGGCGTTTACCCGCCACTTCCACCGGCAGGGTGTCGGCCTTGAACTTGCCCCAGGCGGCGACTTCCTTGGAAGGCTCCACGTTCGGGTTGGCCGGGAACTCCTGGTTCACGTCGGCAAAAATGTTCTGGGCTTCAGGCGTGGTCATCCACTCCACCAGTTTCTTCGCCGCTTCCGGGTGCGGTGCGTACTTGGTCAGGCCGATGCCCGAGAGGTTGATGTGCACGCCACGGTCGGCCTGGTTCGGCCAGAACAGCTTGACCTTCAGGTCCGGCTTCTGCTGGTGCAGGCGCCCGAAGTAGTAAGTGTTGACGATACCGACGTCGCACTGCCCGGCATTGATGGCCTCAAGCAATGCCGTGTCATCGGAGAACACATCGGTGGACAGGTTCTTGACCCAACCCTTGATGATCTCTTCGGTTTTTTCCGCGCCGTGGGTTTCGATCAGGGTGGCGGTCAGGGACTGGTTGTAGACCTTCTTCGAGGTGCGCAGGCACAGGCGGCCTTCCCACTCTTTACCCGCCAGGGCTTCATAGGTGGTCAGTTCGCTCGGTTTGACCCGGTCGGTGGAGTAGACAATGGTCCGCGCCCGCAGGCTCAGGCCGGTCCAGGCGTGGGAAGACGCACGGTATTGGGCCGGGATGTTGGCGTCGATCACCTTGGAAGTGAACGGTTGGAGAATCCCCATCTGCTCGGCCTGCCAGAGGTTGCCGGCGTCAACGGTGAGCAGCAGGTCGGCGGTGGCATTTTCACCCTCGGCCTTGATCCGCTGCATCAATGGCGCTTCCTTGTCGGTGATGAACTTCACCGGGACGCCAGTCTTCTTGGTGTACGCATCGAAAACCGGCTTGATCAGTTCATCGATACGCGAGGAGTAGACCACCACCTCATCGGCAGCCTGGGCGGCAGTGGCGCCGATCAGGGTCAGGGCGAGGACGGACAGCAGACGCTTGGATGCCAACATGGGGGCGGTCTCTCGATTGTTATAAGTGCGCAAATGATAAGGACTCACATTTAGCTTCTCAATCTAACACTGCGCAGACACGTTTCAAAATGTTGCAGCTATGAGATGTGCTGTGTTTTTGCGTCCGCCATCGCGGGCAAGCCTTGCTCCCACAAAAGTCGTCCTACATTGCCCTCTGTGGGAGCATGGCTTGCCCGCGATGAGGTCTTTCGTCCCGACAAAAATCTAGGCCTTGGCCAAATCCGGCAGGTCCCCAGTCAACCCCAGCGCCTCACGCACAAACAGCGCCTTCGCTTCGGGCAGACCGTCCACCAGTTTCAGCCCGGTATTACGCAGCCAGCGCACCGGCAACGGATCGGCCTGGAACAGCCGCTCAAACCCTTCCATCGCGGCCATCAGCGCCAGGTTATGGGGCATGCGTCGGCGTTCGTAGCGGCTCAATACCTTCACGTCCGCCAGCCGTTCACCGCGCCCGGCTGCCTGCAGCAGCACTTCGGCCAGGACGGCGGCATCCAGGAAACCCAGGTTCACCCCCTGTCCGGCCAGCGGATGGATGGTGTGGGCCGCATCGCCGATCAGCGCCAGCCCTTCGGCCACGTAGCGCTTGGCATGGCGCTGGCGCAGCGGTACGCACAAGCGCGGATCGGCACTCAGCACCGTCCCCAGTTGACCTTCGAAGGCCCGCTCCAGTTGGTTGCAGAAATCCGCTTCCTCAAGCGCCATCAACCGCTGTGCCTCGCCAGGGGTGGTGGACCAGACGATCGAGCACCAATCCTGCTGGCCGTCGCGCTCCAGTGGCAGGAATGCCAAGGGACCGTTATCGGTAAAGCGCTGCCATGCGGTCATCCGATGAGGCCGAGCGCTGCGCACACTGGTCACGATGGCATGGTGCAGGTAATCCCATTCCCGGGTCGCGACCCCGGTCAAGCGACGCACGGCGGAGTTCGCCCCGTCGGCGGCGATCACCAGCGGTGCCCGCAGGGTGCGGCCATCGGCCAGGGTGAGCAACCAGTCATCGCCGGAGCGGCGCATCTGCTCAAGCCGCGCGTTGGCCAGCAGGCCCAGATCGCAGTCATGCAGGCGCTCCAGCAGGGCATCCTGCACGACGCGGTTTTCGACGATGTGCCCCAGGACCTCGGCATGCAGGCTGGCCGCCGAGAAATGGATCTGCCCGGTGCCGCTGCCGTCCCAGACGTGCATGTCGGTATAAGGACTGGCGCGCCGGGCGATAATGCCGTCCCAGACCCCAAGACGATCAAGGATCCGCTGGCTCGCCGCCGACAAGGCACTGACCCGGGGTTCGAAGGCAGCCTGGGGATCGAAGGGTTTGACGCTCATCGGGCTGCCGTCGAGCAACAGCACTTGCAGGCCACTGCCCTGCAACGCCAGCGCCAGGGCGCTGCCGACCATTCCGGCGCCGACAATCAGCAGATCTGCACGCAATTCCATGCTTTAAGCCTGTTGTGCTGGCGACATGAGTCGCCCATGAGAAAAATGATCGAAACAAGCCTCACGCATCGGGACGTGTCCCCAACCCCATGGCCTGGCGGGCGAACCAGCGCTTGGCCGGCGGCAACAGGTCGAGGCCCAGCAGGCCAAGGTTACGGCCCAGAGACACCAGCGGCAGATTGCTGCTGAACAGACGCGTAACCTGGTCGGAAAACCCGACGGTCAGGGTCTGATCCATCCGTTGACGCTCGCGATAGGCTTGCAGCACGGCGAAATCCCCCGGCGCGCTGTCGCTGTCGAGCAAGGCGTCGGCCAGGGCCTGGGCATCGCGCAGAGACAGGTTGAACCCCTGGCCGGCAATCGGATGCAGACTGTGGGCCGCGTTGCCCAGGATCGCCAGATGCGGGCGGACCTGCTCTTCGGCTTCCACCAGCGCCAACGGATAAAGATGTCGAGCGCCTACCTGTTTCAGGGTACCCAGGCGATAACCGAACACGCCCTGCAATTCGCTGAGAAAGCTGCGCTCATCCAGGGTCGCCAGTCGTTGCGCATCCATGCCCTGACGGGTCCAGACCAGCGCGCAACGGTTCTCCGGCAGCGGCAACAAGGCCATCGGGCCATCGTCGGTGAAGCGCTCGAAGGCCATGCCGTTGTGGGCTTCGCCGGGTGTGATGTTGGCAATCAGCGCGCTCTGGCCGTAAGGTCGATTGCGCACGCCAATACCCAGCTGTTCACGCAGGCTGGAACGGCCACCGTCAGCCAGCACGGCAAGGTCGCATTCCAAGGTGGTTTCGTCATCGAGCGTCAGGCGATAGCCGCCGACCATGGGCTCCATCCGGGTGACTTGTGCCGGACAGTGCCAACTGACCACCTCGGTGTCCAGCCCTTGCCACAGGCACTGGCCGAGCCAGGCGTTTTCCACCACATAACCCAGGGCCGGCACCCCTTCTTCCATGGCCGACAACCGCGCCGTGGAGAATCGTCCGCGATCAGACACGTGGATCTGCTTGATCGGCTCGGCGCGACGAGAAACTTCCTGCCAGATCCCCAGGCGTTGATAAATCTGCCGCGACCCGAACGACAATGCCGAGGAACGGGCATCGTAGCTCGGTTGCCAGGCATCGCCGGGAGCGAAGGGCTCGATCAGCATGATCTTCCAGCCCCGCGCCTTGGCACCGGCTTGCAGGGCCAGAGCCAGGCTCGCGCCCACCAGGCCACCGCCGACGATCGCCAGATTGACCCGGCTCATGCCGCATCAGCCCGGGCGGCGGCCATCAGGGCCTCGATTTCAGCGACCGTCTTGGGTACGCCGTGACTCAGGATTTCACAACCGGTTTTGGTCACTACCACGTCATCCTCGATGCGCACGCCAATGCCGCGCCATTTTTTCGCTACGTTGCGATTGTTCGGGGCGATGTAGATGCCCGGCTCAACGGTCAACGTCATGCCGACTTCCAGTACCCGCCATTCGCCGCCGACCCGGTACTCGCCAACGTCGTGCACGTCCATGCCCAGCCAGTGGCCGGCGCGGTGCATGTAGAAGGCCCTGTGGGCTTCGCTGGCGATCAACTCGTCCACCTCGCCCTCCAACAGGCCCAGGCGCACCAGCCCCTCGGTAATGACCCGCACTGTTGCTTCGTGGGCCTGGTTCCAGTGTTTGTCCGGTGCAATTTCGGCAAACGCCGCCTCCTGGGCGGCCAGCACCACTTCGTAGATTGCCTTCTGTTCGGGCGAAAACCTGCCGCTGACCGGCCAGGTACGGGTGATATCACTGGCGTAGCAGTCGATTTCACAACCGGCGTCGATCAATACCAGGTCACCGTCCTTGAGCAGTGCGTCGTTCTGCTGGTAATGCAGGATGCAGCCGTTGCGACCCGCCGCGACGATCGACCCGTAGGCCGGCATTTTTGCCCCGCCCTTGCGGAACTCATAATCGAGCTCGGCCTCCAGGCTGTATTCGTACAACCCCGCGCGCGCGGCCTGCATGGCCCGGATGTGCGCCTGGGCGGAAATCCGCGCCGCTTCGCGCATCACCTTCACCTCTGCCGCCGATTTATACAGGCGCATGTCGTGCAACAGGTGATCCAGGGCAACGAATTCGTTCGGCGGCTGGGCACCGAGATGGGCTTTGGAGCGAATCACGTTGATCCACTCCATCAGGTGCCGGTCGAATTCCGGGTTGCTGCCCATGGCCGAGTACACCCGGTCACGGCCTTCGATCAGGCCCGGCAGGATGTCGTCGATGTCGGTGATAGGAAATGCATCGTCGGCGCCATAGTCACGCATCGCCCCTTCCTGGCCGGCTCTCAGGCCATCCCACAACTCCCGCTCGGCGTTGCGTTCGCGGCAGAACAGGATGTATTCGCCATGGGCCCGGCCGGGCATCAGTACGATCACCGCTTGCGGCTCGGGGAAGCCGCTGAGGTATTGAAAGTCGCTGTCCTGGCGGTAAACGTGCTCGACGTCGCGGTTGCGAATGGCAACGGCGGCGGCGGGCAGGATTGCGATGCTATTGGGTTCCATCTGCGCCATCAGGGCCTTGCGGCGACGGCTGTATTCCGATTTCGGGATATGAATCATGGGCAGACGGTGTTCCCTTTCAAGCAATCAGTGCAAGGACGGCTTGGCGGCCGGTTCAGCGGTTTTCTTGGTTTCGGTGAACAGCAGCAATGGCGCGACCCGCAGGTACTCCATCACTTCCATGTAGTCGCTTTCGCCGTCATCGGACTCTTCCAGAGCGTCCTGGACCTGAGAGATCGCCGCCAGGTCTTGCAATACTTCCTTGGCCTCGTCACTCAACGCATATTCGCGGCGGGTCAGGCCGAAGCCGGCGAGGAAGCCCTGGCACCACTGGCCCAGCGCAGCGGCGCGTTCGGCCAGCGGAGCGTCATCGGTAGGCAGCAGCAGGACGACGGTCATGTCATCGCTGGTCAACTCACCCTTGACCATTTCCTGCAGGCCGATGAGCGCATTGCGCACGTTGTCCGCCGGTTCGCCTTCCAGCAACTCGGCGGCGTCAGCCAGCCAGCCGTCGGCATCGAAGCCGGCGCCGGCGCAACTGCGCCCCAGCAACAGGCCATGCAGTTCAGCAGGCGAGACAGGATGACCGCTGGTGCTCAGCAGGGTGGCAAACGCTTGATACGGGGAATTCTGAATGGGCATGGGCAGCTAGGCGCCAGACGGCGCTATGTCTAGAATGGAGGCCTTGTATCCTACATCGACAGACTCGCCAAGACTATCAGAGGCTGTGCGACCCTATCCCCATCAGACACAATCTTCAGTGGACACAATGGAAGACACCGACCTGCAAGCGCTGATGGCCAGACTCGAATTGCTAATTGAGCGGGTCGAGCAACTTAAGAGCCAAAACGGACTCCTATTAGCTCAGGAAAAGACCTGGCGCGAGGAACGCGCGCACCTCATTGAAAAAAACGAAATCGCCCGGCGTAAGGTCGAATCGATGATTTCGCGCCTCAAGGCCCTGGAGCAAGACTCATGAGTTCAAGCAATAGCGTAACCGTGCAGATCCTCGATAAAGAATATTCGATCATCTGCCCCCAGGAAGAGCGCAGCAACCTGGTAAGCGCCGCCCGTTACCTGGACGGCAAGATGCGCGAGATCCGCAGCAGCGGCAAAGTCATCGGCGCCGACCGCATTGCTGTAATGGCTGCCTTGAACATCACCCACGAGCTGTTGCACCGCCAGGATACGCCGGACGTGCAAGTCAGCGGCTCGACCCGTGAACAGGTGCGCGATCTGCTCGATCGGGTGGATCTGGTACTGGCCACCGACCCGGACGTCAGCAAGGGCTGATTCGCGAGGCTGCCTGGGGTATACTTGCGTCACTCCCTGGGGTGCTTGCCAGTTGGTGATGTCCCTGAGCCGATACGCACAACCACGGGAGTTGCACGTTGGGGCCGGTGTGCATGTCCGCTTGACGGAAAGCCTTAACGCCCCCTGCAACTTCCACCTTGAACTTTCGGGTTCAAGGGCTAAGCCGACAGCGGTTCATCCGGGGAGCCTGATTTCTCACAATGCCAGTCATCAAGACTGGCATTGTTGTGTCTGGCGCAGGCATTTCTGAGCGCCCTGTTTTGCGGTTACGCTGTGCTGTCGCCACCGATTGCGTGAAATATTCATATGACCGAACCCGCGCTGCTGCCGCGCCCGCAACTCCGCCGCCTGCTACGCCAGGCTCGTCGCGCCCTGACAGCTGCCCAGCAGCGTGAAGCCGCTCGAGGGCTCTATAAGCAACTGGCCCAGCACCCGCTGTTTCGCCGGGCAAGACACATCGCCCTGTACCTGCCCAACGATGGCGAGATCGACCCGCGCCTGTTGCTGCGCGCCGCTCAGCGCCGGGGCAAGGCTACTTATCTGCCGGTACTGAGCCCATGGCCGCAGACCAAGATGGTGTTCCAACGCATCCGCCCCGGCGAAAAGCTGCGACCCAATCGTTTTCGTATTCTGGAGCCGCGGATGAACATTGCCCGGCAACGCAAGGTCTGGACGCTGGACCTGGTGCTATTGCCGCTGGTGGGGTTTGACGATGCGGGAGGTCGGCTGGGCATGGGCGGTGGCTTTTATGACCGCAGCCTGGGGTATCTGGCGCGACGCAAGCAATGGCGCAAACCGACGCTGTTGGGGCTGGCCCATGAGTGTCAGAAAGTCGAACGGTTGGCGCAGGCGAGCTGGGACGTGCCGCTGCTGGGAACGGTCAGCGACCGGTACTGGTATATCGCGGGGTAGACGCCGCAGGAAAACAGCGGCGTCCTGCAGACCGGCTCAGCGTTTGAGCGAAGGCGCGGGCTGGGTGATTTCCATCGGTGTATCGGTCTTGCTGGCCCACAAACTCTGGGCGTAACCCGTGGTAACGACCCCCAGGCCGAACAGAATGACCAAGATCCACAACAAATCCGGTTTGCGTTTCATCGATTGCCCCCCTCAAGGCATATCACACACGATGACAGCAGCGGTTTTCTTATTGGCCGTGCAGCAGCGTAAAGCTTGGAAGGCCGGCATTTTGCGGCAACCGGCATCAACACGCAAACTCTGGCGTCAACCGACTGTCGGTTTGTCATAAGATCGCTGAACTTTTTTTATCATTACCGCCCAGGAGTAGAAATCATGGCCTATTGGCTGATGAAATCCGAGCCCGACGAATTATCCATCAAGGGTCTGGAAAAGCTCGGCCAGGCACGATGGGACGGGGTTCGCAACTACCAGGCACGTAACTTCTTGCGGGCCATGGCGGTGGGCGACTCGTTCTTTTTCTACCACTCCAGTTGCCCGGAGCCGGGTATAGCCGGCATTGGACAAATCATTCGGGCGGCCTACCCTGACCCGACGGCATTGGAGCCCGACAGTCACTATTTCGACCCCAAGGCCAGCCCGGATAAAAATCCCTGGACTGCAATCGACGTGGCCCATGTCCAAACGTTTCCCCGCGTGCTCAAGCTCGACTATCTCAAGCAGCAAACCGCCCTGGCTGAAATGCCGCTGGTGCAAAAAGGCTCGCGACTGTCGGTGATGCCGGTGACGGCTGAGCAGTGGGCGGCGGTTATTGCCTTACGCTGATCCGCCATGAGTTGATGGATATCAAGCTGGGCCAGTAACGGATCCAGCAGACTGCAACGCTACAGCCGCAGGATGCCGGACATGTCGACAAACCACCGTAGCTCTCGCTTTTTCGCCCTCGCCTTGATGGCTCTGTTGTTGGCCGCCGGAGGGTTTGGCTATTGGAAGTCACGCCAGGATCGCCTGCCCGAAGGCCTAAGCATGGGCAATGGGCGCCTGGAGGCCACCGAAGTCCAGATCGCCAGCAAGACACCCGGGCGCCTGGCCGACGTTCATGTTGACGAAGGCGATGTCGTCAGCAAGGGCCAACTTCTGGCGCGCATGGACACCCGCACCCTGGAGGCCCAGCGAAACCAGGCCGAAGCCGAAGTAACGCGCGCCCGGGAAAACCTGTCCGCCGCTCAAGCCAATGTGCAACTGCGCCAGAGCGAACAATTGCTCGCCCACCAAGAACTCAAACGCACCCAGGAACTGTTCAGGCGCGGTTACGCCAGTGCCCAGGCGATCGACCAACAACAAGCCCGTTTCGACACAGCTAACGCTGCGGTCAATGCTGCTCAGGCTCAGGTGTCGGCCGCGGCCGCCGCCATCGGTGCGACCCAGGCCCAGGTTGCCCAACTGACCAGCGAAATCGACGACAGCAGCCTGCGTGCCCCCATTGACGGCGTGATTCAGCTACGCCTGGCCGAGCCGGGCGAAGTGCTGGGTGCCGGTGGACGGGTACTGCTGATGATCGATCCGAACGATCAATACATGAACCTGTATTTGCCGGCGTCCGTGGCCGGGAAACTGGCGGTGGGCGATCAGGCGCGTCTGCTGCTCGACGCCCTGCCCGATCGACCATTGCCGGCAACGGTCAGCTTCGTCGCGGCCAAATCGCAGTTCACTCCCAAAGAAGTCGAAACCCGTGACGAGCGCCAGAAACTGGTGTTCCGCGTCAAGATACGCCTGTCGCGGCCCGGCGAAGTGCCCCAGGCAAAACCGGGCATGCCCGGCGCCGGCTACGTGCGCACGGCCCCCATTGACTGGCCGGCCAACTTGCAATGAGCGCCGCTCTCGGCGAACCGGCACTGCACGCTTCGGGCCTCGATCACCGCTATGGCCAGCACCTGGCCTTGAGCGATATTGCCTTCAGCCTGCCCGCCGGCACCCGTTGTGGCCTGATCGGGCCGGACGGGGCAGGCAAATCGAGCCTGCTGGGGCTGATTGCCGGCGTGAAGAAACTCCAGAGCGGCCAACTGCAGGTGCTGGGTGGCTCAATCGAGGACCGACACCATCGCAAGACCCTTTATCGACGCATCGCCTTCATGCCTCAAGGGCTGGGGGGCAACCTTTATCCTGACTTGTCGATACGCGAGAACATCCGGTTCTTCGGCACGCTGTTCGGGCTATCGCGGGCAGACTGCGAGCAGCGAATGGGCACGCTGCTGCTGGCGACCGATCTACAGCGGTTTGCCGACCGGCCAGCGGGCAAATTGTCCGGTGGCATGAAACAGAAACTGGGTTTGTGTTGCGCACTGATCCACGAACCGGACCTGCTGATCCTCGATGAGCCCACCACCGGCGTGGACCCCCTCTCCCGCCGACGCTTTTGGGAACTGATCGAAGATGTGCGCCGACAACGCCCGCAACTGACTTTGCTGGTCGCCACGGCTTATATGGAAGAGGCCGAACAATTCGAGCACTGCCTGATGCTCGACGGCGGTCGTTTGATTGCCCAGGGGCTGAGCGTCGAGCTGGCCGGCGTCACACCCGACGGCAAGCTCGACTCGGCCTTCACCCACTTTCAGGGCGACAGCGGCCACAGCGCCGAACCGCTGATGATCCCACCCAGGACCGACGATACCGCCGACATCGCCATCGAAGCCCACGACCTTACCTTGCGCTTCGGTGATTTCACCGCAGTCGACAACGTCAGCTTCGCGATTGGTCGCGGTGAGATCTTTGGCTTTCTGGGCTCCAACGGTTGCGGCAAGACCACCACCATGAAGGTGTTGACCGGGCTGATGCCCGCCAGCGAAGGCAGCGCCCATCTGCTGGGCAACCCGGTCAACGCCAAAGACCTGGCCACCCGCAAACGCGTGGGCTTCATGTCCCAGAGTTTTTCACTGTATGGCGAATTGAGCGTGCGCCAAAACCTGGAGTTGCACGCCAAACTGTTTGATCTGCCCACGGTGGACAGCCATCAGCGCATCGACGAGTTGATCCGGCGCTTCAATCTTCAGGCAATGGCAGACCAGCCTTCCGGCGCCCTGCCCCTGGGCCTGCGTCAGCGCTTGTCCCTCGCGGTGGCGGTGCTGCATCGCCCGGAAGTGCTGATCCTCGATGAACCGACCTCAGGCGTTGATCCGGCCGCGCGGGATGATTTCTGGCGACTGCTGATTGAGTTGTCCCGCGAACAGGGCGTGACGATATTTCTTTCCACGCATTTCATGAACGAAGCCCAACGCTGCGACCGCATTTCGCTGATGCACGCCGGCAAAGTCCTGGCCTGCGACACACCCGCGGCCCTCCAGGCACAGTTCAACGGTCAGACGCTGGAGGCCGCGTTCGTCACCTGCCTGGAACAGGCCCAGGGTGAAGCACAGCAAGACACCGCCCCCGTGCCCCTCGACAATGCCGGCACGCCGCAGGACCGGCACGGCTTGAGCCTCAGGCGCCTGTGGGCCGTCGCCAGCCGGGAAGGCAAGGAGCTGCTGCGAGATAAGGTACGCATGGCCTTCGCCTTGATGGGAGCCCTGTTCATGATGGTGATCTTCGGCTACGGCATTTCATTGGACGTGGAAAAGCTCGCCTTCGCCGTGTTCGATCAGGATCAGAGCCCGCAAAGTCGCGCTTACCTGGAAGCATTTCGCAGCTCGCGCTATTTCGAGGAGCAGCCGGTTATCCAGGACGCGAACGCGCTGCATCGGCGCTTGCAACGTTCGGAAATCAAGCTGGCCCTGCAAATCCCACCCGGTTTCGGCCGTGACCTGTATGCCGGTCGGCAACCCACCGTTGGCGCCTGGCTGGACGGCGGCATGCCGTTTCGCGCCGAAACCAGTCGCAACTACGTCCAGGCGGTACATCAGGCCAATCTCGAACAACGGGTTGAACAGAGCAGCCCAGCGCTAAACCAGCAAAGCGCAGCTAGCCTGGAGACCCGGTTCCGCTACAACCAGGACGTGGTCAGCGTGAACGCTATCGGTCCGGGCGTGATGGCGTTGATCCTCGCGTTCATTCCGGCCATGTTGACGGCTCTGGGGATCGTGCGGGAAAAGGAGTTGGGCTCGATCACCAATTTCTACGCCACACCGTTGACCCGCCTGGAGTTCCTGCTGGGCAAACAAGCGCCCTATCTGGCGGTCAGCCTGATCAATCTGGCCCTGCTGACGGCGATGAATCGCTGGCTGTTCGGCGTGCCATTCAAAGGCAGCGGCCTGACGCTGGCGTTGGGCGGGCTGCTCTACGTACTGGCAACCACCAGTATGGGGTTGTTGATCTCGGCGTTTACCCGCACCCAGATCGCAGCGATCCTCGGCACCATGATCATCACCAGTCTTCCGACCATCCAATTCTCGGGGTTGATCGTGCCGCGCTCATCCCTGGACGGGGCAGCCTCGGTGATGGGCCAGTTGTTTCCCGCCGGTTATTTCCTGGACATCGCCGTCGGCACTTTCACCAAGGCCCTGGACCTGCGCCAGCTATGGCCGCAATGCCTGGCGCTACTGGGCTTTTTTCTGGTGTTCACCGGGCTCAGCCTGGTCATGCTGAAAAAACAGGAGGCCTGATGCACAAGTTTTCGCATATCTGGCGTCTTGGCCTCAAGGAACTGACCAGCCTGCGGTATGACTCCGTCCTGCTGCTGTTTTTAGGCTACGCATTCACCGTGGCGATCTACATGCCGGCCGCAGGCTCGGTGATCGGCGTCCACAACGCCAGCGTGGCGGTGGTGGATGAAGACCAAAGCCATCTCTCACGTCAATTGATCCAGGCTCTGCAACCGCCGGAATTCCAGAGCCCCGTGGCGTTGCCCTATGCCGAGCTGGACAAGGTCATGGACAGTGGCCGCTACACCTTCGTCATCAATGTGCCCGCCAACTTCCAGGCCGATCTGCTCGCCGGACGAGAGCCTGCGCTGCAACTCAACGTTGATGCCACAGCCATGAGCCAGGCGTTCATGGGCGCCGGCTACATCGGGCGGATTTTCCAACAGGAACTGCTGACCTACAGCGGGCAGGCACAAGCAAGCGCACAAACGCCCGTGAAGCTGACCACCCGAGCGCTGTTTAACACCAATCTTGAGGGCGGGTGGTTTCTGGCCGTGATCCAGATCGTCAACAACATCACGATCCTGGCCATCATCCTGACGGGCACCGCGCTGCTGCGCGAGCGCGAGCACGGCACCCTCGATCACCTGCTGGTGCTACCGCTGACCGCACTGGAAATCATGCTGGCGAAAATCTGGAGCAACATGCTGGTGGTGGTGCTATGCACCTGGGCCTCGCTGGAAATAATCGTCAAGGTCGCCTTGGGCGTGCCGCTTGCCGGCTCCATGTTGCTATTTCTGCTGGTGACCGCGCTCTACCTGTTCGCCAGCACCGCCCTGGGCATTTTTCTCGCCACCCTGGCCCGCTCAACGCCGCAGTTCGGTCTACTGTCGATCCCGGTCATCATACCGATGCTGCTGTTGTCGGGCGGCAGCACGCCGCTCGATAGCATGCCGCAATGGTTGCAATGGGTGATGCAAGGTTCGCCTTCGACCCATTTCGTCAGCCTCAGCGCGGCGATTCTATTCCGGGATGCGAGCGTTAGCGTGGTATGGCCAGACCTGCTGGCACTGGCGGCAATCGGGCTCTTGTTCTTTTTCATCGCCCTGGGGCGGTTTCGCAAAAGCCTGGCGTCCTGATAATAAGCAGCCTTCGTCAGCGCCTACTGATTCGTGGCGCTGTCGGGGCTACGATCCAGCCGACTTATTGAATGATCAGGTTATTGAACAACAGATCATCCACCATCGGCTTGCCGGTCTCGTCGTTCATCACTTGCTGGGTCTGCTTCAACGCTTCCTGACGCAGTTTTTCCTTGGCTTCGAGGTTGTTCATCGCCTCGGTGGTCTGCTGGGCGAACAACGCCACCAGTTGGTTGCGGATCAATGGCTCGTTGGCCTTGACTGCCGCAGCGGCTGCGTCACCGGTCACACGCAGGGCCACATCGGCCTTGTACACCCTCAGCTTCGCCGAGCCGTCCAGGCCATAATTGCCCACGAATGGCGGGCTGAGGGTGATGTAACTGACCTTCGGCGCCTCGCCTTCTTTGGTTTCCTCGGCCATCGCCGTCACAGGCAACGACAGAGCCAGCATCAACATGATCCACGCTTTCACATTCGACTCCTCATACGGTTTGCGGCCCAGCATACCGACCCGCCGTTCAAGCACAAGCTTATGGCCGGCTATCAGGGCGGGGCATGCTCATTGACCCGTTGACTCTCACACCTACACTTATCGGCCATCACTCCCAAAGGAATAGCCCTGATGAAAGCCGTGCTGTGCAAAGAATTCGGTCCTGCCGAATCGCTGGTGCTGGAAGACGTCGCCAGCCCCGTCGCGAAGAAGAACGAAGTGCTGCTGGACGTGCATGCCGCCGGGGTGAACTTCCCTGACACGCTGATCATCGAGGGCAAATATCAATTCAAGCCACCCTTCCCGTTTTCCCCTGGCGGCGAAGCGGCGGGCGTGATCAGCGCGGTGGGTGAAAAAGTCAGCCACCTGAAGGTCGGTGACCGGGTGATGGCGCTGACCGGCTGGGGCAGCTTTGCCGAACAGGTGGCGGTGCCTGGCTACAACGTGTTGCCGATCCCGGCGTCCATGGACTTCAACACCGCTGCCGCCTTCAGCATGACCTACGGCACCTCGATGCATGCCCTCAAGCAACGGGCCAACCTGCAACCTGGCGAAACCCTGCTGGTGCTCGGCGCATCCGGCGGCGTCGGCCTCGCGGCGGTGGAGATCGGCAAGGCCATGGGCGCCCGGGTGATTGCCGCCGCCAGCAGCGCAGAGAAACTGGCCGTGGCCAAGGCCGCCGGCGCCGACGAACTGATCAACTACAGCGAAACCAGCCTCAAGGATGAAATCAAACGCCTCACCGACGGCCAAGGCGCCGACGTGATCTACGACCCGGTAGGCGGCGACCTGTTCGACCAGGCCATTCGCGCCATCGCCTGGAATGGCCGGCTGCTGGTGGTCGGCTTTGCCAGCGGGCGCATCCCCGAGTTGCCCGTGAACCTGGCCTTGCTCAAGGGCGCCGCCGTGGTGGGTGTGTTCTGGGGCTCCTTCGCCCAACGCCAACCCCAGGACAACGCCGCCAACTTCCAGCAATTGTTCGACTGGTTTACCGAAGGCAAGCTCAAGCCGCTGGTCTCGCAGGTGTATCCACTGAGCAACGCCGCCCAGGCGATCAACGACCTGGGCCAGCGCAAGGCTGTGGGGAAGGTGGTGGTGCAAGTTCGTTGAAGCCAATCAAGCGGTCCGGGTGCCGGAGGCTGCGGACCGCATGATTGTTGAACCTGGCCACGTTGAACCTGGCCACAAGGCAATTCCGACAGCGCCATCAGCGTATGTCTGAGCGACATGTTCATTTAAGAACATTCATCAAGGGGAATTTCCACTGTTTTGACGATGAGAAGCGGTGCTATTTTCGGTAACGAAACTGTAACATTCGCATCCGCAGTCATAACAAGAATCTGGAGCCCTTGAATGTTTGCTTTCTTTCGTCCTGCCGTACATCAGGCGCCCCTGCCTGAAGAAAAAATAGACAGCACCTACCGACGCCTTCGCTGGCAGATTTTCGCCGGCATCTTCATCGGCTACGCCGGGTATTACCTGCTGCGCAAAAACTTCTCCCTGGCCATGCCGTACCTGATCGACGAGGGCTACACCCGAGGTCAGTTGGGCCTGGCCATGTCGGCCATCGCCATCGCCTACGGGCTTTCGAAGTTCCTGATGGGCCTGGTGTCCGACCGTTCCAATCCGCGCTATTTCCTGCCATTCGGTTTGCTGGTCTCGGCGGGGGTGATGTTCATTTTCGGTTTCGCGCCTTGGGCAACCTCCAGCGTCACCATGATGTTCATCCTGCTGTTCATCAATGGCTGGGCCCAGGGCATGGGCTGGCCGCCCAGTGGGCGGACCATGGTGCACTGGTGGTCACAGAAAGAACGCGGCGGCGTGGTGTCGGTCTGGAACGTGGCGCATAACGTCGGCGGTGGCTTGATTGGGCCGTTGTTCCTGCTGGGGATGGGCTGGTTCAATGACTGGCACGCGGCGTTTTATGTACCGGCGGCCGTGGCGCTACTGGTGGCGCTGTTTGCCTTCGCGACCATGCGCGACACCCCGCAATCGGTAGGCCTGCCGCCGATCGAAAAATACAAGAACGATTACCCGGAAGGCTACGACGCCAGTCACGAGAACGAGTTCAGCGCCAAGGAAATCTTCGTCAAGTACGTGCTGCGCAACAAAATGCTCTGGTACATCGCCATGGCAAACGTCTTTGTGTACCTGCTGCGCTACGGCGTGCTGGATTGGGCGCCCACCTACCTCAAGGAAGCCAAAGGCTTCACGGTGGATAAAACCTCCTGGGCGTACTTTTTGTATGAGTGGGCAGGCATCCCTGGCACGTTACTGTGCGGCTGGATGTCGGACAAAATCTTCCGCGGCAACCGGGGCCTGACGGGCATGGTGTTCATGGCGCTAGTGACCGTGGCGACGCTGGTGTACTGGCTGAACCCGGCGGGCAACCCGACCGTGGACATGGTCGCCCTGGTTTCCATTGGCTTTCTGATCTACGGCCCGGTCATGCTGATCGGTTTGCAGGCCCTGGAACTGGCACCGAAAAAGGCCGCCGGTACCGCCGCCGGTTTCACCGGGCTGTTTGGCTACCTGGGCGGCTCGGTCGCGGCCAGTGCTGCGATGGGCTACACGGTGGACCATTTCGGCTGGAACGGTGGTTTTGTATTGCTGGTGGGTGCTTGCCTGCTGGCGATGGCGTTCCTCGCGCCAACCTTGTGGCACAAGCAAATCGCCAGTCAGAGCCGCGAAGCGGTGGCCTGATCCAGGGCTGATTTGCAGCGTTTGAGCCGCGCCTCCAGATTCCGGTCTGGCATGGCGTGGCTGCGCAGGGCGTGGATGGTCTGCTCGACATAATCGCGAGTGGTGCCATAGCGCCCACAGGCGTTTTCGAACACCTGGCTCAGCACATGGTCCGGCAAGTTGCCGGCATAGCTGGGCAGGTGCCGCTCCAGCACGAATCCCAAGGCCTGCACCCGGCTGCCATCTTCGAGGCGGCAACTGAGCCAGTACGGGCGATAGGACGGGAACGGCATCTCGCGCTGCCACAGGGCGAACAGCGAGTCCTCCAGATTCTCTTCCGATAATCGATAGGCGAAACCGCTGCACGACCCGCCTCGGTCCAACCCGAACACCAACCCCGGTAATTCCGGGGTCCCCCGGTGCTCGTGAGACCACAAATACAAACCGCGATGGTACCCGTGGACCCGACCGCGCACCCGCTCCACCGCTGTGCACTCCGGCCGCCAGATCAACGAACCGTAAGCAAACAGCCACACCGGCCCACCCCGGTGCAGGCTCATGGTCAATTGCATCGAGGCGAGCAATTGCTCACGGGTCAGCTGCGGCCCCAGGTCGAGGCGTGGCGGGTATGGCGCACAAGTAAAGGCGGATTCGATCGCGGTCATGGCCGGTAGCGGTTGGCTCCTCGCGGTTCATGAAGCTGGATGGTGCGCGTCATGACACTGACGCTTGTCAGGAGCAAGGCAAATTAAATGCCATAAATGCCCATGAACGAGGGAATTCTAATATTGCGTAGGAGCTGTCGAGCGAAGCGAGGCTGCGATCTTTTGATCTTTCGCTTGAGACTCAACTGTCAGGGGAAAGATCGCAGCCTCGCTTCGCTCGACAGCTCCTACGCCCGCGGCGCATAGGCAAATACGTCGGCGCGCATTTGGTGGGCGTCCATTCCGGCATCGACCAACGCGTCGAGGGTGGCATAGATCATCGCCGGCGAGCCGCTGGCGTAGACATGCACGCCCTTGAGATCGCTGATGTCCTCGCACACGGCTTCGTGAAGCATCCCACAGCGCCCTTCCCAGCCACACAAGTCGCTGACGACTTTGTGCAGGAACAGGTTAGGCAGCGTTTTCCACTCGTCCCAATGTTCGATTTCATAGAAATCTTCCGGGCGCCGCACCCCCCAATACAGATGCACCGGGTGCTTGAAGCCCGCTGCGCGGCAATGTTCGATCAGGCTGTGCATCTGCGCCATGCCAGTACCGGCGGCAATCAACACCAGCGGGCCCTCCGGCAACTCGGACAAATGGGTGTCGCCAAAGGGCATTTCGATGCGCACATTGGGGTTACGCTGAAGTTGCTCCAGCAGCGTCTGCGCACTGTTTTCGCGCACTAATACGTGCAATTGCAGCTCGCGCCCCGAATGCGGCGCCGAGGCCAGGGAAAACGCCGATTTCTCGCCATTCTCCCGCTCGATCATCAGGTACTGCCCCGCGTGATAGCGCGGCGGCTTGCCCGCCGGTGCGCGCAGGCGTACTCGCCAGACATCACCACCCACGTCGGCGCATTCAGTGACTTGGCACGCCAGGCTGCGCACGGGCAACTCACCCGGTGACAGCACGCCATCCCACAGCACCACGCAGTCCTCCAGAGGCTCGGCAATGCAGGTGAAAATCTCACCGTGATCGCGCACTTCACCCGCCTGCTCCACGCGGCCTTCCACTAGCAGCGCACCGCAGACATGGCAGTTGCCATTGCGGCAGCTTTGCGGGCACTCATAGCCCAGGCGTCGCGCGCCATCGAGAATCCGCTCGGAGGGCCGGATATCCAACACCGCCCCGGAAGGCTGCAAGGTTACACGCATCAATCTATTCCTAACTGATTCCAGATGGCATCGATCCGTTGGGTAACGGCTTCATCCTTGACGATCACCCGGCCCCATTCACGGGTGGTTTCACCGGGCCATTTATGCGTGGCATCGAGTCCCATCTTCGAGCCCAGGCCGGACACCGGCGAGGCAAAGTCGAGGTAATCGATCGGCGTATTCTCGATCATCACCGTGTCACGCTTGGGGTCCATGCGCGTGGTGATGGCCCAGATCACGTCGTTCCAATCCCGTGCGTTGATATCGTCGTCAGTGACAATAACGAACTTGGTGTACATGAACTGTCGCAAAAACGACCAGACCCCCAGCATGACCCGCTTGGCGTGCCCTGGGTACGACTTCTTCATGGTCACCACGGCCATGCGGTAAGAGCAACCTTCCGGCGGCAAGTAGAAGTCGGTGATTTCGGGAAACTGCTTCTGCAGGATCGGCACGAACACCTCGTTCAGCGCCACCCCGAGAATGGCCGGCTCATCCGGTGGACGGCCGGTGTAGGTGCTGTGGTAAATCGGCTTGATTCGATGCGTAATGCGCTCGACGGTGAACACCGGAAAGCTGTCGACTTCGTTGTAGTAGCCGGTGTGGTCGCCATACGGCCCTTCATCGGCCATTTCGCCGGGATGGATCACGCCTTCAAGAATAATCTCGGCCGTGGCCGGGACTTGCAGATCGTTGCCGCGGCATTTCACCAGTTCGGTGCGGTTGCCGCGCAACAGCCCGGCGAATGCGTATTCGGAAAGACTGTCAGGCACTGGCGTGACAGCACCGAGGATGGTCGCCGGGTCCGCGCCCAGGGCCACGGACACCGGAAACGGTTGCCCAGGATGTTTTTCACACCATTCCCGGTAATCCAGCGCACCGCCACGGTGGCTCAGCCAGCGCATGATGACCTTGTTACGGCCAATGACCTGCTGACGGTAGATACCAAGGTTCTGACGATCCTTGTTCGGACCTTTGGTGACGGTCAGGCCCCAGGTAATCAGCGGCCCCACATCGCCCGGCCAGCAGGTCTGCACCGGCAACATCGCCAGGTCGACATCGTCACCTTCGATCACCACTTCCTGGCAGATGGCGTCCTTGACGACTTTCGGCGCCATGGAAATGATCTTGCGGAAAATCGGCAGCTTGGACCACGCATCCTTCAGACCTTTGGGCGGCTCAGGCTCCTTGAGAAACGCCAGCAGCTTGCCGATTTCGCGCAATTCGCTGACGGCTTCGGCGCCCATGCCCAAGGCCACGCGATGTGGCGTGCCGAACAAGTTGCCCAGCACCGGGATGTCATAACCGGTCGGGTTTTCAAACAATAGCGCCGGGCCTTTGGCTCGCAGCGTACGGTCGCAGACCTCGGTCATTTCCAGTACGGGGGACACCGGCACCTGGATGCGCTTGAGTTCGCCGCGCTGTTCCAGACCGCTGATAAAGTCGCGCAAGTCGCGATACTGCATGCAAAAGCCTCATGGTAGCCGGGGCGTCGGGGGCCCGAGTTTAACGCCGCCCGTTCAAAATAGTGAATGCACGGATAGCAAAAAGCCGGGTTTCCCCGGCTTTGCTGCCCTGCCTGATCGATTACTTGCGTTTCATCGACAGGAAGAACTCATCGTTGGTCTTGGTCTGTTTCAACTTGTCGACCAGGAACTCGATGGCAGCGACTTCATCCATAGGATGCAGGAGCTTGCGCAGGATCCACATACGCTGCAGCTCGTCGTCGGCGGTCAGCAACTCTTCGCGGCGGGTGCCGGAACGGTTGATGTTGATGGCCGGGAAGACGCGCTTTTCAGCGATCTTGCGATCCAGAGGCAGTTCCATGTTACCGGTGCCTTTGAATTCCTCGTAGATCACTTCGTCCATCTTCGAGCCGGTTTCAACCAGCGCCGTGGCGATGATGGTCAGCGAGCCGCCTTCTTCGATGTTACGCGCAGCACCGAAGAAACGTTTCGGTTTCTCCAGGGCGTGGGCATCGACACCACCGGTCAGCACCTTGCCGGAGCTCGGGATCACAGTGTTGTAGGCACGGGCCAGACGGGTGATGGAGTCCAGCAGGATCACCACGTCCTTCTTGTGCTCGACCAGGCGCTTGGCCTTCTCGATCACCATTTCGGCAACCTGCACGTGGCGGGTCGGCGGCTCGTCGAACGTCGAGGCAACCACTTCGCCGCGCACGGTGCGCTGCATCTCGGTCACTTCTTCCGGACGCTCGTCGATCAGCAGCACGATCAGATGAACTTCAGGGTTGTTACGAGCGATGTTGGCCGCGATGTTCTGCAGCATGATCGTCTTGCCCGCTTTCGGCGGCGCCACGATCAGACCGCGCTGGCCCTTGCCGATGGGTGCGCACAGGTCGATGACCCGGCCGGTGAGGTCTTCGGTGGAACCGTTACCGGCTTCCATCTTCATGCGCACGGTCGGGAACAGCGGGGTCAGGTTCTCGAAGAGAATCTTGTTCTTCGCGTTTTCCGGACGGTCGAAGTTGATCGTGTCGACCTTGAGCAGTGCGAAGTAACGCTCGCCTTCCTTCGGAGGGCGGATCTTGCCAACGATGGTGTCACCGGTGCGCAAGTTGAAACGACGGATCTGGCTCGGCGAGACGTAGATATCGTCTGGGCCGGCAAGATAGGAAGCGTCTGCGGAGCGGAGAAAGCCGAAGCCGTCCTGGAGAATCTCCAGCACGCCATCACCGGAGATTTCCTCGCCGCTTTTCGCGTGCTTTTTGAGCAGGGAGAAAATCACGTCCTGCTTGCGCGAACGGGCCATATTTTCTATGCCCATCTGTTCGGCCAATTCGAGCAGTTCGGTAATCGGCTTTTGCTTGAGTTCAGTCAGATTCATATAGGAATGACGTAATCATTTATGGAGGGGGGAAATTAAGCTTTTGGCTTAATGAGGCCGCGCCGCGGAGAAGGCGACAGGATCGCGTACTTATTCGAAAGGAGTGCGTCGGCGACGGCTTGCAGGGGGCAAAGGAGAAACCAGTGCGGGGCCGAATGTAACACCTGGGTTTGCGAGCGTCTAGCCCCGAGTAACGAAAAAAGCCCCGCGATTAGCGGGGCTTTTTCAGCAGCATTCGGCGCTTAGATGTTGGCGTCGAGGAACGCGGCCAGTTGCGACTTCGACAGCGCACCCACCTTGGTGGCTTCGACGTTGCCGTTCTTGAACAGCATCAGCGTCGGGATACCACGCACGCCATACTTGGGCGGGGTTTCCTGGTTCTCGTCGATGTTCAGCTTGGCCACGGTCAGCTTGCCCTCGTAGGTCTGGGCAATTTCGTCCAGGACCGGCGCGATCATCTTGCACGGACCGCACCACTCAGCCCAATAGTCGACCAGTACCGGGCCTTCGGACTTAAGTACTTCTTCGTCGAAGCTAGCGTCGGTAACGTGTTTGATCAGATCGCTGCTCATTGAAATCTCCGGGATTGTCAGCAAAAAAACGTGGCCCATCATAGCGGCCCTTACCGGGTTCAGGAAGCCGCAGTTGATTGAGTCTCGCTATGGTGTCCGATGTATTTGGGTATGACGCGCCTCATGGAGCAGCCGGGGCCACGAAGGAAATTCCGGTGCGCAGCGCGGCGTTACGCACATGTTCCTGCATGGCTTTTTGCGCGCCAGCCGAAGCACGACGGGCCAGGGCCCGAAGGATCTTGCGATGCTCCTGCCACGTTTCCATCGCCCGTTCCGCTCGGATGAACGGTAGTTTCTGGCTTTCCAGAAAGATGTCGGCGCTGGCGGTGAGAATACTCAGCATCGCCTGGTTACCGCTGGCCTGCAGGATGCGCCGATGGAACTCGAAATCCAGCCGCGCTGCGGCATCGAAATCCCCTGACTTGAGCTCCCGGCGCATGGCCTCGACGTTGTCCTCCAGCGTGTCGAGTTCATCGGCGCTCAGCGTCACCGCCGCCAACCCGGCCGCGAAACCTTCCAGGGCATAACGCAACTGGAAGATATCCACCGGTGAAGCCTGGGCCGCGAACGGCCAGCCCGGGGCCAGTTCGCTGCGCGAAACCTCCACCGAGGACTGCACGAACACACCCTTGCCCGGCTGTACGCTGATGACGCCCAGCGCACTCAACGATGAAAGCGCCTCACGCAACGAGGCTCGACTCACCCCCAGTTGCAGCGCCAGGTCCCGTTGTGACGGCAGCGCATCCCCGGGAGCGAAGCCTTCGTCGACGATCAGTTTACGGATGGCTTGCAGGGCCACTTCGGGAACGGCGCGAGCGATGGAATTCATGATTTTTTCAGATGAACCGGGCCAGTGAACGGCTAGTTGTAAAGCTAAACGCCGCGCCCGGCAAGTCGTGCTCCAGTTGGGTTCGGCGGCAAATACCAACGCCCGATAACGGTGCGAAACGCGGCGCAACTGTTCAGACCAGTAAGACCTCATCCCGCCAGTAAAACCGTGGCTTTGGCAGATTAAAAACCAGCTTGGCATGGCCTGTGCTCTGTCCGAACGCAGAAATCACATCACCGATGCGGAGATTCGCCATGATTAAGCGTTACAGCGCCCTGCTTACCGCCCTGTTCGCCAGCCTGATGCTCACTCATCTGCCCGCTCAAGCAGACGGCCTGGAAGAGGTGGTCAAGCGCGGCACCCTCAAGGTCGCAGTGCCCCAGGACTTCCCACCGTTCGGCTCGGTAGGCCCGGACATGAAACCTCGCGGCCTGGACATCGACACCGCGCAGCTGCTGGCCGACCAACTCAAGGTCAAGCTTGAACTGACCCCCGTCAACAGCACCAACCGCATTCCGTTCCTGACCACCGGCAAGGTCGACCTGGTGATCTCCAGCCTGGGCAAAAACCCCGAGCGTGAAAAAGTCATCGATTTCTCCAGTGCCTACGCGCCGTTCTACCTCGCCGTATTCGGCCCGCCCGACGCCGCCATCAATGGCCTGGAGGACCTCAAGGGCAAGACCATCAGCGTCACCCGTGGCTCCATCGAAGACATCGAGCTGACCAAGGTCGCTCCCCAGGGCGCCACGATCAAGCGCTTTGAAGACAACAACTCGACCATCGCCGCCTATCTGGCCGGTCAGGTGGACCTGATCGCCAGCGGCAACGTGGTCATGGTTGCGATCAGCGAACGCAACCCCAAGCGCGTCCCGGCGCTGAAAGTCAAACTCAAGGATTCGCCAGTGTATGTGGGCGTGAACAAGAACGAGCCGGCGCTGTTGGACAAGGTCAACCAGATCCTGGCCACTGCCAAAACCGATGGCAGCCTGGAGAAAAACTCCCAGACTTGGCTCAAACAGCCGCTGCCAGCCGATCTCTGACCGTCGCTTGAGAGGTTGAGCATGGCTTATCAGTTCGATTTTATGCCGGTGGTGCAGAACACCGAGCTACTGCTGCGCGGTGCCTTGTTCACCTTGGAGTTGACGGCCATCGGCGCGCTGCTCGGGGTTGGCCTGGGCATCGTCGGGGCCGTGGTGCGGGCGTGGCATATTCGTCCGTTCGCGGCGATCTTCGGCGTGTACGTGGAGCTGATCCGCAACACGCCATTCCTGGTGCAGCTGTTTTTCATTTTCTTCGGCCTGCCGTCCCTGGGTTTGCAGATATCCGAATGGCAGGCAGCGGTACTGGCCATGGTGATCAACCTCGGCGCCTACTCCACCGAGATCATCCGCGCCGGCATCCAGGCCATCCCGCGCGGGCAACTGGAAGCCGCCGCGGCCCTGGCGATGAGCCGTTTCGAAGCTTTCCGTCATGTGGTGCTGCTGCCGGCGCTGGGCAAGGTCTGGCCAGCCCTGAGCAGCCAGATCATCATCGTGATGCTCGGCTCGGCGGTCTGCTCGCAGATCGCTACCGAAGAGCTGAGCTTTGCCGCCAACTTCATTCAGTCGCGTAATTTCCGCGCGTTCGAGACCTATGCACTGACCACGCTGATCTACTTGTGCATGGCGCTGTTGATCCGCCAGTTCCTCAACTGGGTGGGGCGCCGCTACATTGCCAGGAGTAGCCAATGAGCGATTTCACTTTCTGGGACGTGGTGCGCAACCTGCTCACGGGCCTGCAATGGACCCTGGCCTTGTCGCTGGTGGCGTTTATCGGGGGCGGCGTGATCGGCTTGCTGGTGATGGTGCTGCGCATTTCCAAAAGCGCCCTGCCCCGCAACATTGCCCGTACTTACATCGAGCTGTTCCAGGGCACGCCGCTGTTGATGCAGCTGTTTCTGGTGTTCTTCGGCGTAGCCCTGGCCGGGGTGGAGATTTCCCCGTGGATGGCCGCGGCGATTGCCTTGACGCTGTTTACCAGCGCCTACCTGGCGGAGATCTGGCGCGGTTGTGTCGACTCGATTTCCAACGGCCAATGGGAAGCCTCGGCGAGCCTGGCCCTCAGCCCGCTGGAGCAGTTGCGCTACGTGATCCTGCCCCAGGCCTTGCGCATCGCCGTGGCCCCGACCGTGGGCTTTTCCGTGCAGGTGGTCAAAGGCACAGCCGTGACTTCGATCATTGGCTTTACCGAACTGACCAAAACCGGCGGCATGCTCGCCAACGCCACGTTCGAGCCGTTCATGGTGTATGGCCTGGTGGCCCTCGGTTACTTCCTGCTTTGCTACCCCTTGTCCCTCAGTGCGCGCTACCTGGAAAGGAGACTGCATGCCTCTGCTTAGAATTTCCGCCCTGCATAAATACTACGGCGATCACCACGTGCTTAAAGGCATCGACCTGAGCGTCGAGGAGGGCCAGGTCGTGGCGATCATCGGCCGCAGCGGTTCGGGCAAATCCACCCTGTTGCGCACCCTCAATGGTTTGGAGTCGATCAACGACGGCGTGATTGAAGTCGACGGTGAATACCTCGACGCCGCCCGCGCCGACCTGCGCAGCCTGCGGCAGAAAGTCGGGATGGTGTTCCAGCAATTCAACCTGTTCCCGCACCTGACCGTCGGTGAGAACGTGATGCTCGCGCCGCAGGTTGTTCAAAAAGTACCCAAGGCCAAAGCGGCTGAACTGGCACGCCAGATGCTGGAGCGAGTCGGACTCGGGGAGAAATTCGACGCCTTCCCGGACCGCCTGTCCGGCGGCCAGCAACAGAGGGTCGCCATCGCCCGCGCCCTGGCGATGTCGCCAAAGGTGCTGCTGTGCGACGAAATCACCTCCGCCCTGGACCCGGAACTGGTCAATGAAGTGCTCGGCGTGGTGCGCCAACTGGCCAAGGACGGCATGACCCTGATCATGGTCACCCACGAAATGCGCTTTGCCCGGGAAGTCGGGGACAAACTGGTGTTCATGCACCAAGGCAAGGTGCATGAGGTGGGGGATCCCAAGGTGTTGTTCGCCGATCCGCAGACGGCGGAGCTGGCGAACTTTATCGGCACAGTGGAGCCGGCCTGATCCTCACGGCTAAAGAGCCTCCTGTGGCGAGGGCGCTTGCTCCCGCCGGGTTTGTAGGTGCTGCCGAGCGAAGCGAGGCTGCGATCTTTCCCCTGCCAATTGAGTCTGGAGCGAAAGATCAAAAGATCGCAGGCTTCGCCAGCTCCTACAGAGGCGCGGGAGCAAGCGCCCTCGCCACACTGAACTGCTCTGGCTCAAGGGTTTGGTTCAGGTGCGTTGGCGTAAGCGGTTGATCGTGGCAGGATGGCGAGGTTATCGACCGAGACTTTTTGACCATGCCGCCATCCCAAGCCAAGAATCTGTCCCTGATCGCTGCCATAGACCTGGGCTCCAACAGCTTCCACATGGTCGTTGCCAAGGCCCAGAACGGGGAAATCCGAATTCTTGAGCGGCTCGGCGAGAAGGTCCAGCTGGCCGCCGGCATCGACGAAGAGCGCCAACTGAGCGAAGAATCCATCCAGCGCGGGCTCGATTGCCTCAAGCGGTTCGCCCAACTGATCAACGGCATGCCCCTGGGCGCGGTGCGGATCGTGGGCACCAACGCATTGCGCGAGGCGCGCAACCGGGGCGAATTCATCCACCGCGCCGAAGAGATCCTCGGCCATCCGGTGGAAGTCATTTCCGGGCGTGAAGAGGCCCGTCTGATCTACCTCGGCGTCTCCCATACGCTGGCCGACACCCCGGGCAAACGCCTGGTGGCGGACATCGGGGGCGGCAGTACCGAATTCATCATTGGCCAGCGCTTCGAGCCTCTGCTGCGCGAAAGCCTGCAAATGGGTTGTGTCAGCTACACCCAGCGTTATTTCCGCGACGGCAAGATCACTCCGGCGCGCTACGCCCAGGCCTATACGGCGGCGCGCCTGGAAATCATGAGCATCGAACATGCCTTGCACCGCCTGACCTGGGATGAAGCCATCGGCTCCTCAGGCACCATTCGCGCCATTGGCCTGGCCCTCAAGGCCGGCGGCCATGGCACTGGCGAGGTCAACGCCGAAGGCCTGGCCTGGCTCAAGCGCAGGGTGTTCAAGCTCGGCGACTCGGACAAAATCGATTTCGAAGGCATCAAGCCCGACCGCCGGGCGATTTTCCCGGCGGGCCTGGCGATCCTCGAAGCGATTTTCGACGCCCTCGAACTGCAACGCATGGACCACTGCGAGGGCGCCCTGCGCGAAGGCGTGCTCTATGACCTACTCGGGCGCCATCACCATGAAGACGTCCGTGAGCGCACCCTGGGCTCGCTCATGGAGCGTTACCACGTCGATCAGGAACAGGCCGCACGGGTCGAGCGCAAGGCGCTGCACGCTTTCGACCAGGTGGCCGACGATTGGGACCTGAACGACGGGGTCTGGCGCGAACTGCTGGGCTGGGCCGCCAAGGTGCATGAGGTGGGCCTGGACATCGCCCACTATCACTACCACAAGCACGGCGCCTATTTGATCGAACATTCGGACCTGGCGGGCTTCTCCCGCGAAGACCAGCAGATGCTCGCGCTATTGGTGCGTGGACACCGGCGCAATATTCCCAAGGATAAATTCGCTGAGTTCGGTAATGACGGCATCAAGCTGATTCGTCTGTGCGTGCTGCTGCGCTTTGCGATTCTGTTCCACCACATCCGCGGTACCCAGGAAATGCCCCAGGTGGTCCTGCGCGCCGATGGAGCTGAGCTGGATGTGTTGTTTCCCGAAGGCTGGCTGCAAGAGAACCAACTGACCCAGGCTGACTTCGCCCAGGAAGCCGAATGGCTCACCCGGGTCGGGATTGCGCTGAACATCCACTGATTGTTTGCTGCAGTGACTGCAATCCCGCTGGATCCGTAGGAGCTGTCGAGCGAAGCGAGGCTGCGATCTTTTCCTGACGTTTGAATATCAAGCGAAAATCAAAAGATCGCAGCCTCGCTTCGCTCGACAGCTCCTACGGGCTCAGAGAGAGCAAGCCCATTTGCCACAAAAGCCGAGCCTGCCTCCCCCTCTTAACGAACCGTCAGCAACGGGCTGCCCAAGCGCTCCAGCAATGTCGCCTGGGCGCTGCGTGCATTCTGGTTGCCGGTCGGCGTGTTGCGGATGTAGCGACCGTCCGATTGCAGGCTCCAGCTGTGGGTGTTGTCGGTGAGGTAGCTTTCCAGCTCCTTCTTGACCCGCAGGATCAGCTTCTTGCCTTCCACCGGGAAGCAGGTCTCGACGCGCTTGTCGAGGTTGCGCTCCATCCAGTCGGCGCTGGACAGGAACATCTGCTCCTCCCCACCGTTGAGGAAGTAGAACACCCGCGTATGTTCCAGGAAGCGGCCGATGATCGAGCGCACGTGGATGTTATGGGAAACCCCCGGGATACCCGGCCGCAGGCAGCACATGCCGCGCACCACCAGGTCGATGCGCACGCCCGACTGGCTGGCCTTGTACAACGCACGGATGATCTTCGGATCGGTCAGCGAGTTGAATTTGGCGATGATGTGCGCCGGTTTACCGTCCAGGGCGAACTGCGTCTCCCGAGCGATCATGTCGAGCATGCCCTTCTTCAAAGTGAAGGGAGCGTGCAGCAGTTTTTTCATGCGCAGGGTCTTGCCCATGCCGATCAACTGACTGAACAGTTTGCCGACGTCTTCGCACAAGGCATCGTCGGAGGTCAGAAGGCTGTAGTCGGTGTACAGACGGGCGTTGGCGGCGTGATAGTTGCCGGTGCCCAAGTGGGCGTAACGCACGATTTCGCCGGCCTCGCGCCGCAGGATCAGCATCATCTTGGCGTGGGTCTTGAAGCCGACCACACCATAAATCACCACCGCACCGGCCGCTTGCAGACGACTGGCCAGTTGCAGGTTGGACTCTTCATCGAAGCGCGCCCGCAACTCGATCACCGCCGTGACCTCTTTGCCGTTACGCGCTGCGTCCACCAGGGCGTCGACGATTTCCGAGTTGGCGCCGCTGCGATACAGGGTCTGGCGCACCGCCAATACGTGGGGATCCTTGGCTGCCTGGCGCAGCAGGTCGACCACCGGCGTGAACGACTCGAAAGGGTGCAGCAGCAGGATGTCCTGCTTGCTGATCACGCTGAAGATGTTCTCGCTGTTTTGCAGCAACTTCGGGATCTGCGGCGTGAACGGTAAATATTGCAGTTCCGGATGGCTGTCCAGACCGGTGATGCTGAACAGTCGGGTCAGGTTGACCGGGCCATTGACCTGATACAGCTCAGTCTCATGCAGGTTGAACTGTTTGAGCAGGTAGTCGGACAGGTGTTTGGGGCACGTGTCGGCGACTTCCAGGCGCACCGCGTCGCCGTAGCGGCGCGAGAACAGCTCGCCGCGCAGGGCGCGGGCCAGGTCTTCGACGTCTTCGGTGTCTACCGACAGGTCGGCGTTGCGGGTCAGGCGGAACTGGTAGCAACCCTTCACCTTCATGCCCTGGAACAGGTCATCGGCATGGGCGTGGATCATCGACGACAGGAACACATAATTGTCACCGGGGCCGCCGACGTCTTCCGGCACACGAATGATGCGCGGCAGCAGACGCGGCGCGGGGATGATCGCCAGGCCGGAGTCGCGACCGAAGGCGTCGATACCTTCAAGCTCGACAATGAAGTTCAGGCTCTTGTTGACCAGCAGCGGGAACGGGTGCGTCGGGTCGAGGCCGATCGGGGTGATGATCGGTGCGATCTCGTCGCGGAAATAGCGGCGAACCCAGGTCTTGAGCTTGGTGTTCCAGTTGCGCCGACGAATGAAGCGAACCTGATGTTTTTCCAGCTCGGGCAACAGAATGTCATTGAGAATCGCGTACTGGCGGTCCACGTGACCATGGACCAGCTCACTGATCCGTGCCAGGGCCTGATGCGGTTGCAAACCGTCGGCACCGGCCTGCTCGCGGGCAAAGGTAATTTGCTTCTTCAGGCCGGCGACGCGGATTTCGAAGAACTCGTCCAGGTTGCTGGAAAAGATCAGCAGGAACTTGAGCCGCTCCAGCAGCGGGTAGGACTCGTCCAGCGCCTGCTCCAGCACGCGGATGTTGAACTGCAGTTGCGACAGCTCGCGATGGATGTACAGGCTGCTGTCATCCAGGTTGGGAATGACAATCGCAGGCGCCACGGGGGCATCGGGCACCACCGGCGGCGTAGGCACAGCCTCATGCTCCGGCGGTGTTTCGGCGACCTGCTCGACCACGGGCTGAGCGTCTTTTACGGCAACTTCAGAAAGTCCTTCGGTATTCATCGCAAGTTCCTGGGAGGCTATTTCTGCTCTCGTAACAATTGGGCGGCGCGCACAGCAAAGTAAGTCAGGATGCCATCAGCTCCTGCACGTTTGAAAGCGGTCAAGGACTCAAGGATCACGCCTTCGCCCAACCAGCCGTTCTGGATGGCCGCCATGTGCATGGCGTACTCGCCGCTGACCTGATAGACAAAGGTCGGGACTTTGAATTCGTCTTTGACCCGGCAAAGAATGTCGAGGTAAGGCATGCCCGGCTTGACCATCACCATATCAGCCCCTTCTGACAAGTCCGCCGCCACTTCGTGCAAGGCTTCCTCGCTGTTGGCCGGGTCCATCTGATAAGAGGCCTTGTTGGCCTTGCCCAGGTTCAGCGCCGAGCCGACCGCATCACGGAACGGGCCGTAATAGGCACTGGCGTACTTGGCCGAGTAGGCCATGATCCGCACATTGACATGACCGGCCATCTCCAGCGCTTCACGGATCGCCTGGATCCGGCCATCCATCATGTCCGACGGCGCCACCACCTGAGCACCGGCCTCGGCATGAGACAACGCCTGCCGGACCAGGGCATCGACGGTAATGTCGTTCTGCACATAGCCTTCTTCATCGAGAATGCCGTCCTGCCCATGCGTAGTGAACGGGTCCAGCGCCACATCGGTGATCACACCCAGCTCCGGGAAACGGGCACGCAGGGCACGGGTCGCGCGCTGGGCGATGCCATCGGGGTTCCAGGCTTCGGCGGCGTCCAGGGACTTGAGCTCGGCAGGCGTGACCGGAAACAGCGCCAGCGCCGGAATGCCCAACTCGACCCACTGGGCGGCTTCTTCGAGCAACAGGTCGATGGTCAGGCGCTCTACCCCGGGCATCGATGCCACGGCCTCGCGACGGTTCTCACCGTCCAGCACGAACACCGGCAGGATCAGGTCATCGGTGGTCAGCACGTTTTCACGTACCAGCCGACGAGAGAACTCATCACGGCGATTGCGACGCAGACGGGTAGCGGGGAACAGACGATTGGCGGGGGTAAAGCTCACGGCAGACTCCTGAGCCCGCGCTGACGGGCGAGCGTGACAGTTATAGACGGCCATTATGACGAACAGATGACAGATATGTGCACCTGCGTCTCGTCGTCGCAGTCATTGTCGTTGCAGGAAATGTTCACGTCGAGACACATCTCGATACTTTCCTGAATGTGCCTGAAGGGGTAGGCTGCGCGTTCATTTCGCCAGCACCCAGACAATGCTCCAGCAATTTCTCCATGACTTCGGCTACCTGGCCTTGTTTATTGGCACGTTCTTCGAAGGCGAAACCATCCTCGTGCTCGCAGGCTTCCTGGCGTTCCGTGGCTACATGGACATCAATCTGGTGGTGGTGGTGGCGTTTTGCGGCAGCTACGCGGGCGATCAATTGTGGTATTTCATGGGGCGCAAGCACGGCCGCAGGCTACTGGCGCGAAAACCTCGCTGGCAGTTGATGGGCGATCGGGCGCTGGAACACATTCGCCGGCATCCGGACATCTGGGTCCTGAGTTTTCGCTTCGTCTACGGCTTGCGCACAGTAATGCCGGTGGCCATCGGGCTGTCAGGCTATCCACCGGGCCGCTATCTGTTGCTCAATGGCATCGGCGCGGCGATCTGGGCCACTGCCCTGGCCGCCGCCGCGTACCACTTCGGCGCGGTGCTCGAAGGCATGCTGGGCAGCATCAAGAAATATGAATTGTGGGTACTCGGTGCCCTGCTGGTGCTGGGGCTGTGCCTGTGGCTGCGTCGGCGTATCAAGAATGCACGCCTGGCCAGGAAAGTCCTCGAAGCCGAACGGCTGGAACAAGCCAGGCCCCACGAGCCTACGACGCCAACCGAGTGACTCGACTGCGACAGCAATACAGCCCGATGCCACTGAGCAGGCTGTAGCTGAGCAACCCGACCCAGGCCACGGGGCTTGCCGGCCACAACCCCGCCAGCGGCGCCAGCCACACCAGGGGTAAATTCAGGACCAGCCGTAACAGCTCCAGCCTCAGGGCCCACGGGCGATTCTCCAGGGCCACGCCCAAGACAAACAAACCCAGCGCCACCGCGCCCCAACCCAACACCAAGGCAGCAACCGACAGGCTGCTCTCCAGGTTCATCAAGTAACTGCCCAACGCAATGTAGGTACAGAACTGCAACGCCACGTACCACTGCTGGCGGCCGTCCAGCGGCACCTCGAATTTGCGGAACTGACTCAGGTCCGGTTTGCTCAGTGGGTATCGCGCCGCCACGTCCGCCGGCCGCCAACCGGTGGGCATAAACCAGATCCGCAGCTTGTCTGGCCAGCGCTCTGCCCGTCGCGCATCCGCCCACAATTGCGCATAGAACTGCAGGTTGGCCCACAACGGATTCCAGCTCGCCAGCGGCGTGGTCACGCCAAAAATCACCGGTTCGTTATCGTCTTCTTCCTGAAAGGTGCGAAACAGACGGTCCCAAATAATGAACACCCCGCCGTAATTGCGATCCATGTAAAGAGGGTTCTGTGCATGGTGGGCGCGATGATTGGACGGCGTGACGAAACACCACTCCAGCCAGCCGAGCTTGGGGATGTGTTGGGTGTGGACCCAGAACTGATACAGCAGATTCAACGCCGCCACGCTGATGAACACCACCAGCGGCACGCCGGCCACAGCCAGCGGCAAGTAGAAAACCCAGCTCAACACAAACCCGGTACTGGTCTGACGCAACGCAGTGGAGAGGTTGTAGTCCTCGCTCTGATGATGCACCGAATGGGCCGCCCAGAGGATGTTGCGCTCATGGCCCATGCGGTGCAGCCAGTAATAACAGAAGTCATAGAACACGAAAGCAAATACCCAGACCCAGGCCTGGTCGGCAGACAAGTGGATAACGGCCAGATGTTCCAAGGCAAACGCGTAGGTCACCCACCCCACGCCCTTGGTCAGCAAACCGGTGGTGGTGGAGAGCACGCCGGTGCTCAGGCTGTTGATGGCGTCTGCCACGCGGTAGTGGCTCACACCCCGCCAGCGATCGGCCAGCAACTCCACGGCAATCAGCACAAAGAAAAACGGCACGGCATACAGAATGAAATTCATGACGCAACCCGAGCAGACAAAGCAGGGAGATAGTCGGCAGATTAGGTGTAGCTGCTCGATAACCCTATGGCAACGAGTGACAAATTAGTGGACATTTAACGCCATGAATCTGGAGAAAAGCCCATGAGCAAAAAAGTTGCAGTGATCCTTTCCGGCTGTGGCGTGTATGACGGTGCAGAGATCCACGAAAGCGTGATCACCTTGCTGCGCCTCGACCAGCGCGGCGCACAGGTGCAGTGTTTCGCCCCCGACATCGCGCAGTTGCAGGTCATCAATCACCTGACCGGCGAGCAAATGCCCGAGAGCCGCAACGTTTTGGTGGAGTCCGCCCGGATCGCCCGGGGCAACGTAAAGGATTTGCGCGAAGCCAACGTTGAGGACTTCGACGCGCTGATCGTGCCTGGCGGTTTCGGCGCGGCGAAGAACCTGTCCAACTTTGCCGTCGAAGGCGCGGGTTGCACCGTCCAGCCGCAGGTTCTGGCGCTGACCGAAGCCTTTGCCGAAGCGGGAAAACCGGTGGGGCTGATCTGCATCTCCCCGGCCCTGGCGGCAAAAATCTATGGTCCGGGGGTGACCTGCACCATTGGCACAGATACCGACACTGCCGCCGCCGTAACCAAAATGGGCGGCATCCACGAAGACTGCGCAGTCACCGATATCGTCGAAGACACTGCGCGCAAGCTGGTCAGTACTCCGGCCTACATGCTGGCGCAGAACATCAGTGAAGCGGCTTCGGGGATCAACAAACTGGTGGACCGGGTATTGGAGTTGACTCACGAAAACGATGAGTAACCGCAACACCGCCCACCCCATGTGGGAGCGAGCCTGCTCGCGATAGCGTCGGTTCAATTGGCATATCTATTGGCTGACACACCGCCATCGCGAGCAAGCTCGCTCCCACAGGGGTGCGGGCAAGAATCAGGAGGTTCGAGCCAACCGCGTCAGTATCCGATCCAGCGCATTGGCGAACCCCTGCTTGTCCCGCTCGCTGTACGCTGCCGGCCCGCCGCCCACGTGGCCCTGCTCACGCAAGTCGGTGAACAGGTTGCGCACCGCCAGCCGATCGCCCATGTTCTGCGCATCGAACTCCTTGCCCCGCGGATCCAGTGCCGCAACCCCCTTCTTCACCAGCCGGTCAGCCAACGGTACGTCGCTGCAGATCACCAGCTCACCCGGTACGGCATGCTCCACCAGGTAATCGTCCGCCGCGTCAGGCCCGCTGGGCACCACGATCAACTTCACGCAGGCCAAGGCCGGCTTGATCTGCGGTTGGCCGGCCACCAGCACCACTTCGAAGCGACGTTTCAAAGCGAACTTGACCACCAGTTCCTTCGCGGCCTTGGGACAGGCGTCGGCGTCGATCCATACACGCATTGAGTTTTTCCTCTAATTGAAAGCATCGCGGGCAAGCCTTGCTCCCACAGGCGGATACTGACTGTGGGAGCATGGCTTGCCCGCGATTATGAGCGCAGCGAAGGCTGTTCAGGAAACCTGGACCCTACGCTTCTCCGCCACCCAACTGCGCCCGTACAACACCACAATCGCCGCGATCGCCACCACTTGGGCGGCCAAGGAATAAGCATCGGCATGAATGCCCAGCCAATCGAAATCGAAGAACGCCACCGGACGGGTTCCGAAAATCCCGGCCTCTTGCAGCGCCTTCACGCCATGACCGGCGAAAACCACCGACAGCGCGCAGAGCAGGCCGGCATTGATGCTGAAAAACAGCGCCAGAGGCAGTTTTGCCGAGCCGCGCAGAATCACCCAGGCCAATCCGACCAACAGCACCAGCGCCGTGGCACCGCCCGCTAACACGGCATCATGCCCGGCGGGGCCGGCTTGCAGCCACAGTGTTTCGTAGAACAGGATCACTTCGAACAGCTCGCGATAGACCGAGAAAAACGCCAGGATCGCAAAACCAAAACGTCCGCCGCCGCCCACCAGACTGCTCTTGATGTAATCCTGCCAGGCCGCCGCGTGACGCCGATCGTGCATCCACACTCCCAGCCACAGCACCATCACGCTGGCAAACAACGCCGTTGCGCCTTCGAGCAATTCGCGCTGGGCGCCGCTGACATCAATCACATAGGCGGCCAGCCCCCAGGTCGCCAGGCCAGCCAGTAACGCCAGCCCCCAACCGACGTTGACGCTGCGAACCGCTGACTGTTGACCGGTATTGCGCAGGAACGCCAGGATCGCCGCCAGCACCAGAATCGCTTCCAGCCCTTCGCGCAACAGAATCAGCAAGCCCGAGATGTAGCTCAGCGACCAGCTCAAACCGTCGCCACCCAGCAACCCCGCCGACTCCGTCAGCTTGGCCTTGGCCGCGTCCAGGCGCTGTACGGCCTGCTCGACCGGCAAGCCATCCTGCAAGGACTGACGATAGGCCATCAGCGCCTTTTCAGTGTCCTTGCGCACATTGGCATCGACGTTATCGAGCGAACTTTCCACCAGTTCGAAGCCTTCTAGATAAGCCGCTACCGACAAGTCATAGGCTTGGTCGTGATCACCGGCGCGATACGCCGCGATGCTCTTGTCCAGGGTGCTGGTGGTGTAGTCGAGCAACTGCGCCGGGCCACGCTGCACCTGTGGCGGCTGAGCACGCTGGGCGCGAAAGGTGGCAGCCGCTTCAGGGCCCTGCGCCGCGAGGATTTCGGCCGGAGTCTGGCGCGCCAGATCAGCGAGGTTGAAGGTCTGTGCGCTTTTAGCGGTCGCCGGATCGGCGCTGAAGCTGGCGATGTACGTCGCCAGGTCCCAGCGTTGACGATCGTCGAGCTGATCCGCGAAGGCCGGCATGTCGGTGCCTTCAACGCCCATGCCAAGCGTGTTGTAGATCGCGTAGAGACTCAGATGATCCAGCCGCGCCCCATCGCGCAGGTTGGCGGGCGCAGGTTCCAGACCGACACCGGCTGGACCGTCGCCTGCTCCACTGTCACCGTGGCACACCGAGCAATTCTGCGCATACAGTGGCGCTCCGCGGGCCGGGTCCGGGGTGATGACCGGCGCCTGACTGACCTCATACGCCACCGCCAGTCTGGCCCCCAGTTGCCGCGCCAGGCGAGCGACCTCATCGCCATCCTGATGCCCGGTGATGGCGCTGCGCAAGGCGCCGACGCCTTGTGTCAGTTCTGCTTTCTCAGGTTTGGCTGGCAGCGCAACGATCAGCCCTTCCAGAAGCTGGGTAAATTCCAGTTGCTCACGGTATTCAGACTCGTCAACAACCTTGCCCGCCTGCACTGTCGCCGGATAATCCGCCCCAATGTAATCCAGTAAATGCAGCGCCTGGGGGGCGCCCTCAAGGGTCTCGGCCAACAGATTGGCGCTGCACAGGGCAAACAACGGCAGTGCAAGCCAGGCCAGAAAACGGTACGGGGCAGACATGAATGACTCTCAGTTGGAAATAAGAAGTAACACATTGTTCACTTCCAATGACCTGGGCTCAAGGGCTGATGTGTTTCAGGAGCAGATTTCATCGGATCTTCACGCTTTGGAAGTGATGTCACAAAAACTGCATTACGAGATTAAAAAGCCATTACATAGCGAACGGCCATGTTTATAATCGCGCCGCCCTCTTATTGTTCGATGGCATAAAAGCTCCTCCGGTTATGAGGAACCGACAGCGCCCGGCGCTCGTCCGTGGATCGTCCCAGCCCGACCCGCCCCCCCGGCTGATACCTCAGGGAAGAAGTATTCATGGCATCCCGTGCCGCTCTTTCGATCGCCCTCGGTGCGATCACCTTGTTGTCTGGCTGCTCTGCGTTTCGCAACTACGACAGCGAATTGGCCCAGACCAATCAGCAACTGGCTTCCGGCAACGTCGACGCGGCGTTAACCCTGCTGGAGAAGAACAACACCAGCCAAGACAAAGACCTGCTGTATTTCTTCGAAAAAGGTGAGCTGTTGCGTGCCAAGGGCGATCTGCCCGGCAGCCAGGCGGCTTGGACCAACGCTGACCAGCAAGTGGGCCAGTGGGAAGATGCGGTCAAGCTCGACACAGGCAAGTATCTCGCCCAGTTCGGCAGTTTTCTGGTCAACGATAAAGTTCGGCGCTACGAAGGCTATGACTACGAAAAGGTCATGCTCACCACGCAGATGGCCCTGAACCTGCTGGCCGTGAACGACTTCGACGGCGCGCGGATGCAGATCAAGAAAACCCACGAGCGCGAAGCGGTAATTGCCGACCTGCGGGACAAGGAATACCTCAAGCGTGAGGAAGACGCCGAGAAGCAAGGGGTCAAGACCGAGTACAAGGACCTGCAGGGCTACCCGGTGGCCAGCCTCGACGCGCCGGAAGTGGTCAGCCTGAAAAACAGCTATCAAAGCGCGTTCAGCCATTACCTGGCCGGGTTCGTCTATGAAGCCTTGGGCGAAAAAGACCTGGCCGCGCCGGGCTATCGCAAAGCCGCCGAACTGCGTCCGAACACGCCTTTGCTGGAGCAGGCACTGATCAATCTCGACAAGCCTGCCGACAAGAAGGATGAAAGCGACATCCTGATTGTGGTGCAGAGCGGCCTGGCGCCATCCCGGGACTCGATCCGCATTCCCCTGCCCTTGCCCATCAGCGGCAATGTAGTGATCACGCCACTTTCATTCCCCCTGATCAAACCTGATACCTCCACCGCCATGTTCACCCAAATCGGTGTCGACGGCCGTCAATTGGACCTGACCCAGCTCAACAGCACCACAGCCATGTCCCGCCGCGCCCTGCGTGACGACATGCCCGGCATCATCCTGCGCACGACCGTGCGTGCGATCACCCGTGGCGTGGCGCAAAAACAGATCAACGAAACCAACCCCCTGGCCGGCCTCGCGGTGGGCCTTACCTCGGCCGTGCTCGAAGGCGCGGACACCCGAACCTGGCGCACCCTGCCGGACTACACCCAGGTGGTGCGTCTGCGCCTGAAAAAAGGTGAACACCAGGTCACCTTGCCGAGTGCAGTAGGCGGTTCGGTGGTCAAGGTCACCGTCGATCAGCGCTACCAGGTCATCAGCCTGCGGGCGGTGGGCAATCAGGTCTTCGCCGGCGGCTTGGCCGCCCAAGTGATCCCAAGCACCCACCCGACCGCCGTCGCCAGCATCAAGCAACCTTAAGAACGGAGTCTTGTTCAAATGCGTTTAAAACTGATCGCCGTCGGTGTCCTGGCCTTGCTGGCCGGTTGCGCCACCCCACCGCCGCCGGAGCCGGGCAGCGCCGCCAGCAAAGTCGTGGCCATGGGCAAACAGAAAAACATCGTGGTCGGCGCCATGCGCGTAGCCCGGGAAAACGGCTACATGACCGTCAATGTGCAGTTGAGCAACACCAGCTTCAACAACAAGACGATGTACTACCGCTTTGCCTGGCTGGGGCCGGAAGGCTTTCCGATCGCCGAGCCAGAAACCTGGAAAAGCCTGACGCTGTACGGCGAACAAACCAGTTTCCTGCCGGCCATTGCACCGACACCCAAGGCTGTGGATTTCCGATTGGAAATCAATACGCCTTGAGCCACGCACCGCTGGGCCATAGGAGCTGATGTAGGAGCTGACGAGTGCAACGAGGCTGCGATCTTGTCCTAGACAATTGAGTCGCAAGCGAAAAATCAAAAGATCGCAGCCTTCGGCAGCTCCTACAGTGCGCAGCCCAAAGGGGATAAATCCCCTCGCCACAAAAACCCTTTATGCAGCAATTTGAGAGTCCCCACATGTTCCTACGCATCTCTTCCCTCGCTCTGGCCGCCCTGCTGGTCAGCGGCTGCGCCAACAACTCTCCAGTCCTGGGCAACAAGAACATCAGCTACGGCGACACCAAGGCCGTGGAAACCGTGACCAACGAATTCGGTTCCACCGACCTGCAAATGATCGCCGAATCCATGACCCGCTCCCTGGCCCAGTCCGGCATTTTGCAGGGCCGCCCGGTGGTTCAGGTCTATGACGTGAAGAACAAGACCAGCGAGTACATCGACACCCGCGAGATCACCACCAGCATCAAGACCCAATTGATGAAGACCGGTGCGGCGCGGTTCGCCAGCGACAACAACGCCATGGACAGCCAGGTCGACCAGCTCAAGCTGCAAAACCAGAGCGGCCTGTACAAGAAAAGCACCGTGGCCAAGACCGGCAACATGATCGCCGCCAAATACCGCCTCGAAGGCTCCATCAGCTCGATCGTCAAGCGCAGCAGCGACTACAAGGACGTCTTCTACAAATTCAGCCTGCAATTGATCGACGTCGAAAGCGGTCTGGCCGAGTGGATGGACGAGAAAGAAATCCGCAAGACCACGGAGCGCTAAGCCATGCGCACATGGATTGGCATCATGGCCCTGGCCTGCGCGTTCAGCGCGCAGGCGGCCCCGAAAGTCGCGGTCACTGACCTCGCGTACCAACAACGGGTGGAGGAATACATCCACACCGTTTCGGCCCAGAGTAACTTCCAGGCGAACCCTTACAGCGCCAGCGCTTCGTCGAGCTACGACGAGATGGAAGCCACCACCAGCTACATCGAGCAGGGCGAGCTGCGCAAGTTCACTGGCGACATCAAGGGCGAAATCCTGCGCAGCGGGATGTTCCAGCTCGTGCAAGGCACGCCCCACACCGCTTCGTCCACGGGCGACGTCTATGACGTGATCAAGCGAATCAAGGCCGGGCATTTCAAGGGCGCCGATTACGTGCTGTTCGGCACCGTATCGGACATCGACTTCACCCGCGACATCAATGAACTGGCCAATACCAGCAGCTACTCGGCGGTGCTCGCCTTGACCCTGGTGGCGGACTTCAGCCTGATCAACACCAAGACCTACGAAATCACCTCGGCCTTTACCGCCATGGGTGAAGGCCAGGACACCAAGCTGTTGAACCACCGGGACGTGCGCATCAACCTCAACCGCCCGCGGGTCGTGCGCGAGGTGTCCAAGGCCCTGGGTGAGGACGTGGCACGGCAACTGAGCGAACAACTCGGTGGGCCGAACTACGAACAAGCCGGCGAGCCGGCACCGCGCAACAACCTGCCACGGGATACCGCGCCGGTTATTTTGCGCTAAGCGGTTCAGCGATTATTGTGTGGCGAGGGAATTTCCCCGCCACATCAGAACAGTCTGGTTACACCGAGGCTTTGCGAATCGTCGCCAGCAACCCCGCCGCACCAATGAACAACCCGGCAAAGGTGCGATTCATTCGACGCTGCTGTTTCGGAGTGCGCAGCAGGCGCAGGACTTTGGATGCCAGCCCGGTGTACCCGGCCATGACGATGAGGTCGACGCAAACCATGGTCACGCCCAGGATCAGGTATTGCTTGATCAGCGGGGCATGGGGGTCGATGAATTGAGGCAACACCGCAAGCATGAACACCAATGCCTTGGGGTTGCTGATGTTGACCAGAAAACCGCGAAACACCAGCGCCAAAGGCTTGCCGATAGGCCGCACCGCCGCGTCATCACTGAGATCGCCTGGGATGGCTCGCCACTGCTTGACGCCCAGATAAACCAGATAGGCCACGCCAAACCATTTGATCGCATAAAACGCGGTCGCCGATGCGGTGAGGATCGCGCCGACACCGGCGGCGACAATCACGATTTGCAACGCCAGGCCCAATTGCAGGCCCAGGGCATTCCAGTAGCCGCGCCAGAAACCGTATTGCAGACCGCTGGACATCGATGCGATGGCACCGGCGCCCGGCGAAAGACTGATCACCCAGCAAGCGGCGAAAAACGCCAGCCATGTTTCCAGCAGCATTGCACACCTCGGCTCAGATTCGTTGAAGTCACTAAGCTAATGCGCCGCCGGACGGTTGACCACAGATATTTAATGATCGAGACCCGCTTACTCGACGAACCCGCCGACCGGAAACGCCTCGTTGCCGCGCCAGCGTCGAACTGAACGCTGGAAGAACAGGCTGTTGGGCACTTGCACCATGGAACTGCCCGTGCCGAGCTCCTCGGGTTCGATCAGGGTGGTGTAAAGCAGGTTGATGGCCACCACCCGCCCCTTGATGCCGGGCTTGTCGGTGGACTCCACCAGCTCAACCACATCGCCCAGACGAAACGGCCCGACGGTGTAGATCAGGATGGCGCACAACAGATTCGACAGCACGCTCCAGATGGCGAAGAACGCCACCGCCGCCACCGCGACGAACCCCGACAGCGCGGTCCACAGCACCGTGGCCGAGACGCCCAGGCGTTCGAGCACCACCAGCACCGCGCTGCCCATGATCAGCCAGCGCAGCACACCCCGCAGGATGATCACCAACTGGGACGGTAATGGGTAGCGCTCGGCAAGACCCGTGAGGGCCCGCGCCACGCAACGCTGTGCGATGTAGCCGGCCAGCAGGATCAGCAGTATTTGCACACCGAGCCAGATCGGCTCGACCCACATGACGGGTATAGGCAGGGCCAAGGCTTCCATCAGGACAGTGCCTCCAGCTCCGCTTGCAGGTTTTCCAGCAGTTCCAGGGCTTGCATCCACGCCTCCTCAAGCTCCGCTTCCCGAACCTTCAGCCTGGCCTGTTCGGCCAGCAGATCGCGCAACTCATCCTTGCGCGCCGCTTCGTAGAGACCGCTGTCGCCGAGGCTGGTTTCGATCTTTTGCAGTTTTTCATGCAGCTTGCCCAGTTCGACTTCGAGCTTGTCGGCCTCGCGCTTGTGAGGCGCCAACTGCTGGCGCAATGCGGCGGCGGCCTGGCGCTGGGCTTTCTTGTCGGTCTTGTCCGGGTTCACCGGCGTGGTGCTGACCGGGGCGTTGCGCTGACGGTACTCCACCAGCCAGCGCGCGTAATCTTCCAGGTCACCGTCGAACTCTTCGACCTTGCCGTCGGCCACCAGGAAGAAATTATCCGTGGTGCTCTTGAGCAAATGCCGATCGTGAGACACCACCAGCACCGCGCCGCTGAATTCCTGCAAAGCCATGGTGAGAGCCAGGCGCATTTCCAGATCGAGGTGGTTGGTCGGTTCGTCGAGCAGCAACAGGTTCGGTCGGCCCCAGGCGATCAATGCCAGCGCCAGGCGGGCCTTTTCGCCGCCGGAAAAATTCAGCACCGGCTCGTCGATGCGTGCACCGCGAAAGTCGAAACCACCGAGGAAATCACGCAGGGTCTGCTCGCGCTCGTTCGGTGCCAGACGCTGCAAATGCAGCAGCGGGCTGGCCTTGGCGTCGAGAGAATCGAGCTGATGTTGGGCGAAGTAACCGACCACGGTGTTCTCGCCCCGGGTCAGACGCCCGGCCAGGGGTTCGAGCTCGCCGGAGAGGTTTTTGATCAGGGTCGACTTACCGGCACCGTTCGGGCCCAACAGGCCAATGCGCGCGCCAGGGGTCAGTTGTAGCTTGACCTTTTCCAGCACGGTTTTGTCGCCATAACCCAGGCGCGCATCCGACAGGTCGATCAGCGGGCTGGAAATCTTGGTCGATTCGCGGAAAACAAAATCAAACGGTGAATCGACGTGGGCCGCGGACAGTTCTTCCATCCGCTCCAGTGCCTTGATCCGGCTCTGGGCCTGACGGGCCTTGGTGGCCTGGGCCTTGAAGCGGGCGATGTAGCTTTCCATGTGCGCACGTTGCGCCTGCTGCTTCTCGTAGGCCTGCTGTTGCTGGGCCAGACGTTCGGCACGGGCCCGCTCGAATGCGCTGTAGCCGCCACGGTACAAGGTGAGCTTACGCTGGTCGACATGGGCGACATGATCCACCACCGCGTCGAGGAAATCGCGGTCATGGGAAATCAGCAGAAGTGTGCCGGGATAGCTCTTGAGCCAGTCTTCGAGCCAGATGATGGCGTCGAGGTCCAGGTGGTTGGTGGGCTCATCGAGCAGCAGCAGGTCCGAGGGGCACATCAGGGCCTGAGCCAGGTTCAAGCGCATCCGCCAGCCACCGGAGAAGGCCCCGACCTCACGGTCCATCTGCTCATTGGTAAAGCCAAGGCCTGCCAGCAGTTTGCGTGCGCGGGCATCGGCGGTGTAGCCGTCGGCGCTGTCGAGCTCCGCGTGCAGACGGGCCTGGGCGGCGCCGTCGTGGGCCGCCTCGGCCGCCGCCAGGTCGCGCTGGACCTGACGAAGGCGCAGGTCGCCGTCCAACACATAGTCCACCGCCAGGCGCTCAAGGGTGTCGACCTCCTGGCGCATGTGGGCGATACGCCAATCGGCGGGCAGCAGGCAATCACCCGAGTCCGGGTGCAGTTCACCTCGAAGCAGGGCGAACAGGCTCGATTTGCCAGCGCCGTTGGCACCGATGAGGCCAGCTTTGTGGCCGGCGTGCAGGGTCAGCTCGGCGTCTTCTAGCAGACGTTGCGGGCCACGCTGTAAAGTCAGGTTCTGAAGTCGAATCATAATGGCGGCGGAGTCTACCAGCTTCGCTTGCAACTGGCGCGAGTAGCACGATGTCCTCTGATCTATGGAGCTTTTCCCTCGACCTCTACGCCAAGCCTGGCGTGGAGCAAGCCTGTCTGACGCTACAGAGCGCCGGCGCCAATGTCTGCCTGCTGCTTTGCGGGCTATGGCTGGAACAGCGCGGGGTTGCCTGCACTGAACAAAGACTGCAACAACTTCAGCAATGGGTCGGGCCTTGGGACACGGACGTCGTACAGCCCTTGCGCACGCTTCGTAGCCAATGGAAAGTCCGCGCCCTTCAAGACACGGCACTCGATAGCCTGCGCGAGCAGGTCAAGCGACTGGAACTGGAAGCCGAGCGAAGATTGCTGGAGCGACTGGAGACTGCGACCAAGGACTGGCCTGGGGAACAACCTAAAGATTCAGCGCAATGGCTGCAAGGATTAGTGGCGGGCTCCGACCAAGGGAACCGCGACGCGCTGCATCAGCTGCGCGTCGCGGCGTCCGGCACTTAGGAAGCGCGGGTTGGGGTGTTGCTGCTCGGTGCCGGGGTGGCGCTCGGGCTCAGCGCCGGGGTCACAGTGCTGGCGGTTGGCGCAGGGGTCGCTGCAGGAGCCGGAGTCGATGTCGCAGGCTTGGCCGCCGGAGCAGTCGAAGGTTTTGCGGCAGCAGGCTTTTTCACGGCGGGTTTCGCAGCAGGTTTCGCAGCGGGCTTGGCCACAGGCTTGGCGGCGGCAGGCTTGGTGGCGGGTTTGGCAGCAGCCGGTTTGGCAGCCGGTTTAGCCGCAGCTTTGGCGGGTGCTTTGACAGCGGCTGGCTTGGCAGCCGGTTTAGCTGCAACTTTAGCGGGCGCTTTGGCAGCGGCGGGCTTGGCAGCCGCCGTTTTTGTAGCAGTTGGCTTGGCAGCCGGTTTAGCCGCGGAGGGTTTTGTCGCTGCGGGTTTGGCGGCGGCGGTTTTAGCGGCTGGTTTGGCGACGCTCTTGGCAACAGGTTTAGCGGCTGGCTTGGCAGCCACTTTGGCCGCCGGCTTGGCGACAGCTTTGACTGCAGTTGCTTTCGCAGCGGGTTTGGCAGCGCTGGCAGCAACCGGTTTTTTCGCAGCCGGTTTAGCAGCTGGTTTGCTCGCTGCTTTGGCCGGCGCTTTTGCGGCCGGTTTGGCAGCTACTTTGGTCGGTGTTTTTGTCGCGACCGGTTTAGCGGCCGGTTTTCTGGCCGATACAGCGGCAGCGGCAGGCTTGGCAGCACGAAGGCTCAATGCTTTGCCCACGGCTTCTTGCACACGACCGACGCCTTGGGCCAGTTTCAGGCTTTCCTGGGCATCACGCTTGAGTTGCAGAATATAGGCGCGGGTTTCGGACTGACGATCCTTCAAGGCATCGAGCAGGTCTTCGAGTTCCTTCACAGCCTCTTTGGCCTTGGCTTGTGCCTTGGCCTTGCCAGCGGTGGCTGCGTCTTGCAGTTTGGTCCGCGACTTGTGCAGTTTTTCCTGCGCTTTGCCGCGTTGTTTTTCCAGTTTGGCGAGCAGTTTTTCAGCATCAGCCAGGGCTTGGGAGCAGGCGTTTTCCAGATGCTCGAGCAGACTGCCCGAAAGTTGTTGGAGCAAGTGCAACGGAGTGTTTACTGGCTTCTTGGTGGCCGACATGGTTTACCTCCTGACTGACGTGAGTGCGGCTCATACTAGACCTCTGCTGCAACCGCCGCTAGGGCATGTTGACAGTACACAAGACGTTGCGTTGCAAGGTACGAAAAATCTTCTACCCCACTGCCGGGGCAAACCAGCTTTGCAGATATCGGCACTGGCATAATCCCCTCGATTCGAGGCCGGAGAACACTACATGTCGCGTCACTTGTTTTTATTCCTGTGCATGGTTTGCTCCATGGCTCAGGCCGCAGAAAAAACCAGCGCAAACGACGCTCATGACCTGGCGTACAGCCTGGGGGCAAGCCTGGGTGAACGTCTGCGCCAGGATGTGCCCGACCTGCAGATCCAGGCGTTGGTCGAGGGTCTGCAACAGGCCTATCTGGGCAAACCGCTGGCCCTGAAGGATGAGCGCATCGAACAGATACTGGCCGACCATCAGGCACGGCTGACGTCGTCACCGGCGACGCCGCAAATCGAAGCGGCACTGAAAACCGAGCAGAAATTTCTTGATGAGGAAAAAGCCCGGCCCGGCGCGCAACAGCTGGCAGATGGCATTCTGCTGACCGAACTCAAACCCGGCCATGGCGCCAAGGCCGGCCCTCACGGCAAGGTCCAGGTGTTGTATGTCGGTCGATTGCCAGACGGCACCGTATTTGATTCCAACGGACAAGCGCAGTGGTTCAGTCTCGACAGCGTGATTGACGGTTGGCGCAGTGCATTGCCACAAATGCCGGTAGGCGCAAAATGGCGATTGGTAATTCCTTCGACCCTGGCCTACGGTGCCGAAGGAGCCGGGGATGTCATCCCCCCGTTCACGCCGCTGGTGTTTGAAATCGAGTTACTGGGCGCGACGACCTGAAGCTGACTCCAAAAAAAACGGTGCGCAATGCGCACCGTTTTTTTGATTCTGCAAAAGACCTCAAGCCTGGGCCGGCGCTTCTTCCTTGTGGGAGTTGTGCAGCACTTCGATCAGGCAGTCTTCCAGTTCGAAACGCTCGTGCAGCAAGCCACCCAGTTCCTTGAATTTTTCCGCTACGCATTTGCCTTCATCACACAGGTCATTGAAGGCCAGCAGTTTTTCGGTGATGACGTCGATACGCGGGTAGATTTGCTCGGCGAGCTCCAGGCCACGCTTATCGTTGAAGGCCTTGGCCTCGCTCGTCAGTTGTTCGTATATCTCGAAATGACCGGCAGACACGTAGTCGACCAGCACACCGCAGAACTCCTGCAACGGCTTGCGGCTTTCACTCAGCGCTTCAGGCCTGTCGCCGAGAGCATCATAGGCCCGAACCAGTTCGTGACGCTCCTGCAACCAGCGGTCGATCAGCAGATGCACCCCACCCCAGCGTTCCTGAGCATTCTGACAACTTTCGAGCATGGTGATTTCTTCCCTTGTGAGTCATGCCCCTCGCAGCCTGCGCACCGCCTGAAATGATCAGGGACAAGGCCAGACACAACATGATCGAGCGGCATAAATCCGATAACACGTGCGGGCCAGATTATGCCCGCACGACAACCGCTTCAAGGTACGCAGGAGATAAAGTTCATACAAGTGTTTAATCCATGACCCGGACCAGTTGCGACGTTGTGCCGCTGAGCGGTCGTATCAGGGCGTTCCAGACAAGGCGCAGCAGCAGATAGGACATCACAAAAGACACGGCGAGAAAAAACAACAGGCTCCATTCGGGAAGACTCAGATCGAACAGGGTCCATGTGATGCTCGCGCAGTCGATCGCACCCTCGAGTACACGATGTACAGCGCCCCACCACGAACTCACTGCCTTGAGGTGATCGATACAATCGGGCAACTGCTTCAGCGAATCGCCTTGCACCAGAACCTGACGCCACGCCAACGTCAACCCGCTCGACGCGAAAACCAGCCCCATCGCCCCGTAGAAGATGCTGCCCTTCTGAGCGGGACCATGCAGGCATGCGGCGAGACAGTTCATCAAAAACAGCATCAGGCACAACCGTTGCAAAACACATAGGCTGCAAGGCGTCAGACCTACCGCATATTCAAGGTAACTGGCGATACCAAAAACCAGAGCGGCGGCGATGAAAGCCATGAAAAACAAGAAGCGTGAGCAAGCCAAAGACATGGCAGTTCCGTAACAGAAGAGACAGGCTGTTACGGTAGAGGAAAGCCCGCCGGCCTTTCAAGGCGGGGCCGTGCAGACACTTCACCAGGGGTGTAGGGAATTCCCGACAAGCAAGAGAAGATTAAGCGCAGTTTGCTGTAGGACTTTACCGAAGGCATTGGTAACGCCTTTAGGGGCGTCAATAAACACGTGGCGAGGGAGCTTGCTCCCTCGCCACGATGATTCATACAACCCTCAAGAACGACTCACTCTCTCAAGTGGTCAAGACCTGAGCCGGGACCGGCAGCGGCGCGGCCAGCAAGCGCTCATCCAGTAACCCCAACCCTTCCTGGAAGAGCTGGTTGCTGCGCTCGGCATCCCCCAATTGCGCCAGCAATCGCGCCAGTTCGGCGCAGGCCTCGGGATTGCGCTGCAGGCGCAAACTGCTTTCCAGATAATCCCGTGCCTTGCCCCACAAACTGTTTTGCAGGCACAGGCGGCCCAGCGTCAGCAACAGGCCAGGGTCGCTCGGGTGATCCTTGAGCCAGCCTTCTGCCGCTTGCAGTTGGCGGCCTGGATCATTGCCGCGGACCAACCCGTACAGGCGCGCAAGGTGACTGTCATAGTGACGTTTGAGCGCCGCCCGCAGCACCTCTTCGGCCTCGGCCTGCGCCCCGAGTTGCCGCAGTTGCTCGGCATAGGCCAGCACCAGCGCCGATTCCTGGCGTTGTGCGGACGTCAGTTGTTGCCAGGCACGGTTAAGCGATTGCAACCCGACACTGCCGTCTTCGTCACGGTGGGCTGCCAGGGTGAGGTTTTCGCCCCAGGCCCGACGCTCCAGTTCAACCAGCTCAGCCGGCGGCAGGACTTTGTCCTTGCGCAGCTCCGGCAACAACCGGACCACCGCCGACCAATCCCCACGCTGCTGATGCAGACGTTGCAATTGACGCAGGGTCTGGGCGTTATGTGGATGGCGATCATGCATGGCTTGCAACGTACTCAGCGCGCCGTCAGTGTCGCCGCGGTCCATCTGCAATTGTGCGTGCGTCAGGGCAATCGCCAGCTCGGCCTGAGGCTGGCGTTCGAGGGCACGTTCCAACAGGCTGTCGCACTGTTCGTAAAGGCCTTGCTCATTGGCCGCACGGGCAGCGCCGAGATAGTACAGCAACGGTTGGCGCTCGGCTTCGGCCGCGCGATGCAAGTGACGCTGGGCACTGGCCCAGCGACCTTCGGCCAGGTCCAATTGTCCGTGCTCGATTGCCACCTGCACCCGTCGGCTGCGGTTGCGTCGCGACCATGGGTTGACCACGCCAGTGGAGGTGGTCACCAGCCCAATCAAGGCGCTCACGCCCCGCCACACCAGCCAGAGCACCGCCACCAGCGCCAGGGTGACCCAAAGGCCGGCCTCGTATCGGAAGTTTTTATAAGCCACCAGCACGTAACCCGAATGTTCGGCGATCGCCACGCCCAGCACGGCAGCAACGGCGATGACCACGAACATAATCACGTAGAGGCGTTTCATGGCGTGGCCTCCTGCTCATCAGGTTTGGCCAGCGGCTTGACCGACTCTTCGGCGTTCAGGTTGCGGCGTTCCAGATAGGCCTGAACGCTGCTCAGGGTCCCGGTCAGGTCCGGCGTGACGACCGTCACCGGCTGTTCGGCCAGCTCGGCCACGCGTTCGAGCATGACTTTGCTTTGCGGATTGTCCTGGTTGAAGTTGTTCTTGAGCACGTCCTGCGCTTGAGCCAGTGCCTGGGTGTACACCGGGGCCTGACCGTTGAGAGCGGCCCATTGCGCCTGCTCCAGGGCCAGGCTCAAGGCCAGGCGCACCTGCACCAGACTCTGCCCGGCCAGGAGCGGACGGACATTCTCGTCCGCGTTGAAATCGATACGGATATAGCGCGATATCTGCTCCCACCACTGTGCCCAGCGGCTGGCGCCATCGCCATCGGCAGTCAAGCCCAGCAACGACTCGCCACGGTCCTTGTATTCGGGTGCCAGCTCGGTGAGTTGCAGCACCTGGTCACGCAAGGCCCCCAACTGCAGGAACAGCCCGGTACGATCCGGCTGCTCGGTACTGCGCAACGCCGCAAGGGTCTTGGCCAGTTGTTCGCGAGCGGCGAACGAACCGGGGTCGTTTTGCTCGCGCAGGATTTCGTCAGCGCCCTGCACCAGCGCCTGGGCACTGCTGATGTCCTGCAGGGCGGAAAGACGCAGGCTGGCAAGGCGCAGCAGATGTTCGGCTTCGGCCAGGCGCCAGTCCTTGCGGCTGGCACCGAGCACGGTTTCCAGGCGCTGGTTCAGTCGCTGTTGATCACCCTGCAACTGGGCGACCTGACGCCGACGCTCTTCCAGCTCTTGCGCCGGTGGCAACTGCGCCAGACGCTCACTGAGGCGTTGCTCGTTGAGCTTGAGGGCCTGGGCCTGATCGTTGAGCGCCTGAACCTGGGTGGACTGCTGCTGGTTATTGGCTTGCAGATGGCGCACCTGCCACACGCCCCACCCACCAACGGCCACGCCGGCGGCGCCCAACAACAACGCGACAATGGCCAGCCCGTTGCCGCGACGCGGCGCCTTCGGAGCCGGGGTTTCAACCGGCGTATCGATCGCTGGTTGGTCTTGATCTTTTGGCAAGGCTGTTTCGCTCACGTATCCATCCTTTGCATTAGAAAACGGCACGGACTGATTCCGTAACGCCGTCAGCAAAGCCGCGGCACTGGCGCCACGGCAATCCACAACTGTCAGGGCTCCGGCGGCACGGGCCATCTCAGCAACCCTTGGGCTTGGAACGAACAACGGTAACCGTGCCAACGCAGGCCATGCGTCGCCGGCCAACCGCTGCAGATGCTCGAAGCTCTGCCCACTGCTGACCACCAGCGCGTTCAAGCGTTCCGCTTTGACTCTTGCCGCCAACTCACCTTCCCGGTAATGCGGCAGGCTGCGTCGGTACAGTTCCAGATAATCGACACTAGCACCTTGCTCGCGCAAGCGCTCCGCCAGCAAACCGCGCCCGCCCTCGCCGCGCACAATCAAAACCTTGGGATTGGGTCGGGTGATAGCCTGGCGTAACACCAGATGCTCCAGCAAGGCTTCGCTGTCGTCGCCGTTGTCGGGATAAAACACAGTGAGGCCGGCATCGATAAGAATCTGCCCGGTCGCCGCCCCCACGCTGAACCAGGGCTGGTCTGGGGGCTGAGGCCAATATTGGCGCAGCAGTTCCACACACAAACGTGCGGCAGACTTGCTGACCACAATCACGGCACAGTACTGGTCCAGACTTTGAAAGATAGCCCGCCCGGAATCGGACAGGGGGACCGGCTCGATATCCAGCAACGGCAGGCTGCTGCTGTACACCCCGGCCTCGGCCAGGACAGCCGCCAGGGCCGACGACTCGTCAACCGGCCGGGTCAGCAGCAGCCGCCAGCCCGTCACGCGTGGCCCGCCTCGCCGTAGACCTTCTTGAGAATGTCGTCCGCGCCCTGGTTGAGCAGGTCTTCGGCTACCCGGACACCCAGCGCTTCGGCATCGCGGCGCGGCGCCCGGGCCTCGGCACTGAGCAGTCGGCCACCGTTCGGATCACCCACCAGACCGCGCAACCAGACCTGATCGCCTTCGAGTATGGCGTAACAGGCGATCGGCACTTGGCAACCGCCATTGAGGTGTTTGTTGAGGGCGCGCTCGGCGAAGACCCGGGTGGCGGTGTCGTCGTGATGCAGTGGCGCCAGCAGGGCATGGATTTCGCTGTCGGCGCTGCGACATTCGATACCCACCGCCCCCTGCCCACCGGCCGGCAGGCTGTCGTCGACGCTGATGGCCGACGTGATGCGATCTTCAAAACCGAGGCGGATCAGGCCGGCGGCGGCAAGGATAATTGCGTCGTACTCACCGGCATCGAGTTTGGCCAGGCGAGTGTTGACGTTGCCCCGCAGAAAGCGGATCTGCAGGTCTGGGCGGCGGGTCAGCAACTGCGCCTGACGACGCAGGCTGGAGGTGCCGACCACGCTCCCGGCGGGCAGCGCGTCGAGGCTTGCATACGTATTGGAAACGAACGCATCGCGTGGATCTTCTCGCTCGCAGATGCAAAACAGGCCCAGACCTTCCGGAAAGTCCATGGGCACATCTTTCATCGAGTGCACGGCGATATCGGCTTCGTTGTCCAGCAGCGCGGTTTCCAGCTCCTTGACGAACAGCCCCTTGCCGCCGATTTTCGACAGCGGCGAGTCCAGCAGCTTGTCGCCGCGACTGACCATGGGCACCAGCGTCACGATCAGGCCGGGATGGGCCTCTTCCAAACGGGCTTTGACGTATTCGGCCTGCCAGAGGGCCAAGGCACTTTTACGGGTGGCGATGCGGATCTCGCGAGGGGACATGGATCAATCCGTACTTAAAAGATACGGCGGATAATAACAGCTCAGCCAAATTCGCTTTGACTTGAATCACGACCCCAAGGCCTCCCTGGCCGTCAATGTCCTGGAAATGAACGCGCTAACGGCTTGGACGCCTTGGAACCTCAAGCTAAAGCTGTTGCATCATCTTGCGCACACCGGCCACGTGCCGCCGGCTGACAATCAGCGCGTCGCCATTGAGGCCTTTGAGAAACAACTGGAAATGCCCAAGGGGTGTGCGCTGCAAACGCTCGATACGCTCGCGAGCCACCAAGGCGTTGCGGTGGATGCGCACGAAGCGTTCACCGAACTCGTCTTCAAGGGCCTTGAGTGGCTCGTCCAGCAGCACCTCGCCGCTCTCGTGACGCAAGGTCACGTATTTATGGTCGGCGATAAAATAGACCACCTGATTCAATGGGATCAGTTCGATGCCTTTGCGAGTGCGCGCACTGATGTGGCTGCGCGGGCCGCTGCCGCTTTCGGCCGCCGGACGGGTCAACGCCGCCAGTTGCACGCGGTTGGGCCGCTCGGCCTTGCGCAAGGCCTCGACCAGCGCCTCGGCACTGACCGGTTTGATCAGATAGCCCACGGCGCCGGCTTGCAGGACCTCCGGCGGGAAGTCGTCCCGAGTGGTGCAGAACACCACCGCGGGCGGTGACTCGCGCTCGCACAACTTCGCCGCGACCTGCAAACCGTCCAGGCCAGGCATGCGAATGTCGAGCAGCACGACATCCGGCTTGTGGCTGTCAATAAGGGCCAACGCCTCTTCGCCATTGGTGGCGCTCGGCTCCAGGACACTGTAACCCTCGAGTTCGCCAACCATTCGGCTCAGGCGCTCACGGGCCAGTGGTTCGTCATCAACGATCAGGACATTCATATTGCGCTGGATTCCTGCGTGAGTCTCGCACAAGGATAGCGTAGACAGGGGAAGTGACATCCGTCACCGCGATCCACGCTAAGACTCGTTCGAGGGCCAAAAAGTGCCGCGAGGCGGTTGTCTATCTTTACCCGCGCCTGCCGATCGATGCTCAAGGCCTGTTGTCGCACGGCGTCGTCGTAGGAATTGTTAACACTCCATCTGACCAATACGAGCCCCCCTCTTCTATTCGTCCAATGCTCCGTGGATGAAAAAGTAAAAGTCCTACAGTCCACTGTAGACGGTTGCCGCGCCGATATTGCTCAATCGGAAAATATCGTTGTGCGAAAACCCCATTAAAAACTCGGGAGGTGCGCAAAAAACCTGCCGACCAGTGCCAGCGCCAGTCCCGGCAACCCTGCTATCATCCGCCGCAGCCTTAACCGCTACTTTTTCCACAGCCGATCACGAGCGAATTCATGAGCACTGACAAGACCAATCAGTCCTGGGGCGGCCGCTTCAGTGAACCCGTCGACGCCTTCGTCGCCCGCTTCACCGCCTCCGTCAACTTCGACCAGCGCCTGTATCGCCACGACATCATGGGCTCGATCGCCCACGCCACCATGCTGGCCAAGGTCGGCGTACTGACCGATGCCGAGCGCGACAGCATCATCGATGGCCTGAAGACCATCCAGACTGAAATCGAGGCCGGCCAGTTCGACTGGCGCGTTGATCTCGAAGACGTGCACATGAACATTGAAGCGCGCCTGACCGATCGCATCGGCGTGACCGGCAAGAAACTGCACACCGGCCGCAGCCGGAACGACCAGGTGGCCACCGACATTCGCCTGTGGCTGCGCGATGAAATTGACCTGATCCTGGGCGAAATCACCCGCCTGCAAAAAGGCTTGCTGGAACAGGCCGAGCGCGAAGCCGAGAGCATCATGCCGGGCTTCACGCACTTGCAAACCGCTCAACCTGTAACGTTTGGGCATCACATGCTGGCCTGGTTCGAAATGCTCAGCCGCGACTACGAGCGCCTGGTGGACTGCCGCAAGCGCACCAACCGCATGCCCCTGGGCAGCGCCGCGCTGGCCGGCACCACGTACCCTATCGATCGTGAATACACCGCACAGTTGCTGGGTTTCGACGCCGTGGGCGGCAACTCGCTGGATAACGTTTCGGACCGCGATTTCGCCATCGAATTCTGCGCCGCCGCGAGCATCGCGATGATGCACCTGTCGCGCTTCTCCGAAGAACTGGTGCTGTGGACCAGCGCGCAATTCCAGTTCATTGACCTGCCGGATCGCTTCTGCACCGGCAGTTCGATCATGCCGCAAAAGAAAAACCCCGACGTACCGGAGCTGGTACGCGGCAAGAGTGGTCGGGTGTTCGGCGCGCTGATGGGCCTGCTGACCCTGATGAAAGGCCAGCCGCTGGCTTACAACAAGGACAACCAGGAAGACAAGGAGCCGCTGTTCGACGCCGCCGACACTCTGCGTGATTCGCTGCGGGCCTTTGCCGACATGATCCCGGCGATCAAGCCCAAGCATGCAGTGATGCGCGAAGCGGCCTTGCGCGGCTTCTCCACCGCCACCGACCTCGCTGATTACCTCGTACGCCGTGGCCTGCCGTTTCGTGACTGCCACGAAATCGTCGGCCATGCCGTGAAGTACGGCGTGGACAACGGCAAGGACCTGGCAGAAATGAGCTTGGACGAACTACGCCAGTTCAGTGACCAGATCGAGCAGGACGTGTTTGCTGTGCTGACTCTGGAAGGTTCGGTCAATGCCCGCGACCACATCGGCGGCACAGCACCTGCCCAGGTCAAGGCCGCCGTGGTGCGCGGCCAAGCGTTGCTCGCCAGCCGCTAAAAGCTAAAAGCTAAAAGCTAAAAGCTAAAAGCTAAAAGCTTCGCGAGCAAGCCCGCTCCCACATTGGATCTCCATGTCCAAAAGATTTTGAGTTCACTGAAGATCTACTGTGGGAGCGGGCTTGCTCGCGAAGGCGTCCTTCAAAGCGCTGAAAAAGTTACTTCTTGGCCGCTATCATCGCCAAAAACCCCGGCATTGCCGCATCCCTGTCCGCCGCAATCCGCTGCACGTGCGGGTTCTGCTCCAGTCGCTCCATCAGCCCCTTGGCCGCCGGCATATCCGCCAGCAAGTCGATATCGAACACCTTCCGGCCCACCTGGCACGCCAGCGATACGCTGTAGAGGAAATACAGATCAGCCAGGCTCAGGCTGTCGCCCGCCACGTAGGGTGAGAACTTGCCGTGCCGGCCGAGCGAAGCGAACCCCAGCAGCAATTCGGCCTTGGTCTTTTCCTTGATGGCATCAGGTACCGACATGCCGAAAAACGCCTCGGCGTAGCAGGCCCGCCCCGGCAGCTCGATGTACAGCTCAATCTCCCTGCACAAAGCCAGCACCTGGGCACGCTCGAACGGCTCGCTGGGCAGCAGGGCTTTACCGGGTTGGGTTTGCTCGATGTATTCGAGGATCACGCTGGTTTCGTTGATAAAACCTTGCTCGGTCTTGAGCACCGGCACCTTGCCCCGCGGACTGATGGCCAGCACATCCGGGGTCTGAGCGCCGTAGAACGGCACCTCTTCGAAGGGCAAGCCCTTCTCCAGCAGCGCCAGCTTGACCATGTTGTAATAATTGCTGACGGAAAAACCATAAAGCTTGAGCATCACAAAGCCTCCAGGCCGTGCGGGGGTGGGCAGCCTTGCGTTATAGACCGTCGAGCCGTTTCTTGCCAGACGCATCACTGCGCTGAATGCGGGTAAACTGGCGACCTTTCTCCAAGGAGCCTGCCATGAGCGAGCCAACCGACATCGACAACGACGAAGAAGAGTTCGTCGAGAACACGCTGATCCAGGCCATCGAAAACCAGATCGAAAATGACAACCCGCCAGCGGCCAAGGCCATTTTCAATAAATTGACCCTGGTGGGTTACGAGCGCGAAGAAATTCTCAACCTGATGGCCCATGTGCTGGCAGTGGAAATTGACACGATCCTGGAAGAGGACCGAGCGTTCGATACCCAGTGGTACGAAACGGCGTTGCGCGCTCTTCCCGAGTTGCCGCCGGAAAAGAAATAAACCGTGAGGCGAAGTTGCTCCTGTGGCGAGGGGATTTATCCCCGCTGGGCTGCGAAGCGGCCCAAAGGAGTAGTGATATTTGGTTTCTGGGCCTGCTGCGCAGTCCAACGGGGATAAATCCCCTCACCACAGGGGCTTGCCTGCACCGGCCATCACAGATCAGGGTGGCTCTGCCCCCCAAAACAAAAAAAGCATGACACTGACACTGGACAGCTCGGCCGAGTGCGCTCACTTTAGTGACGCTGTCGACCAAATTCCTAGAAAGTCTGGAGTCCTTATGTCGCTTACCCCTGAGCTGGTTGCCGAACTGGAAATCCTTGCACTCTTCAACCTGGACAGTTCCCAGGAAGGCCTGAAAATCCATCAGACCGCTGCCCCCTCTGCCATCGCTGCCGCCAAACGCCTGTTCGAAAAAGACCTGATAACCCAGTCCGACGGTGGTTACCTGACCAGCCTGGGCCGGGATGCCGCCGAGCATGTGCAAAGCCTGCTGACCATTCTCAACGTCGTAAAAGAAGCCGCCTGATTCCTCCCGTCGCCCACGGAAATCTCCTTCATCGAGGTTTCCGCAGGCGCCCTGGCGCACTGTGTAAAAATTCTGACGTCAAAAACATACTTTCAGCTTAAGAAATCCGGGGTTCGGGCGCTAAACTGCCAGCACCTGTGATCTCCCACGTTCGACGCCGCGAGCCGGTTTGAGCTGACATGACCCGCAATCACGAAATACGCCCCGATCTGGACGAGGGAATCGACCGCAAGGTCCTGAGCCAGTTGCGCGCACGTTTTCTCAAGCTCAACAGCGTACGGATGGATCGCGCCCTGGAAGGTCTGTCGACCCGCCAGCAAAGCGTACTGACGCTGCTGCCGTTGTTTTTCCACGTCAACCACCCGCTACTGCCCGGCTATGTCTCGGGCAGCACACCTGCCGGGCTGTCCAACTACGAGCCCGACGCCAGCGTCCTCGCTGAAGCCCAGCGGCTGACCCGCTCGTTCTCCTACAAGCCGCGCCACGGCAGCAATCCGCCGCGACCGATTCTGGGTCTGTTTTTGATGGGCAGCCTCGGCACCCTCGCCCAAGCGGATCAAAGCGACATGGACGTGTGGGTCTGCCATGGTCCGGACCTGAGCGAGGACGAACTGGCCGAATTGCGCAAAAAATGTCTGCTGCTGGAAACCTGGGCGGCGACCCAGGGCGCTGAAGCGCATTTTTTCCTGATCGACCCGGCACGCTTTGTCCGCGGCGACCGGGACACTCAGCTCAGTTCCGACGATTGCGGTACAACCCAGCATTACCTGCTGCTGGACGAGTTCTACCGCACGGCGATCTGGCTGGCCGGACGCACGCCGATCTGGTGGCTGGTGCCGGTGTATGAAGAAGAAAACTATGAGCAGTACACCCACACGCTGATTTCCAAACGCTTCATCCGCGCCGATGAAACGCTCAACCTGGGGCACCTGGCCTATATCCCGCCGGGAGAATTCATCGGCGCCGGCCTCTGGCAATTGTTCAAGGGCATCGAGTCGCCCTACAAATCAGTGCTCAAGCTGCTATTGATCGAAGTCTACGCCAGCGAACACCCGAACGTTCGCTGCCTGAGCCTGCGCTTCAAACAGGCGGTGTTCGCCAACCGCCTGGACCTGGAAGAGCTCGATCCATACATGGTGGTTTACCGTCGCATCGAGGAGTACCTCAACGCCCGGGGTGAATCCGAACGCCTGGAGCTGGTGCGAAGGGCGCTTTACCTGAAGGTCAATCGCAAGCTGACCGGCCAGGGGCGCAGCTCCGGCTGGCAACGGGTTCTGCTTGAGCGTCTGGCCCGGGAATGGGGCTGGGACCCACGGCAACTGGCGCTGCTGGACAGCCGCAGCCAGTGGAAAGTGCGTCAGGTCAGCAACGAACGGCGTGCGCTGGTCAACGAACTGACCTATAGCTACCGCTTCCTGACCCAGTTCGCCCGCACCGAAAAAACCGTCAGCCTGATCAACAGGCGCGACCTCAACGTCCTGGGCCGGCGGTTGTATGCCGCATTCGAGCGCAAGGCCGACAAAGTCGAGTTCATCAACCCCGGCATCGCCCCGGACCTGGCCGAAGACACCCTGACACTGGTGCAGTCACCGAACAAGAAAGAACCTGGGCAGAACCAGTGGGGCCTGTACAACGGCAGCCTCAACGCCCTGGAGTGGGAAAACTTCGCACCGATCAAACGCTGCCGCGAGTTGCTGGAGTTGCTGACCTGGTGCCATCGCAACGGTGTGATCGACAGCAGTACGCGCCTGGCGCTGCACCCTGGTAGCAGCGACCTGAGTGAGTTCGAACTGTTCAACCTGCTGGGCAGCCTGCAACAGTCCATCGCCCTGCCGCTGAGCACGGTAGATGAAGAACAGCTGTTGCGCGCCAGCGTGCCCAGCGAAGTGCTGATACTGGTTAACGTCGGCGTCGATCCGCTCAAGCATCATCGCGACCTCAATATCCTGATGACCACCGAGCGCACGGACTCCCTGAGCTACGCCGGGGTTCGGGAGAACCTGGTGCTGACCCTGGACCAGGTCACGCTCAACAGTTGGAACGAAGTGTTGGTCAACCGCTTCGACGGCGAGCATGCCCTGCTCGACTGTCTGCGCGATTACCTCAACGACTTGCCCGTGACGCAGCGCCAGCCGCGTTTGCAGGTACGCTGTTTCTGCCACAACCGCGCGCAGTTCATTGCCCGCCGGGTCGAGGAAGTCATCGAAACGGCGCAGACCTTATTACTAAGCAGGCTCAACCACCGCTATCTGCTCCAGGTCCAGCAGCACTACCACGTACTGGAGCTGGTGCCGGGCCAGGTCAATCACGTGGCCCTGGGCAGCCTGTCGGCGCTGATGGATTACCTGGGCGAGGAGCTGACGGCCTACAGCCCGCTGCACCTGGACCCGATGGCTCTGGAGGACCATGACCTGGCGCTGATCCTGCCCATGGGGCAGCCCGAGTGCATTCAGGTGTTCTACCGGGTCAACGAGGACGACGCTGAGCTGTACGTGCTCGATGAGCTCAATGCCCTGTGGCAACAGCGCTTGCCCTATCACGACGACCACAGCCTGCTGGTGCCATTGCAGCGCTTCTTGCAATCGGTGCTGTACCGCCGCGACGCGTTACTGCCGATGGATGCCACCCAGCCACTGCCCCTGGAAACCCTGTACTACCAGCTCCTGCCCTCGGGCAGCGGGCGGGCACGGCGGATCGAGGCGCGGCAAGCACCGCAAACGCCAGTGAACAAGCCGTTCTATGACGTGCAGGCAATCATCGGCAAAGCCACCCATGGGCAGGTGCACGTCACCCTGTATTGCGATCAGCGGGAGTTTTCGGAGCTGGAACATGGCGACCAGTTGTTCCGCGTGGTCGCCAGGGAGATCGTCGAACAGCGCCGTGAGGCCGAACGCTATCGCTGCTACATCACCGACCTGGATCTCTCGGGTCTTGTGGGTGATGGGGCCTGCTCAAGTAATTTGTACCTGCGCTACAAGGCTGACCTGGAACGCGCCCTGAACGAGGCGCTGGCCTTGGTCTGAAGCGCTTAGAGGTGGAAATCGCCGCCCGCTTCCGGCTGGTATTCCACGGCCAGCAACGTCAGTTTCAGCGTCTTGCCGCCCGGGGCCGGCCAGTCGATGTGCTGGCCAACCTTCAGGCCCAACAGTGCGCTGCCTACCGGGGCAAGGATGGATATCTTGCCTTCGTCGGCATTCGCGTCCTGTGGATAAACCAGGGTCAGGTGATAGTCCTTGCCGCTGCTTTCTTCGCGGCAGTGCACACGCGAATTCATGGTCACGACATCGGCGGGCACTTCATCGTGGCCTACCACGGTGTCGGCACGATCCAGTTCGGTTTGCAACGCAATCACGCCCGGCAGCGTTTCATCAAGGCTATCGATCAGGCGCTCCAGACGTTGTACGTCCAGACGTGTAAGGGTGATGGAAGGTACGGTCATGATTCAGGCAGACTCCTTTGTTCTGCACGAAAAAAGCAAAACCCCGCCACAAAAAGACGGGGTTTTCACGGGCCTCGATGAGTTGAGGCGTATCTGGACACTATCAGTAGGAGCTGACGAGTGCAACGAGGCTGCGATCTTGCCCCAGGCACTTGAGTCTTAAACGAAAGCCCCAAGATCAAGATCAAAAGATCGTCCGAACGCGGCCCGAGCCTTCGGCAGCTCCTACGGGGATCTACGCTTGAGCGCTTGGGCACAGATCACCCGCCTGCGCTCATCATCGGCCGACCGCCACTGGCGGATGTCTTCCACGTGGCGGAAACAGCCGAGGCAAACTTTCTGCTCATCGAGTTTGCACACGCCAGTGCATGGCGACGGCACGGCGGGGCTGACGTTGCTGTAGAGCGGCTTGGCCGGCCGCGCCGGGGTGTTCTGGCTCACGCTGTCAAAGGCCTTCGAAATCCAGTCCCACCCCGGCCTGCTGCATGACGATGCGCTCGAGCATCTCACCCAGTTGCTCTTCGCTCTTGTCGCACATCCAACGCTCGCTTTCCTCGTTGTAGTCGAAGTGGAAACCGCCGGACACCGCTGCCAGCCACAACTGGCGCAACGGCTCCTGGCGGCTGAAAATCAACTGGCTGCCGTTTTCGAACTTGACGGTCAGCACCCCGGCGGAGCTTTCCAGGTCGATGTCCAGCTCGCTTTCGTCGAATACATCCTCCAGCGTTTGCTGGGTCGCATCGACCAGATCGTGGAAACGGGCTTCAGTCAAACTCATTGCGGCAACCTCGAAAATGTCTGCTCATGCTCAAGCGCCGCAAGATACGGACGCTTCCCAGCGATTGCAAAGGATATACCGACCGACGACAGCCGGCCTTGGGAAAAGCCCCCCGGCGCCGGACGGGAACCCCGTTGCATAGGCAAGCTGCCGGGTGGCCGGTATACTCCGGCGCAATTAACGCATTTTCAAGGATTTCGCCATGAAGCGCCTGATCTCTTCCCTTGCTGCGCTCGTCGCGGTTGCTTGCCTTGTGACAGCCTGTGGTCAAAAAGGTCCGCTGTACCTGCCCGATGACAGCAAATCCCCTGAAGAACAGGCCAAATCGTCGCAATCCAAGTCCCACGCGCACGATACCCACACCACTTATTAAGGGAACGCCATGGACGCTTTTAACTACCGTGGCGGGGAGCTGTTCGCGGAAGGAGTTGCCTTGTCCGCGCTCGCGGAACGTTTCGGCACGCCAACCTACGTTTATTCCCGTGCACACATCGAAGCCCAGTATCTGGCTTTCGCCGATGCTCTGGCCGGCATGCCGCACCTGGTGTGTTTCGCCGTAAAAGCCAACTCCAACCTCGGTGTGCTCAACGTCCTGGCACGCCTGGGCGCCGGCTTTGACATCGTTTCCGGTGGTGAGCTCGAACGCGTGCTGGCCGCCGGCGGCAGCGCCGACAAGATCGTTTTTTCCGGCGTCGGCAAGACCCGTGAAGACATGCGCCGCGCCCTGGAAGTGGGGGTGCACTGCTTCAACGTCGAATCGACCGATGAGCTGGAGCGCCTGCAACTGGTCGCCGCCGAAATGGGTGTCCGCGCGCCGATCTCTTTGCGCGTGAACCCGGACGTTGACGCCGGCACGCACCCGTACATTTCCACCGGTCTCAAAGAAAACAAGTTCGGCATCGCCATTGCCGACGCCGAGGATGTGTACGTACGCGCGGCCCAACTGCCGAACCTGGAAGTGCTGGGTGTGGATTGCCACATCGGCTCGCAACTGACCACCCTAGAACCTTTCATCGATGCCCTTGACCGCCTGCTGGCGCTGGTTGACCGCCTCGGCGACTGCGGCATCTACCTGCGCCACATCGACCTGGGCGGCGGCGTCGGCGTGCGCTACCGCGACGAAGAGCCGCCACTGGTGGCCGACTACATCAAGGCTGTGCGTGAACGCCTCGAAGGTCGTGACCTGGCGCTGATGTTCGAGCCGGGCCGCTACATCGTTGCCAATGCCGGTGTGCTGTTGACCCGGGTCGAATACCTCAAGCACACCGAGCACAAGGATTTCGCCATCGTCGATGCGGCGATGAACGACCTGATCCGCCCGGCGCTGTACCAGGCATGGATGGACGTCACTGCAGTGCGTCCTCGTGATACCGCCGCCCGCATCTACGATATTGTCGGCCCTATCTGCGAAACCGGCGACTTCCTGGCCAAAGGCCGGGAGCTGGCGCTGGAAGAAGGCGATCTGCTGGCTGTGCATTCGGCCGGGGCCTACGGGTTTGTCATGAGTTCCAACTACAACACTCGCGGCCGCTGCGCCGAAGTGCTGGTGGACGGTGATCAGGCGTTTGAAGTGCGTCGCCGCGAGACGGTAGCCGAGTTGTTTGCCGGCGAAAGCCTGCTGCCGGAGTAAAACCATGCTGCTGCGTTTTACCAAGATGCACGGCCTGGGCAACGACTTCATGGTCCTCGACCTGGTCAGCCAGCACGCGCACATCCTGCCCAAGCATGCCAAACAATGGGGCGACCGGCACACCGGTATCGGTTTCGATCAGTTGCTGATCGTCGAGGCGCCCAACAACCCGGACGTGGACTTCCGCTACAGGATCTTCAACGCCGATGGTTCGGAAGTCGAGCAGTGCGGCAACGGCGCCCGCTGCTTCGCCCGCTTCGTGCTGGACAAGCGCCTGACCGCCAAACGGCAGATTCGCGTCGAGACTAAAAGCGGCATCATCGAACTGGATGTGCGCAACGACGGCCAGATCGGCGTCAACATGGGCGCCCCGCGCCTGGCACCGAAGGACATCCCGTTCCAAGCGCCGGCCCAGGCCTTGAGCTATCAGTTAGAGGTCGACGGCACCACCGTGGAACTGGCGGCAGTGTCCATGGGCAACCCCCATGCCGTCTTGCGAGTCAGCGATATCAACAGCGCGCCAGTGCATGAGCTGGGGCCGAAGATCGAAAATCATCCGCGCTTCCCCGCGCGGGTGAATGTCGGTTTCCTGCAGGTCATCGATCGCCACCGTGCGCAATTGCGCGTCTGGGAACGCGGTGCCGGGGAAACCCAGGCTTGCGGCACCGGCGCCTGCGCGGCGGCCGTCGCCGCGATCAGTCAGGGATGGATGGATTCGCCTTTGCTGATCGACCTGCCCGGCGGACGCTTGTCCATCGAATGGGCAGGCCCCGGCCAACCGGTGCTGATGACCGGCCCGGCAGTACGCGTATACGAAGGACAAGTTCGTCTTTGAGTGAGTCAAACCCATGACCGACAAGCCACAGGTTCCAGCCCCGCAGCCCGACGAATCCCCCAGTCATCCGGACGCCGCAGCCGTGGCCGCGTATCTGGAGGCTCACCCGGACTTCTTCGTCGAGCATGAAGAACTGCTGGCGACGATGCGCATCCCCCACCGCCGCGGCGACACCGTGTCGCTGGTCGAGCATCAGATGAAGATTCTGCGCGAGCGCAACATCGACATGCGTCATCGCCTTTCGCACCTGATGGACGTAGCCCGGGATAACGATCGGCTCTTCGACAAGACCCGTCGCTTGATCCTGGCGCTGATGGATGCCAACACCCTTGAAGACCTGGTGATGAGTGTCGAAGACAGTCTGCGTCAGGATTTCCAGGTGCCTTTTGTCAGCCTGATCCTGTTTGGCGATAACGCCATGCCAGTGGGGCGCTGGGTCACCCACGCCGACGCACAGACAGCCATCGGCGGCTTGCTCACGGAAAACAAGAGCGTCAGCGGCAGCCTGCGCGAACATGAGCTGGACTTCCTCTTCGGCGAAGAACAGCGCAAGCAGATCGGTTCCACGGCTGTCGTCGCCATCGCCCACCAGGGCGTACATGGCGTGCTGGCCATTGCCAGTCGCGATCCGCAACACTACAAAAGCTCGGTGGGCACGTTGTTTTTAAGCTACATCGCCGAAGTCACCGGCCGGGTCCTGCCGCGCATGACTGGTTCACTGCGCTCGGTACGCTGATGATGGAACGGCAGCTGGACGCCTACTGCGAACACCTGCGCAGTGAGCGCCAGGTGTCGCCCCACACGCTGTCGGCCTATCGCCGCGACCTGGAAAAAGTGTTGGCCTGGTGCCAGAAGCAAAACATCGGCAGTTGGGCAGCCTTGGACATCCAACGCCTGCGCAGCCTGGTCGCCCGCCTTCATCAACAAGGGCAATCTTCCCGCAGCCTGGCGCGACTGTTGTCAGCCGTGCGAGGCCTGTACCACTACCTCAACCGCGAAGGGCTGTGCGATCACGACCCGGCCACCGGCCTGGCACCGCCCAAGGGCGAACGCCGGCTGCCCAAGACCCTGGACACCGATCGGGCCCTGCAATTGCTGGAAGGCGCTGTCGAGGATGACTTCCTGGCGCGAAGGGACCAGGCGATTCTCGAATTGTTCTATTCCTCCGGCCTGCGGCTTTCCGAACTGACCGGGCTTAACCTGGATCAACTGGACCTGGCCGATGGCATGGTCCAGGTGCTGGGCAAGGGCAGCAAGACACGCTTGCTGCCCGTTGGCCGCAAAGCCCGTGAGGCCCTGGAGCTGTGGCTGCCGCTGCGGGCGCTGACCAACCCGGCCGACGACGCGGTATTTGTCAGCCAGCAAGGCCGGCGCCTCGGCCCGCGGGCGATCCAGGTGCGGGTCAAGGCCGCCGGTGAACGCGAGCTGGGACAGAACCTGCATCCCCACATGCTCAGGCATTCCTTCGCCAGCCATCTGCTGGAGTCTTCCCAGGACCTGCGCGCTGTCCAGGAACTGCTCGGCCACTCGGACATCAAGACCACACAGATCTATACCCACCTGGACTTCCAGCACCTGGCGACGGTCTATGACAGTGCCCACCCCAGGGCCAAACGAATCAAGGGCGACGAATCATGACCATCGAGCTCATCACTTTCGACCTCGACGACACCCTATGGGACACCGCCCCGGTGATCGCCAGTGCCGAAGCCATATTACGCCAGTGGCTGACCGACAACGCCCCGAACCTGGGCAGCGTGCCGGTGGAGCATCTTTTTACCCTTCGCGAGCAAGTGTTGCGCGAGGAGCCCGGCCTGAAGCACCGCATCAGCGCACTGCGCCGACGAGTGCTGTTCCGTGCCTTGCAGGACGCCGGTTATGACCAGTGGCAAGCCTCGGAGCTGGCGGACGAAGCGTTCGAAACATTCCTGCACGCCCGTCACCAACTGGAAATCTTTCCCGAGGTGCAGCCTACCCTGGAAATTCTGGCCAACCATTTCGCCCTCGGCGTGGTCACCAATGGCAACGCCGATGTACGTCGCCTGGGACTGGCGGATTATTTCAAGTTCGCCCTATGCGCCGAGGACATCGGCATCGCCAAGCCTGACGCCAGGCTGTTCCACGAAGCCTTGCAACGCGGCGGCGCCACGGCGCAAACCGCCGTGCACATTGGCGATCATCCAGGTGACGACATCGCCGGCGCCCAACAGGCCGGCTTGCGGGCCATCTGGTTCAACCCGGCGGGTAAAGCCTGGGATGCCGAGCATGCACCGGACGCAGAGATTCGCAGCCTGACCGAGCTGCCAGGGTTGCTGGCGGGCTGGCATAGCCAATCCTGAACCGCCTGTTTTGTGGCCACCAAAACTCAAATTGTGGGAGCGAGCCTGCTCGCGATAGCAATGGCACATCCAGCATCAATGTGACAGATGGATCGCTATCGCGAGCAGGCTCGCTCCCACAAGAACCGTGTCTGGCTTGGAAATAGAATCACGCCCATGAAAAAGCCCGCAGCGACGGCGGGCTTTTTCAGCAAGCAAGAAGCAGATGCTCAGATCGGGCGGCTGCCGTACTTGTTGTCCGGTTTCTTGGGCGGATCCGCAACAACGTTGGCCTCCACTTCCTGCACTTTACCGCCTCTGGCCAGGAACTCCTCCATGGCCTTGGCGAGCGCATCACGCTCCTTGTTCTTGGCCTCTACGCTCGGCAACTCGTCGACCGACACCGCCGCTTTGGCCTTGCCTTTGGCGGTTGGCGCCGGTACATCGGCCCCATCATCGTCGGCGACGTCTTCAGCCGCCGCTTCCAGGCCTTCTTCGGTCTCGTCTTCGTCACCTACTTCGAGGTCGTCGTTTTCCAGATCATCGTCGCTCATGTTCTACCTCATGACTTGCGAAAAGCAGATTAGTTATAGCCCAGCTTCGCCGTCTGTCGAAGGCTGCCAGAAAAAATTCAACATCCGCCGGCAATCAGCGGTTACGCCCCATCACCGTACAAAGTGGCGAGGACCTTACGAGCACCACCATGATCACGGTGCTCGCCCAGATAAACACCTTGCCAGGTACCCAATGCCAACCGTCCCGCCGTGACCGGCAGACTAAGCTGACACCCCAGCACGCTGGCCTTGAAGTGCGCCGGGAGGTCGTCCAGGCCTTCGTCGTTGTGCTCATAATCGGCGGTTCCTTGTGGGATCAGCCGATTGAAAAATCGTTCGAAGTCTCGACGTACCGCCGGATCGGCGTTCTCGTTGATGGTCAACGAGGCCGAGGTATGCTGCAGCCACAGATGCAACAGACCGACACGACATGCCCGGAGTTCAGGCAGGCCGGCGAGCAACTCGTCCGTTACCAGATGAAAGCCCCGAGGCCTTGCCCGCAGGGTTATCAGCGTCTGTTGCCACATACAGATCTCCGCACGTTCGGCGCGCATTCTAGCGCGCTCTGGGAAAAAACAAAGGGCCTAATACGCCTGCTTTGGTGTAAGCCTATGGCCGTAGAAAAACCCATGTCGCGTCCATAACAAAAGACGTCGGAAAACCGGCCTATCCTGTGAGCAATGACAAATTCCAGACAAAAAAATGCCCGGCGAACCGGGCATTTTTTTATTGCGTGTGCTTACAGATTGTAGCCACGTTCGTTGTGCTGGGCCAGATCCAGGCCGACCGCCTCTTCTTCCTCGGAGACACGCAGACCCATGACAGCGTCCAGGACCTTGAGGATGATGAAGGTGACGATCGCGGTGTAGATCACCGTGAAGCCTACACCCTTGAGCTGAATCCACACTTGCGCGCCGATATCGGTCACGGTGCCGAAGCCACCCAGGGCCGGCGCTGCGAACACACCGGTCAGGATCGCGCCCAGGATACCGCCGATGCCGTGCACGCCGAAGGCGTCCAGGGAGTCGTCATAGCCCATTTTGCGCTTGAGGGTAGTGGCGCAGAAGAAGCACACCACGCCCGCCGCCAAGCCGATGACCAGAGCGCCCATCGGGCCCACGGTGCCGGCAGCCGGCGTAATCGCAACCAGACCCGCCACCACACCCGAGGCAATGCCCAGTGCGCTTGGCTTACCGTGGGTGATCCACTCGGCGAACATCCAGCCCAACGCCGCCGCAGCGGTTGCAATCTGGGTCACCAACATTGCCATACCGGCGGTGCCGTTGGCCGCGATGGCGGAACCGGCGTTGAAGCCGAACCAGCCAACCCACAGCATGGCCGCGCCCATCAGGGTGTAACCCAGGTTATGCGGCGCCATCGGCGTAGTTGGGAAGCCTTTGCGCTTGCCCAGTACCAGGCACGCCACCAGGCCAGCAATACCGGCGTTGATGTGCACCACGGTGCCGCCAGCGAAGTCCAGCACACCCCAGTCCCACATCAGGCCGCCGTTGCCGGACCAGACCATGTGTGCAATCGGTGCATAAACCAGGGTGAACCACACGCCCATGAAGATCAGCATCGCGGAAAACTTCATCCGCTCGGCAAATGCACCAACGATCAGGGCCGGAGTGATGATGGCGAACGTCATCTGGAAGGTGATGAACACCGCTTCAGGGAACAAGCCCGTCAGGCTATCGGGGGTGAGACCCGCCAGGAATGCCTTGTTCAGACCGCCGACGAACGAATTGAAGTTGACGACGCCCTGCTCCATCCCCGTGGTGTCGAACGCAATGCTGTAGCCATAAATGACCCACAGGATGCTGATCAGGCCGGTAATGGCAAAGCATTGCATCATCACCGACAGAATGTTTTTCGACCGAACCATACCGCCGTAGAACAGCGCCAGGCCGGGAATGGTCATGAACAGTACAAGAATTGTGGCAGTGAGCATCCAGGCTGTGTCGCCGGAGTTCAGGACTGGGGCTGCCGCTTCTTCTGCCATGGCCAGGCCAGGCGTTACGAAGGACAACAGGGCTCCTAGCCCTGCGAATTTACGCAGAGTCATATTGTTTTCTCCTGGGGCGTTGGGTTTGGCGGCTTAGATTGCGTCGGTATCGGTTTCGCCGGTACGGATGCGAATAGCCTGTTCCAGATTGACCACAAAGATCTTGCCGTCACCGATCTTGCCGGTATTGGCGGCCTTGGTGATCGCCTCGATAACCCGGTCCAGATCCTTGTCGTCAATGGCGACATCGATCTTCACCTTAGGCAGGAAATCAACCACGTATTCCGCGCCGCGATACAGCTCGGTGTGACCTTTCTGCCGACCGAAGCCTTTGACCTCAGTAACGGTAATGCCCTGCACGCCGATTTCGGACAGCGACTCGCGCACGTCGTCCAACTTGAACGGCTTGATGATGGCAGTGACTAGCTTCATGAAACTTTCTCCCGAATTGGTGGACTTGCCCCAGGAAAACAAACCCGACTCAAGTCTAAGCGCAGTGCCTGGCTTTGTAACGCATCGTCGGCCCAAGTTGCCCGACCGGTGCCAGCTAACCACTCTGACGAAGCTCCCCGCCTCGTCGGCTGCACTGCATTCGTCACAGCGACTGCATCAGTGCATGGGTCATCAGCCACTAAGCAGAAACCTTGCCATCTGTGCCCAAACCTTCTGATTTCAGTCTCTTACCCACTGTGCCGGCTTATGCCGCACCCCGAACCGGAACAATACGCACAACAACAGTGCGGCGATGCCCGGTCCCGTGCGCGAAAAGCGTGCACTCCTTGCTCGCCAATTGAATATAGACGCTGCGTGATACACTGCCCTCCATCGTTTTCAGGACACCTGCCATGCTTGCGCCCAAAGACCTCCTCGACGCCCTGAGCGGCCATGCTTCCCGCCTCTTGAGCGGCGACACACCCCTGCCCAAAAGCGAAATCGAAAGCCAGTTCAAGGCCCTGCTACAAAGCGGCTTCAGCAAGCTGGATCTGGTCAGCCGGGAAGAATTCGACAGCCAGATGGTCGTACTGGCCCGAACCCGGGCGCGGTTGGAGAGCCTGGAGGCGAAGGTGGCGGAGTTGGAGGCGAAGGTAAATCCACCGACCGAATAACGCTCCCTACAAGGCTTTTGTGCCGAGACCGCAAACCGGCAGCTCAGCCACTCGCGGCTCGCGGAGATTGACCTTGGGCCAGCGCAAGCGGCAACTCCAGGGTAAACAGCGCGCCCTTACCCAGGCCCGCGCTCTGCACCGTCAGCTCGCCACCCATCTCATGCGCAGCCAGAATGCAACTGTGCAGGCCAAAGCCGTGACCGTCGGCGCGCGTAGTAAAACCATGTTCGAACACCCGGGTGAGATTGTCGCTGGAAATACCCTCGCCGTTGTCCTCGACCTCGATCCGCACACGCTTGTCGTCAGTGGCCTTCAGACGCAGGGTAATGCGCGACGGTCGATCCGCCACCGAATCAAGCGCCTGCTTGGCGTTGTTGATTAGATTGATCAGTATTTGCAGCACCTTGTGCTTGTCCAGCGACATCATCGGAATATCGGCGAGCTCCTTGGTCAGCGTCACACGATGGCGAGCCAGGGACACATCGCAGATGCGTACCACATCCTCGATCAGCTCTCGCAGCGAACCCGGCTCCAGCACGCTGGAGTTACCGGCATAGGACTGCTGGGTGGCGACGATCTCCTTGATATGGTCGATGCTCTTGGTCAGCTGCACCAACTCATCGATCATGCTCCGCTGCTCGGCGGCCAGGGCTTCGGCCAACTTGCCAAGATAGCCGGGTAGCGCGCGACCTTTCGGATCGCTGCTGATAAAGGCGCCGAGATCATCGGAATGCTCCCTCATCAATTCAGCGACCCTGATTACCCCCTGCCCTTTGGATGCGTGCACTTTCTCGTACAAGAGTCGGGCTGACACATTGACGCTATTGAGTACATTGCCCACGTTGTGCAGCACATTAGTGGCGATTTCCGCCATACCGGCCCGGCGCGCGGTAGTGACCAGTTCGGCCTGCGCCTCACGCAACTCGTCATTGACCCGGGCCAGTTGCTGCGGGCTGGGGATCTTAAGGGCCGCAGGCACCAACCGGACCAGCAGGATGGCAGTAATCACCGAGGCGATAGCGGTGATGACCTTGACCAGCGCCGACAGCCAATAGTAGGGCTGCCAGATGGTCAGGATTTCCATCACATGGCTGGTCCCGCACGCCAGGATGAACACCCCAAAAGCCGTCAGCATCCAGTCAAAAGGCACGTCTTTGCGCTTGTGGATAAAGTACAGAAGGGTGAAAGGGATGGAGATGTAGGACAGGGTGATCAAGCCATCGGCAATGACATTGGTCCACAGCAAATCCGGCCGCCACATATAGCAATGCCCATGGGGCATGAAGCGCTTGTCGGTTAACAGAGCCAGCAGATCGTTCATGGGCCACTCACTCCCTGTGCCGTAGATGCCGATTGGACAAATCGGAGTCTAGCAGGGCCTGGGACGGCCATTTCGAAGGCTCTGCGAAACGGCCGCAGAGCCATGCTGAACAAACGCGCGCCCTATCGCGATCGTGGTCGCGCGGGTGATCGGCCATTCACAACCGCAACATCCTGGCAAAATTTTCGCCTTCAATTGCCCCACCGAAAGCCTATCCCACGACTAACCTTCAAGAGCCGCAGGACGCGGCCCCTTATTCACTCAAGGAACGATTGCATGTCGCTCGCCATTGTCCATAGCCGCGCCCAGGTGGGGGTGGAGGCTCCTGCCGTTACCGTTGAAGTCCATCTGGCCAATGGCTTGCCATCGCTGACGATGGTCGGTTTGCCTGAAGCGGCGGTGAAGGAAAGCAAGGACAGAGTGCGCAGCGCGATCATCAATTCGGGCCTGAATTTCCCGGCTCGGCGCATCACCCTGAACCTGGCGCCGGCGGACCTGCCGAAGGACGGCGGGCGATTCGACCTGGCAATTGCCCTGGGGATCCTGGCGGCCAGCGTACAAGTGCCGACCTTGATGCTGGACGATGTGGAATGCCTCGGCGAGCTGGCGTTGTCCGGCGCGGTGCGCCCAGTGCGCGGTGTGTTGCCCGCCGCGCTGGCCGCGCGCAAGGCCGGGCGTACACTGCTGGTGCCGCGGGCGAATGCCGAGGAAGCCTGCCTGGCGTCGGGGCTGAAGGTGATCGCCGTGGATCATTTGCTCGAAGCGGTGGCGCACTTCAACGGCCACACCCCTGTGCAGCCCTATGCTTCCAATGGATTGCTCTCGGCGAGCAAGCCGTATCCCGATCTGAATGAAGTACAGGGCCAGGTCGGGGCCAAGCGCGCATTGCTGATTGCCGCTGCGGGGGCGCATAACCTGTTGTTCAGCGGACCACCCGGCACCGGCAAGACACTGCTGGCGAGCCGTTTACCGGGATTGTTGCCGCCACTGGCTGAATGTGAGGCCCTGGAGGTCGCCGCGATCCAGTCGGTGGCCAGTTGCGTGCCGTTGAGCCATTGGCCGCAGCGCCCGTTTCGCCAGCCACATCATTCGGCGTCCGGACCGGCGCTGGTGGGTGGCGGATCAAAACCGCAACCGGGGGAAATCACCCTCGCCCACCATGGTGTGCTGTTTCTCGATGAACTGCCGGAATTCGACCGCAAGGTTCTTGAGGTCTTGAGGGAGCCACTGGAATCGGGCCACATTGTGGTTTCGCGCGCTCGTGACCGGGTGCGCTTTCCGGCGCGCTTCCAACTGGTGGCGGCGATGAATCCCTGCCCCTGTGGGTACCTTGGCGAGACCAGCGGCCGATGCTCGTGTACGCCAGACATGGTGCAGCGCTACCGCAATAAACTCTCCGGCCCGTTACTGGACCGCATCGACCTGCACCTGACCGTCGCCCGGGAAGCCACGGCGCTTAGCCCAAAAAGCGAATCCGGTGACGATACGGCTACCGTAGCCGTGCAAGTGGCCGAGGCCCGCGAACGCCAGCAAAAGCGCCAGGGATGCGCCAACGCGTTCCTGGATCTGCCGGGTTTGCGTCGGCATTGCAAGTTATCCACAACCGATGAAACCTGGCTGGAAACCGCCTGCGAACGACTGACCCTGTCGCTGCGAGCCGCCCACCGCCTGCTCAAGGTCGCCCGTACGCTGGCAGACCTTGAGCAAGCGGATCGAATCAGCCGGGAGCACTTGGCCGAAGCATTGCAATACCGGCCCGCCACACCCTGATGGGCATCATGGTTTGCTCAGGTCCACCAGCGGCGTATTTCGTACTTCGGTTTGCTGAGAGCCCTGGATTTCATCGATACGTTTGAGGGCTTTATCCACGGCACCTTTATCCGCCAACAGGCTGTAGTGGATCTGGAACTGCTTCTGCTCTTTTGGCGAGAGGGTGGGCACCAGGCCCAGTGGCCGTTGATACCGGCGGTTATAGGAGAAACTGGTGCCCGGCTCCAGCCCGGTCACGTAACCCTGACCTTGGGTGTCAGTGTTTTTCCACAGGGAGAACACGGGGAGCGTGCCGGTGTTGAAGCCCACCGATACACCGAGGCTACCGGCCTTGTTGTGCAACACGGTGAGCGTATCGCCCTTGGCATCGGCATAAGGCACGACGTTGTAGACGGTTTCGTCGTAGTCCTTGGTTGGCCCTCGGTAGGTTTGCCAATCCGCCAGATCGCCCTTGGCCTTGTCGTTGAACGGCGAGACCTGCTTGACCGGTGCCGCGAAGCGAGCCCCCTGCTCCAGGAACGGTGTACTGAAATTGCTGTGGTAAAGCGCTTGGTATTCCTTCGGATAGTCGCCGTTGTTGGTCAGCGTATCCTTGAGTGCGAAGCTCACGCTGCCGGGCTCGGTCATCAATTCGGTTTGTACCGAGAAATCGACTTTCTTGAAGGCTTGCTCCTTCAGCTCGCCCCGCAGAGTAATGGCATAAGGCGGTTTTTCATCGATGTGCAGCATCACTTTGTTGGCCGGGATGTTGGCGGCGCGGCCATGCAGAGTCAGCAGCTCGCCGTTGTCCATACCGGGATGGCCGACCCATTCGTAGCCACAGCGTGTCACCAGCTCGTTGAAGCCTTCGAGCCAGCCCAGTCCACCGCGGCCGTTGAGTTCAATGAAAGACGGATTGACCACTTCCTTGACCGGCGAATCCCAGCCCATACGCACTTCACCGACCGAGGCCTGCAGCACGTTCATGCCCCGTGTTGGAACGATCGAGAGCTTCATCGTGCCGTTGTCGATATCGACGATGCTGACGCCTTCCTGCCGTCCACCATGCAGGGTGCGCATTGTCACGGAAAAGGGCTTGTCGGTTTTCACGCCGAGCTGCTGGCTGGTGATTTTCCAGGGCTGAGCGGCTTTATCGGTGTCGAGCAGGACGTAATCCCAGGCCATGGCGTGGGACGTAGCGCCCAGGGCGCTGAGGGCAATGACAAGTTTGAGCGGAGTCATAAGGGCAGCCTTTTCTTGGAGTTGTGCGGTTTTTATAGACTTGGAGAAACGTTTCAGCAAGCTTAAAAACAGCGAATACCTCGAAAAGACGCAGTGCTGGAGCAACCGGCCTTCGCGCAAACAGGTTTGCTTTTAGATATCGGTGGGTCAGTTACAGGGATGCTGGCCCTAAGGCCCTGTGCGAACAAGCCCGCTCCACATTGATTGGGGATGGCCGCAAAATGCCCGTTCGCCGCCAAGCCCCTGTGGGAGCGAGCTTGCTCGCGGTAGCGGTGAGTCAGTTGCGGTGATGTTGGCTAGGCCGCCTCTTCGCAAGCAAACTCGCTCCCAGAGAATTCTGGGGTGAGTTTGCTCGCGACGGGAGCGGCGGAAGGAGTATCAGCGGAACCGGTCAACCTCTTTGCGCAGGTCCTGCGCCAGTTTTTCCAGTTCCTTGGCGGTGATCGCCAGGTTCGAGACCACTTCGCGCTGTTCGCTATTGGCCATAGCGATGCTTTGCAGGTTGCTGCTGAGCAGGGTCGCGGTGCTGCTTTGCTCCTGAGTGGCGGTGGTGATCGCCGCGAATTGCTGGCCGGCCGAACGGCTTTGCTCGTCGATGCGCGCCAGGGCCGAGGCCACATTGGCATTGCGCGACAAGCCTTCTTGCATCAACAAGTTGCCTTTTTCCATGGTACTGATGGCGTTACCGGTTTCCTGCTGGATGCTATTGATCATGCCGGAAATTTCGTCAGTGGCCTGACGGGTACGGGACGCCAGGCTACGGACTTCGTCAGCCACCACGGCAAAGCCCCGCCCCTGCTCGCCCGCACGGGCGGCTTCGATGGCCGCGTTGAGCGCCAGCAGGTTGGTCTGCTCGGCGATCGAGGTGATCACCCCGACGATACCGCCGATTTCCTGAGAGCGCTGGCCCAAGGTGTTGATGACCGTGGCAGTGCTGTTCAGCGCGCCAGCAATTTGCTCCAGCGACGAGGACGCTTCATCCATCGACGTACGACCGATGCGGGTTTGCTGGGCGTTATCCTGAGCCAGGCGTTCGGTATTGCCCATGTTATCGGCGATGTTCAACGAGGTAGCGCTGAACTCTTCCACTGCGCCGGCCATGCTGGTGATTTCGCCGGACTGCTGCTCCATGCCCTCATAGGCCCCGCTGGACAACCCGGACAAGGCCTGGGCTCGGCTATTGACCTCTTGAGAGGCCTTGCGGATATGCTCGACCATGGTCGACAGGGCCTGGCTCATCTGGTTGAAAGCACGGGCCAACTGACCGATTTCGTCGTGGCTCGACACATTCAGACGCACGCTCAGGTCGCCGGCGCCCAGCGCCTCGGCCTGACGCACCAGATCGCCCAGCGGTGCCAGTTTGCTGCGCAGCAGCCACACCGCCGAGCCCACGGCCAGCAACATGGCCAGCAAGCTGCCGATAGCCAGTTGCGTGCCGACACTCCAGGTCACGGCGCGAATCTCGGCTTTCGGCATGCTCGCCACCACCGCCCACGGGCCGTCCTCGAACGGCACGGCAACGCTGTAGAAATCTTCAGCGGTATCGCTCCAGAACACACCTTTGCCCGACTTCTTGACCAACTCCTTGATGGTCACGGTCGCCTGCTCCAGCGCCTGCACACCCGCTGGTGGAACCAGCCATTTGTTTTGCTCATCCAGCACCGCCAGCGAACCGGTCTGGCCGATACGGAAGCGCTTGAGATTCTCGAACTGGGCGTTCTGCGCGTCGGTGTAATCGAATCCCACATACAACACGGCAATGATCTTGCCGCTGCTATCTCGTACGGGTGTGTACTGCGACATGTAGAAGCGCCCGAAAAGCAGAGCCCGACCAATGTAGCTCTGCCCACTCATTACCGGGGCATAAGCCGGGCCGGCACGGTCGAGCATGGTGCCGATCGCCCGCGTCCCGTCCTGCTTGGTCAACGAAGTGCTCACGCGGATGAAATCATCGCCACTGCGTACAAACACCGTCGCCACCCCGGCGGTCGTGTCCTTGAACTCGTCGACTTCCTTGAAGTTGTTGTTCAGCACTTCGCTGCCCAGGCTCAGGCCTGGAGTCTGCACGCCTGCCACCGCGACCGGCTGGTCCGGGTGCACGCTCAGGCCCGCGCTAAAACGCTTCTCGAACAGTCCGCTCAATCGCTGCGTGCTTTCACGCAGGGTGCCATGGAAGGTATTGAGCTGGTCGGCCATGAGGCGCGCTTCGCTGGCCAGGTGTTCTTCACGAGTCGCGAGGTTGGCGGAGTCCAGCGAGCGCAAGGCAAAGATGGTACTGCCGGAGATCACGATCGCCAGTATCACGGCGAGGGCGAGGCCCAGCTGTGAGGCGATTCGGGCACGAGGTTGAGACATGACGGCTCCTGGCCAAGTGACCGGATCATCCTGATCGTCGCACACTCGGCAATTTTATTCGGGTGATGTGTAGGCAGTCCCTTTCTAATACGAAAGTACTACTTCCACACATTCGGCGGCGAAACCGAATACTTGAGCGGTTTGGAAGGAATAATGCCAAGTGGCTATCACGGGAGCTTCAACGATTCAGCCAAGACGCTTTACGTCGGGTAATTGCATGGCGTTCACTTCGCTCTGGAGAAAATCGCTCAGACGGCGCAAACGTTCACCCCCTGGCCGGGTTTTCGGCCAGACGAGGTAATAGTGCTCGCCACTGGCGACAGCGGTAGGCCATGGCAGGCTCAAGCGCCCTTGGGCCACGTCCTCGGCCACCATCAACAGATCACCCATGGACACGCCGTAACCACGCGCTGCCGCGATCATGCCCAGTTCCAGCGTATCGAACACCTGCCCGCCCTTGAGCGAGACCTGATCGGACAGGCCCATGCGCGAAAGCCAGTTGCGCCAATCACGACGGTCCGGCGTGGGATGCAGCAATTCTGCGCTGGCCAACCGCGCCACATCCCAGGGCTGGTCATTCAACAGGTTCGGTGCGCCTACCGGAATCAGTTCCTCGGGAAACAGCAAGCTTGCCTCCCAGTCGGTAGGAAAATGCCCGTTGCCCAGTAATACCGCGCAATCGAAAGGCTCGGTGTTGAAGTCCACTGAGTCGACGTCCATCCAGGCGCTGGTCAGTTGCACTTCATTGCCGGGCTGAAGATGCCGGAAGCGGCTCAGGCGCGCCAACAGCCAACGCATGGTCAGCGTGGACGGCGCCTTCATGCGCAGGATGCCATCTTCGCCATGCAAGGTATGACAGGCCCGTTCCAGCGCCATGAAACCCTCACGCACGCCCGGTAGCAGCAACCGCGCCGCTTCGGTCAACTGCAGGTTGCGGCCACTGCGCTGGAACAGCCGACAGGCAAAGTGCTCTTCGAGTGTACGAATATGCCGGCTGACGGCACTTTGAGTAATCGACAGTTCTTCGGCCGCCCGGGTGAACGAGCTGTATCGCGCCGCTGCTTCGAATGCCCGCAACGCATAAAGAGGAGGGAGACGACGAGACATCGGGAAAGCTCCTATGGCGATAGTTACGCACCCTATCAGAAAGCTCTCAACATGAGTTTTAATCATGCCAGTGATCGCTTTTATCCTTTTGTGCAAACCGCTGAGAGCGCCGAGAATCACCGTTTTACAGCCTTGTTTGAACATGGAGTGTGATGATCATGCGGCATCCGGTGCGAATCGAACTCTGGGCTATCCTGCGGCTGGCAGGGCCGTTGATTGCCTCGCAGTTGGCGCACATGCTGATGGTCCTGACCGACACCCTGATGATGGCGCGCCTGAGCCCCGAAGCCCTGGCCGGCGGTGGACTCGGCGCGGCGAGCTATTCATTCGTCTCGATTTTTTGCATCGGTGTGATCGCCGCAGTGGGCACGTTGGTGGCGATTCGGCAGGGCGCCGGTGATGTGGAAGGCGCCACCCGACTGACTCAGGCCGGGTTGTGGCTGGCCTGGTTGATGGCGTTGGTGGCCGGGCTCCTATTGTGGAACCTCAAACCGGTACTGTTGCTGTTCGGCCAGACTGAAACCAACGTCCTGGCCGCCGGCCAGTTCCTGCTGGTGCTGCCATTCGCCCTGCCCGGCTATCTGAGCTTCATGGCCCTGCGCGGCTTTACCAGCGCCATTGGCCGGGCGACCCCAGTGATGGTGATCAGTCTTGGCGGCACGGTGGCCAACTTCCTGCTCAATTACGCACTGATCACCGGCATGTTCGGCCTGCCAAAACTGGGCCTGATGGGCATCGGCCTGGTCACGGCCATCGTTGCCAACTGCATGGCCCTGGCGCTGGCCTGGCATATTCACCGGCATCAAGCCTACCGCGCTTATCCGTTACTCAACGGTCTGTCGCGCCCCAATCGCCAGTACCTCAAGGAACTGTGGCGCCTGGGTCTGCCCATTGGCGGCACTTACGCAGTGGAAGTCGGGCTGTTCGCGTTCGCCGCGCTGTGCATCGGCACCATGGGCAGCACGCCATTGGCAGCGCACCAGATCGCTCTGCAGATTGTCTCGGTGGCATTCATGGTCCCGGCGGGAATGTCGTATGCAATCACCATGCGCATCGGCCAGCACTATGGCGCCGGGCAACTGCTGATGGCGCGGCTGGCCGGTCGGGTCGGAATTGGCTTCGGCGCAGCGGTCATGCTGGCGTTCGCCATGGTGTTCTGGCTGCTGCCAAACCCATTGGTCGGCTTGTTCCTGGACCACGACGATCCGGCGTTTCGTGGGGTGATCGAGCTCGCAGTGAGCCTGTTGGCGGTAGCGGCGTGGTTCGAGCTGTTCGACGGCGCGCAAACCATTGCCATGGGCTGTATCCGTGGGCTCAAGGACGCCAAGACCACCTTCCTGGTGGGCCTGGGTTGTTATTGGCTGATTGGCGCACCGGCGGCATGGTGGATGGCCTTCCACCTGAACTGGGGCCCGACCGGCGTCTGGTGGGGCCTGGCCCTGGGCCTGGCCTGCGCGGCGGTGAGCCTGACGGCGGCGTTTGAGTGGAAGATGAAACGGATGATCCGCAGTGAGCCTGGGCTGAGGCGTTTCGAAAGCATCCAAGCCGACTGAGGTTCCCTATGTGGGAGCGGGCTTGCTCGCGAAGACGGTGTATCAGCCAGAAATATATCGACTGATCCACCGTCTTCGCGAGCAAGCCCACTCCCACATGGTTTTGTGTCAGCTGATTTCCAGCATCGACTGCTGATCACCCTCGAACGTCAAGTACTCAACCAACTCCGGAAACGGCAACGGCTTGCTGATCAGGAAACCCTGCACCTGGTCGCAACCAAAGCCGCGTAGCAAGTCCAGTTGTTCCTGGGTTTCCACACCCTCGGCCACTACTTCCAGGTTGAGGTTGTGGGCCAGGTTGATCATCGCATGGACCAATTTGCGATTTTCCTCGCGCTGCTCCATGCCACCCACGAAGCTCTTGTCGATCTTGAGCAAGGCGATGGGCAGGCTGTTGAGGTGCACGAACGAGGAGAAGCCGGTGCCGAAGTCGTCCAGGGAAAAGCGCACCCCCAGGCGACCCAGGGCGTCCATGGTCTGCTTGACCAGTTCGCTGCGGCGCATGACGGCGGTTTCGGTGAGTTCGAATTCCAACCATTGCGCCTCGACACCCCGCTCGGCGATCAGGCGGCTCAGCGTCGGCAGCAACTGGCTGTCCTGGAACTGCCGGAATGACAGGTTGACCGCCATGTGCAGGGGCGCCAATCCCCTTTCACGCAGCGCTTGCATGTCCCGCAATGCCCGGGAAATCACCCAGTAGCCCAGCGGTACGATCAGCCCGCTCTGTTCGGCCAATGGCACGAACTCACTGGGCGGCAACAGCCCACGTTCGTTATGACGCCAGCGCACCAGGGCTTCGAGGCCGACGATGGTGCCGTCATCAAGGCTCAGCCGGGGTTGGTAATGCAACTCCAGCTCGTCGCGCCGCAGCGCCCGACGCAGCTCGCTCTCCAGATCGGCGAGGCTGCGGGCGTTACGATTGATGCGTTCGTTGAAGATATGAAAGGTGCAGCCCTGTGTGCTCTTGGCCTGCTGCATGGCGATATGAGCGTGCCACATCAGCGGGTCCGCGCCGGCCTGGGCGCGAGCGTGGGCGATCCCCAGGCTGCAACCGATCAGCAGGCTTTCGCCATCGACCCAATAGGGTTCGGCCATGGCTTCGGTGATGCGCTCGGCCATCCATTCAGCCCGCTGAGGCGCCCGGCGGGTGTCGATCAGGAGTGCAAATTCGTCGCTGCCCAAGCGTGCCAGTTGATCGCCGGCTTCAAGCGAACCTTTGAGCCTCGACACGACTTGCAGGATCAAACGGTCACCGGCCTGGTGGCCGAGGGCATCGTTGGCGTGACGGAAGTTATCCAGATCCAGATGCCCGAGCGCCAGGCCACGGCCTTCGTTTTCAGCCAGGCGCGCCGCCAGCAGGGTTTGGAAGCCCTGGCGATTGGCGATGCCGGTCAACGGATCCTGTTCGGCAAGACGCTGCAGCGTGTTTTCCAGCACTCCGCGCTCGCGCACATGGCGCAGGCAACGGCGCAGAGTGGCGCCATCGAGCACATCACGTACCAGCCAATCGCTGACGCCATCAGGTGCAGTGGTGGGCTCGTGCTCGAGCAACAGGACCGTCGGCAAACGGCAACGACCGGGTGCCGGCTGCAGCGCCGCGACAGTCAGCAGCACCGCGTTGTGGTTGTCCTCGAACAGGCTGCTGACCGACTCCCAGCTCGGGGCACTGATCAACACAACCGACGGCCCCATGGGGGCCAGGCACTCGCGCAAAATCGCTGACCATACCGGCTCTTCGGCCAATAGCAGCAAACGCAAGGGTTCGACAGACGTTGACAAGCTGACTCCCTAGACTCTGCAAGGTAATAGGCGCAGGGCATTATGACCTGCTGACCGCTAATGACCAATGCCAATGGTTCTCAAACACTTGCTTCAGACGGCTTTTTTACCCTCGAAGCCGAACGTTGGACGCCATTCGCCCCACATCCTGCGTGAAAGTAACCAAAGCGGCAAATGACAATGCTGTGTAGCGTCACAAGTCGGACAGAGCAGCACAATTCTGTGAGCCTGTTAAAATGCCGGCCCATTTCGCAAACGACTCTCTGACCCTGTCATGTCCCGACTCAATCCCCGGCAGCAAGAAGCCGTGAACTATGTCGGCGGCCCTCTTTTGGTGCTCGCCGGTGCAGGCTCCGGCAAGACCAGTGTGATCACCCGCAAGATCGCGCACCTGATCCAGAACTGCGGTATCCGCGCCCAGTACATCGTCGCCATGACCTTCACCAACAAAGCCGCCCGGGAAATGAAAGAGCGGGTCGGCGGCCTGCTGCGCGCCGGTGAAGGCCGTGGCCTGACGGTCTGCACTTTCCACAACCTGGGCCTGAACATCATCCGCAAGGAACATGCACGACTGGGCTACAAGCCGGGTTTCTCGATTTTCGACGAGACCGATGTCAAGGCGCTGATGACCGACATCATGCAAAAGGAATATTCGGGCGACGACGGCGTGGACGAGATCAAGAACATGATCGGCGCCTGGAAAAACGACCTGATCCTGCCGCCCCAAGCCTTGGAAAACGCCCGCAATCCCAAGGAACAGACCGCCGCCATCGTGTACGCCCATTATCAGCGCACGCTCAAGGCGTTCAACGCGGTGGACTTCGACGACCTGATCCTGCTGCCGGTCAAGCTGTTCCAGGACCACGCCGACATCCTCGAGAAATGGCAGAACAAGGTCCGCTACCTGCTGGTGGATGAATACCAGGACACCAACGCCAGCCAGTATTTGCTGGTGAAGCTGCTGATCGGCATCCGCAACCAGTTCACCGTGGTGGGCGACGACGACCAGTCCATCTACGCCTGGCGCGGTGCGCGGCCGGAAAACCTGATGTTGCTCAAGGAAGACTACCCGTCGCTCAAAGTGGTGATGCTGGAGCAGAACTACCGCTCCACCAGCCGCATCCTGCGTTGCGCCAACGTGCTGATTTCCAACAACCCCCACGAGTTCGAAAAGCAGCTGTGGAGCGAGATGGGCCACGGCGACGAGATCCGCGTGATCCGTTGCCGCAACGAAGACGCCGAAGCCGAGCGCGTGGCCATGGAAATCCTCAGCCTGCACCTGCGCACCGACCGGCCGTACAGCGACTTCGCGATCCTGTATCGCGGCAACTACCAGGCCAAGCTGATCGAGCTGAAATTGCAGCATCACCAGATCCCCTATCGCCTGTCGGGGGGCAACAGCTTTTTCGGCCGTCAGGAAGTGAAGGACCTGATGGCCTATTTCCGCCTGATCGTGAACCCGGACGACGACAACGCCTTCCTGCGGGTGATCAACGTCCCGCGCCGGGAAATCGGTTCGACCACCCTGGAAAAACTCGGCAACTACGCCACCGAGCGCAAAATCTCGATGTACGCCGCCACCGACGAAATCGGCCTGGGCGAGCATCTGGACAGCCGCTTCACCGACCGTCTGGCGCGCTTCAAACGCTTCATGGACAAGGTGCGCGAACAGTGCGCCGGCGAAGACCCGATCTCGGCGCTGCGCAGCATGGTCATGGACATCGACTACGAGAACTGGCTGCGCACCAACAGCTCCAGTGACAAGGCCGCGGACTACCGCATGGGCAACGTCTGGTTCTTGATCGAGGCGTTGAAAAACACCCTGGAAAAGGACGAAGACGGTGACATGACTGTCGAGGACGCCATCGGCAAACTCGTGCTGCGGGACATGCTTGAACGCCAGCAGGAAGAAGAGGACGGCGCCGAAGGCGTGCAGATGATGACCCTTCACGCCTCCAAGGGCCTGGAGTTCCCCTACGTGTTCATCATGGGCATGGAAGAAGAAATCCTGCCCCACCGCTCCAGCATCGAAGCCGACACCATCGAAGAAGAACGGCGCCTGGCCTACGTCGGTATTACCCGCGCACGTCAGACGCTGGCCTTTACCTTCGCCGCCAAACGCAAGCAATACGGCGAGGTGATCGACTGCGCCCCGAGTCGCTTCCTCGATGAGCTGCCGCCGGACGACTTGGCCTGGGAAGGCAATGACGACACACCGACCGAGGTCAAGGCCGTTCGCGGCAATAGCGCCCTGGCCGATATACGAGCGATGCTCAAGCGCTAGAATCGACTACTTTTCAGCGAACTTTTACCCATTTCCAGGGGCGCCGAAGGCGTCATTAAAGGAGGCTTGATGGAAGCCCTGCAGCAGAAAATTCGTGAACACGGCATCGTACTTTCCGATCAGGTTCTGAAAGTCGATGCTTTCCTGAACCACCAGATCGACCCGCAATTGATGAAGCTGATCGGCGACGAATTTGCCGCGCTGTTCAAGGACTCGGGTATCACCAAGATCGTCACCATCGAAGCCTCAGGCATTGCCCCGGCGATCATGACCGGTCTGAACTTGGGCGTGCCGGTGATTTTCGCCCGCAAACAACATTCCCTGACTCTGACGGAGAACCTGTTGTCCGCGACCGTGTATTCGTTCACCAAACAGACCGAAAGCACCGTGGCCATCAGCCCGCGCCACCTGACCAGCAGCGACCGGGTACTGATCATTGATGACTTCCTGGCCAACGGCAAAGCCTCCCAGGCGCTGATCTCCATCATCAAGCAGGCCGGCGCCACCGTGGCAGGCCTGGGGATCGTGATCGAGAAATCGTTCCAGGGTGGACGCGCGGAGCTGGATGCCCAGGGGTATCGGGTTGAGTCCCTGGCCCGGGTGCAATCGCTGGCCGGTGGGGTCGTGACCTTTATCGAATAATCGCCCTGCATCCCTGTGGGAGCGAGCCTGCTCGCGATGAGGCCGGCACATCCAACATCAACGTTGACTGACAGTCCGCTATCGCGAGCAGGCTCGCTCCCACAGGGGCTTTGATGTGGCCGTTAAGGCGCGGTGATCTTGAGACCCGCGAGCAACAAACGCTGGCCCAGCTCTTCTTTCAGCCCTTCGGGGCTCGCCAACTGCATCCGCTCCAAATGCTCGGGAAACTCCGACGGCGGCGGCGCATCCAGCGCGGCCTTGCCCAACTCCAGCATTTCGGTGAGTTTGAATTTGCTCTTGAGCCAGTTCAGCGCACGCAGCAGGTCGCGTTCCACTGCGTCAAAATCGCAACCTAACGGATACTCCGGAAACAAATTCGGATGCCGCGCCTGGATGGCCTGCAAGCGTTCCGAGGTGTTGTCGGTGAACCGCGGATCAAGGCGGAAATCCTTCGGCAACTTACCGGCATTTTGCGCCTGCTCGATCAGCTCCGGCTGGAAACGTGAGTCGCTGATGTTCAGCAGCGCCTCGATCACCGCAGCATCAGTCTTGCCCCGCAGGTCAGCGATACCGTATTCAGTCACCACGATGTCTCGCAGGTGCCGGGGAATGGTGCAATGGCCGTATTCCCAGACGATGTTCGAACTGATCTCGCCCCCCGCCTCGCGCCAACTGCGCAGAAGCAGAATGGAGCGCCCGCCCTCCAGCGCATGGCCCTGGGCAACGAAGTTGTACTGCCCGCCCACGCCGCTGAGTACCCGGCCGTCTTCCAGTTGGTCCGCCACCCCGGCGCCCAGCAAGGTCATGGTGAAAACCGTGTTGATGAAGCGTGCGTCGAGTCGCTGCAGGCGCTTGAGTCGTTCCTGGCCATACAGCTCGTTGATGTAACTGATGCGGGTCATGTTGAATTCGAGGCGCCGACTCTGGGGCAACTCGCGCAAGCGTTCGTAAAAACTGCGAGGACCGAGGAAGAATCCGCCATGGATGCAAATGCCGTCGGGTTGCGCCGCCTCGTCGAGGGTGCCGGCGTTGGCCCGTTCCTGGGTCGACTCGTCGGGATAGACCCTGCGCCGGATAATTCCGGCCTCCGCCAGCACCAGCAAGCCGTTGACGAACATTTCGCTGCAACCGTACAACCCTGTGGCAAAGGGTTCGACCCCGCCCTCACGCTCGATCAACTGCGCCCACTGGCTGAGATTCAGTTCCGCCAGCAACGCCTGGTAAGCGGCATTGTCGGCTTGACGCGCCAGCAGCGCCGCCGTCAACGCATCGCCCATAGAGCCGATGCCGATCTGCAACGTACCGCCGTCACGCACCAGGGCACTGGCGTGCAGGCCGATCATATGGTCCTGAAAGCCCACCGGCATGTTCGGCGTGGAAAACAGCGTGTGGCTGTCCTTTTCGTCGATCAACAGATCGAACGTGTCGATGCCGACTTCCGCATCACCGGGCATGTAGGGCAGATCGCTGTGGACCTGGCCCACCATGAGGATGGTCTCCCCCGCCGCACGCCGCTTGGCGATCATCGGCAACAGGTCGAGGGTGATGTCCGGGTTGCAACTCAGGCTCAGGCGGTCAGGATGCTGCGGATCACTGGCCACCAATTGCGCAATCAGGTTCAAGCCGGCGGCATTGATGTCCCGCGCAGCGTGGCTGTAGTTGCTGCTGACGTAATCCTGCTGGGCCGACGTACTATGCAGCAGGCTGCCCGGTTGCAGGAAGAATTGCTGGACATGGATGTTGGCCGGCAGGCTGTCGCGGTGCAGATCGGCCAGGTAATCCAGTTCCGGATAATCACCAAAAACGCGCTCGATAAAAGGTTCGAGAAAGCGCTTCTGCAACCCATCGCCCAGATTGGGTCGGCCCAGGCTCAGGGCCGTGTAGATGGTGAGTTGGCGCTCTGGCAGTTGCGCGATACGCCGGTACAGCGCATTGGCGAACAGATTGGGTTTGCCCAACCCCAGGGGCATCCCCAGATGAATGTGCGCTGGCAGGCGCGCGAGTACGTCATCCACCGCCTGTTCGATTGAACACAACTGCACCATCCGACCCTCCGGGACATTCCATGAATGTGGGTTGGACCGAGCTTGCCGGGTCTTGGTTGCGATGAACAGCTTTGTAAAACCACCGGGCACAAAAAAACCGCTCGCAAGCGGCTTTTTTGTTGAAGATGCTGGTGTTTACAGACCCGACATCTCTTTGATGGCACCTTTGAGCTCATCATCCGAACAATCGGCGCAAGTGCCCTTAGGGGGCATGGCATTGATACCGGAGATCGCTTTGGCGAGCAGCCCATCAAGGCCACCTTCTTTCTTGGCTCGTTCACCCCAGGCTGCCGCATCGCCGATCTTCGGAGCATTCAGCAGGCCGGTACCGTGGCAAGCATTGCAGTGTTTTGCAATAACATCCGTCGGCGTCTTGGCACCACCGCCGCCAGCCGAAGCCACGACTTCCATGCCTTTGCATTCCTGCCCCTGAACGCAGACCTGGCCAACCGGCTTCAGGCGCTCGGCGATTTCGTCGTTGGTCGCCGCTTGGGCGCTGACCGCCCATAGGGCCAATACGGTTGCTGGTGCAGCCAGCATTTTCATAATTAGGTTCACGCGTACACCCTCAATGGTGGCTAGTCACGCCTGCGGCCACGGTTTGCAGGCGGGCGCAAGTATAGCGGGAAGGCCGTCACACTGAAACAACCCCAAAGTCGCAAGGGTCTTGTTTGTCATGACAGCTCATCCTTCGGGCGCCTTTGCCGTGCAGGCACGGCGCCTCTTTTCCTAGAAGTTGGCCGGTGTGGCTGCGCTGATCAGTCGCGCCGGCGCATCGAACGGATTACGAAAGCGGTGTGGCTTGGTGCTCTCGAAATAGTAGCTATCGCCCGCTTCGAGTACGAAGGTTTCGGCGCCGACCACCAACTCCAGCCGCCCCTCCACCAGAATCCCGGTCTCTTCGCCCTCATGGGTAAGCATCTCGTCACCGGTATCGGCGCCAGGCGGGTAGATCTCGTTCAGAAAGGCAATCGCCCGGCTGGGGTGTGCCCTGCCCACCAGTTTCATGGTGACGGCACCGTCGGAAATGTCGATCAGTTCATTGGCTTTGTAGACGATCTGGGTCGGTTTCTCCTGAAGGATTTCTTCGGAGAAAAACTCGACCATGGACATGGGAATCCCGCCAAGGACCTTACGCAGCGAGCTGATCGAGGGGCTGACGCTGTTTTTCTCGATCATCGAAATGGTGCTGTTGGTGACGCCCGCGCGCTTGGCGAGTTCACGCTGGGAAAGGCCTTTGAGTTTACGAATGGATTGCAGTCGTTCACCGACGTCCAATGCTGGAGCCTCCAGGGAATCAGGTTGTGTGGAAAGTGAGCGTTATCATGGCGACAGCGTTCAGTATTTACAACACTTTGACCTCAATCCCGTGCGGTGAAGCGACTTTCGGTAGGTTGCGCTTTGCGTCAGCCCCCGCAATAGAGCCGTGGCACCCGGCGCAGGTTGCAGAAAATCTGATAAGGAATCGTGCCGGCCGCCTTCGCGACATCGCTGGCCAGGATAGTCTTGCCCCACAGTTCCACGGTCGAACCGAGCCCGGCCTGGGGGATATCAGTCAAATCCACGCACAGCATGTCCATCGACACCCGCCCGACCAATTGGCTTGGCTGTCCATCCACCAGCACCGGCGTACCGTTCGGCGCCTGGCGCGGGTAACCGTCGGCGTACCCCATGGCAACCACGCCGACCCGCGTCGGTTGCGCGGTGACAAAACGGGCGCCATACCCCACCGGCTCGCCGGCGGGCAACTCACGCACGCTGATGATCTTCGACTCCAGTGTCATGACCGGCTGCAGCCGCGCGGCAACGGCGTTGGCCTCCTCGAAGGGTGTCGCGCCGTACAGCATGATGCCTGGCCGCACCCAGTCGCTGGGCATTTGCGGCCAGCCCAGCACGGCTGGGGAGTTGCGCAAACTGATCTGCGCCGCCAGCCCCTGGCGGGCCGCCTCAAACACGGCCAGTTGCTCGGTGCTGCTGGGATCGTGCAGCTCATCGGCACGGGCGAAATGGCTCATCAACACAATCTTCGCCACCTTGCCGCTGGCCAGCAGTCGACGATAGGCCGCCTGATAATCCGCCGGATGCAGCCCCACCCGATGCATCCCCGAGTCGAGCTTGAGCCAGACCGTAATCGGCTTGTTCAGGGTCGCGTTTTCAATCGCTTCGAGCTGCCACAACGAATGCACCACGCACCAGAAATCGTGTTCGACGATCAGCGACAGTTCATCGGCCTCGAAGAAGCCTTCCAGCAGCAAGACCGGCCCACGAATCCCGCTGGCCCGCAGTTCCAGCGCTTCTTCGATGCAAGCCACGGCAAACCCATCGGCCGTGTCCTGCAAAGCCTCGGCGCAGCGCACTGCGCCGTGCCCATAGGCATCGGCCTTGATCACCGCAAGGGCTTTGGCTCCCGTCACTTCGCGGGCCAATTGGTAGTTGTGACGTAAGGCTTGAAGGTCGATCAGGGCACGGGCAGGACGCATGGCGGCAGGCTTCTAGGCGGACTCGGTAAAAAAAACGGCGCTGGCTGACGGCACGAACCACCAACAGCACCGCAAGAGGGATCGCTTTCCGGGTTTAGGGCAGCGCGGCCACGACGGACAGCTCCACCAGGATTTCCGGTTCGCACAGCTTGGCCTGCACAGTAGCCCGGGCTGGCGCGACGCCGTTGGGCAGCCATTTGTCCCAGATCGCGTTCATGCCTTCGAAATGGGCGTCGATGTCTTTCAAGTAAATCGTCACCGACAGCAGATGGTTTTTGTCGGTCCCGGCCAGGTCCAGCAAACGTTCGATATTGGCCAGGGTTTCCCGGGTCTGCTGCTCGATACCGGCACTCATGTCGTCGCCAACCTGTCCGGCAAGGTAAACGGTGCCGTTGTGCAGGACGACCTGACTCATGCGGTCATTGGTGAGCTGGCGCTGGATTGACATGTTTTGCAGACTCCTGGTGTTTACTGCCATAACGGGAAATATCGAGGCCTTCGGCGCTGATCTGTGGTTTTTTCTTCGCCATCAGGTCCGCCAGCAAGCGCCCGGAACCACAGGCCATGGTCCAACCGAGGGTGCCGTGACCGGTGTTCAGGAACAGGTTCTTGAACGGGGTGGCGCCCACGATCGGCGTGCCATCCGGGGTGGTCGGACGCAGGCCGGTCCAGAAACTGGCCTGGGCCAGATCGCCGCCCTGAGGATAAAGGTCGTTGACGATCATCTCCAGGGTTTCACGCCGACGCGGGTTGAGAGACAGGTCAAAACCGGCAATTTCCGCCATGCCGCCCACGCGGATGCGGTTATCGAACCGGGTAATCGCGACCTTGTAGGTTTCGTCGAGAATGGTCGAGGTGGGGGCCATCGCCGGGTTGGTGATCGGCACGGTCAGGGAATAACCCTTGAGCGGATAAACCGGCGCACGAATGCCCAGCGGCTTGAGCAATTGCGGCGAATAACTGCCCAGGGCCAGGACGTAGCGGTCGGCGGTTTCCAGCTTGCCGTCGATCCAGACGCCGTTGATGCGATCACCGGCGTAGTCCAGGCGCTGGATATCCTGGCCAAAGCGGAACTGTACGCCGAGCTTCACGGCCATTTCCGCCAGACGCGTGGTAAACATCTGACAGTCGCCAGTCTGGTCATTGGGCAGACGCAAGGCTCCGGCCAGGATGTCAGTGACATTGGCCAACGCCGGCTCGACGCGGGCAATGCCTTCACGGTCCAGCACTTCGAAGGGCACACCGGACTCTTTCAGCACGGCGATGTCTTTGGCCGCACCATCAACCTGAGCCTGGGTACGGAACAATTGAGTGGTCCCCAGACTGCGGCCTTCGTAGGCAATCCCGGTTTCGGCGCGCAGTTCGTCGAGGCAGTCGCGGCTGTACTCGGACAGACGCACCATGCGCTCCTTGTTGACGGCATAACGATTGGCGGTGCAGTTGCGCAGCATCTGCGCCATCCACAGGTACTGGTCGATGTCGGCGGTGGCTTTGATCGCCAGCGGTGCATGGCGCTGCAGGAGCCACTTGATGGCCTTGAGTGGCACACCTGGCGCGGCCCACGGCGAGGCATAACCCGGCGACACCTGGCCGGCATTGGCAAAACTGGTTTCCATGGCTGGCGCCGGCTGACGATCAACCACCACGACTTCAAACCCGGCACGGGCCAGGTAGTAAGCACTGACGGTACCGATGACGCCGCTACCTAAAACCAGAACGCGCATGTTGAAGCCCTCATCGCGGATAACCGCTGACGTTTTGTTGTACAGACCGTAATGTGCGCAGTTTAGAAAAGATCAGCCAGTGCTTTTCACTATATAAATGCCTATATTTGGCGAGAATTCTCGGCAAAAACCCTTTTCATGGAGGAGCATCACCTGTGCGGACCAACACTCAGACCAAACGTGAGCTGGACAAGATCGACCGCAACATCCTGCGCATCCTCCAGGCGGATGGACGGATTTCCTTTACAGAGCTTGGGGAAAAGGTCGGCCTCTCCACCACGCCTTGCACCGAGCGGGTTCGTCGCCTGGAGCGCGAGGGAATCATCATGGGCTACAACGCCCGGCTCAATCCGCAGCATTTGAAGGGAAGTCTGCTGGTATTTGTCGAAATCAGCCTCGACTACAAGTCCGGCGACACCTTTGAAGAATTCCGGCGCGCAGTGCTGAAATTGCCTCACGTGCTCGAATGCCATCTGGTGTCAGGCGACTTTGACTATCTGGTGAAGGCGCGGATTTCCGAGATGGCTTCGTACCGCAAGCTGTTGGGCGACATCCTGCTCAAGCTGCCCCACGTGCGCGAATCCAAGAGCTACATCGTGATGGAAGAGGTGAAGGAGAGCTTGAACCTGCCGATTCCGGATTGAAGGGCGTTCTTGGCTACACCAACACCTGCCGGGTGCTGGCCATGTATTCGTGAATCTGCTTCTCGACCCGGGGATGGATCAACTCCACTGGCCGTCGCCCGTTTGGGCACGGCAGGGTGGCGGTGGTGCCGAACAACCGGCAGATCAGCGGCCGCTCGTCATAGACAGTGCAGCCATTGGGTCCCAAGTGCACGCAGTCGAGCGCTTCCATGGCCGCGTCCTGTTCGGCCCGGGTCTTGCGCGGCAAGCGGGCCATTTCCTCCGGCGAGGTGGTCACTGGCCCGCAGCAGTCATGGCAGCCCGGTACGCACTCGAACGAGGGAATCTGTTGGCGCAACGTGCGGATTTTTTGACTGTTGCAGCTCATCGAAGCGGCTACCGAGACGGGACAAGGCAGGATTCTGCACGAAAAGGCTTATCCCAGACAGCGCCAACCGACCGATGTTGCCCATGGACGAATCCCCGGCTTATGCTCCGTAAAATTTCTCAAACACAATAATCAGGATTACGCACATGAACGCCCGTGTTCAGCAACCTGTCCCGAGCCATTCGCACGCCGCCTCTTACTACGCCGCCAGCAGCCTGCCGCAACCGGATCATCCGCTGCTGCAGGGCGAGCTGGTGGCGGATGTCTGCGTGGTCGGCGGCGGGTTCTCGGGATTGAACACAGCGATCGAACTGGCCGAGCGCGGCATGAGCGTAGTGCTGCTGGAAGCGCACAAGATCGGTTGGGGGGCCAGCGGGCGCAACGGCGGTCAATTGATTCGCGGCGTCGGTCACGGCCTTGATCAATTCGCCCCGGTCATCGGTGCCGACGGCGTACGCCAGATGAAGCTGATGGGTCTTGAGGCGGTGGAAATCGTCCGTCAACGGGTCGAGCGCTTTCAGATCCACTGCGACCTCACCTGGGGTTATTGCGACCTCGCCAACAAGCCAGGTGACCTGGAAGGTTTCGCTGAGGACGCCGAAGAGCTGCGCCGCCTGGGATATCGCCATCAGACCCGGCTGCTGCAAGCCCACGAAATGCACAGTGTGGTGGGTTCGGATCGCTACGTCGGCGGCCTGATCGACATGGGCTCGGGCCATTTACATCCGCTGAATCTGGCCCTGGGCGAAGCCTGCGCCGCGCAGCAATTGGGGGTCAGGCTGTTCGAGCAATCGGCGGTCACGCGCATTGATTACGGCCCGGAAGTGAAGGTGCACACCCAACAGGGCGCGGTCCGGGCCAAGACCCTGGTGCTGGGCTGCAACGCCTACCTCAATGGGCTCAACCCGGAACTCAGCGGCAAAGTGCTGCCCGCTGGCAGCTACATCATCGCCACTGAACCTTTGAGCGAGGCTCAGGCCCAGGCGTTGTTACCGCAGAACATGGCGGTCTGCGATCAACGGGTGGCGCTGGATTACTACCGGCTTTCCGCGGATCGACGCTTGCTGTTCGGCGGAGCCTGCCACTATTCAGGTCGTGACCCGCAAGATATTGGCGCGTACATGCGTCCGAAAATGCTCAAGGTGTTCCCGCAACTGGCGCAGGTAAAAATCGACTTTCAATGGGGCGGGATGATCGGCATCGGCGCCAATCGCTTGCCGCAGATCGGCCGACTCAAGGATCAGCCCAACGTGTACTACGCCCAGGCCTACTCCGGTCACGGGGTGAATGCCACGCACCTGGCCGGCAAGCTGTTGGCCGAAGCCATCAGTGGACAACAGAGTGGTGGTTTCGATCTGTTCGCCCAAGTGCCGCACATGACCTTCCCGGGCGGGAAGCATCTGCGCTCGCCACTGTTGGCGTTGGGGATGCTGTGGCATCGGTTGAAAGAGTTGATTTAGTCCCGGATCCGTGGCGAGGGAGCTTGCTCCCGCTCGGTTGCGCAGCAACCGCAAAAAGAAGGTCTGCTACGCAGCCCAGCGGGAGCAAGCTCCCTCGCCACCGGGTTCCTATTGCTTCAAAGCCGCCAGAACGGCTTGAGCGCCTCCGCCCGCGCCTGCTCCCGGCTCAGCCCGATATCACGCAACTGTTCGGGTGTAAGCTCCAACAAGGCCTTGCGTGTATGCAAGCGACGCCAGAACAGGGCCCAGCGGCTCAGGCCGGACGGAGCACTGGGCAACATCGCATTGCGCAGCTCCTTTTCCTGCCCCGCCGCCAGTTCCTGGCTGTGTAACGTCAGCCGCACATCGCTCAAGCCGTTCATTTTGATCGCTCCTGTTTACTTGGGTAGCCAGAGCTTTCATGATGCGCGGACGGCCATAATCAATACAGATTCAAACAATGTGTTTTATATGCATACAGATTGCGGCTTTTCGACACTGAATTGTCTTTTTCCGCCGCAACTGTATTGGTTACCGTTGTCCACTTCATCGAGAGCGCGCCATGACCCTTTATGTGAACCTCGCCGAATTGCTCGGCACCCGCATCGAACAGGGCTTCTACCGCCCCGGCGACCGGCTGCCGTCAGTGCGCGCACTGAGCATGGAGCACGGCGTCAGCCTGAGTACCGTACAGCAGGCCTATCGCGTTCTGGAGGACAGCGGACTGGCGATGCCAAAACCCAAATCAGGGTATTTCGTACCGGCCAATCGTGAACTGCCTGACCTGCCGGTAGTGGGTCGCCCGGCCCAACGACCGGTAGACATCTCGCAATGGGACCAGGTGCTGGAGCTGATACGCGCGGTGCCGCGCAAGGATGTGGTGCAACTGGGCCGGGGCATGCCGGATATCAACTCGCCGACCATGAAACCCCTGTTGCGCAGCCTGGCGCAGATCAGCCGCCGGCAGGACATGCCGGGTCTGTATTACGACAACATCTACGGCAACCTCGCGTTGCGCGAACAGATCGCTCGCCTGTCGCTGGACTCTGGTTGCAAACTGGGAGCCGGCGACCTGATCGTCACCACCGGCTGTCACGAAGCGCTGTCGGTCAGCATCCGCGCTACCTGTGAACAGGGCGATATCGTCGCGGTGGATTCACCCAGCTTTCACGGCGCCATGCAAACCCTCAAGGGCCTGGGCATGAAGGCCCTGGAAATCCCCACCGACCCGCTCACCGGCATCAGTCTGGAGGCACTGGAGCTGGCGCTGGAACAGTGGCCCATCAAGGCCATACAGTTGACGCCCAGTTGTAACAACCCGTTGGGCTACATCATGCCCGAGGCCAACAAACGCGCGTTGCTGACCTTGGCGCAGCGCTTCGACGTGGCGATTATCGAGGACGATGTGTATGGGGAACTGGCCTACACCTATCCGCGGCCCCGTACGATCAAATCCTTCGACGACGATGGCCGCGTCCTGCTCTGCAGTTCTTTTTCCAAGACACTGGCACCGGGCTTGCGGATTGGCTGGGTCGCACCAGGCCGGTATCTGGAACGGGTGCTGCACATGAAATACATCAGCACCGGCTCCACCGCACCGCAACCGCAGATTGCCATTGCGGAGTTCCTCAAAGGCGGACATTTCGAACCGCATTTGCGCCGGATGCGCACCCAATACCAACGCAATCGCGACGTCATGATCGACTGGGTCAGCCGCTATTTTCCAGCGGGTACCCGCGCCAGCCGCCCGCGAGGCAGCTTCATGCTCTGGGTCGAGCTACCCGAAGGCTTCGACACACTCAAGCTCAATCGGGTCCTGCATGATCAAGGCGTGCAGGTCGCGGTCGGCAGCATATTTTCTGCCTCGGGCAAGTACCGCAATTGCCTGCGCATGAACTACGCTGCCAAACCAACGGCACAGATCGAGGACGCCGTACGCAAGGTTGGTGCCGCGGCCATTGCGTTGTTGAACGAAACCCGACTCGACGCCGTCTGAGCTTTACTCAGGGAAGCAGCACCCACAAGCCGATCAACGCAAACAAGCGGAACGAGCCTACGTGAGATCCAGACCCATCCTGCCTGCGCTCTTGCTAATCGCCTCGCTGCTGGGCGGCTGCGCCAGTTTTGATATCACCCGCGAGCCCTCCCAGGCGCTTCCGGCAACCGACTCTTTCTTCGGCCGCTCGGTACAGGCCCAGGCCGCTCTCCACGAGGGGCGCTCGGGCTTCCGCCTGCTCTCTGACAGTACCGACGCCTTCTCCGCCCGGGCCGAGTTGATCCGCAACGCCCAAAGCAGCCTGGATTTGCAGTACTACATCGTTCACGACGGCATCAGCACGCGCATGCTGGTGGATGAATTGCTCAAGGCCGCCGATCGGGGCGTGCGTGTGCGCATTCTGCTGGATGACACCACCAGCGATGGCCAGGATCAGATCATCGCGACCCTCGCCGCTCATCCGCGGATCCAGATACGCCTGTTCAACCCACTCCATCTGGGGCGTGCCACCGGGGTAACCCGCAGCCTGGGACGACTGCTCAATCTTTCACTGCAACACCGGCGCATGCACAACAAACTCTGGCTGGCGGACAACAGCATGGCCATCGTCGGCGGTCGCAATCTAGGGGATGAATATTTCGACGCCGAACCCAACCTGAACTTCACCGACATCGACCTGCTGGGCGTTGGGCCGGTGGCCGAACAATTGGGGCACAGCTTCGACCAATACTGGAACAGCGCCCTGAGCAAACCCATCGAACAATTCCTGTCCCATCGGCCAACCTCCAAGGATCTGGCCAACAGTCGACTGCGCCTGCAAGAGTCACTGGAGCAGACGCACAAAGAAAATCACGCGCTTTACCAGCAGTTGACCTCCTACCGGACCCAACCGCGCCTGGACATCTGGCGCCGGCAACTGATCTGGGCCTGGAATCAGGCGCTGTGGGATGCACCCAGCAAAGTACTGGCCAAGGATGAGCCTGATCCGCAGTTGCTGCTGACCACGCAATTGGGCCCGGAGCTGACGGGGGTCAGGGAAGAACTGATCATGATTTCGGCCTACTTCGTGCCCGGCCAGCCAGGGCTGGTCTACCTGACCAGCCGGGCCGATGCCGGGGTGGCGGTGAGTCTTTTGACCAACTCCCTGGAAGCCACCGACGTACCGGCGGTGCATGGCGGTTACGCGCCGTATCGCAGGGCTTTGCTGCAACATGGGGTGCGGCTGTACGAATTGCGTCGCCAGCCCGGGGACACGGGTGGCAGCAGCCCCCATTTGTTCTACAGCAAGTCCTACGGCGAATCGGATTCCAGCCTGCATAGCAAAGCAATAATCTTTGACCGACAGAAATCCTTCATCGGCTCGTTCAATTTCGATCCACGTTCAGTGCTGTGGAACACCGAAGTGGGGGTGTTGGTCGACAGTCCCGAACTCGCCGGCCAAGTGCGCGAACTGGCCTTGCAGGGCATGGCGCCGGCCCTGAGTTACCAGGCCCGCCTGAAGGACGGGAAGCTGATATGGACCACCGAAGACAACGGCAAGCTGCACGACCTGGACCGCGAGCCCGGCAGCTGGTGGCGCCGGTTCAACGCCTGGTTCGCCATGACCATTGGCCTGGAACAGATGCTTTAGAGGCAGCCCGTTTTTGTGGTGAGGGTGTGCTCAGGCCGTTTGGGTGGCCCCGAACGCCCCTTGGCGCAATAACAGAATCACCAGCCCGAACGCGCCCGCCGCCATGAACAAGGGCAGTGCATGCCCGCTGATCCATTGACTGCCCGCCCCCGCCGCCAACGGACCGATCAGGCAACCGATCCCCCACAACTGTGCAATATGGGCGTTGGCCCGCACCAATGCATCGTCGCGATAACGCTCGCCGATCAGGATCAGTGACAAGGTGAACAACCCGCCCGCGCTGGCGCCAAACAGCACCCACAGTGGCCAGATCAACAACGTATCGATCAGCAGTGGAACCGCCAGGCTCGACACCACCAGCGCCACCGCGCACCCCGTGAACAACGACCGGCGTGACAGGCGGTCCGCCAGAGCACCAATCGGCAACTGCAACAAGGCATCGCCGACCACCACCGTACTGACCATCGCCAGCGCAATGTCGGCGCTGAAGCCCTGACGCAAACAGTAAACCGGCAGCAAGGTCAGGATCATTGCCTCGAACGCCGCGAACAACGACACCGCCCAGGCGATGGCCGGCAACCCCCGACAAAACGCCCATAGATCCTTGAAAGTGACGCTGCAGGCTTCACTGCTGGGCGCGCCGCTGCGTCCCAGCAACAGCAATGGCGAGACCAGTAACAGACCGACCCCCACCCAGAAGCCGTAATCGTGATCCGTCCCCAGCGCGCCCAGCAGCAACGGGCCAGACAACTGACTCAGGGCGTAGCTGCTGCCATACAGCGCCACCAACCGCCCGCGCCATTGTTCGATCACCAGTTGGTTGATCCAGCTTTCACCCAGAATGAACACCAGGGTCAGGACGACGCCGATCATCAACCGCAGCAGCAACCAGATCGGATAACTGGGCAACAGCGCCAGCAACCCGATGGACACCGCCCCACCCCACAGGCACAAGCGCATCAACGCCGCCGTGCCGAACCGCGCCGCAAGCCGACTCGACACCTTGGCCCCGACCAGCACCCCAACAGCCGGCATGGCGGCCATCACCCCGATGGCAAACGAACCATAACCCCAGCCTTCCAGACGCAGCGACACCAGCGGCATGCTCACGCCCAGCGCCAAGCCGACACTCAGGACAGATGCCAACACGGCGAAATAGGTCGCCCAACGCATTTCCACACTCCTGTTTCAGGCACCACTCAAAACACTGTGGGAGCGAGCCTGCTCGCGATGACGGCGCAACATTCAACAGAGCTGTCGACTGTCATAGCGCTATCGCGAGCAGGCTCGCTCCCACAGGGGACCAGCACTGCATGCAGCCCCGGAACAGGATCCAGGGCCGTCAGTGTCAGAGCTTGATCCAGGTCGCCTTCAGCTCGGTGTACTTGTCGAACGCGTGCAGCGACTTGTCGCGGCCGTTACCCGACTGCTTGAAGCCGCCGAACGGTGCGGTCATGTCGCCGCCGTCATACTGGTTGACCCATACGCTGCCAGCACGCAGCGCCTTGGCGGTCAGGTGAGCCTTGGAAATGTCCTTGGTCCATACCGCCGCGGCCAGGCCGTACGGTGTGTCGTTGGCGATCTGGATGGCCTCTTCGGCGGTATCGAAAGCGATGACCGACAGCACCGGACCGAAAATCTCTTCCTGGGCAATTCTCATGGCGTTGCTCACCCCGTCGAAAATCGTCGGCTCGACATAGGTACCGCCGGTTTCTTCGAGGATCCGCTTGCCGCCGGCCACCAGCTTGGCGCCGTCGCTGTGACCGGCTTCGATGTAGGACAGCACGGTGTTCATCTGCTGGGTATCCACCAGGGCACCGACATTGGTGGCCGGGTCCAGGGGGTTGCCAGGTTTCCAGCCCTTGAGGGCTTCAATCACCAACGGCAGGAAGGTGTCCTTGATGGAACGCTCCACCAACAGTCGCGAGCCGGCGGTGCAGACTTCGCCCTGGTTGAAGGCGATGGCGCTGGCGGCGGACTCGGCGGCGGCTTGCAGGTCCGGGGCATCGGCGAACACAATGTTCGGGCTCTTGCCGCCGGCTTCCAGCCAGACACGCTTCATGTTGGACTCGCCGGAATAAACCATCAATTGCTTGGCGATTTTGGTGGAACCGGTGAACACCAAGGTATCGACGTCCATGTGCAGAGCCAGGGCCTTGCCGACGGTATGACCATAGCCAGGCAGCACGTTGAGCACGCCTTTCGGAATGCCAGCTTCAATGGCCAATGCTGCGATACGGATGGCCGTCAGCGGGGATTTTTCCGACGGTTTGAGCACCACCGAGTTACCGGTGGACAGCGCCGGGCCGAGCTTCCAGCAGGCCATCATCAGTGGGAAGTTCCACGGCACGATCGCGCCGACGACGCCCACCGGCTCACGGGTCACCAGGCCCAACTGATCATGTGGGGTCGTAGCCACTTCATCGTAGATCTTGTCGATGGCTTCACCGCTCCAACTCAACGCTTGAGCCGCACCGGGAACGTCGATGTTCAGGGAATCGCTGATCGGCTTGCCCATGTCCAGGGTTTCGAGCAGGGCCAGTTCTTCGGCGTTCTGCTTGAGCAGGCCGGCGAAACGGATCATCGTAGCTTTGCGCTTGCTCGGCGCCAGGCGCGACCAGACGCCGGAATTGAAGGTGGCACGGGCGTTTTCGACGGCGCGCTGGGCGTCGGCGACATCGCAACTGGCAATCTTGCCCAGCACACGGCCATCCACCGGGCTGAGGCAATCAAAGGTTTCGCCGGACACCGCTTCGGTGTATTCGCCGTTGATGAAGGCACGGCCTTCAATGGTCAAGTCGCGGGCGCGTTGTTCCCAGTCGGCACGAGTCAGGGTGGTCATGCGTGTCCTCCTCTTATTGAGAATGAACGCCACGCAATGCGCAGCGCTCCAAGAATTCTGCCCGGCCAACCTGTTCCGGCACTGTTTTTGGCCTAGGGCACCCGCCACCCTAAACCAGCGGCCAGTAATGTTTCAATATATTTGACACAACGCTGGCAAACGGCCTTGCGATGTTCGTTTTAATAAACATAGACTTTGGCTCTTCAGCCATTCGCGCCGTCATTACCGGGGAACTACCGCATGAGCATCCAGGACATCGTCGATTTCAGTCAGGCCAGTACCACCGCCGAACGCTATCGCCCGGACGCCGCCAAGGTGCTCAAGGGTGATCCCGAGCAAACGGTGTTCAACCACTACAGCAGCCCCTGCGGGCAAATGAACGCGGGCGTATGGGAAGGCGCGGTCGGCCAGTGGACGGTCAACTACACCGAACATGAATACTGCGAAATCGTCCAGGGTGTTTCCGTGCTGCGGGACAATGATGGCAATGCCAAGACCCTGCGGGCCGGCGACCGCTTCGTGATCCCGGCGGGGTTCAAGGGCACCTGGGAAGTGCTGGAGCCTTGCCGCAAGATTTATGTGGTGTTTGAACAGAAGGCTTGAGGATTTGCATCGTTAGATCTGACCTCATCGCGAGCAGGCTCGCTCCCACAGGGAATTGCGCTTGCCTGAAACTCAGGCATTACACAGCTCCAATGTGGGAGCGAGCCTGCTCGCGATGAGGCCCCGACAGGCAACAAAAACCCGGCAACAAAAAAGGCCCGTATCTCGCGATACAGGCCTTTTTCGTAAGTCGGGAAAAATCAATTACTTGATTTTGCCTTCCTTGTAGATCACGTGCTTGCGAACAACCGGATCATATTTCTTGATCTCGATTTTGTCCGGGGTAGTACGCTTGTTCTTGTCGGTAGTGTAGAAGTGACCAGTACCGGCGCTCGAGATCAAACGAATCAATTCACGCATGATTAGCTCCCTTAAACCTTGCCATCGCGACGAAGTTCGGCCAGCACGACACTGATGCCACGCTTGTCGATGATGCGCATGCCCTTGGCAGATACGCGCAGACGCACAAAACGTTTCTCTTCTTCAACCCAGAAGCGGTGATGCTGCAGGTTCGGCAGGAAACGACGACGGGTTTTGTTGTTTGCGTGGGAAATGTTATTCCCAGTCACCGGACCCTTACCGGTAACTTGACAGACTCTCGACATGCCTCAGCCCTCTAAAACCACATGCCCAACCCGGCATGGGTTGGCCGCTTAATCTCTCAGTCATTTGGCGCCAGGCGCCGCGTTTCTTTAAGGGTCTTACCGGCTACACCTACAGTGAAGGAACCGGGCCCCTAGAAAAGAGCGCTGCTTTATACCAGAAAGACCACAGCGCAACAACAGCCGGTGTGATTTGTCTTCGTAAGAAAGCGCCGATCAACGCCCCCGAACGGCTGGGGCACAGGCTGGCGCCGCCTTTGACCGCTCGTCGCTGCAGGCCGGTTTTTTTAACCGATGCCGAGCCTGAGCCGTCAATACAGCGCCGCAGGGTGCCGGAAAATGCAAAAAGGGGATAGTCATTTTCCAGCGAGGCCACTAGGGTAGGTCTTTTCCAGACTGCACATGCAGATGGGCCTTCGACTTGCACAGGAAACCGACCATGCGCCTCGCTGCCCTCCCACTGTTGCTCGCCCCTCTGCTGATCAGCCCGCTGGCCCAGGCCGCTGCCCTGAGCGTTTGTACCGAGGCCAGCCCGGAAGGATTCGATGTCGTTCAATACAATTCGCTGACCACCACCAATGCGTCCGCCGACGTGCTGATGAACCGCCTGGTGGATTTCGACACCGCCAGCGGCAAGGTCATCCCCAGCCTCGCCGAGAGCTGGGAAGTCTCGTCCGATGGACTGACCTACGTGTTCAAGCTGCGCCCGCAGGTCAAATTCCATCGGACCGAATACTTCACGCCGCGCCGCGATCTGACCGCCGAGGACGTCAAGTTCAGCTTCGAACGCATGCTTGACCCGGCGAACCCCTGGCACAAGATCGCCCAGAGCGGCTACCCCCACGCCCAGTCCATGCAGCTACCGAGCCTGATCAAGAAAATCGACGCGCTGGACCCGCTGACCGTGCGCTTCATCCTCGATCATGCGGATTCGACCTTCCTGGCCACCTTGAGCATGGGCTTTGCCTCCATCTATTCGGCTGAATACGCCGACCAATTGATGAAAGCCGGCACGCCAGAAGCACTCAACAACCAGCCCATCGGCACCGGCCCATTCATTTTCAACCGGTTCCAGAAAGACGCTTCGATTCGCTACAAGGCCAACCGCGACTATTTCGCCGGCAAACCCCAAGTGGATCCGCTGATCTTCGCCATCACGCCGGACGCGAATGTGCGCCTGCAAAAACTGCGGCGCAACGAATGCCAGATCGCCCTGTCCCCCAAGCCGCAGGACGTCCAGGCCGCCCGACAGGAGCCGACGTTGAAAGTGGCGCAGACCGACGCCTTCATGACCGCGTTCGTGGCGATCAACAGCCAGCACCCGCCCTTCGACAAGCCCGAGGTGCGACAAGCCGTCAATCTGGCCTTCGACAAGGCCAGCTACCTCAAGGCCGTTTTCGAGGGCACCGCCGAAGCGGCCAAGGGCCCCTACCCACCGAATACCTGGAGCTACGCCAAAAACTTGCCCGGCTACGCCCATGACCCGGCCAAGGCCCGTGACCTTCTGGCCAGGGCCGGTTTGAAGGACGGCTTTCAGACCACCCTCTGGACCCGCCCTTCCGGCAGTCTGCTGAACCCCAACCCCAGCCTGGGCGCGCAACTGCTGCAGGCCGACCTGGCGCAGATCGGCATTCAGGCCGAGATTCGCGTGATCGAATGGGGCGAACTGATCCGTCGCGCCAAGGCCGGGGAACATGACTTGCTGTTCATGGGCTGGGCCGGCGACAACGGCGACCCGGACAACTTCCTCACGCCGCAGTTTTCCTGCGCTGCACTCAAGTCCGGCACCAACTTCGCCCGCTACTGCAACCCGGACCTGGATAAAGTGATCAGCGCCGGCAAGACCACGAGCGAGCAGGGCGTGCGCACCAAACTCTATGAGCAGGCCCAGGCGCAGATCCAGCAACAGGCCCTGTGGCTGCCCTTGGCGCACCCGACCGCGTTCGCCCTGACCCGCAAGGATGTGCAGGGCTACTCGGTCAGCCCGTTTGGCCGGCAGGATTATTCGAAGGTCAGCCTCAAGTGACCCCCTGTCTGCATTAAAACCTGTGGGAGCGGGCTTGCTCGCGAAAGCGGTGGGTCAGCCCGCATTGATGTCGCCTGACACGACCTCTTCGCGAGCAAGCCCGCTCCCACAGGGATTGCCATTGCCTGACCGCGCCTACATCCACCCATACTCCGCCATCGACAGCGGCTCACCATCGCCAACAATGAAGTGGTCGAGCACCCGCACGTCGATCAGCTCCAGCGCCTCCTGAAGCCGCTCAGTGAGCAACCGGTCGGCCTGGCTGGGCTCGGTGTGCCCGGAGGGGTGGTTGTGGCACAGGATCAACGCTGCGGCGTTATGGGCCAGGGCGCGCTTGACCACCTGCCGCGGATAGACGCTCGCGCTATCGATGGAACCGCGAAACAAGGCCTCGTACGCCAGCACCCGATGCCGGGAATCGAGGAACAGGCAACCAAACACTTCATGAGGCTCGTGACGCAACATGGCCTTGAGGTAGTCCCGCACGGCCAGCGGACTCTCCAGCACCGAATCGCGCCGCAAATTTTCGGCCAGATGCCGACGCCCCATCTCCAGCACGGCCTGCAACTGCGCGAATTTCGCCGGGCCCAGCCCCAGTTGTGCGTTGAAGGTATGCAGATCAGCCTCGAGCAAAACCCGCAGGCCTCCAAATTGATGCAGCAGATGTCGCGCCAGGTCCACCGCGCTTTTACCCGACACACCTGTGCGCAAGAAAATCGCCAAAAGCTCGGCGTCCGAAAGACTCGCCGATCCCAACTCCAGTAACCGCTCCCGTGGCCGCTCGGCCACCGGCCAATCGCGAATACTCATAGCATCTCCCTGATTGTGGGCGCCGCTGTTCCGTAGCGGTCGCTGTGATATCGTAGCCCATCTTTTTTGCAGGCGATTTGCACCCAGGCAGGCTGCTGTCGAGGGGTTCGCCCTGCACTGACCATTGAAATCGAAAGGCAGGCCTATGCAGCGGCTGTATCGGAAACGCATCGTTCTGGGCGTCGGCGGCGGCATTGCCGCCTACAAGAGCGCCGAGCTGGTCCGCAGGCTTATCGACCAGGGCGCAGAAGTACGGGTCGTCATGACCCGCGGCGGCAGTGAATTCATCACTCCGCTGACCATGCAGGCCCTGTCCGGGCACCCGGTTCACCTGGACCTGCTCGACCCGGCGGCCGAAGCCGCCATGGGTCATATCGAACTGGCCAAGTGGGCCGACCTGGTGCTGATCGCCCCGGCCACGGCTGACCTGATCGCCCGCCTGGCCCAAGGTATCGCGGATGATTTGCTGACCACCCTGGTGCTCGCCACCGACGCCGTGGTCGCCGTCGCGCCGGCCATGAACCAGGCCATGTGGCGCGATCCGGCCACCCAGGCCAATCTGCAATTGCTCCAAAGCCGCGACCTGAAAGTCTTTGGCCCGGCTTCCGGCAGCCAGGCCTGCGGCGATGTCGGCATGGGACGCATGCTCGAAGCCAACGACCTGGCCCAGTGCGCCGCCGACTGCTTCCAGCGCCAGGCGCTGACCGGCAAGCATGTGCTGATCACCGCCGGACCGACCCAGGAAAACATCGACCCGGTGCGCTACATCACCAACCACAGCTCCGGGAAAATGGGCTTCGCCCTGGCCGAAGCCGCCGTGGAAGCCGGCGCCCGGGTCACCCTGATCACCGGCCCTGTGCATTTGCCCACCCCTGATCGGGTCACCCGCATCGACGTGGTCAGCGCCCGGGACATGTTGGCGGCCTGCGAAGCGGCCATCCCGTGCGATCTGTTCATCGCCTCGGCGGCGGTGGCGGACTACCGCCCCGAAGTCGTCGCCCCGCAAAAATTGAAGAAAGACCCTACGAGCGGCGACGGCCTGCTACTACAAATGGTGCGCAATCCGGACATCCTCGCGACCATCGCCACCCGCCCGGACCGTCCGTTCAGTGTCGGCTTTGCCGCCGAAACCGAGCACCTGCTCGATTACGCCGCGCGCAAGCTCAAGGACAAGAACCTGGACCTGATCGTCGCCAACGACGTCGCCAACCCGAGCATTGGCTTCAACAGCGAAGAAAACGCCTGCAGCGTGATCGACCGCCAGTTGCACGCCACCCTTTTCGCCCAGACCAGCAAGAGCAAGATTGCCCGCCAGCTGATCACTTTTATCGCCGAACGGCTGAACCAGGTTTAATTGACATGCACGCTCTACAAGCCAAAATCCTCGACCCTCGCATCGGCACCGAATTCCCGCTGCCGCAATACGCCACACCGGGTTCCGCAGGCCTCGACCTGCGGGCCATGCTCAAGCAGGACACCGTCCTGGAACCAGGCCAGACCCTGCTGATCCCAACCGGCCTGTCGGTGTACATCGGCGACCCGGGCCTGGCTGCGCTGATCCTGCCGCGCTCGGGCCTGGGCCATAAGCATGGCATCGTGCTGGGCAACCTGGTGGGCCTGATCGACTCCGATTACCAGGGCGAACTGATGGTGTCGTGCTGGAACCGTGGTCAAACGGCGTTCAACATCGCCGTGGGCGAGCGCATCGCCCAACTGGTGCTGGTTCCGGTGGTCCAGGCGCACTTCGAATTGGTGGAAGAATTCGACGAGAGCCAGCGTGGCGCTGGCGGCTTCGGGCATTCCGGCAGCCACTGATCCCGCTGTTTCAGGCCGGGCGTCTCGCCCGGCCCATTTATTAAGCTTCTGTTTCAGGACGAAAAATGCGCACAGGCTGGCAGCAAGGTTTCCCACCCGGAATCAATGTATTAGGCGATAGTGGCCAGGTAACGCTGTCTCATGGCACTTTCCCACCGCGAACTCTCTGTCAAAAACGCCGTCATACCCTTCAGTTTGAGCCTGCCGACGCGAACCGCCGGCCTGTCCAGTCATCTTCCTGATAGAGCGCCCCGCCCATGAACACCCCAGCCGCAATCGCCCCGATCTTCCCTGACAGCATCTTCCGCGCCTACGACATCCGTGGCGTGGTGCCGGAGACCCTCACCGCCGAAACCGCCTATTGGATCGGCCGCGCCATCGGCTCCCAGAGCCTGGCGCAGGGTGAACCGAACGTGTGCGTCGGTCGCGATGGTCGCTTGTCCGGCCCCGAGCTGGTTGAACAATTGATCAAAGGGGTTGCCGACAGCGGTTGCCATGTCAGCGACGTGGGCCTGGTGCCGACACCAGCGCTGTACTACGCCGCCAACGTGCTGGCCGGTAAATCCGGCGTGATGCTCACCGGCAGCCACAACCCGTCGAACTACAACGGCTTCAAGATCGTCATCGCCGGCGACACCCTCGCCAACGAGCAGATCCAGGCGCTGCACACCCGCCTCAAAACCAACGACCTGACCAGCGGCCAAGGCAGTATCACCAAGGTCAATATCCTCGAGCGCTACAACGACGAAATCGTCAAAGACGTCAAACTCGCCCGTCGCCTGAAAGTGGTGGTCGATTGCGGCAACGGCGCGGCCGGCGTGATCGCCCCACAACTGATTGAAGCCCTGAACTGCGAAGTCATCCCGCTGTTCTGCGACGTGGACGGCAACTTCCCCAACCATCACCCGGACCCGGGCAAGCTGGAAAACCTGCAAGACCTGATCGCCAAGGTCGAGGAAACCAACGCCGACCTGGGCCTGGCCTTCGACGGCGACGGCGACCGCGTGGGCGTGGTGACCAACACCGGCAGCGTGGTGTTCCCGGACCGCCTGCTGATGCTGTTCGCTCGCGACGTGGTGGCGCGCAATCCGAACGCCGAAATCATTTTCGACGTTAAATGCACCCGCCGCCTGGTGCCGCTGATCAAGGAATACGGCGGTCGCCCACTCATGTGGAAAACCGGCCACTCGTTGATCAAGAAGAAAATGAAAGAGAGTGGCGCCCTGCTGGCCGGCGAAATGAGCGGCCATATCTTCTTCAAGGAGCGCTGGTTCGGTTTCGACGACGGCATTTACAGCGCCGCGCGCCTGCTGGAAATCCTCAGCAAAGAGAAATCCTCGGCCGAAGAGCTCTTCGCGACCTTCCCGAACGATATTTCTACGCCGGAAATCAATATCCATGTGACCGAAGAGAGCAAATTCAGCATCATTGATGCACTGCACGACGCTCAATGGGGCGAAGGGGCCGAACTGACCACCATCGACGGTGTACGGGTCGACTATCCCCAAGGCTGGGGCCTGGTTCGCGCGTCCAACACCACGCCGGTGCTGGTCCTGCGTTTCGAGGCTGACAACGAAGCCGAACTGCAGCGCATCAAGGATGTGTTCCACACCCAACTCAAACGTGTTGCACCTGATCTTCAACTACCGTTCTGATTTTTGAAGCACCACCGGAGCCCTGAATGACCCTCGAACGCGAAGCCGCCGCCAATACCGCCAAGGTCCTGTCCGAAGCGTTGCCTTATATCCGACGCTATGTCGGCAAGACCCTGGTGATCAAATACGGCGGCAACGCGATGGAAAGCGAGGAGCTGAAAACCGGCTTCGCCCGCGACATCGTGCTGATGAAGGCCGTGGGCATCAACCCGGTGGTGGTGCACGGTGGCGGCCCGCAGATCGGTGACCTGCTCAAGCGCCTGTCGATCGAGAGCCACTTCATCGACGGCATGCGCGTCACCGACTCGCAGACCATGGATGTGGTGGAGATGGTCCTCGGCGGCCAGGTCAACAAGGACATCGTCAACCTGATCAACCGTCATGGCGGCAGCGCCATCGGCCTGACAGGCAAGGATGCCGAGCTGATCCGGGCGAAGAAACTCACCGTCACCCGCCAGACGCCGGAGATGACCCAGCCGGAAATCATCGACATCGGCCATGTGGGCGAAGTGGTCGGCATCAACACCGACTTGCTGAACCTGCTGGTCAAGGGCGACTTCATCCCGGTCATCGCGCCCATCGGCGTCGGCGCCAACGGTGAGTCGTACAACATCAACGCCGACCTGGTGGCGGGCAAGGTTGCCGAAGCATTGAAAGCCGAAAAGCTGATGCTGCTGACCAACATCGCCGGCCTGATGGACAAGACCGGCAAGGTCCTGACCGGATTGTCGACTCAACAGGTCGATGAACTGATCGCCGACGGCACCATCTACGGCGGCATGCTGCCGAAGATCCGCTGCGCACTGGAAGCGGTCCAGGGCGGCGTCGGCAGCTCGTTGATCATCGACGGCCGCGTACCGAATGCAATTTTGCTGGAAATCTTCACCGATACCGGCGTGGGTACGTTGATCAGTAATCGCAAGCGTCCGTAATCGGCACCCTATAAAAAGCCCCCGCTCAACCTGATTGAGCGGGGGCTTTTTTTATGCACTACTTGTGGGAGCGAGCCTGCTCGCGATAGCGGTGGTTCAGCCAACATAAATGTTGAATGACAAATGGCTATCGCGAGCAGGCTCGCTCCCACAAAGGAATGTGCAAATCTTTAAACGCCAAACTGCGCCCGATAAGCCTCAACCGCCGGCAAATGCTGCTTGAGCTGCGGGTCGTCGGCCAAGAATTCCAGGACCTGATTCAGCGACACGATGCTGACCACCGGAATGCCGAAGTCACGCTCCACTTCCTGGATCGCCGACAACTCAGCGTTGCCGCGCTCTTGGCGGTTCAGGGCGATCAGCACACCGGCGGCCTTGGCGCCGTCCTGGGAAGCGATGATCTGCATCACTTCGCGGATAGCGGTGCCGGCGGTGATCACGTCGTCGATGATCAGCACTTTACCGGTCAGCGGCGCGCCCACCAGGCTGCCCCCTTCACCATGAGCCTTGGCTTCCTTGCGGTTGAAGCACCAGGGCAGGTCGCGCCCGTGGTGTTCGGCCAGGGCGACGGCAGTGGTGGCGGCCAGAGGAATGCCTTTGTAGGCCGGGCCGAACAGCACGTCGAACGCAATGCCGCTCTCGACAATGGCCGCCGCATAGAAACGGCCCAGTTGCGCCAGGGCTGCACCGGTGTTGAACAGGCCGGCATTGAAGAAGTACGGGCTCGTGCGGCCGGACTTGAGGGTGAACTCACCGAAGCGCAAAACGCCGCGATCGATGGCAAAACGAATGAAATCGCGCTGATACGCCTGCATGAAAAAAGCCCCAAATACCACGGATTTAGCTAAATAGGTACACGCCGTGTATCATACACGCACGTGATTTTTGGGGCCATTTATGCGGATCATCAGTGTGAACGTCAATGGTATTCAGGCTGCAGTGGAGCGAGGGTTGCTCAGTTGGCTGCAAGCACAGAATGCCGACGTCATCTGCCTGCAGGACACCCGCGCCTCCGCCTTTGAACTGGACGATGCAGCCTTCCAACTGGATGGTTACTTCCTTTATGCCTGCGATGCCGAAGTCCCCGCCCAGGGTGGCGTGGCTTTGTACTCGCGGCTGCAACCGAAGGCTGTCATCAACGGTCTCGGTTTCGAGACGGCGGACCGCTACGGGCGCTACCTGCAAGCCGACTTCGACAAGGTCAGCATCGCGACCTTACTGCTCCCTTCGGGGCAGAACGGCGATGAAGATTTGAATCAGAAATTCAAGTTAATGGACGACTTCGCCCGTTATCTGGATAAACAGCGGCGCAAACGTCGCGAGTACATCTATTGTGGCTCGCTGTACGTGGCGCAACAGAAGCTGGATATCAAGAACTGGCGCGACAGCCAGCAATCCCCGGGCTTCCTGGCGCCGGAACGGGCCTGGATGGACGAGATTGTCGGCAACATGGGCTATGTTGACGCCTTGCGGGAAGTCAGCCGTGAAGGCGACCAGTACAGCTGGTGGCCAGACAACGAACAGGCCGAGATGCTCAACCTCGGCTGGCGTTTCGACTACCAGTTGCTGACGCCTGGTCTGCGCCGCTTCGTGCGCAGTGCTCGCCTGCCGCGCCAGCCACGGTTCTCGCAGCATGCGCCACTGATCGTGGATTACGACTGGACGCTGACGATCTGAGTGTCGTTTCGCAGCCACAAAAAAACCGACAGCCCTGTCGGTTTTTTTGTGGACAACCCTTTCTACTGTGAAAGCGAGCCTGCTCGCGATGGCGCAGTTACATTCAACATTGATGTTGACTGAAACACAGCTATCGCGAGCAGGCTCGCTCCCACAGGGGAATACTCATCGATCGTTATTTGACCAGCCGCCACGTAAACGGATACCGATATGGCTGCCCTTCATTGGCCTTCACCCCACCGATGATGGTCAGCACCAGCGCACCGATAGCCACCAGCCCGAACAGGAAGAAGCCGATCACCACGATCATCAATAGCAGGCTGATCGCCGAGGCAATTGCCACCGTGATCTGGAAGTTCAGCGCTTCCTTGCCCTGGGCATCGATGAACGGGTCAGTCTCGCGCTTGAGTTGCCAGAGCACCAGCGGACCGATCAGCGTACCGAACGGAATCCAGATGCCCAACAAGGCGGACAAGTGACAGAACATCGCCCATTGACGCGCCTCCTTGCTGGGCTGGGGCAGTAGGGTTTGCTCATCACTCATGACGTTCTCCTTGTCTGAAGCGCGAAACGATCAGTCAGCCAGTGCGGCTTTTTGCAGTTCGAAAATCTCGTTCATGCCTTTCTTTGCCAATTCCAGCATAGCGCTCAATTCTTCCGGCTGGAACGGCGCGCCTTCGGCGGTGCCCTGGATTTCGATGAATCCACCGGCGCTGGTCATGACCACATTCAGGTCGGTCTCGGCGGCGGAATCTTCCAGGTAGTCCAGGTCCAGCACCGGCTCGCCCTGGTACATGCCCACGGACACCGCGGCGATCATCTGCTTGAGCGGATCGCCGCCCTTGAGGCCGCCACGCTTCTTGATCACTTTCAAGGCATCGGCCAGCGCGACCATGGCGCCGGTGATGGACGCGGTGCGAGTGCCGCCGTCAGCCTGGATCACGTCGCAATCGACATACAGCGTCACGTCACCGAGCTTGGACATGTCCAGCGCGGCGCGCAGCGAACGGCCGATCAGGCGCTGGATTTCCAGGGTACGTCCGCCCTGCTTGCCGCGGCTGGCCTCGCGCTGGTTGCGCTCACCGGTGGAGCGCGGCAGCATGCCGTATTCGGCGGTCAGCCAGCCTTGACCCTGGCCCTTGAGGAACCGTGGCACACCGTTTTCGACGCTGACGGTGCAGATGACTTTGGTATCACCGAATTCGACCAGTACAGATCCCTCGGCGTGTTTGGTGTAGTTGCGGGTAATGCGGATCGAGCGAAGCTGATCGGCAGCGCGACCACTTGGACGTTTCATAGGGAACACCTGTACAGAGGACGGAAAACTGCCGAGCATTATAGAGCCATGGGCCGCCATAGGGCAGTTTAAACGTCGCGCAGTTCCAAAGAACCGCTGCCACGAGCCGAGCCCCATTGACCTCTGACCGACGAGCCGCAGCGCTTTGTCACATGCACGGTTTGGGGGCATGCACCTCACTGCGCTACAATCCTGCGCCTTTGCTGCCCTTTGGCTTTTATCCACAGATACCAGGCGCTACGACTACCCGTTGCGTCCGCCTGCATTGCGAGGAATCTCCATGGTGCACAGCATGACCGCCTTCGCCCGCGTCGAGAAAGCCGGCATCCAAGGCACGCTGAGCTGGGAACTGCGCTCGGTCAACAGCCGCTACCTGGAGCCGCACCTGCGCCTGCCCGAATCCTTTCGTGACCTTGAAGGTAGCGTGCGTGAAGCCCTGCGCCAGGGCCTGTCCCGAGGCAAGCTGGAATGCACCCTGCGCTTCACCGAGGAAAGCACCGGCAAGGCCTTGCAGGTGGACCGCGAGCGCGCCGCGCAACTGGTGGCTGCCGCCGAAACCGTCGCCAGCCTGATCAAGCACCCCGCGCCTCTGAACCCGCTGGAAGTCCTGGCCTGGCCCGGCGTGCTGGTAGGTGATGCGAGCGACCCGCAGGCCCTGAATGCCGAAGCGCTGGCGTTGTTCAATCAAGGCCTGAAAGAACTCAAGGCCGGCCGCGAGCGCGAAGGCGCGGAGCTGGCCCGGTTGATCGACGAGCGCCTGACCTCCATAGAGGAAGACGTCGTCACCCTGCGCGAACTGGTCCCGCAAATGCTCGCCACCCAACGTCAGAAGGTGCTCGACCGCTTCGTCGACATGAAGGCCGAGCTGGACCCGCAGCGCCTGGAACAGGAAATGGTCATGCTCGCGCAAAAGAGCGACGTGGCCGAAGAACTGGATCGCCTGAGCACCCACATCATTGAAGTTCGCCGGGTGCTCAAATCCGGTGGTGCGGCCGGTCGCCGCCTGGACTTCCTGATGCAGGAACTCAACCGCGAAGCCAACACACTGGGCTCCAAAGCCTTCGACCCGCGCAGCACCCAGGCTGCGGTCAACCTCAAGGTGTTGATCGAGCAAATGCGCGAACAAGTGCAGAACATTGAGTAAGGCTAACCCGACATGACCCACAGCACCGGCACTCTCTACATCATTTCCGCGCCTTCGGGCGCCGGCAAGACCAGCCTGGTCAAGGCGCTGATCGACGCCGAGCCGCAGATCCGCGTCTCGGTCTCGCACACCACCCGCGCCATGCGCCCGGGCGAAGTGGACGGGGTGAACTATCACTTCGTCGACCGCGAACAGTTCGTGAAAATGGCCGAGCACGGGGACTTCCTCGAGCGAGCCGAAGTCTTCGGCAATCTCTATGGCACCTCGCAAAGCTATCTGCAGCAAACCCTGGACGAAGGCCACGACCTGATCCTGGAAATCGACTGGCAGGGTGCCGAGCAGGTCCGCAAGCTGATGCCCCAGGCCCGTTCGATCTTTATCCTGCCACCGAGCCAACAGGCCTTGCGCCAGCGCCTGACCAATCGCGGCCAGGACAGCGACGACATCATCGAAGGCCGGATGCGCGAAGCGGTCAGCGAAATGAGCCACTACGTCGACTACGATTACCTGATCATCAACGACGATTTCGCCCACGCACTGGACGATCTGAAGGCGATTTTCCGCGCCAGCCAGCTGCAACAGAAACGCCAGCAGCAACGTTTCGGTAAATTATTGGCCGAACTGCTGGGTTGAACAGCCCTTCCCAAAACCGCTGCGACGGCTTTACATTGGAGCTTGCAGCGGGTCGAGGGGGTTGGTTAAAAAATCAGCGCTTCCCTAAACGCTGGCGTTTTTTTAAACTGTCGAGTCCGCTCGCCCAACCGGGCAGCGCGCATATTGCATTCGCTCCGAGGAATACCATGGCCCGCGTAACCGTTGAAGACTGCCTAGAACACGTGGAAAACCGCTTTGAGCTGGTCATGCTCTCTACCAAGCGTGCCCGTCAACTGGCCACCGGTGGCAAAGAGCCGTTGGTCCAGTGGGAAAACGACAAGCCTACCGTGGTAGCGCTACGTGAAATCGCCGAAGGCCTGATGAGCTACGAGTTCATCGCCAACGCTGAAATCGTTGAAGACGAACCGCTGTTCGCAGCGTTCGAGGACGAGTCCAACGAGGCGGTCTAAGCCTATGCCTGGTCGACGTAGCACGGCGCGGGGTCACAGCAAACGGCAGGAGTCATTATCATGCCGAGCATAGACGCCCTCGCCGATCGCTTATCGGCCTACCTCGGCACGGACCAGGTCAACCTGGTCCGCCGAGCCTATTTCTACGCCGAACAAGCCCACGACGGCCAGCGCCGCCGCAGCGGCGAGGCGTACGTCACGCACCCGCTTGCGGTGGCGAACATTCTTGCCGACATGCACATGGACCATCAAAGCCTGATGGCGGCGATGCTGCATGACGTGATCGAAGACACCGGAATTGCCAAGGAAGCGCTGCAAGCGCAGTTCGGCGAAACCGTGGCCGAACTGGTCGACGGGGTCAGCAAACTGACCCAGATGAACTTCGAGACCAAGGCCGAGGCCCAGGCGGAAAACTTCCAGAAAATGGCCATGGCCATGGCGCGCGACATTCGCGTGATCCTGGTCAAGCTCGCCGACCGCCTGCACAACATGCGAACGCTGGAAGTGTTGTCCGGTGAAAAACGCCGGCGAATCGCCAAGGAAACCCTGGAAATCTATGCGCCCATCGCCAATCGCCTGGGCATGCACGCGATTCGCATCGAGTTCGAAGACCTCGGCTTCAAGGCCATGCACCCGATGCGTTCGGCGCGGATCAATCAAGCCGTCAAGCGCGCCCGGGGCAATCGCAAGGAAATCGTCAACAAGATCGAAGAGTCCTTGAGTCACTGCCTGACCATCGACGGCATCGAAGGCGAGGTCAGTGGCCGACAGAAACACCTCTACGGCATCTACAAGAAGATGCGCGGCAAGCGTCGGGCCTTCAACGAGATCATGGACGTCTATGCGTTCCGGATCATCGTCGACAAGGTCGATACCTGCTACCGCGTATTGGGCGCTGTACATAATTTGTACAAACCATTGCCAGGGCGCTTCAAGGACTACATCGCGATTCCCAAGGCCAACGGCTACCAGTCGCTGCACACCACGCTGTTCGGCATGCACGGCGTACCGATCGAAATCCAGATCCGCACCCGCGAAATGGAAGAGATGGCCAACAACGGCATCGCCGCGCACTGGCTGTACAAGTCCAGCGGCGACGAACAACCCAAGAGCACCCACGCCCGGGCCCGCCAGTGGGTCAAAGGCGTGCTGGAAATGCAGCAGCGGGCCGGCAACTCCCTGGAATTCATCGAAAGCGTGAAGATCGACCTGTTCCCGGACGAGGTCTACGTGTTCACGCCCAAAGGCCGGATCATGGAGCTGCCCAAAGGCTCCACGGCGGTGGACTTTGCCTATGCAGTACACACCGACGTCGGCAACAGCTGCATCGCGTGCCGGATCAACCGCCGCCTGGCGCCGTTGTCCGAACCGCTGCAAAGCGGCTCCACGGTGGAAATCGTCAGCGCCGCCGGCGCGCGGCCAAACCCGGCATGGCTCAACTTTGTAGTCACCGGCAAGGCTCGCACGCACATCCGCCACGCCCTGAAGCTCCAACGCCGCTCCGAATCCATCAGCCTGGGCGAACGCTTGCTCAATAAAGTCCTCAACGGCTTCGACAGCTCCCTGGACAAGATCCCGGCCGAACGCGTGCAGATCATGCTCAGCGAGTACCGCCTGGAACTGATCGAAGACCTGCTGGAAGACATCGGCCTGGGCAATCGCATGGCCTACGTCGTCGCCCGCCGCCTGCTCGGCGAAGGCGAACAGTTGCCTAGCCCTGAAGGCCCGCTGGCCATTCGTGGCACCGAAGGCCTGGTGCTCAGTTATGCCAAGTGCTGCACGCCGATTCCTGGCGATCCGATTGTCGGCCATCTGTCCGCCGGCAAAGGGATGGTGGTGCACCTGGACAACTGCCGCAACATCAGCGAAATCCGCCACAACCCGGAAAAATGCATCCAGCTCTCCTGGGCCAAGGATGTCACCGGCGAATTCAATGTCGAGCTGCGGGTCGAACTGGAGCACCAGCGTGGCCTGATCGCCTTGCTGGCCAGCAGCGTCAACGCCGCCGACGGCAATATCGAAAAAATCAGCATGGACGAGCGTGATGGCCGCATCAGCGTCGTCCAACTGGTGGTCAGCGTGCACGACCGCGTACACCTGGCCCGCGTGATCAAGAAGCTGCGCGCCCTGACTGGCGTCATCCGCATCACTCGCATGCGCGCATAGCTCCCCATCCAATACAAGGAGTCATAAATGACCAAGACCGTTATCACCAGCGACAAAGCCCCGGCCGCCATCGGTACGTATTCCCAGGCAATCAAGGCGGGCAACACCGTGTACATGTCGGGCCAGATCCCGCTGGACCCGAAAACCATGGAACTGGTAGAAGGCTTCGAAGCCCAGACCGTGCAGGTGTTCGAGAACCTCAAGGCCGTGGCCGAGGCTGCTGGTGGTTCGTTCAAGGACATCGTCAAGCTCAACATCTTCCTCACCGACCTGAGCCACTTCGCCAAGGTCAACGAGATCATGGGCAAGTACTTCGACCAGCCTTACCCTGCCCGCGCCGCCATCGGCGTAGCAGCCCTGCCGAAGGGTTCGCAGGTTGAGATGGACGCCATCCTGGTCATCGAGTAACAAGCCCGGCGCAGCCTTCCCCTGCTGCGCCGTTTTCGTTTAAGGATTCCACCATGCGCAAAGCGCTTGCTCTTTCGCTGGCTGCCCTGCTGTTGGGCGGCTGCGCCAGCGACCCTGCCGACCGTGATATCAGCGGCACCTGGATCAACCAGGCGGCAATCGACGCCGCCGCCAAGGGCGGCCCGCTGCGCGAGGCGCTGCAGGCCTATGGCCCGAACCTGGAATGGGACGTCAACACCCGGGCCGGCCAGGCACGCTACACCAACGGTTTCGAGAATGTCGAAGGCAAGCTGCTGGGCGAAGAAGACGGGGCGTGGAAAGTCGATTTCTACGGCAGCTCCGCCAGCGAACTGCAACGCGACGGCGACCAGTTGAACCAATCCGCCACCGAGAACGAACCGCAGCAAGTGTTCGAGCGCGCCCAGGTCCAGGTGCCGGAGGGTGCACCGCTGGGCGCCAGTTTCGAACGGGCGCTGTATACCGCCTATCTGGGCGGCACCTGGAACATCGTCAACGGCCCAGGCCAAGGTGCCAGCGTGCAGTTCCAACCCGACGGCCAGGTCAGCGGACTGCCAGGCGCCGACCGCTACGCCCTGTGCCTGGCCGGCGACTGTGCATCCATGAGCGGCGGCAACGACAACATCTGGCTGCAACAGAACGGCCAGGGCAACACCTGGATCTTCTCCCGCGACGGCAAGAAACTGGAAATTTTCCAGACCGTTAATGCGGCACTGGCGGATGAAATGCCTTCGTTTACGCCGGGTGACCGGCAGTGGGTGTTGGAAAAGCAGTAGGAGCTGCGACGCGATTCCCATGTGGGAGCGGGCTTGCTCGCGAAGGCGGCATGACAGTCAACGAAGATGTTGGATGCCAGGGCCCCTTCGCGAGCAAGCCCGCTCCCACAGTTTGTTTTTGGGGTGTCAGGAGAATCAGCAGCGCCCTTCCAGAATCGCCGCATACCCCTCACGAAAACTCGGATACTGCGGCGTCCAGCCCAGGGCCTTGGCTCGGGCATTGCTGCAGCGCTTGCTGCCGGCGCGGCGGACGCTGGCGTTTTCGGCCCATTGGGTAACGCCCATGTACTCGCGCAGCCAGCCCACCACCTCGGCCAGCGCGGCGGGCGCGTCGTCGACACCGATGTAACAGTCTTCCAAGGTTTTGCCCTGGCGATCGGCTTCCAGCAGGAAGGCCAGCAGACCCGCCGCGTCGTCGGCGTGGATGCGGTTGGCATACAGGGGCGGGTCTTCCACCACGCTATAGCCCTGGCGCACCTGGCTCAGCAACCATTCGCGACCCGGACCATAGATGCCGGTCAGGCGTACGCGGCTGGCCGGGATGCCGCTATCCAGCGCCAGTTGCTCCGCTTCGAGCATCAGTCGGCCGGAATAGCCACCGGCCACGCTGGGCGAGGTTTCATCGACCCACTCGCCACCCTGCTGCCCGTAAACGCTGCTGCTGGAGACAAAAAGCAGTCGTTTGGGGCGCTGACCGTGCTGCTTCAGCCAGCTCAACACATGCTGTAACCCTTGGACATAAGCCGCGCGGTAGCCCGCCTCGTCATGTTCGGTGGCGGCGACGCTGTACACCATGTAATCCAGTGGACCGGTGGGCCAATCAGCGGGACATTGCTCCTTGAACAAGTCCCCCGCCACCCCGACAACCCCGGCCGGTAGCTGCGAAACCGTACGGCGCAAGCCGTAGACCTGCCACTGCTCGACCCGCAACTGGCTCGCCAGGCGACCACCGATATCACCGCAGCCGGCGATCAAAACAGAAGGCGCGGACATCAAAATCTCCTCTCATAAAGCCGCAGACTAGCTGCCAGAAGGGACGAGCGGCTAGCAATGCAGGAAAAAAAGATACTGTATTACTTTTGTTAACAAGAATTACTTGCAATAATGCACGCCAGTTTTGTTCTCGGCCCTCGAGGCCTGGAAGAACATCAACCTTCTTTATCCTCTCAGGTCCGGCCAGCATGACACGCTATCTCCCCTCCGCTTCGCCAACCAATCGACCTCGCACCTGGAGCGCCATGGCAGCCCTGCTGCTCAGCCTGCTGCTGGCGCCCAGCGCATTTGCCGACGCACAAGCGCCGGCCACGACCCCGGCCGAAGCCCCCGCTGCCATCCAAACGCCTGTCGATGCCGCCCAGCCCGTAGCCGCTCCTCAGGCCATCGACCCGGCCCAGGCCGTTGAAGCCAACGCCGTAGACGCCCCTGAAGTGCTCGAAGCCGACAACACCTTGGGCATGGCCCACGATCTGTCGCCATGGGGCATGTACCAGAACGCCGACATTATCGTGAAAATCGTCATGATCGGCCTGGCCATCGCCTCGATCATCACCTGGACCATCTGGATCGCCAAGGGCTTCGAGCTGATGGGCGCCAAGCGCCGCTTGCGCGGTGAAATCGCCAACCTGAAAAAAGCCACCACCCTCAAAGAGGCCAGCGCCTCTGCAGCCAAAGAAGGCACCTTGGCCAATCTGCTGGTTCACGACGCCCTCGAAGAGATGCGCCTATCGGCCAACAGTCGCGAGAAGGAAGGCATCAAGGAGCGCGTGAGCTTCCGCCTCGAGCGTCTGGTCGCGGCCTGCGGTCGCAACATGAGCAGCGGCACCGGCGTGCTCGCCACCATCGGTTCCACCGCGCCGTTCGTCGGCCTGTTCGGCACCGTGTGGGGCATCATGAACAGCTTCATCGGCATCGCCAAGACCCAGACCACCAACCTCGCTGTCGTGGCCCCCGGCATCGCCGAAGCCCTGCTCGCAACGGCTCTGGGTCTGGTCGCGGCGATCCCGGCGGTGGTCATCTACAACGTGTTCGCCCGCTCCATTGCCGGTTACAAGGCCCAGGTCTCCGACGCTTCGGCCGAAGTCCTGCTGCTGGTCAGCCGCGACCTCGACCACCTGCCGCCCGAGCGCGGCTCGCAACCGCACATGGTGAAAGTGGGGTAATCGGCCATGGGCCTGCATTTGAAAGAAGGCGCAGACGACGATCTGGCCGAGAACCACGAAATCAACGTTACGCCGTTCATCGACGTGATGCTGGTGCTGTTGATCATCTTCATGGTGGCCGCGCCACTCGCCACCGTGGACATCAAGGTCGACCTGCCGGCGTCGACGGCCAAGCCTTCGCCACGACCCGAGAAACCGGTGTTCCTCAGCGTCAAGGCCGACCAACGCCTGTTCCTGGGTGAAGACGAGGTCAAGACCGATAGCCTCGGCGCGACCCTCGACGCCAAGACCCAGGGCAAAAAGGACACGACGATCTTCTTCCAGGCTGATAAAGGCGTGGATTACGGCGACCTGATGAACGTGATGGACGCCCTGCGCGCCGCCGGATACCTGAAGGTCGGTCTGGTCGGACTTGAGACGGCGCCCAAGAAATGATCACGACGCGCCAAAAGCTGACGCGTTACAGCGGTAGCCTGGCCGTGGTGCTGGGCGTGCATGCGCTCGCCATTGCCTTGGCGCTGAACTGGACGTCAAACCCGCCCATTGAATTGCCGCCCCAGGCGATGATGGTCGAGCTGGCGCCGGTTCCGGCCCCACCACCGCCTGCACCGCCTAAAGTCGTCACGCCACCGCAGCCTCCGGAGCCGGTCGAAGAACTGCCATTGCCTAAAATCGCCGAAGCCGAGAAACCGGAGATTTCGGTGCCCAAGCCGGTCAAGCCCAAGCCTAAACCGCCCAAGCCCAAACCCAAACCCGTGGAAAAGAAACCGGAACCGCCCAAGGAAGAGCCGTCTGAGCAAAAGCCCAGCGATACTCAGCCGACCAAGGCACCGACCGAGAAATCCGCGCAGCCGGCGCCTGGCCCGTCCCCCGCTCAAGTGGCGGCCAAGGCCAGTTGGCAAGGCACATTGCTTGCGCACCTGGGCAAGTACAAGAAATACCCCGCCAGCGCCCAGTCGCGCGGCAAGGAAGGCTTGAACCGTTTACGGTTCGTGGTGGACGCCGAAGGCAATGTGTTGTCCTTCGAGTTGGTGAGCAAGTCCGGCAACGCCGCCCTGGACCGGGCGACCCTGGAAATGATTCGCCGCGCCCAACCACTGCCCAAGCCACCGGCCGACATGCTGGTGAACGGCTCCATCGAAATCGTCGCGCCGTTTGTGTACTCCATCGACAAGCGCCGGCGTTAGCCACAGCGTGCTGCCGGGTCTGTAGGAGCTGCCGAGCGGAGCGAGGCTGCGATCTTTTCCCTGATGCTTGAGTATCAAAAGATCGCAGCCTTCGGCAGCTCCTACAGAGCCCTCGTCACCCACATTAGGCAGTGTCACACCGCGTCTCCAGTCTGATAACGTGCGTCTATCGATTGCAGCCGGTATGCTTGGCTTGCAACTTCACGGACGCTCGCCATGACCCTCACAGAATTACGCTACATCGTCACCCTCGCCCAGGAGCAGCATTTCGGCCATGCGGCCGAGCGTTGCCATGTCAGCCAGCCGACCCTTTCGGTGGGTGTGAAAAAGCTTGAAGACGAGCTCGGCGTGCTGATTTTCGAGCGCAGCAAAAGCGCCGTGCGCCTGACCCCGGTGGGCGAAGGCATCGTTGCCCAGGCGCAAAAAGTCCTCGAACAGGCCCAAGGCATCCGTGAACTGGCCCAGGCCGGCAAGAACCAACTGACCGCCCCGCTGAAAGTCGGCGCCATCTACACCGTTGGCCCGTACCTGTTCCCGCACCTGATTCCGCAACTGCACCGGGTCGCCCCGCAGATGCCGTTGTACATCGAAGAAAACTTCACCCATGTGCTGCGCGACAAACTGCGCAACGGCGAACTGGACGCGATCATCATCGCCCTGCCGTTCAACGAAGCCGATGTCCTGACCCTGCCGCTCTACGACGAGCCGTTCTACGTGTTGATGCCGGCCCAGCATCCGTGGACCCAGAAAAAATCCATCGACGCCGCCCTGCTCAACGACAAGAGCCTGCTGCTGCTCGGCGAAGGCCACTGCTTCCGCGACCAAGTGCTGGAAGCCTGCCCGACCCTGACCAAAGGCAGCGAAGGCGCCAAGCACACCACGGTGGAATCCAGCTCCCTGGAAACCATTCGCCACATGGTCGCCTCGGGCCTGGGCATTTCGATTTTGCCGCTGTCGGCGGTGGACAGCCATCATTACGCCCCTGGCGTGATCGAGGTTCGCCCACTGACGCCGCCCGTGCCGTTCCGTACCGTTGCCATCGCCTGGCGCGCCAGCTTTCCGCGACCCAAGGCCATCGAGATCCTCGCTGACTCGATCCGCCTGTGTTCCGTGGCCAAGCCGCCCACTGCCAAGTAAGCCGCGGCCATGACTGAGCTGTCGAAAGTGCCGGTCACGGCACTCAAGGGTGTCGGTGAAGCCATGGCCGAGAAGCTGGCCAAGGTTGGCCTGGAAAACCTCCAGGACGTGCTGTTCCACCTGCCGCTGCGTTACCAGGACCGCACCCGCGTCGTGCCCATCGGGCATTTGCGCCCGGGCCAGGACGCCGTGATCGAAGGCACCGTCAGCGGCGCCGACGTGGTCATGGGGCGGCGCCGTAGCCTGGTGGTGCGCCTGCAGGACGGCACCGGCGGCCTGAGCCTGCGCTTCTATCACTTCAGCAATGCGCAAAAGGAAGGCCTCAAGCGGGGCACCCGCGTGCGCTGCTACGGTGAAGCACGGCCCGGTGCGTCCGGGCTGGAGATCTATCACCCGGAATACCGCGCCATCACCGGCGACGAGCCGCCGCCGGTGGATGAAACCCTGACCCCGGTCTACCCGCTCACCGAAGGCCTGACCCAACAGCGCCTGCGTCAGCTCTGCCAGCAAACCCTGACCCTGCTCGGCCCCAGCAGTCTGCCCGACTGGCTGCCCAACGAACTGGCCCGAGATTATCAACTGGCGCCGCTGGCTGATGCGATTCGCTATTTGCACCACCCGCCGGCCGATGCCGATGTCGACGAGCTCGCCCTGGGGCATCACTGGGCCCAACACCGACTGGCCTTTGAAGAGTTACTGACCCATCAACTGTCCCAGCAACGCCTGCGCGAAAGCCTGCGTTCCCTGCGAGCCCCGGCGATGCCCAAGGCCAAGGACCTGCCCGCCCGTTACCTGGCTAACCTGGGCTTTAAACCCACAGGGGCCCAGCAGCGGGTCGGCAACGAAATCGCCTACGACCTGAGCCAGCCCGAACCGATGCTGCGGCTGATCCAGGGCGATGTCGGCGCCGGCAAGACCGTGGTTGCCGCCCTCGCCGCGCTTCAGGCTCTGGAGGCGGGTTATCAAGTGGCGTTGATGGCGCCTACCGAGATTCTTGCCGAACAGCATTTCATCACCTTCCAGCGCTGGCTCGAACCACTGGGGATCGACGTCGCGTGGCTGGCCGGCAAGCTCAAGGGCAAGAATCGCGCAGCCGCCCTGGCGCAGATCGCCGAAGGCGCACCGATGGTGGTCGGCACCCATGCCTTGTTCCAGGACGAAGTGCAGTTCAAGAACCTGGCACTGGTGATCATCGACGAACAGCACCGCTTCGGCGTGCAGCAGCGCCTGGCGCTGCGGCAGAAAGGCGTCGGCGGGCGGATGTGCCCTCATCAATTGATCATGACCGCCACGCCGATTCCGCGGACCCTGGCCATGAGCGCCTATGCCGATCTCGACACCTCGATCCTCGACGAACTGCCTCCCGGGCGCACGCCGGTCAATACCGTGCTGGTCACCGACACCCGACGTGTCGAAGTGATCGAGCGCGTGCGCGGCGCCTGTGCCGAAGGGCGCCAGGCCTATTGGGTGTGCACGCTGATTGAAGAATCGGAAGAGCTGACCTGCCAGGCGGCCGAAACCACCTATGAAGACCTCACCGCCGCCCTCGGCGAACTCAAGGTCGGACTGATCCACGGGCGTATGAAACCCGCCGAGAAAGCCGCCGTGATGGCCGAATTCAAGGCCGGAGCCCTGCAATTACTGGTCGCTACCACGGTGATCGAAGTCGGGGTCGATGTGCCCAATGCCAGCTTGATGATCATCGAGAACCCCGAGCGCCTGGGCCTGGCGCAGTTGCACCAGCTACGTGGCCGGGTCGGCCGGGGCAGCGCCGCCAGCCATTGCGTCTTGCTGTATCACCCGCCGCTGTCCCAGATCGGTCGCCAGCGCCTGGGCATCATGCGCGAAACCAACGACGGTTTTGTCATCGCCGAAAAAGACCTGGAATTACGCGGCCCCGGTGAAATGCTCGGCACGCGCCAGACCGGCCTGCTTCAATTCAAGGTAGCCGACCTGATGCGCGACGCCGACCTGCTCCCCGCCGTACGCGACGCCGCCCAGGCTTTGCTGGAACGCTGGCCCGACCATGTCAGCCCGCTGCTGGATCGCTGGCTGCGTCATGGGCAGCAATATGGCCAAGTGTGAGCACGCTCTCAGTTTCCGGACGCACCTGTCCGGCAAGCTGGTTATACTGCTGAACTTGTAGGAAAACGGATACAGACCATGACAGAAGCTGCCCTCGTCCCCGAAACCCCGCACGCTCCGTCTGTTATTCGGCTGTTGCTCGAGAAACTGGGCATCGGCTTTGACGAAGTAATCGAACGACCAGGCCTGAATCCCGCCCGTAAAGTGCAGGCCGTTCTGTTGCACGATGCCGTTGGCGCCCTCATGGTGCTGTTTCCGCAAAGCCAGCTGCTGGACCTCAACCGCCTGGCCGAACTCACCGGTCGCAAACTCACGGCGGTGCCTACTGACCGTCTGGAGCGCATGCTCGGCAAGCACAGCCTGAGCCTGCTGCCCGGCCTGCCGGCCCTGACCAGCTCCCCTTGCCTGTATGAAGAAAGCCTGCTGCGCGAGCCGAAGCTGCTGATCAACTCGGGGGAACCGGGGCTGCTGCTGGAAGTCACCAGCGAGGCGTTCAGGACCATGCTCACCAAGGCCAGCGCCGCGACGTTCGGCGAAGCCGTGAGCAACATCACTCCCAACCTGGACCGTCCACACGACGACCGCGCGGAAATCACCCAGGCCGTGCAGGCGTTTACCGCCCGACGCATCCAGCAACGGCTGGAAGAAACCATAGAAATTCCGCCACTGGCCGAAACGGCGCAAAAGATTATCAAGCTGCGTGTCGATCCGGACGCCACCATTGATGACATCACCGGCGTCGTGGAAACCGACCCGGCGCTGGCCGCGCAAGTGGTGAGCTGGGCCGCCTCGCCGTACTACGCGTCGCCCGGCAAGATCCGCTCAGTGGAAGACGCCATCGTCCGGGTCCTGGGCTTCGACCTGGTGATCAACCTGGCGCTGGGCCTGGCGTTGGGCAAGACCTTGAGCCTACCTAAGGACCATCCGCAACACACCACGCCGTACTGGCATCAGTCGATCTACACCGCCGCCGTCATCGAGGGCCTGACCCGCGCCATGCCCCGCGCCCAGCGCCCCGAAGGCGGCCTGTCGTACCTGTCCGGCCTGCTGCACAACTTCGGTTACCTGTTGCTGGCCCACGTCTTCCCGCCGCACTTCTCGTTGATCTGCCGGCATCTGGAGGTCAACCCGCATCTGTGCCACAGCTACGTGGAACAGCATCTGCTGGGCATCAGTCGCGAGCAGATCGGTTCATGGCTGATGCGCTACTGGGACATGCCCGACGAACTGGCCACCGCCCTGCGCTTCCAGCACGACCCGCACTACGACGGCGAATACGCCGCCTACCCGAACCTGGTGTGCCTGGCCGTACGTCTGCTACGCGCCCGTGGCATTGGCTCAGGCCCCGACGAGGAGATTCCCGACGCACTGCTCGAACGCGTCGGCCTGAGTCGCGACAAAGCCAATGAAGTGGTCAGCAAAGTGCTGGAGGCTGAGGTGTTGTTGCGCGAACTGGCTTCGCAGTTCAGCCACGGCTGATAGCCAGCCTGGCAATCGGGTGGTTGTAGCCGTTGTGGCCGTTGTGGCGAGGGGATTTATCCCCGCTGGGCTGCGAAGCAGCCCTAAAAACTGCTTCCCTGGTTACGCAGGCTGAACACCGCTCAGCCTTTTTGGGCCTGCTGCGCAGCCCAGCGGGGATAAATCCCCTCGCCACAAGTATCCGCAGCGCCTCAGGTCTTCGCCTTGGCCTTCTTCGGCTTCAAGTACTTGGTCAGCCCCTGAAACCAGATCACCAGCGCCGGGTTGCCCTTGATCTGGATCGACTGGTCCTGGATCCCGGTCATGAAGGCTAACTGCTTGTTCTTCGCCTGCATCGTGGCGAACCCATAGGCCGCGTCCTTGAAGGCGATGGCGAACGCCGGCGTCGGGTAGGTGCCGGACTGGCTGGTGATGCGCTGGTCCTTGACCGTGAAATGCCGGGCGACTTTGCCGTCCAGGGTTTGCAATTGGAACACCAACTCCTTATCGCCCAACTGCTGCTGGAACGCCGGATTGGTCCGACTGGCCCTGCCCATCAACAACCCCAGCATCCACAGCAGAAAACGAAACTTCATGGGCACGGCCTCGTGAGAAAAGATCAATGGCTGGCAGTTTAGCGATTCTTCGGCGTAACGCCATCATCGGATCGCTTTGGCGGAAGATAAGCTGGTTTTCGCGAAAGATGACTGCCAAGTCATAAAACCAAAAATCAAAAGATCGCAGCCTTCGGCAGCTCCTACGGGGATCGGTGTAGGAGTTGCCGAAGGCTGCGATCTTTTGATCTTTTCCCCGCCAAACCCCTCGGACATTTCCTTCAAAACGCCGGGCTGTTCATGAACTAGGCAGCGCTTTCGAGCGCCGCTAACCTCTGTTCGTCATCAAAAACGGTGACACGGACGTGCAAGTCCGGGTAAAACAACCGACTCATAGTTCCTCCGGCCATTTTATGGTGCATTCGTGCCCGTGTTTTATGGCGGCTGTGTTCGGGAGACTCTCAAGGTCTGCCGGGGTTTCGGTACGTTTACCCGGTCTTGCACACTCGCTCACAGCTGCCACCTTTTATCGCGTGCAAGCGATTCAAAGTGGTTCTCCAATGGAAACCTACCATGTTCAAACCTACACCTAATCCACCACACCACTCCCCCAAATCCCGCGTCGAAATCCTCGAAGAAAAAAAGCTCGAAGACGCCGCCACCCGCGCCCTCGATTACTACCTCAAACCCCAGCCTTCCTCCCCGCCCGAACCCGACAAGAACCAGCTCTTCATCGTCTCCCCCCATATCGACACCGAAACCCTGCTTGCCAACGCCTCCGAAGACCTGCTCTCCATCAGCACCATCGCCGCCGACCTGGCCGACGATGTCGATGACTCACGCCGCTGCGTAGCCCTGGCGATCAGCCGCATGGCCGATGGGGTGCAGTTGTTGGTTGAACGGGCGCTGGATCATCTGGAAACAAAAGAGATGGCGGCGCCTGGAACCAAGGGGTAGCGCTTTGCATTGATGCAACCTGTGCCGACGCCTTCGCGAGCAAGCCCGCTCCCACAATGGAATCGAGGTGCGGCCGGAGAGACAGGCCGGCTGTCAGGCCGCCTCGCGAGCAAGCTTTACTCCCACAACGGGGTCGCGGTACGACTGGAGAGACAGGTCGGCTATAAGGCCGCCTCGCGAGCAAGCTTTGCTTCCACAACGGGGTCGCAGTACGACTGGAGAAACAGGCCGGCTATAAGGCCGCCTCGCGCAGGCTTTTGATCTGGGGGCCCCGTTAACCACGCTGGCCGAACGCAGGTATTGCGCAGTGGGCATCCCGGCATGGATGCCGGGATAGCCGCGCTGGGCCATGGATGGCCCTTCGCGGCGGGCCCACGGAGCAATGCCGGAGTGAGGGCACACCGAGCCTAAGCGAGGTGCCGAGTGGTGGGGCAAAGACCTTTTGGTTACTTTTGGGGCGTTTGCCAAAAGTGACCCGCCGTAAGGGCGGAACCCTAAGCCGCCGTTACCGCAGCAACGGATATGTACCCAGTCAACAAACCCCAGGCCGGCTGTCAGGCCGCCATCGCGAGCAGGCTCGCTCCCACAGAGGACCGGGGATATTGCGGCAACCCAAAACAAATATGGGAGCGGGCTTGCTCGCGAAAGCGGGGTGTCAGTCAACACACATGCTGACTGAACTGACGCCTTCGCGAGCAAGCCCGCTCCCACAGGTTTTGTGCGCCGATCACTCCATAAAGGAATGATCAGCAGCCCTCACTCAATCAAACATTCGGGCAAGGAACCGGCGCCCAGTCACCCAGGTCCGGGTTTTTGCACATGCTGTTGACCTGGCTGGTGCCAGCGCTGGCAACCTGCTTACTTTCATCCTGCTTGGCCTTGGCGGTCTGCAGGGTTTTCTCAGTGGTCACAGCTTCTTTCGGCACGGTTGGCAACACCGGCTTTTTCGCCGGTTTCACAGCTTTTTTGGTCTTGGTCGAAGCCACAACCGGCTTGGTTTCCGCGGTCGCCACGGTCACCACGTCGGTACGCTGCACACCCACTTGCTGCAGGTCTTTTTCATAGGCCTGGGTGTAGTTGTTCAGGTCTTCGGCGGCTTTGCCGTTGACCGCGACGATCAGGTCGTTGGACTCTTTCAGGCCGGAGACAATTTCCGCCAGGCGCTTGCGACCTTCGGTTTCGTTGACAGTCTTGGCCTTGCGGTCGGCCACCAGCTTGCTGAACGCGTTCTGGTAGCACTGCTGCGAAGTCTTGGCATAAGCCGTGCTGCGGTCGATGTCCGAGACGCTTTTATTGACGTCGGCGGCGTAGGAGGCGATGCGCTGGTTGTCATCGGCGATCTGCTTCTGACGCTCGGTGTAGTAACCGGTCGCGCCACCGGCCAAGGCACCACCGGCGGCACCGATGGCGGCGTTGCGACCACGGTTTTCCGAATCCGTCAGCGCACCCAACAGGGCACCACCGACCGCGCCAACGGCGGCGCCGGTGAGTACCGATTTGGTCATGTTGCCCTCGGTGGAGCGCAAGTGCTGCACCGGCTCGTAGCAGTTAGGGTAGTACTCGACCTTGGTGCTCGACGCGACCTTGGAAGTCGGCGACGTAGCGCAGCCGGTCAGTACGGTGCTGAAGCCGACAGCGACCATCAGCAGGTGACGCTTGGAAACCGAAGTAAAAGGTTTACGGGAGAAAAGCATGATTGTGTTCTCTTTTTAAGTGTTGACCAGCTCAGCACGGCCCACCGCCGCCTGAGTCCCTTCCAAGCTCGCTGACAACCAACGGTCAAGACCGCTGACTGCTCGATGCGAGCAGTTCCTTCAATATCGCCGCCGGGTCGGCTCGTTTTTGCTGACGATACTGACCGACATGGCGAACGAATAACGTTGCGCGCGCCACCAGGCTCTTGCCCAGCACCGGCTTGCGCTCCAACTCCTCCTTGATGCGTTGAAATTGCGCCTGGATCACGGCATCGGTGTAACGCGTGCCGGTGGCCAGGTTGTCGATGTAAATGGCCACGGCACCATCGAGGGCGCTGCGGCCGTTGTTGATGGCCGTGGCGAACAGCTCGGCGCTGGCCTCGTCCTTGGCGTCCACGGCTTGCTGGCGACTGTTCTGCAAATTGGTCAGGCGAATGTTGTAGTTATTGATGGTCTCGACCACCAGGGCGGCCGACTGGATCAGGTTGCCCGCCGCTTCTTCGCGCTGCTGGGCGATGAGCGAGACATTGCGTTTGAGCTCTTCGTTGACCAGCCCCAGCTCGGCTTGCAGGCGCGGGTCGACGCTGGCAGCGATGATGCTATCCAGGCGCTTGGTCGGGTCTTCGGCTTCATCGATGGCATCGGTCAGGGATGCGAGGCGGCCTTCTTTCTCCCATTGGGCGAACAGCTCTTTGTAACGTGAGCGCGGCGCCGACAACGCCCCGACCGCCACGCGGAACCCGGTGGTTTCGTTGCTTTGCTCGGTGCCGTCGGCGGCGAACAACGGATACTCGCGACGCATCCCGGTGAACAGCGTGCCTTCGCCTTCCAGGTAGTTGCCGCCCTTGACCACGAAGCCACCGTAGGCGCCCTGGCGGCGACCGGCATGCACTAGCTGGAAGGATTCCTGGACCATCTCGGCGGCGTTGCCGATCACGTCGAACAAGCCGATGGGGTTCGGCAGTTTGATGCCGACGGGCATCAGCCGCGCCGCCTGGCCGGTGCCGCCCGCGACCTGGTTGAACACCGCCCAGTCGGCCAGTGGCCCGTCGCTTTCACTGCCTTCCAGGCGCCGGGGAAACAAGCGCCCCTCCAGATCCTGACGGCTGACGGCTTGCCCGCCACGAGCGGCGAATTCCCACTCGACTTCGGTGGGCAAACGCACGAAGCCCAGCCCGCCGTCTTCGGCGGAGGTGCCGCGACCGCTCACCGGCAGCAGATCTTTGTGGTATTTCATCAGCCAGGCGCTGTACACCGCCGCAAAACGCTCGGCCTCGAACTTGGACAGTTTTACCTTGGGCAACCGTCCGGCCATGCCTTGTGGAAGCTCCGCTTGCAGCGCCTCGCAGGCCGGCGCGGGTTCACCGCTGGCCAACGACTGCGCCTGGGCCATGACCTGGGCGTATTGGCGAGCAGTGACCTCGTATTTGCCGATGAAGTACAGCATCGGTTTGAGCGGGGTCTTGGCGTCAGCCTTGGGCATCAACGGCGCAATGGTTTTGTTCCAGTCCTTGGGCAGGTCCTTGAGGGTGAACTGGCCATTGATAAAGTCCCGACGATAACCGGAAATGAACGACTGCTTATAACCGGCCTCGCCTTCGCTGAACGGGTAGCCAAGGCTGATCTCCCGATCATCCAGGGTGCCTTGGGCGAGGATGTAGACATAACGGAACACCATTTGCCCTTCGCACGGCAGCGGCAGGCTGACGTCACCGGGCAGCGGTTTAGGGTTGTCCAGTTTGTCGGTGCTTTCATCGGCCCAGGTCAAACCGGCCAGGCTCAGCGCCACGGCGGCGCTCAATAACTTATACATCGCGAATTCCTTCACACGCCTGGATGCGCGCCACCCGCCAGCCACCACAAGCCGCCGCCACGGCGCTGACGCCGAGCACGGCCACCAGGGCCAAGGTGTAGTGATGCACCAGCAAATGACTGGCGTACTCGCCCGGCATCTGCGCAAATAAATAATTGAGGCCCGACTGCGCCAGGCCATACAGCCCGACACTCAACAGGGCCGCCAGTGCGGCGCTGTAGAGCGCCTGCAACACCACGAACATCAACAGCGCCGCCGTGGAAACCCCCAGCAGGCGCAACACCGATAGCTCCCGACGCTTACGTTCGACCGCCGCCAGGGCACCGGCAAAAATCGCCGCGAACGCTCCCGCCAACGCCAGCCCGGCGATGATCCAGAACACGATCGACAGGTTGCGGCTCAGCGATTGCACTTGTGCGATGGTCTGGGCCTGGGTGGATACCAACAGGTTCTGCGCCGCGAAGTATTGGCGCAGCGGCTCGACATCGCCGAGGTTGCGGGCGTACAGGCGAAACGCCGGGTAGACCCGCTGCGCGCTCTGCCCCACCGTATCGCCCGGCCAGCCGAATGCGGGCACGGCGCGACCGTCGCGGTAGTCCTCGGCCGCTTCCAGTAGCGCCAGCGGCGCGAACAAACCATCCCGGGCAAAAGCCTCAAGCGGCAACACGTGCAACACCTGCACCCGCGTGCGCTGCGCCTCGCTACGACCGGCCACCTGCCGACTGAAACTGGCCTGCAGCCAATCACCGGCCTTGGCGCCGAGTTTTTCGGCGGCGGTGTGGCTGAGCACCACTTGATCCAGCCCTTGCGGCACCGGCAGGCGCTCAAACAAAGGATCATTGGCCGCCGTGGGGATCATTTCGACGGTGACGGGCGCAGCCTCGCTGCTCAAATCCGCAGTGGCCGCAATCTGCCGCGTGCGGGCCAGGGCAAACGCCACATCACTGCGCCGGCCCAATTGCTCAACGAACTCAGCGCTGAACCGACCACCGCCCAACGGGATGATTTCCCGGGTCGCCGGGTCATTTTCCAGGCGTTCGGTGAGGCTGCTGACCAGGCCGAATTTCAGACCGAACAACACCAGCAACGGCGCGACCACCGCCACCAGCGCCAGCACCGAACAGGCCGACAGCCAGGCATCGTTGCGGTAATCCTGCCAGGCCAGGGAAGCCACCAGCGCGCCGCGCATCAGCAAGCCTCCCCGAGGGTCGCGGTGACGCCGCCATCGCCGTCGCGACGACAACTGATGCGCCGCACCTGCAAACCACTGGCGCGAGCCAGTGACTCATCGTGAGTCGCAACGACACAGCACACGCCGTGTTCGCGGGCCTGGCTCACCAACAACTGCATAACCCGTTCAGCATTCAGCGGATCGAGGGCGGCGGTGGGTTCATCCGCCAGCAACAGGCGCGGCCCATGCGCCAGGGCCCGAGCACAACTGACTCGCTGACGCTGGCCAACGGATAAATCCGCCGGCTTCTTGTCCAGTTGATCGGTAATGTCCAGCTGACCAACCAGGCGCGTGACGCTGCCGTCATCTGCCATGCCGAGCAGTTTGCGCGACAATTCGATGTTGCCGCGCACGTCCAGAAAACCCAGCAAACCACCGGTCTGCAACACATAACCAAGATGCCGGCTGCGCAGGTCCGCCAAGGCGCCCTGCTGCCCCGCACGCCACAGCGCGGCGATGTCCAACGGCGTGTTGGCCGGCGTGAAATCGAACTGCCCGGCCTGATCCGGCGCCAGCACCAAGGCCAGCAGATCCAGCAAGGTGCTCTTGCCGCAACCGCTGGGGCCGACCACCGCCAGTTGTTCGCCAGCACGCAATTGCAGCCGTGGAATCACCAGGCTGTAGCGCTGGCTGCCGGCGCCCCGGCTTTTGTGTACGGCACTGATGTTCAGCATCATGGCAGCGTCGACAATGGAACGCGGTACAGGGCATCGCCCGGCTCGGCATCGCCGAACCGCACCCAGTTGGCCAGATCGTTGTGGAAGGTCTCGTAGAGGCGGATTTTCGAATCCAGCTCGTCGATGAAATCCTCCTGCTCGGCCACGCTCAGGGACAGCCACAGATCCTGGGTCATGTTCAGCGACTTGCTGCGGTACGGCAGCCCTTCGAGGTACTCGCCGAGAATCCCGCCGTCAGCCAGGTTGCCACCCTTGCGCAACGCCGAAGGATCACGGCTCATGTAGGCACTGGCACTGGCGATTTCCTGGAAGAAATCCTTGGGCGACGTCTGGGTCTTGCGCGCCGCATCGACGATCAGCTTCAACGACTGCTGCAAGTCGTTGAGCTGCAGCTTGGTCAGCATCACGCAGACCTGGAACGCCGGCAGCGCCGGGTTGGTCAGGTCACGGTCGGCGGTCCATGCGCTGACCAGTTGCGGCGCCTGGCTGGCAGATTTGCGCCCCAAAAAGTCCATGTGCATCGCGTAGCCCACCGCCGCCGATTTATCCGTCAGGCTCGGCGCGGCGCCCAACTGCGGAACAGCTTGCGGTTTGTTGCTGCGCACCTGATGGACCAGGTCGGCGAACACCGAACCGATCTCGTCGACGCGCTCACCAAACTTGCGCACATCGGCGCCCGGCACCGGAATGTACAGGTCACCGATCTGCGGGTTGGCGTCAGCAGTCAGGGTGCGATATTGGCTCTGCGCACCGCCATGGGTTTTCTTGCCGGCGTCGCTGAGCAGGTGCAAGGCGTAGATCTTGATCTGTTTGCCCAGCGCCGCCTGCCGCACTTCGGCTTCGTTCATTTGCGTGGCGGCAAACGGATCGTTCTTGCGCAGGGCGCCGGCGTCGGTGACCAGGAGGATCAAGCGCCCGCCGTAACCGGACCAGTCCATGCCTTCAACGGCTTCCATGACCCCGGCAAACGCATCTTCGTTGAACGAGTGGCTCGACACCGTGGACGCCTTGACCTGCCGCGCCATCTCCATGAAACGCTGCGGATCGCGACCTTGCTCCAGGGTGATCAGGGTTTTGGCAACGTACTCCAGGCCGGGGGTTTTCTGGGTGCTGCTGCGAAAACCCACCATGCCGAAGCTGACACTGTCCAGCTCGCCACGCTCGGCGATGCGGCTTTGCAGTTCGTGGACCACGTCGCGGACTTGATCGATGTAAGGCTGCATCGACACGGTGGTGTCCACCACCAGCACCACGGCGGTACGGAACGCGTCGGCGTTGGCGGTGCTGATGGGCGTGTTGGTTGTAGCCCTCGGCGTGTTGCCGGGGTCGATGGACGCCACGTTCAGCAACTGCACCGGCTGGCCGGTCTCGTCGAAGCTTTCGCGAGAATCGAAGATCGGCAACAGGTAGAACTGGTTCTGCGGCACAGCGCTGGCGGCCGGTTCCAGGGCCAGCACTTGCTGGTTGTCTTCACGGTTCTGCTGGGCCTTGAGCAAGACATTCCTGGCCGCTGAAGGGTCGGCCAGCAGCTTTTCCACTTCGCCGGGCTGACGCAGGAACATCACCGGCGCACGGCCGGAACGCTCGGTGAACTTGAGCACCAGGCTTTGCTTCCAGTCGCTGACCTGCGTGGCCGGCAACCAGCCGTCGCTGCGCCCGTCCGTGGCCGCGCCAACCCGCAACCAGGGGCTGCCATCAAGGTCTTTACGCTCATACACGTACAGCACGGAAAACGCCGGCAACGCCTTGCCCGGCGCCGCGCCCGCTTCTTCAGCGAGCTTGGCACCCGGTTTGCTCAGCACTCGCTGGAACAGGGTTTTCTTGCCAGCCATCAACAATGGACGCTGACCACCATCGGTCTGCGTCGCCACAGGCGGTTTTGCCGGGAGCACTTCAACGTCAGGAGCCTTCACTGGCGGCGGATTAACCGGCGGTGTCGAGACAATCGGCGGCGTGTCTTCTCCATCGTCGCCCGACAACCACCAATAACCCGCGCCGCCCAACGCCAGCGCCACGGCTACCGCGACGGCGGCGAGTGCGAACACCGGCCCCTTGCGTTGCTCCGAGACGCTGGACTGCGGTGTCGGTTTCACGGGCGGCGCAACCGGTTTGGGCGGCGGCGTGGGCTGCGCCGGGCCGCTCGGAATGTCGATGGACACTGGCGTCAATCCCGCCAGGTCATCGCCGGAGGCTGGGGTCGAGACGGGCAGCGGCAACGGCCGGATCAACGTCGCTTGCGCCGATTCCTCGGGCAGATTGTCCAGGGCCCGCAACAGCGCCGCTGCATCCGGGAAACGCTCCGCCGGGTCTTTGGCCAGCAGTTTGCGCAGCACGTCCTGGTAATGACCGTGATGCACCGGCAGCTCCGGCAACGGTTCGGTCAGGTGCGCCAGGGCCGTGGACAGCGCGTCATTGCCGGTATACGGCAGTTTGCCGACGAGGATTTCGTAGAGCACCACGCCCAGGGCATACAGGTCGGCGCGACCGTCGATGTCTTGCCCACGAGCCTGTTCCGGGCTCATGTAGCTGGGCGTACCGACGGCGAAACCGGCCTGGGTGAATTGGGTGCGGTCGTCCAGGGACTTGGCGATGCCGAAGTCCGAGAGCACCGCCGTACCGTCAGCGCGGAACAGGATGTTGGCCGGCTTGACGTCACGGTGCACCAGGCCCAAGCCATGGGCGTAACCCAGGGCCGAGGCAATCTGGCGGATGTAGATCAGGCCCTGCTCCGGCGACAGGCCGGCGGCAATGCGCTCCTTGAGCGTGCCGTTGGGCAGGTATTCCATGGCCATGTAATACAGCTCACCGACGTTGCCGATGTCATGGATGGTGACCGTGTGCGGGTGCGACAGGCGCGCCAGGGTCTTGCCTTCGCGCAGGAAGCGCTCGCAGAACGTCGGGTCGGCCGCCAACGCGGCCGCCATGACTTTCAACGCCACCTTGCGCTCCAGGGAACGCTGGGTCGCCAGGTAGACGCTGGCCATCGCGCCTTCACCGATCGGCCCTTCGATGTCGTAGCCCGGGATGACAATGTTCAAGGTCAAGCTCATGACGGCACCTTCACAACAACCACCGTGATGTTGTCCGGCGCGCCGCGCATCAGGCCCAGGGACACCAGGCTGCTGGCGATTTCGCCGGGATCATCGTGGTTCAGGACTTCACGGATTTCATCGTCCTCGACGGTCTTGGTCAGGCCGTCGCTGCACAGCAGGTAGCTGTCGCCGGGCACCAGCAGCAACTCGACCATCGCCAGGTTCAATTGCGCCTCGACCCCGATGGCACGGGTGACGATGTTGGCCCGTGGATGCACCCGGGCTTCGGCTTCGCTGAGCAGGCCGCTGTCCTGCAGGTCCTGGACGTAGCTGTGATCGCGAGAAATGCTGTCGAGCTTGCCGTCGCGCAGGCGGTACAAACGACTGTCACCGGCCCACAGGCACATGCCGCGCAGGTCTCGCGCAACCAGCACCACCACGGTGCTGCCCATCATGGTCACGCCGCGATGGGCGGTTTCTTCACGCACGGCGGCGTTGACCCGCAGCAAGTCGCTGTGCAGCGCGGCGACGTATTCGTCCAGCGAGCGGCCCGCGGCAATGCCGCGCAGGCTGTCGATGATCAGGCTACTGACGTAGTCGCCCGCCGCGTGCCCACCCATGCCATCGGCGACCACCCACAGGCCGTTCTCCGGCAGTTCCAGGCACGCGTCTTCGTTGACCTGGCGAACCATGCCGACGTGGCTCTTGCTTGCAGACTTGAAGGCTTTCCCAGCACTTGGACGCATCTACACAACACCTTCTTGGCCGAGCAAAAATTGCGCAAAATCAGCGGCGGCCGGCAAACCCTGGCACCGCATCAAACCGGGCGCGATACGTTCCGAACCCTGCCCCCACCACAAGCTCACGCCTTCGCAGGCTGCTTCGGCCAGGGCGCTCATGCGCCGCTGCGGGTCGGTGGCATCGAAGCGATGCAGGCTGGCAAAGCGGCTGCTCGGCATGCGCGGCAGGTACATCGGGCTGCCGAGGGTCTCCAACTGTTCGTTGAACGCCTCAAAACTGGCCTCCACACTCAACGTGCTCAGCAACAGGTTCTCCACCCGTTCGAACCAGTCGTCCGCACCGCCCACCACGGACGCCGGGTCCGCGTCGGGGTCCAGTAGCACCGCGACGGTCAACGGAAAATAACGGCCGACCCGATCGATACTCGGCATCACCACGCCCACGGCGGCGTCGGGCCCACAGACCCCGGGCGCGACCAGGAAGCGCCACAGCGGGCTGACCAGATAGGCATCCAGCCAACGCTCGCCCAGGCCGGTCTGGCTGGCGAGCAACCCCGCCGCCAGCCACGAGTCCCACGGGCCGATAAAACTCTGGGGCAAGCCACGGCTGACGAAGTCCCCGCGGCTGGCCAACTTTCCATAGAAGCCCGGCGTACTCATAGACGCTCCGGCAGACTGAAGCCGCTGAGCACGCGGCTCTTGAACGGGTTGAAGGCGCTGTTGGCCCGCAGCTCGTAAGAGGCGCTGGCGCCGTCGACCCGCAGCCGCAGGTTGAAGCGGTCCGGCGAGTTGCCGGCGGTCAGGTCCGATTGCTCCAACAGGCGGAACCAGGCCCACGGCCCGTCCAGGGTGATACCGGAACGACCATTGGCCGAGGGCGGCAGGATCGAGATCCGCACCACGCCGATGCTGCCGGGGTTGGGCCACTGCATGGCGGTCGGACGGCTCGGGCCGTGGTCGTAGCTCAGTTGCTGGCCGTCGAGGTCGAGCAAAAACTGGGTGATGGTCGAGTCCATCGCCACCGGCTTGAGCTCGAAGCGCACCAGCGGCTGAGTGCCGCCGGAACGGAAAAACGCATCGCGGATGGTGGCCGCACGCTGGAAGGTTTGCAGCACCCCAGGGGCGATACCGAGTTTCTGTGCCGCGCCCGGTTGCCAGCGCCAGGCCTGGGTCGAGGTGTCGACGTAGGGTTGCAGGTATTTGCGGAAGTAGTTGTCCATCACCCCGCCGACGCCAAAGAACTGACCGAAGTCATCCAGGGTTGCGTCCCGCGCACTGCCCGGCGACATGGGATAACGACCGGCCAGGGACTGGCGGTAGATGTTCACCACTTCGCTGGTCCAGGCGGCGTTCAGTTGATTGCGCACCCCGCCCATCATGCTGTTGGTGGTGGAGTTGACCACCGACTTGACCAGGCCTTGCACCAGCGGCGGCTGGCGTTCGGCGTTGAGGCTGACCCGTGTGGCAGCGGCCTGGGCCTGATTCTTGGCTTCGCCGAGCAGGGCGTCACCGCTGGCGCCGACCATGGCGCTGACCTGCACGTACAAGGCATTCATGTCGGCGAGCAGGCCATCGATGGCCGCCGGTTCGCCTTCGCTTTTGCTGACGATGCTGTTGAGCTCGGCAAAATGCGCAGTGACCGGGTCAACGCTGGCCTGGGGTGCGTTTTGCGCGGCCTGTTCCTGGCCGAGCAAGCTGCCCAGGCGTTCCTTGAGCTTATCCACACCGCCTTCAACCTGCTCGCCTTGGGCCGCCAGCAAGCGTTCCTCCTGTTGCAGGTCGGTCTCTTTCGCCACCGCCACCAGCAGTTTTTTCAACGGCGAACTTGGCCCGGACAGTACCCGCAAGACATCGGCGGCCTGGGCCACGCTGGTGATCGGCACGAAGTCAATGTCGGCCAGCAAGGCGTCCCATTGGCGCTGGTAATCCTGGAAATACAGGCGGCGCACTTCGGCGGCCAGGCTGGCGACGTCCTGCTGCCCAGCCTCGTCGCGACCCAACACCCATTGTTCTTCAGCCAGCGTTCCAGCCTGGTTCAGGCTGGTGAGCAAAAAGCCCTGGCGATAGCCCTTGACCGTGAAGAACCCGCTCAGTGGCTCGCCCAAGGGTTTGCCGCTCTTGCGGCTGAACACCAGCGCGGCGTCGCGCCCGGCGGCTTCGTTGAGGCGAAAATCGGCGATGCCCTCGGGCAGTTTCTGGCGCTTGACCCGGTCATAGACGCGCTGGGCCACGGGCAGTTGCTGCAATTGCCGGCGCAGGTCTTCGATCAAGCGCGGGTCCAGGCGTGCGGTAGGCGGACGACGCTCGAACAGCGCCTGCAAATGCTCGCCCAAAGCCAGACGTTGATCGGCCGGCAGGTCACGCGGCAGGCTGCGGTCCCAATCCAGGGCAACCCAGGCCTTGATGAAGTCGGCATCGTAGTGCTCGTTGTCAGCGAGCATCAGGTAGGCCTTCAATCCTTCATAGAGGAAATCCGAACTGCCGCCGCTGTGCAGTTGCTCTTCGATACGTGTCAGCAAGCGTGGCGCGAACACGGCGATCAGCAGCTTGCGATAGACACTGCCGGACTCGGCTTCGAGCATGTCGCCTTGATACAGACCCAGACCCTCGGCCCAATCGGGCGCGTCGTCGGCCAGGTGCTTCACGGCGTTGAGCAATGGCAATACGGCGAGGACATCGCGTTGTGCCGGACTGAGGCTCTGCACGGCCTGACCCAGCGGCGCGACTTTCTGATCGACCTGGGTGATGTACGCCTGGTTGGCCCGATAGCTGATCCACCACAACGTCGAAACCACCAGCACCAAAGCCACGGTGGAAGCCAGTACGCCCCGGGCGATCCACTTGCGCCGACGCTCGACCTTGGGATCGACGCCCACCAACCCACGCTCGGCGAACGCCACGGCGGTGAAGAGTTTTTCGATGAAGTAGCTGCGTCCGGTGCCGGTCTGGCGTGCCAGGTGCTGACGGTCCAGGTTCATGCTCTGGGCCATGGAGCCGATCAAGCGATCGATCGGGCTGCCTTCCTGGGTACCGCTGGTGAAATACACCCCGCGCAGCAGCACACGCTCTTCGAAGGCGTTGGGCTTGAACACGCCTTCGAGGAAACTTTGCAGACAATCTTTCAACGCGCCGAACTGCTGCGGGAAACCGTAGATCAAGTCGCGCCGCGCCGGATCGCGCTCTTGCTGCAAGCGTTCCACCAAGCGGTCGTTGAGGCGCTGCTCAAGGCCGGCGAATTCGCTTTGCAGATGCGCCAACGGGCTGTCGTTGCTCTTGCCATCGTCCAGGGCGAAGGTCATGCCCCAGACCTGGGCGCGCTCTTCCTTGCTCAGGCTGTCGAAGAACTCCATGAACCCGGGCACCAGGTCGAGCTTGGTCAGCATCAGGTAGATCGGGAAGCGTACGCCCAGCTGGGTGTACAGCTCCTGGATGCGCAAGCGAATCGCCGCGGCATGTGCCGCGCGCTCGGCGTCGCTGCCCAGCAGCAGGTCGGACAGGCTGATGGCAATGAACGCACCGTCAATCGGGCGACGGGCGCGTTGCTTTTTCAACAGCCCGAGAAAGCCCAGCCACGCGGCCTTGTCGACAGTCGCGTCGCTGTCCTGGGTGGTATAGCGGCCAGCGGTGTCGAGCAGCACCGCCTGGTCGGTAAACCACCAATCGCAGTTACGCGTGCCGCCCACGCCGCGTACCGCGCCGGCGCCCAGTTGCGCGGCCAACGGGAAATGCAGCCCGGAGTTGACCAGCGCAGTGGTCTTGCCTGAACCCGGCGGGCCGATGATCACATACCACGGCAGTTCGTAGAGGTTGCGGCGCTCGTCCCCACCCAGCTTGGCTTTTTTCAACAGCGCCAAGGCTTCGTCCATGCGCTGGCGCAGGGTTTCGAGTTCTTCGGCCGTCGCGATGCTGGTGGGATCGGGCGGTGTTTGCGCGGCCAGGCTGCGCATGACTTCGGCGGCCTGCCGACGCGCCTGGATGATGCGAAACACCCGGTAGGCGATCCACACCGCGAACACCAGGATGATCAACGCCCAACGACGGCCTTCGGGCACCAGCCAGTCCAGCAGCGGGCCGACGAACCAGATGATCAGGCTCAGGGCGATCAGCCCCAGCAGCGGGATGACCCAGCGGATCATAAAACTGAAAAACGCCTTCACTCGACCCCCTCCGCCAATACTGTGATTTCAACCCGACGATTGCGCGCACGCCCCTCTGCGGTGGCGTTGGACGCCAACGGCTCGGTGTCGCTGCGGCCTTCGGCGCTGAAGCGCTCGGCCTGGCCGGTCTTGGCTGAAAGGATTTGCAACACCGACTTGGCCCGCGCCTCGGACAACGCCCAGTTGGATGGGAACCTGAGGGTGGCAATCGGGCGATTGTCGCTGTGGCCGGTCACCAGGACCTGGCCCTTGACCTTGCGAATGGCGTCGGCGATGCGCAGCATCAGCGGCTCCAGATCATCGGAGATGCTGGCGCTGCCCGAGGCGAACAGTTCATCGCCACGGATGGTCACCACCGAGCGATCCACGGCGTCTTCCACCGCGACCCGACCGGCGCGGATTTCATCGGCCAGGAAACCGGCCAGGCGTGGTCGCTCGATCACTTTGGGCTGCACCACGGGGCGGTCGATGGCCTGCACCGGGATTTCCCCCAGGGCATGGATGTTCTTGAACACCGGCTCGGCATCGGAGGCCAGCTTCATGCGCAGGCCGAACAGCAGCGCCAGCAACAAGGCCGCGCCGATGGCCACGGCGATCCACGGCGGCATGAATTGCGCCAGTCGATCGCGAGCCACGCTGACACCGCGCCAGTGCGGCGACAGCTCACGTTCGTAGTCGCCACGGGCGCTGCGGATCACCGCGCTGGTGCGCTCGCGCAAGGCTTCCAGTTGGCTGCGCCCGTCGTTCATCACCCGGTAGCGCCCTTCGAACCCCAGGCACATGCACAGGTACAGAAGCTCCAGCAGGTACAAGCGTTCCCGTGGGCTTTGCAGGCAATGCTCCAGAAGCTGGAACACCTTCTCGCCGCCCCAGGCTTCGTTGTGCACGGTGATCAGCAGGCTCTGCTTGCCCCAGTCGCTGGTGCCACCCCAGGGGGTGCTCAACACGGCTTCATCCAGGGCGGTGCACAGGGCGTAGCGAGCCAGCAGCACGTCATTGCGCACCACGCCGGCGGCTTCGGCGCGCTCCTCGAACTGGCGCAGGTACGCCAACAGTTGCGCCCGCAGGCTGGCCGGAGCCGGATGGGCAATGGTGTTGCGCAGGCGCGTCAACAGCGCCAGCAGCGGACCGGCCGCGCTTTCCAGCGGGTTGAGGCCTTGGGCCTTGCCGGTCAGGACCGGGGCGGCCGGCATCGACAGCGGTGCGGGTGCCGACTGTGGACGACCCGAGTCCGGACGGCCAGGATCCGCGCGAAATGGGTCGGCGCCACGACCACCGGGCGTCGGCATGAACTGAGTACGATCGTCGTTGCTCATCGCGGTTTATCCTCGGATCGCCCAGAAAGCCAGGTTAAGCCCCGGGAACTGGCCGGCGATGTGGAACGCGAACCCGCCGGAGTTGCTCAATTGCTGCCAGTGATCGCTACCGCGGTCGAGTTCGTAATAAGTGGAGCCGGCGTGGTACGGAAGCTGGCGTGGCGCCACCGGCAACGGCAGCAGGCCGATGCCCGGCAATTGCAGGTTGACCAGATCGCGAATGTGCTCCACCGAGCCGACCTTGCTCTGCTGGCCGAAGCGACCGCGCAGGGTTTCGGCCGGGACATCGGCACGCACCACCAGGATGAAACTGGCGCTGTCGAGCAGGGTCTTGTCGGCCAGCATCGCCACATGGATGCCGTAGGCTTTCTCGACAATCGGAATCGGCGTGGCCTTGCTGTCAATCAGCATCGACAGGGCCTCACGCAGGGCCTGCATGACCGGCGCGTAACTGAGCGCCAGGTCATCGTGCTGGTATTGCGGATATTCCTGCGGTCGTCGCCCCGAAGCGGTGAAGGTCGAGAACTCACCGGCCAGGCTGACCAGCTCGCTGTAGAACCGCTCGGGGTGCAATGGGCTCAACTGGCTCAGGTGCTGGATCAGCGGCTGCGCGCGGTTGACCAATTGCAGCAGCATGAAATCGGCGATCTCCGAGGCGCCCCCGGCACCGGACGCCACCACCCGCCCGGCGAGGGCTTCGCCGCGTTGATGGAGCAGGCCCAACAGTTCGCTGCGAAACGCGGCCAACGGTTTGGAGGCGGCCACATCCAGCAGCGGCGGGATGTAGCTGTCGTCCAGCACCAGGGCGCGGTCGGCACGTTTTTCCTTGATGCGTACCAGGCCGATGGCGGCGTAGTCACTGATGCCGTCCTGCGCGGTCAACAGGCGCAACGCCCGCGAACCCAAGGCGACCGGCGCGCGGTTCTCGAACGGTGCGTTATCGTCGCGCACTTCGCACACTTGGCTCACGTAGCGCGCCGCGCCGAGGGCTTCACCTTCGTCAACGGTGTCACGCGCACCAGCACGCTTGAGCGGCAAGACCAGGTACACCAGACCATCGCGCAGGTTGTCATCGACGTTCAGCGCAGGCGGCGCCAGGTCATCCTCGGGGATGTTGAACGGTGTGCCGTCCGGCAGCAGGCCCCGCGCCGAAACGATCGCCAGCTTGCCCTGGGCCAGCAGGCCCTGGTCGATCAGCAATTGGGAAAAACCCCAGGCACCGGCCGACAACGGACGGCTGCGGGCGTCGATGAGGTTTTCCAGGTAACGGTCATGCTGCTGGAAGTGCTGCGTTCCAATGAACATGCCTTCCGACCAGACCACGCGATTGTTCCAGGACATGGGGGCTCCGATTGCTTATTGGGCAGGGCTGGATGGGGGAACGACGACGGCGCTGCGCACGGCGCGCACGTCGAGGCTGATCTGGTATTCGGTGTATTGGCGCGGCGGGACATTCATCACCGTGCGCCACAGCGACCGGTCCAGTTCGCGATAGCCCACCAGTACGCCGATATGGCGGGTAGCCGGATCGAGGTCGCGTTGCAGGCTCAACTGCTGACCGGGCTGGATCAGCACTTCGTCCTGATCGATCAGGTCGGCGCCGAGGGTCGCCTGGGCCCGTTCGGCCAGGGCGAAATAATCGGAGCGGGCGAAGGTGGCGGCATTTTTCAGTTCGAAAATACGCACCCGGACCGGCGCCGGATGACCCGTGGCGCCGGGGTTGAGGCCGGCAATGGCGTGAAAGTGCAGTTCGACGGCAGCGGTATCAGCCTCTTCGGACTGTGAATCGGCCGCATCCTTGGCGCATGCCGTCAGCAGAAGCCCGGTGGCGACTGCGAGTAAAAACCTGAAAATCATCCTGCGTCCTCAATGACGTTTGAGCTATCCGTTGATTGCTTTTAAAGGTGTTATAGGCGGCGCTGTCGCGCGCTGTGCTCTTCGTAGGCGCGACTGAATTCACGACCGAACAGGTCCTGGAAATCCTCCTGGGCTTCCCGGGAAATGTTGCTGTAGAGCTCGGTGAATTGCTGCCAGTACTGCGCCTGTCGCGAGCCGTTGAAAATGCTCGACAGGCCAGCGGGCTTGCCCATGCGCTCTTCCAGTTGCGCCGGTTCAAAGCGCGCCAGCAAATGCTTGATGGCCGCTTCCACGCCGGCCATCACTGCCAATTGGTGAGCGCGCAGGTCGTCGAAGCTGTCACGCACCGCCACATCCGGCGCCATGAAGGCCTGGTTGCCATGACGCAGCAGCAACAACATGGCCTCCTCGACATTGGGGGCGAACTTCAGCGGGTTGTTTTCCACCGGCTGGATCATCGTTTGCTGAATGCGGAACTCACCCTTGAGGCTGCTGCGGGCGCGCAAGACATCGATCAAACCTTCGACCATCAGCCGATAGCTGCGCCCGATGCTTTCCATCTGCGCCTCGGCCTGGGCCTGGTCCAGGCGCAACTGGTCCAGCCCGGCGCCGCGCAGGAACACTTGCAACAGGTCCGGTTGGGCGGCGTCGAGCGGCTTGGGCGGCGTGGCCGGGGTTTGAACGCTGGTCACCGGCGCCTCGCGCAGCGGCGCAGGTTCGGCGGTTATGCTGACCTGAGGCGGGTGTGTCGGCACCGGTTCTACGACAAGCGGCTCTACGACAGGCCGCTCGACAACGGGCGGTGGCGCAACCGGTGGCGCAGCGACAGGAATCGGGGCAACTGCCACGGGCGCGGGCTTGTCGCTGAACGGGTCCCAGTCCTCCGGTATCACCGAGGCCGAGGCCTGCGCCACAGGCTCGATCACAGGCGGCGGGCTGGGAGGAGCAATGGGCGTCGGCGGACGGAAATCATGCTGTTGGGCCGGTACATGGTCAGGCTGGGTGGCCGGCGGGACACTGCTCGGGCTCAGGAAGTCGAACAGGTCTGGCAAGGTGTCCATGGCCGAGGCGCCCTGGAAATGGGCCGGGGGAGCCACGGGCATCGGCGTGGGTGTATTCAAGCCGGCACTCTGATGCCCCATCAAGGCTTCGAAGCTGCTGGGCGCCTCAGCAAACGGATTGCTGTCGGAGACTGGCAGGTTGAAATCCACCCGCGCCTGGATTTCATAATCGCCAATGCGGATAACTTCGCCGTCTTGCAGCGGCTCACTGTTGCCCTTGCGCAAACGAACACCGGCCTTGACCAATTCCACACCGTTAGTGCTGTTATCGGTTAAGTAATAACGCCCGTCTTTGTATTGAATAACGCAATGTTTGCCGGAAACCAGGCGCTCAGGGTCCGGTAATACCCAGTCATTATCGGAATTACGGCCAATTGCCATCACCCCCTGATCCATGGACTTCTCAGAACACTGGCCCGGGGTAATCTTGTGATAACTAGTGATCGTCAAACACAGCGCCATCTTGCCTCCTTGCTGAACACTTGCGCATGCGATCGAGTGCCGGGATCTACGCCCGAACGACTCGTCGGCAAACCTTTGCAACCGACTGCGAAACGGCTTTTTGCCAGCATGATTGCTGATATTAACCCGCCTGCATGACAAAAAACCTGCATCAGTGCCTGCCTTGACCTACTGGTCGCGCAGGTTGTTAAGCGCCTCACAACTGTCACACAGGGGAAATAGCTTACCTTGACAAGCGATAAGTACTACACCAAAAATGCACAACTTCTTGAATATAGGTGATGGCACTTTAAGATCATTCAGCATCTAAAGGGCCATTAGCCTCAAGGAACATGTGAAGTTCTATTCGGAACTTGCGTGTGCACTGCCCGAGTTATTCAGCGGGCGATAGGGAGATCGAACGAAGTGGATGTGCCTCTGCTGCTCGCCGCTGTATCCGCAACTTCGCCGTGCGGTGAAGATTTGGAATATGACGCGGATTTCTTGCGCCTGGAACGCGATTCCCAAGGTCAGCCCGAGCGCAGCATGGGCGATTCGATATTGCCTGCCGAACCCCCTGAGTGGCGCAGCATCCAGCAGCAAAGCCTGGACCTGCTGCAACGCAGCAAAGACCTGCGCATCACCCATTTCCTACTGCAAAGTTCCCTGGCCCTGGAAGGCATACCGGGCCTGGCCCGCGTGTTGACGCTGATCAGCGAATTGCTCAAGCAGTACTGGGCCGAGCTGCATCCGCGCCTGGACGCCGAGGACGACAACGATCCCACCGTGCGCATCAACGCCCTCGCCGGCCTGACATCCGATATCACCATTGGCCTGCTGCGCGAAAGCATCCTGGCCCGCTCGCGCACCTTCGGTGCCGTGAGCCTGCGCGCCGCCGCCAATGCCAGCGGCCTGCAAAGTTTCCCGAATGAAAGCCTCGGCGCCGAACAGCTCGCCGGAGCCCTGCTCGACAGTGATCCCGAGCAGCTGGAAATCACCCGCGACGCCCTGTTGCAAGCTCGCGCAGCCGCCGAAGCCATCGAGCAACAGGTCAGCGATCAAGTCGGTTCTGCCCAAGGCGTGGACCTTGGCCCGCTGAAGCAACCGCTCAAGATGGCCCTGCAGATCCTTGGCCAGTTCGCCCCACAGAGCGGCGACAGCGCCCTGCCCGATGTCATCAGCGGCGACGACAACGCCGCGCCGGTTGAACACGCCACCGCGCCAAGCGCGAGCGCGCCACGCAGCGCCGCCCCTGGCGAAATCAACAGCCGCGACGACGTGCTGCGCAGCCTGGACCGGATTCTCGCTTACTACGCCCGTCAAGAGCCCTCCAGCCCGCTGCCGGTGCTGTTGAATCGGGCCAAGATTCTGGTGAACGCCGACTTTGCGACCATCGTGCGCAACCTGATTCCCGACGGCATGAGTCAATTTGAAAACCTGCGCGGCCCAGACAGCGAATAAAAGCGAACGGATCACGCAGTCACGTCACCGGCACCCCCGATGACGCCAACACCGTCGCTCAAGCGACCAGGAGCAGCAACGTGGCGAAGCAAAGTTCTCAGAAATTCATCGCGCGCAACCGTGCGCCTCGAGTGCAGATCGAGTACGACGTCGAGCTCTACGGCGCCGAGAAAAAGGTCCAGTTGCCCTTTGTCATGGGGGTGATGGCGGACCTGGCCGGCAAGCCCGCCGAGCCTCTGGCACCTGTGGCCGATCGCAAATTCCTTGAAATCGATGTCGACAATTTCGACTCGCGCCTCAAGGCCATGCAGCCTCGCGTGGCGTTCCATGTCCCTAACGAGCTGACCGGCGAAGGCAACCTAAGCCTGGACCTGACCTTCGAAAGCATGGACGACTTCAGCCCTGCGGCCGTGGCCCGCAAGGTCGACTCGCTGAACAAGTTGCTCGAAGCGCGCACCCAACTGGCCAACCTGCTGACCTACATGGACGGCAAGACCGGCGCCGAAGAAATCATCATGAAAGCGATCAAGGACCCTGCCCTGCTGCAGGCCCTGGCCAGCGCGCCGAAGCCCGCCGACAACGAGCCCCAGGCTTAATCAGGACGAATGATCATGACCGAATCAGCACGTGAAAATCAGTCCCAGGCCCTGGGCACCACCGAAGTCCCCAGCGAGTTCGCCTCGCTGCTGATGCAAGAATTCAAGCCCAAGACCGAGCGCGCTCGCGAAGCCGTCGAAACCGCCGTGCGCACCCTCGCCGAGCAGGCCCTGGCGCAGACTGACCTGGTGTCCAACGACGCCATCAAGTCGATCGAATCGATCATAGCCGCCATCGACGCCAAGCTCACCGCCCAGGTCAACCAGGTCATCCATCACCCCGACTTCCAGCAGCTGGAAAGCGCCTGGCGTGGCCTGCACTACCTGGTCAACAACACCGAGAGCGATGAGCAGCTCAAGATCCGCGTGCTCAACATCTCCAAGACCGACCTGCACAAGACCCTGAAGAAATTCAAGGGCACCGCGTGGGACCAGAGCCCGATCTTCAAGAAGATGTACGAAGAAGAATACGGCCAGTTCGGCGGTGAACCGTACGGTTGCCTGGTGGGCGACTACTACTTCGACCAGTCGCCACCCGACGTGGAGCTGCTGGGCGAGCTGTCGAAAGTCTGCGCCGCCATGCACTCGCCGTTCATTGCCGCCGCATCGCCGACCGTGATGGGCATGGGCTCGTGGCAGGAACTGTCGAATCCGCGCGACCTGACCAAGATCTTCACCACGCCGGAATATGCCGGCTGGCGTTCGCTGCGTGAATCGGAAGACTCGCGCTACATCGGCCTGACCATGCCGCGCTTCCTGGCGCGCCTGCCATACGGCGCCAAGACCGACCCGGTGGAAGCCTTCGCCTTCGAAGAAAATACCGACGGCGCCGACAGCTCCAAGTACACCTGGGCCAACGCCGCTTATGCGATGGCGGTGAACATCAACCGTTCGTTCAAACACTTCGGCTGGTGCTCGCGCATCCGTGGCGTGGAATCTGGCGGTGAAGTGGAAAACCTGCCAGCCCACACCTTCCCTACCGATGACGGCGGCGTGGACATGAAGTGCCCGACCGAAATCGCCATTTCGGACCGCCGTGAAGCGGAGCTGGCGAAGAACGGTTTCATGCCGCTGCTGCACAAGAAAAACACCGACTTCGCCGCGTTCATCGGCGCCCAGTCATTGCAGAAACCGGCCGAATACGACGACCCGGACGCCACCGCCAACGCCAACCTGGCCGCGCGCCTGCCGTACCTGTTCGCCACCTGCCGCTTCGCCCATTACCTCAAGTGCATCGTGCGCGACAAGATCGGTTCCTTCAAAGAGAAGGACGAAATGCAGCGCTGGTTGCAGGACTGGATCCTCAACTACGTCGACGGTGACCCGGCGCACTCCACCGAGACCACCAAGGCCCAGCACCCACTGGCCGCCGCCGAGGTCATCGTCGAGGAAGTCGAAGGCAACCCGGGGTACTACAACTCCAAGTTCTACCTGCGCCCGCACTACCAGCTCGAAGGGCTGACCGTGTCGCTGCGCCTGGTATCGAAACTGCCTTCGGCCAAGGGTGCGTAAAAACCTGTTGAACGGTACGCGGTAAACATGTGGGAGCGAGCCTGCTCGCGATAGCGGATCAGTCGCCACCTGCGTTGCCTGACACGCCGCTATCGCGAGCAGGCTCGCTCCCACAGGGGATCTTCAGCGGTTTGGAGATCAGCTTGCGCCCCGTTCAGCACAATAGATTTCGCAAGGTCGGCGTCAATCAAACAATGTGGTAGAGACCACACAGGGAGAAAACATGGCTGTTGATATTTTCATCAAGATCGGCGACATCAAGGGCGAGTCCATGGACAAGGCCCACAAGGACGAGATCGATGTCCTGAACTGGAGCTGGGGCATGTCCCAGTCCGGCAACATGCACGTGGGCAGTGGCGGTGGTGCGGGCAAGGTCAACGTGCAGGACCTGTCGCTGACCAAGTTCGTCGACAAGGCATCGCCCAACCTGATGATGCATTGCGCAAGCGGCAAGCACATCGACAAGGTCAAGCTGACCGTGCGCAAGGCCGGCGGTGAAAGCCAGGTCGAGTACATGATCATCAACCTGGAAGAAGTGCTGATCACCTCCCTGAGCACCGGCGGCTCGGGCAACGATGATCGCCTGACCGAAAACGTCACCCTGAACTTCGCCAAGGTGATGGTCGACTATCAGCCGCAAAAAGCCGACGGCACCAAGGAAGGCGGCCCGGTCAAGTTCGGCTGGAACATCCGCCAGAACGTCAAGGTGTGATCGAACACGCCCCCGGTGCCACGCGCCGGGGGTGTTTGGTGCTTGCTCGAATCCAATCCTTTCCCACCCGGTATCTGAGTCATGGCCAAGCCTTCGTTTATCAATTTGTGGAAAGCCTATTCCGATCTGCTGGTGACCTACCCTGACGCGAAACCTTGCGACGGTCCGTGGGCCAACCAGTGCGCGATTCGCATGAGCATCACGCTCAATACCGAACTGAGCATCAAGGTCAACAAGTCCACCTACACCGAACCCAAGTGTGCGCATGGGCATGCGCGGGGGGCTGAGTCGCTGGCAAATTGGTTGTGGAAACACCACTTGGGCCGTCCAACTATCCTCGGCGGCAGCGCAGAAGAGCGCCGAAATCTGATGGACAAAAAAGGCCTTATTTTTTTCAAGGACTGCTTCCAACAACTGGGAGAGTCTCTAGACGGTCGCACCGGCGATCATATCGATCTGTGGAACCGTGGCTTTACCGCTAGCCGGTATGACGATCCGTCCTATCGATCCAAGGCGATCTGGTTCTGGGAGCTTTTATGATCAAAGCTCATTGCGCAGTATTTATGGGTTGCTTGCTTTCGAGTCTGACGGCCTGTGCCGGGCAGCAAGCTGCACCGGCGACGCCAGCCGCAGCGGTGAATCAAGTGGTCTCGATGGACGGGCAACAGTTAACCCTGGTGAATGACCAACAACGCTGCGCGCTACGCAAACCAGACCAGACCCTAATGCCACTCGACTTGCCATGGCCCTGCCAATTCACCGTCGACAGACAAGGCAAATCGCATGTCGAGACCTTCGGCAAGGTGCCCATTGTCATCGTTATTCATTTGACGACAACGGCTGAGGACAGTCCTGAGTGTCGATCCGAGTATCGCGCCATACGCCAGATCAACGGACAACTCGAACCCTCGATAATCGCTCGCACGGGTAGTTGCCTGCGCGGTGCAGGCGATCAGAAAGACTACACGGGCCTTTTCACTTGGTAACCGAAATCGCCACCCGCGATCGCCTGCAACCGTCCCTGCTGGACCGGTTGACCGACGACGACCCGAGCAACCTCAAGGAAAGCGCCGACAAGCGCGTGTTGTCGCTCACCCAGTTGAAAGCCTCGGTGCTGCGCGACCTGGCGTGGTTACTCAACACCACTTCGTTGCTCGATGCCGATGCCACGCTGCACACCCCGGCAGGCACGTCTGTGGTCAATTTCGGGTTGCCGGCGCTGGCCGGCAACAGCGCGTCGAACGTCGACCTGCCGGCCCTCGAAGCGCTGATCCACCAGGCCATCGCCACGTTCGAACCGCGCATCTTGCGCCACACACTGCGGGTGCGAGCCCGAGCAACCGCCGAAATGAACCACAACGCCTTGAGTTTCGAGATTGAGGGTGACCTCTGGGCGCAGCCCGTGCCGCTGCGTCTGATGCTGCAAACCGATCTGGACCTGGAAACCGGCCACGTGCGCGTTGTCCATGCCGACCAGCGGAGACGCCCATGAACCCGCGCCTGCTGGAGCTGTACAACCAGGAACTGCACCATGTGCGCGAAAGCGCGGCGGAGTTCGCCAAGGAATACCCCAAGATCGCCAGTCGGCTGACGTTGTCCGGGATGGACTGCGCCGACCCGTACGTCGAACGTTTGCTGGAAGGCTTCGCCTACCTGACAGCGCGGGTGCAGCTCAAGCTCGATGCCGAGTACCCGACCTTCACCCATAACCTGCTGGAAATCGCCTACCCCCACTATCTGGCGCCCACGCCGTCGATGACCGTGGTGCAACTGCAGACCGATCCCGATGAGGGCTCGCTGAGCGCAGGCTTTGCGCTGCCCCGGGACACCGTCCTGCGCGCCGCCCTGGGGCGTGAAACCCAGACCTGCTGCGAGTACCGCACCGCCCACGCGGTGACGTTGTGGCCGCTGCAGGTCAGCCAGGCCGAATACTTCGGCAACCCGTCCGCCGTGCTCGGACGCCTGGCCGCCAGCGAGCCTAAGGCCAAGGCCGGCCTGCGCCTGACCCTGCGTACAGGTGCCGAACTGCCGTTCAACAGCCTGCCCCTGGACAACCTGCCGCTGTACCTCAGCGGTGCCGACGAACAGCCCTTCCGCCTCTACGAACAACTGCTGAGCAATGCTTGCGCGGTGTTCGCCCGCAAGCCCGGCGGCGATTGGGTTGAACGCTTGCCCCAGGACGCGCTGTGCTCGCGGGGTTTCGACGATGCCGATGCCGCGCTGCCCGTGGTCTCACGCGCCTTCCAGGGCTATCGCTTGTTGCAGGAATACTTCGCCCTGCCCCATCGGTTCCTGTTCGTCGACTTCACGCAATTGAGCCGCGCGGTCAAGCGCTGCGACGGTCAGGAGCTGGAGCTGATCGTGCTGTTCGACCGTCACGACCCGAGCCTGGAGGGCAGCGTTGGCGCCGCTCAGTTTCTGCCGTTCTGCACCCCAGCGATCAACCTGTTCCCCAAGCGCCTGGATCGCATCCACCTCTCGGAGCGGGTCAACGAACATCACGTCATTGCCGACCGCACCCGCCCGATGGATTTCGAAGTGCATTCGCTGACCGGCCTCACCGGCCACGGCACCGGGCCGGAGCAGCCGTTCCTGCCGTTCTATGCCGTGCGCGATCCGTCACGTTACGGGCGCGACCAGGCCTACTACACAGTACGACGTGAGCCGCGAGTGTTATCCAGCGACCAGCGACGCAACGGCCCGCGCTCGACCTACGTGGGTAGCGAAACCTTCGTCAGCCTGGTGGACAGCCAGCAGGCGCCCTATCGCCACGACCTGCGCCAACTGGGCGTGACGGCGCTGTGCACCAACCGCGACCTGCCACTGTTCATGAGCGTGGGCAATGGCAAGACCGATTTCACGTTGGCCGACAGCGCGCCCGTGGGTGCAATCCGCTGCGTAGCAGGTCCCAGTCGGCCACGGGCCAGCCATGCCCATGACGCCAAGGCCTGGCGCCTGATCAGCCAACTGTCGCTCAACTACCTGTCCCTGAGCGAGCAAGGCCAGGGCGCCGCTGCCCTGCGCGAACTGCTGCGCCTGTACGGCGACAGCAACGATGCAGCGCTGCAGTTGCAGATCGAAGGCCTGCGCGAAGTCAGCAGCAAGGCCTGCACTCGACGCTTGCCGATGCCCGGCCCGATCGTGTTTGGTCGTGGCCTGGAAATCACCCTGGAATTTGATGAAAACGCGTTTCGCGGCACCGGGGTGTTTTTGCTCGGCGCGGTGTTCGAGCGCTTCCTGGCACGCTACGTGTCGATCAACAGTTTTACCGAGACGGTGATCCGTACCACCGAACGCGGCGAGATCATGCGATGGAAAGCCAAGCCCGGACGTCGTCCGACCCTTTGAGTACCCTGGACGCGATGCACCAGGAGCCCTGGGAATACGACTTCTTCCAGGCCTTGCGGCGTATCGAGTGCGAATCCCCCGAACTGCCGCGTCTGGGCCATTCATTACGCCTGGCCGATGACCCGCTGCGCCTGGGGCAACAGGCCGAATGCACCTTCGCCCCGGCGACCCTGGCCTCGGTGCAACCGGGCCTCGACGGTGCGCCGGCGCGCCTGGAACAGTTCTTCTTCGGCCTCGGCGGCCCCAACGGCCCGCTGCCGCTGCACATCACCGAATACGTGCGCGAACGCCAGCGCAACAACGCCGACAGCACCAGCAAACGTTTCCTCGACGTGTTCCACCATCGCCTGCTCAGCCTGTTCTACCGGGCCTGGGCCGAAGCGCGGCCAACGGTCAGCCATGATCGCCCGGACGACGACTATTGGTCGGCACGCCTGGCCGCCCTCAGTGGTCGGGGCATGCCGAGCCTGCTCAAGCAAGGGCTGATTCCTGACACGGCGAAACTGCACTACAGCGGCCACTTATCAGCCCAAACCCGCTACCCGGACGGTTTGAAAGCCATCATCAGCGAGTACTTCGGCCTGCCGGTGGAAATCGAAGAATACGTCGGCCAATGGCTGGAACTGCCAGAACGCAGCCGCGTGGGCGTCAGCGCCCATCAGTTGGGCGTGGACTTTTGCCTGGGCCGCTACGTGTGGGATCGCCAGCACAAATTCCGCATTCGCCTGGGGCCACTCAAGCTCGATGACTACATGGGCATGTTGCCCGGCAGCCAACCCTTCAACGAGCTGGTGGCCTGGGTCGCCGAATATCTGGGCCATGAACTGGACTGGGACCTGAACCTGATCCTGGAACAACCCGAAGTACCGGCGCTGCAACTCAACGGTCGTTTGCGCCTGGGGTTCAACACCTGGTTGGGACGCCCCGAAACAGATGCCAAGGATTTAATACTGGCCCGGCATTACGCCGAACAGGCCAACACCTCACAGACCTCAAGGAGCCATGAGCATGGGTGAAATCAGTCGCGCCGCGTTGTTCGGCAAACTCAACAGCGTGGCCTACAAAGCCATCGAAGCCGCCACCGTGTTCTGCAAGTTGCGCGGTAACCCCTACGTGGAACTGGCCCACTGGTTTCATCAGTTGCTGCAGCTGCAGGACTCGGACCTGCACCGCATCATCCGCCAGTTCAATATCGAGCCGGCGCGCCTGGCCCGCGACCTGACCGAAGCCTTGGACCGCTTGCCACGGGGCTCGACCTCCATCACCGACCTGTCTTCCCACGTTGAAGAAGCCGTGGAGCGCGGTTGGGTCTACGGCAGCCTGATGTTCGGCGAAAGCCAGGTGCGCACCGGTTATCTGGTGCTGGGTATTCTCAAGACGCCAAGCCTGCGCCATGCATTGCTGGGGCTGTCGTCGGAGTTCGACAAGGTCAAGGTCGAGGCCTTGAGCGAGCGCTTTGACGAATACGTCGGTGACTCCCCGGAAAACGCTCTGACCGCTAGCGACGGTTTCAACGCCGGTGCCGTACCGGGCGAGGCCAGTGGCGCCATGTCCCCCAGTGCCATGGGCAAACTGGAAGCCCTCAAGCGCTTCACCGTCGACCTCACCGAACAGGCCCGCAGCGGCAAGCTCGACCCCATCGTCGGTCGCGACGAAGAGATCCGCCAACTGGTGGATATCCTCATGCGCCGCCGGCAGAACAACCCGATCCTCACTGGTGAAGCCGGCGTGGGCAAGACCGCCGTGGTCGAAGGCTTTGCCCTGCGCATCGTCGCCGGTGATGTGCCGCCATCGCTCAAGGACGTGGAACTGCGCAGCCTCGATGTCGGCCTGCTGCAGGCCGGCGCGAGCATGAAAGGCGAGTTCGAACAGCGCCTGCGCCAGGTCATCGAAGACGTCCAGGCGTCGCCCAAACCGATCATTTTGTTCATCGACGAAGCCCATACCCTGGTGGGTGCCGGTGGCGCTGCCGGTACGGGCGACGCGGCCAACCTGCTCAAGCCGGCCCTGGCGCGCGGCACCCTGCGCACCGTGGCCGCCACGACCTGGGCCGAGTACAAGAAGCACATCGAAAAAGACCCGGCCCTGACCCGGCGTTTCCAGGTGGTGCAAGTCGCCGAGCCTTCCGAGGACAAAGCGCTGCTGATGATGCGCGGCGTGGCCTCGACCATGGAAAAACACCACCAGGTACAGATCCTCGACGAAGCCCTGGAAGCCTCGGTCAAACTGTCGCACCGCTACATCCCGGCGCGCCAGTTGCCGGACAAATCCGTGAGCCTGCTGGACACCGCCTGCGCCCGCGTCGCCATCAGCCTGCACGCGGTGCCGGCCGAAGTGGACGATAGCCGTCGGCGCATCGAAGCGCTGGAAACCGAGCTGCAAATCATCGCCCGTGAGCACGCCATCGGCATCGCCATCGGCACCCGCCAAACCCAGAGCGAGAACTTGCTAAGCGCTGAACGCGAACGCCTGGCCGAGCTGGAAAGCCGTTGGGCCGAAGAGAAAGCCCTGGTGGACGAGTTGCTCGCCACCCGCGCCACCTTGCGCGAGCGTGTCGGCGTGGTGGACAGCGAGGACGGTAGCGAAACCAGCCACGCCCTGCGCGAGCAACTGGTTGACCTGCAACAGCGCCTGAGCGCTCTGCAAGGCGAAACCCCATTGATTCTGCCGACCGTGGACTACCAGGCCGTGGCCTCGGTGGTCGCCGACTGGACCGGTATCCCGGTGGGCCGCATGGCCCGCAACGAACTGGAAACGGTGCTCAACCTCGACCAGCACCTGAAAAACCGCATCATCGGTCAGGACCACGCCTTGCAGATGATCGCCAAGCGCATCCAGACCTCCCGCGCCGGCCTGGACAACCCGAGCAAACCCATTGGCGTGTTCATGCTCGCCGGCACCTCCGGCGTGGGCAAGACCGAAACCGCCCTGGCCCTGGCCGAAGCCATGTACGGCGGCGAGCAGAACGTCATCACCATCAACATGAGCGAGTTCCAGGAAGCCCACACCGTGTCCACCCTCAAGGGCGCGCCACCGGGTTACATCGGCTACGGCGAAGGCGGCGTGTTGACCGAAGCCGTGCGGCGCAAACCCTACAGCGTGGTGCTGCTGGACGAGGTGGAAAAAGCCCACCCGGACGTGCATGAAATCTTCTTCCAAGTGTTCGACAAAGGCGTGATGGAGGACGGCGAAGGCCGGGTGATCGACTTCAAGAACACCTTGATCCTGCTGACCACCAACGCTGGCACCGAGCTGATTGCCCAGGTCTGCAAAGACCCGCAGAACGTGCCGGAGCCGGAAGAAATCGCCAAGGCCCTGCGCCAGCCGCTGCTGGAAATTTTCCCGCCGGCCCTGCTCGGGCGCCTGGTGACCATTCCGTACTACCCGCTCAGCGACGAGATGCTCAAAGCCATCACCCGCCTGCAACTCAACCGCATCAAAAAACGCGTGGAGAACACCCACAAAGTCGCTTTCGACTACGACGATGCGGTGATCGACCTGATCGTCTCGCGCTGCACCGAAACCGAAAGCGGCGGACGCATGATCGACGCCATCCTGACCAACAGCCTGCTGCCGGACATGAGCCGCGAGTTCCTCACTCGCATGCTCGAAGGCAAGGCGCTGGCCGGCGTGCGGATCAGCGCCCGGGACAATGAATTGCAGTACGATTTCAGCGACGCGGCCTAAGGTCAAACCCGCCCATGTAGGAGCTGCCGAAGGCTGCGATCTTTTGATCTTCCGCTTGAGACTCAAGGGTCTGAGCAAAGATCGCAGCCTCGCGTTGCTCGACAGCTCCTACGGGGAAACAAGGCAGTAACAAGGGATAATTGATGTTATTCAACCAAGCCTCACGCCTGGCCAAAATCACCAGCCCCCTGGGACCTGAGGTACTGTTGCTCAAGGACATGGGCGGCGGCGAAGAGCTGGGGCGGCTGTTCAACTACGAGTTGCAGTTGCACTCGCTGGACAACGCCATCGACCTCAACCAGGTGCTCGGCAAACCCATGTGCGTGAGCCTGCAACTGGACGGCGGCGGCGAGCGGCATTTCCACGGCATCGTTTCGCGCTTCAGCCAGAACGTTGACCAAGGCCAGTTCGCCAGTTACCAGGCGACCTTGCGGCCCTGGCTATGGCTGCTGACCCGTACCTCCGATTGCCGGATTTTCCAGAACCTGACCATCCCGCAGATCATCAAGCAGGTGTTTCGCGACCTGGGCTTCTCCGACTTCGAAGACGCCCTCAGCCGCCCCTATCGCGAGTGGGAATACTGCGTGCAGTATCGCGAAACCAGCTTCGATTTCGTCAGCCGCCTGATGGAGCAGGAAGGGATCTACTACTTCTTCCGCCACGAACAGGGCCGCCATGTATTGGTGCTGGCCGACGCCTATGGCGCCCACACCACGGTGCCCGGCTACGGTTCGGTGCCCTACTACCCGAAAAACGAACAGCAGCGCGAGCGCGACCATATCCACGACTGGCACCTGGCCCAGGAAGTGCAGCCCGGCTCGCTGGAACTCAACGACTACGACTTCCAGCGCCCCAGCGCGCGCATCGACGTGCGTTCGGCCATGCCGCGCCCGCACACCGCCGGCGACTATCCGCTGTACGACTACCCCGGCACCTATGTGCAGAGCCAGGACGGCGAACACTACGCCCGCACCCGCATCGAAGCCTTGCAGACCCTGCACGAGCAAGTGGAGCTGGCCGGCAACGCCCGGGGCCTGGGCTCGGGCCACCTGTTCAGCCTCACCGGCTTCACTCGCCAGGACCAGAACCGCGAATACCTGATCGTCGGCGCCCGCTATTACGTGTCCCAGGAAAGCGGTGAAACCGGCGGCGGCGCGCCTTCGGCCCAGTTCGAAAGCAGCCTGACCTGCATCGCCGCTCAACAAAGCTACCGGCCGCTGCCCACCACCCATCGCCCCATCGTCAAAGGCCCGCAGACCGCGTTGGTGGTCGGCCCCAAGGGCGAGGAAATCTGGACCGATCAGTTCGGCCGGGTGAAGGTGCATTTCTACTGGGACCGTCACGACCAGTCCAACGAAAACAGCTCGTGCTGGATTCGCGTGTCACAGTCCTGGGCCGGGAAAAACTGGGGCTCGATGCAGATCCCGCGCATTGGCCAGGAAGTGATTGTCAGCTTCCTCGAAGGCGACCCCGACCGACCGATCATCACCGGTCGCGTCTACAACGCCGAACAGACCGTGCCTTATGACCTGCCCGCAAACGCCACCCAGAGCGGCATGAAAAGCCGTTCGAGCAAGGGCGGTACGCCAGCGAATTTCAACGAAATCCGCATGGAAGACAAAAAAGGCGCCGAGCAGTTGTATATCCATGCCGAGCGCAACCAGGACATCGTGGTGGAGGTGGATGAAAGCCACTCGGTGGGCCACGACCGCAACAAGAGCATCGGCCACAACGAGACGGTGACCATCGGCAACAACCGCCTGCGCATCGTCAAGCAGGAAGACATCCTGTCGGTGGGCCTGCGCAAGACCGACAGCATCAGCCAGAGCTACGTCATTGAAGTGGGCGAGAACCTGCGCCTGGTGTGCGGCGAAAGCATCCTGGAGCTCAACGCCAGCGGCCAGATCAATTTGACCGGCGTGCAAATCAGTTTCTATGCCAGCGGCGATGCCGAATTCAACACCGGCGGCGTGCTGCACCTGAACAACGGCGGCGGCCCCGGTGCCACGCCCGACGGCCAGGGCGTCAAGGCGAGCATCGACGCCAACATCGCTGCCGCGTTCCCCAAGGGCTAACCACGAGATTTAAGTGCCATGACTTACCGCATCAATGAATTCCAGTTCCAGCTGCCGGAAAGCGAATTGCTGGACGCCACGATCAACATCCTCAAGTTCCCTGAACTGGGCACCTCGTTGATCGTCAGCCGCAGCTTGCTGGCCGACGGCGAAACCCTGCAGAGCAACCTCGACGACCAGCTCAAGCGCCTGGAAAAACAGGTCCAGGACTTGCGCGCTCAACCGGGCGTCGCCGTGCGCCTGGGCGCCAACCAGGAAGTCGAAGGCGTCGAGCTGCGCAGCCAGTTCAACAAGGGCAACGAAAAGGTCTTCCAGTTTCAGCTCGCCCTGGTACTGCCCGGCACGCGCAAGATGCTTGCCTTGAGCTACGTGAAGGCCGAGAAGCTCGGTGATGCTGAGGCGGCGCATTGGGCGACGATCAAGGGCTCGTTGTTGTTTGACGTTCCGGCGTGATGAGCCAACTGCATGTCTGACGCGCTCTGGGCCGCTCGCCTGGGCGACGCACTGAACCACACCTCGATGATGGCCGACATCCTCGGCGGCGTGCTGGAAGTGGCGGCGAACATCGCCATCACCGCCCTGGCGACCGCTGCCGTGGTGGCCGCCACCGGTATCACCGTCGCCACGGGTGGCTTGGGTTGCTTCCTGCTCGGCGCGGTGGTGGGCGCGGTCGTGGGCCTTGCCATGAGCAAGACCGGGGCCGACAAAGGCCTGAGTAATATCTGCGAAGGCATCGGCAACGCGCTCTTTCCGCCCACGGTGCAGGCCAACATCCTCACCGGCTCCAAGGACACCTTCACCAACAACATCCCCTCGGCCCGCGCCGCGGGGGCGGTTGTTTCCCATGTCGCACCCGCCGGCACCGAACTGGACATGCCTGAGCCGGAAGAAGAGGCCGAGCCCAGCTACCTGGACATGGCCGGCAACTTCTTCTCGCAGATGTGGCGTCCCACCGTCGCCACACCCGCCCCCGGCACAGAGACCCGGCCGGAAGACCTGGTGATCTGCACCAAGCACCCACCGATGCCGCCGCAGTTCATGGCCGAAGGCTCGGACAAAGTCACCATCAACGGCCAGCCCGCCGTACGCAGCGGCGACCGCAGCACCTGCGATGCCAAGGTCGTGTCATCCGGGCTGATTTCACCCGACGTCACCATTGGCGGCGGCTCGGTGGTGGTGCGCGAAATCCGCAGCGGCAAGACCCCAGGCGTCGGTCTGGCAGTCACCGCGCTGCTGATGCTCAAGGGCGGCAAAGGCAAGTTCTTGAGTAACCTGCCGTGCATGCTGGTGAGCGGCGCAGCGTCGATGGCGGTCAGCAGCGCGATGGGCGCCGCGGCCAACGCTACCATGGGCTCGTCGAACCCGGTGCACGCCGCCACCGGCGCCAAAGTTCTGGGCGATGTCGAGGAGATGGACTTCGTCCTGCCCGGCATCTTGCCAATCGACTGGCAACGCTTTTACAACAGCCGCGACGAGCGTCACGAAGGCGTGTTCGGTGCGGGCTGGAGCGTGGCCTACGAGGTGCGCGTCGATATCTTGCCTCACCCCGAGGGCGGTGAGACGCTGGTCTACACCGATGAGCAGGGCCGGCGTATCGACATGGGCTCCATCCCTCTGGGCGGCGCCGTGTTCAGTGCCGGTGAAGGGCTCAGCGTACGACGGCATGCCAATGGCCAATTGCTGATCGACAGCTCGGACGGCCTTTACCGGCTGTTCGAACCCACCCCGGGCCGTGCATCGCAGCTGCGCTTGAGTCAGTTGGGCGACCGCAATGACAACCGCATCTACCTCGACTACGACGACACAGGTCGGTTGGTGCAGCTACGAGACACCTTCGACCTGACCAGCATCGCGCTGGCGTACCACAAACGCTGGCCGCAACGGGTCAGCCGGATAGACCGGCTTTACGCGGATCAACGTCGTGAAGTGCTGATGCACTACGATTACGACGCCCAGGGTGATTTGGCCCAGGTCCGTCAATCCAACGGCCACGTGAAACGCCGCTACGCCTACGATGCCGGCCGGCGCATGGTTGAACACCAACTGCCCACCGGGCTGCGCTGCTTTTACGAATGGGCCCTGATCGAAAAGCGAGAATGGCGGGTTGTTCGCCACTGGACCGAGGCGGGCGACACTTACACCTTTGACTACGACCTGACTGCCGGGACTACGCGTATCACCGACGGTTTGAACCGTGTCAGCACCCGTCGCTGGGATAGTCGGTATCAGATCACCGAAGCCACCGACGCCCTGGACCGTACCTGGGTCTTCGAGTGGAACGACGAAAGCCAGTTGGTGGCGGCGACCGCCCCCAACGGCGGACAGCATCAATTCAGTTATGACGAGGCGGGTAACCTTTGCCAGACGTCTGACCCCCTCGGACGTAGCGAGTCAACACTGTGGCTCGAACACTGGGCGCTGCCCCTGACCGAAACCGATGCCGCGGGCAATACCTGGCAGTACCGCTATGACTCGCGTGGCAACCGCATTCGCGAAACCGATCCGTTGGGCAACGTCACCCGCTATCGTCATGACGCCCACGGTCAGGTGGTGGAAGTTGTCGACGCCACCGGCAAACGCAAAACCATGCGTTGGACGCCCCTTGGCCAGCTCAGCGAACACACTGATTGTTCCGGCTACACCACGCGGTTCAGTTATTGCGAACGCGGGTTGTTGCTCAGCAGCACCGACGCTTTGGGGGAACGGACGCGTTTCAGCTATGACGACCAAGGCAGGCTGCTGACCAAGCAATTACCGGACGGACGTAGCGAGCAATACCAGCGCGATGCGAGCGGCCAGTTGATCGGCTACAGCGACCCCGCCGGGCACACCACGCATTTTCAGCACACCCTGAACGGGCAACTGCGCGTGCGTACCGATGCTCATGGTCGCCGGGTAGAGCTGAGCTACGACAACTACGGTCGGCTGCTGGCGCTGACCAACGAAAACGGTGAGTGCTACCGGTTTGCCTGGGACGCTGGCGACCGCTTGACTGCCCAGCACAGCCTGGACGGCAGCCTGAAACGCTATGCCTACGACCCGCTGGACAACGTCACCCGCGTGGAAGCGCTCGCGGTGCCCGGCAGCATCGACCTGGACCTCTCGCCGCAAGCACCAATCGTCCACGAACTGGAACGCGATGCGATGGGCCGGCTGGTGGCCAAGATCACCCAAGACGGCCGCACCGAGTACCGTTATGACGCGCTCGACCAAGTCAACGCCATCACCTTCACCCACCAGAGCGGCGAACAACAAAGCCTGGGCTTCAGCTATGACGCCCTGGGACAACTGATTGCCGAGCAGAGCTGGGCCGGAAACCTTGAACATCGCTATGACGAGCTCGGCAACCTGACCCAAACCCAGCTCCCCGACGGCCGCTGGCTGAACCGCTTGCATTACGGCAGCGGCCACCTGCACCAGATCAACCTTGACGGCCAAGTCATCAGCGACTTCGAACGCGACCGCCTGCACCGTGAAGTGCTGCGCACCCAAGGCCGCCTCAGCACCCGTAGCGAATACGACCGCAGCGGTCGCCTGCGCGCACGCCAACGTCGGCAGCAGGGTCAGTCCGCACTGTTGCCGCCGGCGGCGCAATCGCTGTTTGGCTATGACAGCAGCGATCAACTGGTAGAACGCTTCGACAGCCAGCCTGATGCCTCTCATCGCCAATTGCTGCACTACGACGCCACCGCACGCATTCTCGCCAGCCAGGACAACCTCCAGGGCCAGCGTGAAGGCTTCGCCTATGATCCGGCCGCCAACTTGCTCGATAGCCTGGGCACTGGACGGGTCGCTCATAACCGGTTGCTGACCTATCAGGACAAGCGCTACCGCTATGACGGCTTCGGCCGCATGGTGGAAAAGCGCAGCGCCCGGCATGGCGTCCAGCGGATGCGCTACGACGCCGAACAGCGTTTGGTGGAGGTTAGCAACGATAATGGCTCGGTCGTGAAAATGACCTATGACCCGCTGGGTCGGCGTATCGAAAAAGCCGAATACGACCGCCATGCCACTCTGCTAAGCCGCACCCGTTTCACCTGGGATGCGCTGCAACTGTTACAGGAACACCGCGACAACCAGACCAGCCTGTACATCTATGCCGACGACAGCCACGAACCGTTGGCGAGGGTCGACGGCCTGGGTGAACACCAGAGAATCCGTTACTACCACAACGACTTCAACGGACTGCCCGAACAGCTCTCGGAAGCCGACGGGCACACGCTTTGGCGGGCCCGTTACCAAGTGTGGGGCAACACCGTAGAAGAGCTACGCGAACCGTATTTCATCGAAGAGCAGAACCTGCGGTTCCAGGGCCAATATCTGGACAGGGAAACCGGGCTGCACTACAACACCCTGCGCTTCTACGACCCGGACATCGGTCGCTTTACCACACCGGACCCCATCGGTTTGGCCGGTGGGCTGAACCTCTACCAGTACGCGCCAAACCCGGTGAGCTGGATCGACCCCTCGGGTTTGATGAAGTGCTCGACACCACCTAAGGGCCGCAAGGTCAACCGGACGGTTTATCGTTTTGAAGAGCCAGGACGGATCAGCACGACCTGGACGGCGCACAAGTGGAACGTTGCATCCAGACACCGTTACACCGCCCCCGGACTGGGTGGTGTCTATGGCGCCAATTCACGCAAGACCGCCATGGGCGAAGTCAACCACTGGGGTGTGGACCTGTCCACTCGGGTATTGGTAAGCAAGAAAGTGCAGCTCAACAACGTCCTGGATCTCACCCGGGCTGATGTGCGTAAACAACTGGGGGTTTCGCTAAAGAGCATTACCGGCAACAAGTACACCCAGACTCATCAAATCGGCGCCTGGGCCAAGGCCAATGGTTATGATGGGATCCTGGCACCGTCGGCGCGAAACCCGACCGGCAGCAACTTGATTTCCTTTGCAGGTTTTTAAAAATGGGACTGGAAGACGAATACGTCGGCGATGCCGATTGGCAACGTTTCGTGCAGCTGTACGAAGAGGACTACCTCGACGACAACGCCCGCGCGCTGGCCAAGGCCATGGATGACAACCTCGACATGGCAGTGGTGCTCTACGGAAAAAGGGGGCTCAAGGAAGGGTTCTGGTGGCTGGAGCAGACCGTGCCCGCCCTGGGTAACAAACGCCCGGCCGATTGTCTCAAGACCCCGAAACTGATCAAGCGTCTGAGAATGGCCTTGATGAGCATGCCCTGACCCGCCAGCAGAAGAACCGCAGGCTGGATAACGTCACCCCGCGCTGGCCAGTATGTTCGCTGAGCGTTGATCCCCAAGGCTCGCCGCCAGCATGCACGCCGCCAGATCCTGGCAGGTGTCGTACCCGGCCAGCGCGATACGGCTCTGTCGGCCGTACTCATTGGCGCAAGAAGCATCGAATTTATCAACTGAGGTGTGAGGGGACGATTTCAAGGCGGTTCTCCTGTCCGCCAACCAAGCTATGTCACGCGTCGCGATAAGAAAAATTCATTGCCTTTATGCGCTGCATTCCCTTGAGGAATGATGCATCCGTCGATGTTCGTTACGGGTGAATTGAGCTATTGAACAAAGATGCAAACGGGCACGGTACAAGCGCCACTCTGCCCCGTTACGGTGATGAACTTGATCGTGCTATTGGTGGGAATCAGGATATTGATAGGCACTTGCGGGTAGTTCTGGCTTTGATAACTCTGGGTTTGCTCAAGCGTTTGCTGCGCTCGACCTGGTTGACTGACCACAATGGCGCCCTTACTTCTGTTCAAAACCTGCGCCGTGGTCTTGATCGCAGGTGGTGCATCCACGACCGCACCGGCCGCTGGCGCTTCGCCCTCAGATGAGAGCGAAGGGGCTGTTGCCGTATCGGCGCTGGTGACTGGCAGGTAAAACGCAAAGAGCAAACCTACCAGGTAGCACGACCTTTTGGTGTCCATTTCTAGAGTCCTCGATCAGGTAACAGGGTACGCAACGTGAGCGCCCTTCGAGACCTTGATTTAACAATCTGCATGACGGGCCGTCACCTGTAAGAACTAACAGGTGCAGCACTCAGCGCACGGCACATGAGCCCGATCGTCAAAGCCTCTCGCCACAAATTGCAGGCATCCTTCAGACCGCGCCTACAGCCCGACTGCCGCGCTTGCGCCAAGCTATGCATCCTTGCGCCTTTGCCTACAACTACGCCAGAATCCGCCCGCTTGTGCGCCTTGTCTGCGGGCTCTATCGTTTTCCTGCCACTGCCCATCAGTGGTCGGGTTTAGTAGCCCGGGGTTGTGTCAGTAAGATGTACGAGCTCTCCATCCAGGCAGATTTCTACCTTGCTCTTGATGGTGGCTGTGCGCAGGGCGCTTCGGCGCGCCGGCAATGCTGATCTCCCCGGTCTACTAACCTGCGTACAGCCGCCACCCTTCTTTTAGTAGAGAAGAGGTTGCAGCTTAACCATGGAGTAATCAGCAGATGTTCAAGCCTACCCCGAATCCGCCAGAGGCGGACCAAGCTCCCCCGTGCACCAAATCCAAAACCAAAAAGCTCGACGAAGCCGCCAATCGCGCTCTGGATTTCTATCTATCGCCAAAGCCGGCAAATCCCGAAGACGCGACCAAACCGGGCCAGCTATTCACCGTCGTAAAAGACATCGACAACGAGTCCCTGTTGGCCAACCTCAGCGAAACCCTGGCTTCGGCGGATGCGATGGTCAGCGACCTGGCCTTCGAGCTGGAAGGCTCGCGCCGCCACTTTGCCCTCGGCATTCAGCAGCTGATTGAATTGAGTTCGTTGCTGGCGAACCGGGCGCTGGATAACGTAGATCCGCGTTAGCGGGTAAACCATCCGAGGCGCTGGACAAGCGTGCCGGCCCTTAAAGCAGCGCTGAAGCTGCCGAGTGCAACGAGGCTGCGATCTCGCCTCGACAATTAAGTCGTGAGCGAAAGATCGCAGCCTTCGGCAACTCCGACACTGCACCACGCCCTTCGTCGCCTGAAAAGGAACTTCGCCCCGAATCCCTTATCTCAAAGAGCACTTCGCCATACTGGCGGGCTTTGGAGCAAGCGCGTGCCAATCCACAGCAGTGCACGTTCTTTGAGATTTGTGCCGATGGTCGACAAGAACCTACAGGATTCGTCCCACCCTCATTGGCCCGAAGCGGCCCAGACGCTCATGGCGCTGATGCACGCCCAGGGCGAAGTCGCGCGCCTGAGCGAGCGTGAGCAGCTATTCAGCTCATTGCTGGTCAGCGTCAACGCGGTGCTCTGGGCGTTTAACTGGGAAACCCGACAAGTTCTGTATGTCAGCCCCGCCTATGAACGAATCTTCGGTCGGCCGGCAGGTCTGGTGCTGGCTGATTTCAACGAATGGCGCGATGCAATCTACCCCGACGACCTCGAATACGCGGAGCGCAGCCTGGCCGAAGTACTGGTCAAAGGTGCCGTGGAAGATCGTGAGTACCGCATCATCGCTGCCAATGGCCAGATCCGCTGGCTGAGCGACAAGTGCTTCATCAACCGTAAGGCTGAGTCGGGGCAACCGGTGATCGTGGTGGGCATTGCCGAAGACATCACCGAAAAGAAGCTGCTGGAAAGCGAACTGCAACGACTGGCAACCACCGACGTGCTGACTCAGAGCAGTAATCGCCGCCACTTCTTCGAATGCGCTCACCGTGAATTCGAGCAGGCACGACTGCAGGGAACACCCATGGCGTTCCTGTTGCTGGACATCGATGATTTCAAAGTGATCAACGACACCTACGGTCATCAGGAAGGCGATAACGTGCTGCAGAAAATCGCCGAAAGCGGACGCTCCGTGCTCAGGCGCGGTGATCTGTTTGGACGAATCGGTGGTGAAGAGTTCGCCGCGGTGTTCCCTGGCTGTGCCCCGGACATGGCCCTGCAAGTCGCCGAGCGTCTGCAGCGCGAGATTCAGCGCCTGGCTTTCCGCAGTGGGGAGAACAGCTTCGGCATCACCGTCAGCCAAGGCTTGACCAGCCTTACCGCCGAAGATCAGAGCCTCGACACCCTGTTCTCCCGCGCCGATGCGGCCATGTACGAAGCCAAGCGCCAGGGCAAGAACCGCATTATTGCCGCGTGAATGACCTTACCTGAGATCAAGTGTGGGAGCGGGCTTGCTCGCGAAGAGGGCGTCATGTTCAGGAAAGATGCAAGCTGAACCACCGTTTTCGCGAGCAAGCCCGCTCCCACAAGGGTCATTCGGCGGTCTTACTTTCTGCGTATGCGCATCAACTCTGGCAATCCAATCTTCAGCAAACGCGCCGTGCGCCCACGGGCCAGCTCTTCAAGCCCTTCATGCTCGGTCAGATGAGCCATTTGCGCCGCCATGCTCATCACCAGTGCCTCACGGGAATAAACCCCACCACCCAGGCTATAGGCCGCCGCGATCAGCTCGCGCAGCTCCAGCGGCAGGCGCCAGCGAGTGCGCAGCGCCGAACCGAAACCGGCGCCGTACTTGTCCAACGAATTCCCGACTTCCTCCAGTTCATCCAGCTCGCCACCCGCCTGCGTCCATTCTTCCAGGCAACGCAGCAGCGCCAGGTCCCCTAGTCGATGCAACAACCCGGCGCAATAACAGCGTTCCGGTTCCAGATCCAGTAACCGCGCCAATACTCGCGCGTACTCGGCGGTGTGCAGCGACAACTCCCAGTAACGCTGGGCATAGTCCGCCAGGCACGGGACGCTGAGCCGGGCGCAGCGCTTGAGGGTCAGGCCGAGGACCAGGTTCATGCTCTGTCCGGTGCCGAGCTGATGCAGCGCTCGGGCCACGGTCAGCACCGCAACACCCCCTTGCTGCTGGGCGGCACTGTTGGCTGCCGCGATCAGCATCGCGGTGATCTGCGGGTCGGTGCGCAGCTCCTCTTCAAATAGCTTCAAGTCCAGGCCCGCGGGGTTGAGGCTGCGCTTGACCGCCACCTGCACGTCGGTCATCAGCGGCGCACCTTCGGACATATCACGCCGCCGCTCCAGGAAGGCTGCCAGGGTCAATCCCGCCCCCAGGACCGGCCCTTCACTGGAGGTTTCTTCGCCACCCACCAGCAAGCCCTGCAAGCGCTGGGTCAAGTCTTCCCGGTTCAAGGGTTTGGTCAGGTAGGCCGCCGGCGCCAGTGGCAGGACTTCACGCACACTGGCGCTGTCATTGCGCCGACTCATCAGGATGAACGGCAATGGCGGGGTGCGATGCTGCTGGCGAAGGCCGCGCAGGATCGTCAGGCCATCGACACCCGGCAACTCCCAGTCGGCGATCACCAGGTCATAGGGATTGTTCGCCAGCAGCTCCAAAGCCTGTTTGCCCTCGCCACACGTATCCACCCGGGCATCACAGCGCACACCCGACAACACCTGTTCAAGCAGCTCACGGGACGCCGGATCAGCCTCGGCGATCAATACACGCGGTACAGCCGGTAACTCCACAGCGGTCATGCAGCACACTCCCTTGCCATACTTGCACCTTAGACCTTGGCGGCCGTTCCAGACAGTTCAAAACCCGAGGGATATGCTCGCGGACATGAAAAAACCCGCCGAAGCGGGTTTTTTTGTGGATCAGTGCACAACCGGAACTCAGAGCTCGGAGAAGCACTCTTCGATGATTGCCAAGCCTTTGTCCAATTGCTCGTCTGGCGAAGTCAGCGGTACCAGCACCCGCAGGACGTTGCCGTAGGTGCCGCAGGACAGCAGGATCAAGCCCTTGTCGCGGGCCTTGGCCACAACCTGAGCCACGGCCGCCGCGTTCGGCTTGTGGGTATCGCCATTTTCGAACAACTCCACGGCGATCATCGCACCCAGGGCACGGACTTCGCCGATGACCGGGTATTTCTTCTGGATGGCCTTGAGGCCAGTCACCAGACGCTCGCCCACCGCCTTGCAGCGATCCAGCAGGTGCTCTTCCTCAAACACCTCCATCACCGCCAGCGCAGCAGCGCAGGCAATCGGGCTGCCGGCGTAGGTGCCACCCAGGCCACCTGGGGCAATAGCGTCCATGTACTCGGCCTTACCGCAGACACCGGCCAACGGGAAACCGCCGGCGATGGATTTGGCGAACGTAGTCAGGTCGGCGGCAACGCCCATCTGCTCCATGGCGAAGAAGGTGCCAGTACGACCGGCACCGGTCTGTACTTCATCAGCGATCAGCAGAATGCCGTGCTGATCACAGAGGGCGCGCAGGCGCTTCATGAATTCCTTGGGCGCCACGTAGAAACCACCCTCGCCCTGTACCGGCTCAATGATGATTGCCGCGATGTCACGGGGTTCGGCGTCGTTCTTGAAGATGCGCTCGATGCTGGCGATGGAATCGTCGATGCTCACGCCGTGCAGTTCGTTCGGGTACAACGCGCGGAAGATGCCGCCGGGCATCAGGCCCATGCCGGCCGAATACGGCACGACTTTACCGGTCAGGCCCAGGGTCATCATGGTGCGGCCGTGGTAGGCGCCGGTAAACGCGATGACACCAGCGCGACCCGTGGCGGCGCGAGCGATTTTTACCGCGTTCTCCACCGCTTCGGAACCGGTGGTCACCAGCAGGGTTTTCTTGGCGAAATCACCCGGCACCTTGGCGTTGATTTTTTCGCACAGTTCCACATACGGTTCGTAAGCCAGAACCTGGAAGCAGGTGTGGGTCAGCTTATTTAGCTGCTCGGTCACCGCGGCGATAATTTTCGGATGCACGTGGCCGGTGTTCAGTACCGCGATGCCGCCAGCGAAGTCGATGAACTCACGGCCTTCAACGTCGGTAACAGTGGCGTTCTTCGCCGACTCGGCGAAAATCGGGTGAATCTGGCCAACACCGCGCGGTACAGCGGCTTCGCGGCGTTTCATCAGGGAAGCGTTGGTCTTATTGCTCATCAAATATGTCCTCATTCGCAGCTCAGGGCGGCGTGGGCCAAGGCGTACATGGACGGGAGACAACTGCGACAGCATGCGATGATCGACTGTCACGGCGTTCCGGCCACAAGAAACAGAACAGGTGAAACGCGCAAAGGGACAGCGCTCTCGTGCCCTTTGCGCTTGCAGCAGATCAGATACCGAGGCAGAGGTATTTGATTTCCAGGTAATCCTCGATGCCGTACTTGGAGCCTTCACGGCCCAGGCCCGAGGCCTTGATACCGCCGAACGGCGCGACTTCGTTGGAGATCAAACCGGTGTTGACGCCAACCATGCCGTACTCCAAGGCCTCGGCCACGCGGAACACACGGCCCAGGTCACGGGCATAGAAGTACGAGGCCAGGCCGAACTCAGTGTCGTTGGACATCGCGATCACTTCAGCTTCGTCTTTGAAGCGGAACAGCGGCGCCAACGGGCCGAAGGTTTCTTCCTTCGCCACGGCGGCGTTTTTCGGTACGTTGGTCAGGATCGTCGGCTCGAAGAAGTTGCCTTCCATGGCCTTGCCACCGGCCAGCACAGTCGCGCCTTTGCTGATTGCATCGGCAATGTGCTCTTGCACCTTGGCAACCGCTTTCTCGTCGATCAATGGACCGGTAGTAGTGCCATCTTCCAGACCATTGCCGATCTTGAGCTTGGCGACTGCCACTTTGAGTTTTTCAGCGAAGGCGTCGTACACCGAATCCTGGATGTACAGACGGTTGGCGCAGACGCAGGTCTGACCGTTGTTGCGGTATTTGGAAATGATCGCGCCTTCGACGGCCTTATCCAGGTCCGCGTCGTCGAACACGATGAACGGCGCGTTGCCGCCCAGTTCCAGGGAGACTTTCTTGATGTCCTTGGCACATTCGGCCATCAACTGGCGACCGATTTCGGTCGAGCCGGTGAACGACAGCTTGCGCACGATCGGGTTGCTGGTCAGCTCGCCGCCGATGTCGCCGGCACTGCCGGTGACCACGCTCAGCACGCCTTGCGGGATGCCGGCACGGTGGGCCAACTCAACCAGCGCCAGCGCCGAGAACGGGGTTTGCGAAGCCGGCTTGATGACCATGGTGCAGCCAGCGGCCAAGGCCGGACCGGCCTTGCGGGTGATCATCGCAGCCGGGAAGTTCCACGGGGTAATCGCCGCAGTCACACCGATCGGCTGCTTGATCACGATCAGACGCTTGTCGGGCTGGTGGCCAGGAATCACGTCACCGTAGATGCGCTTGGCTTCTTCGGCGAACCATTCGATAAACGAGGCGGCGTAAACAATTTCGCCCTTGGCTTCGGCCAGCGGCTTGCCCTGTTCCAGGGTCATCAGGCGACCGAGGTCATCCTGGTTTTCGATCAGCAGTTCGTACCAGCGGCGCAGTTTGTTGGCGCGTTCTTTGGCAGTGAGGGCGCGCCAGGCCGGCAACGCCTTGTCGGCGGCTTCAATCGCCCGGCGGGTTTCGGCAGCGCCCATTTTCGGCACGGTGCCCAGCACTTCGCCCGTTGCAGGGTTGGTGACCTTGATCGTCTGACCATTGTCCGCATCGACCCAAGCGCCATCGATAAAGGCTTGCTGGCGGAACAACTGGGTGTCTTTAAGCTGCATGTCGGCTTTCCTTAACAGCACCGCGCGCACGCGGAGCGAATTAGATGTGTAGAAAGGCGCCTCAGGGGCTGCCGTCAGGGAAATCATCCACCGGGCTGAAGCACAGAAATAACGCACATAAGCACAGACGTGCGGTTCAGCACCCAGACAAGAGCGTTTGAAATCTCAAACGAATCCTAGGGCGGATAGGGGGGAAGGACAATAGGCTGTTCGAAAAAAAGAACGAAAAAGCCAAATTTGCCTGCTTTTTCTGATCAGCGTAGCCGATGCCCGCCTATGCTTACGAAAACACCGGCAAATCAGCAGCATGGACGCCCGCATTGCATATGAGTATCATGGCGCCCGCGTCGCACCAGTAGCTCAGCTGGATAGAGTACTGCCCTCCGAAGGCAGGGGTCGTGGGTTCGAATCCCGCCTGGTGCACCACATAAAACAAGGGCTTAGGTGAAAACCTAGGCCCTTTTTGTTTTTCATGTGTCCAAAATGTGTCCATTCTGTGCCCATCCAAGTTGGCACTCGGAATGAGCACTGCCCTTACCTTACTGGGCGTCTGAGCGTATGAGGCTCTCAATGCAGTAAAACTTTGCTCACTGCTTGTGGAGAGAGTCCATATACCTGGTTCCAGTGGACCATAACCCTGCATCGCATAACCGTCGCCAGGCCTGAGGTGTAACCCCGATCTGGCGGCGGAAGGTACGGATGAAATGGGATTGGTCACAGAATCCGTGACTATGGGCGATGTCGGTCAGCGAGGAGTCGGTCGTGAGCATGATCTGTCGAGCAGATTCGATGCGCCGACGTGCGACGTAAACCAGTGGCGTTACACCAAAGGTATTTTTGAAAGCATGCGAGAAGTAGCTGACACTCAGGCTTAGCACAGCAGCCATCTGATTTGTGCGTATTGATGAGTCGAGGTTAGTGTCGATGTAGTCAATCAGCCGTTTAGTTTGCCAACTGGATAGGCAGCCGTGGCGGCTTTTTAACGGGCTATCGCTCTTTTGCATCATGACCAGGGCACGGGTCAGGCATAGACAGGCTGAGTCACGATCGATGCTCAGGTGCGCTTGAGCCTCGCTAAGCAATTGCATGACGCCATCATATGTTTCGTCGGAAATACAGCGTTGAGTCTGGCTGTCTACTGCGGTTGCCGGGGTAACGGCATGCAAGGTGGCACGCATGGCGGTGCTCCACTGTGGATCTTTTGTGTCCGACGCCATGCTAGGCCGTGCGCTGATCGCACATAAGACAACAATGGGGGGCGCGCCCCCCCCTCAAAAGTGGGGTATTACACAGTGATGATGCCGCGCTGAATGCCGAGGGTGACCGCATGGGTGCGATTGCTGGCCCCCAACTTGTCCATGATGCTTCTTAAATGCCCCTTGATGGTGTCCTCCGCGATCATGAGTTCCGTCGCGATTTGCTTGTTGGGTTTACCCATGGCGACACATTGCAGGACCTGGATTTCTCGAGCGGTCAGGGAGTCGCGGCTTAAGTGATCAGCCAGCTCAACAGCAATCTCTGCCGGGATATGGCGCTTGCCGGCAGCAATGGAGCGGATGGCATCCAGCAGTTCCTTGCGCAGACTACTTTTCAATAAGTAGCCGAGCGCTCCCGCCTTGATTGCATGCAATGCCCGTACATCACCCCGATAGGTGGTCAGGATGGCAATGCGCGCGCCAGGAAACTCGGCGCGAATGGCATGAATCGCCTCGATGCCATCCATCTCAGGCATTTGTAGATCCATCAGGGTGACGTCCGGGCGCAGCGAGCGAAATAGCTGAAGCGCTTCGCAGCCATTGGTTGCCTCGCCGACCAGCACTATGTCTGATTGGGCTTCAAGGACCGCCGCTATACCCTCGCGCAGCAGAGGGTGGTCGTCGACGACCAGCACGCGTATCTGTTCATTCTCCGGATGCACGCTTAGGGCCTCAATTGAGTCAATGCACGTAGCCACTGGCTGCGACGTCGCGGGATACGTCGGTAGGCCGTTGATGCGGGTACAGTCAGTTGAATTTCAGTGCCATTGTGGGCCCCTCTTTGAATAGACAGCCGGCCGCCTATTTTTTGGGCCCGCTCCAGCATGCCGTGTAAGCCCCAGTGATCGGGGCGGATATTGGGCGGCAGATACTGTGGGTCGATGCCGCTACCATTATCGCCAACGCTTAGCTGAAATGCGTGCCAGGTGTAGACGATCCGGATGTCCACGTTCTGCGCATTGGCATGCCGAAAGGCGTTCATGATCGCTTCACAGCCTATCCGGTAGCTTTCTTCTCCGACTATAGGGTGCAGCGGCAGTGGCGTGCCGTGGCTGTTCAGGGTAAAGCGCGTACTGCCTTCCAACTGCAGCTCACTCGTGACAGCGGCAAATGCATCGATCAGATTCAGAGCTGGCTCGTTCAGATCGCGCAGGTTACTCACCCGCTCTCGTGCCTCCACCAAAACCTGATCTGCACGGTCTAGCGCTCTCTCCATTTTGCATCGTGCTGGATGAGTACTGGGGATTTGCTCAGTGGCCGCCTGGAAACTCAACATAAGGCCCTGCACGCCCTGGAGCAGGGTGTCATGCAGTTCACGGGCGATTCGCTCACGCTCGGCATGGCGTTCCTCAAGACGGTCACGCAGATGCTGGGCTGAACGGCGAACATTGAACCGATGCAGCATCCACAAAATACTCGCCACTGCTAGACCGCTCAACATTATAAAGAGTGGGGTGCGGTAGAAAACGGGTCGAATACTGAAGCTGAGCTCGGCCTCCTCGGTGCTCAGTATTCCATCCTGATTGGACGCTAATACGCGGAACCGATAATCCCCGGGACCGAGCCCCGTATAGATGGCACTGCGTTTTGAACCCGCCTGCTGCCAGTCGGTGTCGAACCCCTCTAACAGATAGCGAAAGTGCAAACCTTGCATGCCTGAGAGACTCAGCGCGGCATAAGAGATTTCGATTCTCTGTGGCTCTGCGCCCAGTTGTGACAACTCACTTGGCCGGGGCTCCTTACCATCGACATTGAGTGATTGGATGACTACCTTGGGCGCCGCTTTACTCTGCACATAGCGAGTCGGATCAATCCAGGTCACGCCCTTACTGGTGCTGAACCATAAACGTCCATCCGTACTACGCACTGCAGTGGGTAATGGGAGTACTTGGTGCGGGTCATTGGCCAGGCCACCAATCACCTCATAGCTGCGGTAACGTATCGGGTATTGCGGGTCAGCGATGGCGCGCTTTACCTCACGAGCGGTCAACTGATAAACCCCGGCTTTGCCATGGAGCCAGAGATCATAGCTCCCATCACCTTCTGGTTCTCTGGGAGGTACGGCTAGAATCGCGTAGATATTGTCGAACAGCCCATTGTCCGGTAGGTGAAGGCTGTGGAAGCGCTCACCATCGAAGAAGGCCACTCCACGCTGGCCACCCACCCAGGTGAGGCGGCCCTGATGCAGCATCGCCGTGACATGACCCACCTTCAAGCCTTCGTCTGCTCCCCAGTGTCGTTGGTCCTTGTCGTCGTGGGTCACAATCAGATTATTGCGGTAGCCGAACCAGAGTCTGCCAAGAGGATCGGTGGTAGCGGTGACAGGCATTAACTGGCTTGGATCAGCATTCGGCGGCGCAACCATTGACCAACGCCCGCGTCGAAGAACGAACAGCCCCTTGCGGTTGATCGAAACCCACAGGTTGCCCGCCTGATCGAGCGTCATCGCGCGGACGGCTGAGTCAAGCCCATCCTGGGTTGGCAATGACGCGACTCGCTCGATTTTGTCGCCTTGCGCACGCCAGATACCCTTGCTGCCAGCCATCCAGATATCACCGTTAACATCACTGAAGGCATTACTAATCGGTGCCGGTATATCCAGAGTGGCCAATCCAGTACTGCTCAGGCGCATTGCCGGTTGGTTGCTGGTACCTGCCCAGACACTGCCTGCCGCACCGGCAACCAATGCCAAATTCTGGGCGTTGTGTGGAAATGCAGCCGAGACCATAGCGCTTGGCCGAAAACGGTCTAGCCCGGCACTGGTACCCACCCAAATATTGCCGTCGACATCTTCGAGTAATGGGAGAACGATATCTGCACTCAAGCCATCCTTGGCCATGAACGCTTCTTGGTGACTGCGTACGTCAGTTATCGATAGAGCACTGAGGCTGGCAGAGGCGTGTACATAGCGAACGCCTTTACCGCTGGTGCCCACCCATAGCGCCCCCGTGCTGTCGAATAACAAACCATTGGCACCATCGATGACGGTCACCTGGGTAGCCGCATCCCCTTCGTTTGGCACGATTCGGCGCAGCGAACCGCCATATCGTTCTGCCATCCAGATGGCCCCATCTGGAGCCTGAGCCATATGACTCACCCAACCCACCGCAATGCCTGCATCGATAAACGCTTTGGCACCTGACGGCAGGTAGAAAAGGCGATCTTCATTGGCTGCCCATAACGTGCCATCACGGTCGACGAGCACAGCACGGGCATTTCGCCCCGGAAAGTTCCACTCGGTACCGATACGTTGCCACGCGTTACCGTCAAAACGCGCCAAACCATCGTTGGCGGCGATCCAGACTGCGCCACTGCGATCCTTGGCGATGCTATAGATCACCCCGCCAGGCAACCCAGCACTGACTGGGTAACGGGTTATGCCTGTGTCGGTGATCAGGCTAATGCCGCCTGCACGCAGACCCGCCCACAAGCCTTCATCCTCCGCCTTGAGTACGGAAATGATGCCCAGCGGCTTGCCGTCCGGCGGTGTGTATCGCGCGAAGTCCAGGCCATCAAAGCGATAGAGCGAATCGTTGGTTCCAAGCCAGAGATAACCGTCTCGGGTCTGAGCCAAGGCCCCGACCTGATTGGGGCCTTCATCAGCGACGGTCCAACGGTGGTGCTCCAGCTTGTCCAGTAAGTAGTCGGCGGCCGTTACGGTCGGACTAAACCATTGCAGGCCAATCAACAGCATATAGATTGCCAGCGCCGTGCAGGTGCGCCAGCGATTTCCTGGGGTTGGCTTCTGCTGTTTGGCTGGGGAAAAGCCCGATACGCTGATCACCGCGCGAACCTGAAATTAATCAAAAGCGACCCAGTTGAGTTTGCGCCCATTCAATTGTGTAGTCAGCTATTTGCTCCCAACCGGGTTCGGCGATGAGCCAGTGGCTGTGCCCGGCAAAGCACTTGAGCGAGGTACTGGCCGCCGAGCGATTGTATTGCCGATAGTTCGACGTCACCAGGCATGGCCGTATGCTGTGATCGTTCTCGGCGGCGATCAACAGCAACGGTGCTCTGTGGTCATTGGCAAAGTCGACATGTGTGCCAATACCGAAAGCCGCTTCAAAGAAAATCCGCCCCGGTGCTGGCACGATATGGCTTGCATGTAGCAGCGAAAAATCCTGGATCGCCAAAACCCGAGTCAATTGTTGGGCAGATTCTCGTAGCGGAAAATACATGACTCGCTTCCAACTGCCCCAAGCCATGCGCATGGGGATCGCCTTGTAGAGGATGCTCAAGTGAGGCATTAACCCACGAGGGGGCATCGCTGTAATCGATATCCCGGCACAGCCAAGACCACGATCCAAAAGTATCTGTACGAGCAGGCCACCCAGCGAGTGGCCAATCAGCAAAGGGGGCTGAGGCATGCGCCGAATCAGCGCTGCATAGTGCTCAATTATTTGTGTGATCCCAAGCCTTGGGAAGTCGGTATGTGGCGCTTCTCGCAGCCTCTCTGGCGACCCCTCCGATAAGGGCCAGGAGGGTGCAATGCAGGTGTAGCCACATGCCCGATAGCGGCTGGAGAAATTATCCCAAGCGGCGGCAGACAGCCATTCGCCATGTATGAACAGTACGGTTGTATTCATCCCTGATCCCATGCGCTCAAATGTGGGGCTTAGTGGGTGCCAGGTAGTGGTGAATGCGTATGGCCACCCCGGCAACCTGGAACTGGCGAGCCGCAGCCTCGGTGCGTTGTTCGGCACGGGTCACCCGACCGTGGTGGCGCATATGTTCGAGCCAGGACTCATCAAAGAAGAATTCCAGCCAACGTTGCGGATGCTCACTGTCCTGGACCAATCCCCAGGAAAAGGCACCATTGCGCATTCGCATGCTGCGTACATCTTTCATGGCAACGAGAAACTGTTCTGTCTGCGGCGGATCGATCTGGTACTCAAGGGTGACCATGACCGGTCCGCGCTCCTGATCCTGTTCGTCGCTCAGAATGGGAGCAGGCCAGTGCAGGGACGGTGCCAAATCTTCGGCTTCGGTCACCGGCGGGTGGAAGCGCAGGGTCAGCACGATGCCCATCAGCAGGAGCCCACCAGCGATCAGCAGGGTGAGGCTGATCGACAGATGACTGGCGACCAAGCCCCAAAGCGCGCCGCCGGCCGCCATGCTGCCAAAGAACACCAGGATGTATACCGACAACGCCCGCGCCCGGACCCAGTTGGGTACGGAGGTCTGTGCCGCCATTTGCAAGCTCGACAGCACGGCGATCCAGGCCGCGCCACTGATCATCATCACCGGTATCAGCCAGTACAAGTTGCGCACCCCGGCCAGGGCGGCAAGCACCAAGGCGTAGAGCAGGCTGGAGCCGGCTACCAGGTGATCGGGTTTCACCGCATCACGGATGCGCGGCAGTAAAGTCGCGCCGAGCACTGCACCGATGCCGACGCTGCCGAGCAGCAGGCCGAAATCGCTGGCGCTGCCGTTCAGCTCACCGCGCACGATCAACGGCAGCAGCGACATGCCAGCACTGGCGCCGACGAAGAATGCCGCCGACCGCACCAACACCGCTTGCAATGGCTGGGAGCTGCGGCTGTAACGCCAGCCTGCGCGCATGGCCCCGAGCAGCCGTTCCGCCGGGAACAGCGCAGGTGCCTGTTCGCGTTTCCAGGTGTACAGCACCGCCATCACCGCGAAGAACGACACGGCGTTCAGCGCGAAGGTGGCCCAGGGGCCGGTGAGACTGACCAGCACCCCGGCAACCGCCGGCCCGATGGCCCGGGCGACGTTGATGCCGAGGCTGGACAGGGCGATGGCCGAACCAAGGTCTCGCTTGTCGACCAGTTCGGGCGTCAACGCTGACCAGGCCGGCATCATCAGCGCCGTCCCCGCGCCCATGCCCAGGGTGAGGAGCAGCAGCAGCGAGACGGTCATCATGCCGTTGAGCGTGAGCAGAGCCAGGAGCATCGCCACCACGGCCATCCACACTTGCACCTTGAGCAGGTAGCGACGCTTGTCGACGATGTCGGCCATGGCACCGGCGGGAAGAGCAAGAAAGAACATCGGCGCGGAGCCTGCAACCTGCACCAAGGCAACGTGCATGGGGCTGGCTGACAGCGTCGTCATCAACCAGCCGGCCCCTACCTCGTGCATCCAGGTGCCGATGTTGGAGGCGATGCTGGCCAGCCATAGCCAGCGGAAAGTGCTATGGCGCAGCGCGCTCCAGGGGGAGCGCTTTTCGATAGCCGTATCCATGGTCAGAAAGCGAAGCAGGAGCAGCCGAAGGCGCCCCAGAAGCCTTGGTAGTCACTGATGGGTACGGATGACCGGCGCACCTTGTCATGGCTGTGCGCATGCACCGCGCAAGGGCCTGAGCATTGATGCACCTGAGTCAGCAGCGGTGAAGCGGGACGCCAGTGGCCGGGTACCTTGGCAACCGGTGACCAGTCCGGCATGACCGGCAGGCTGGGGGGCGACAGCTGGTCGAACTCCGCGGCCCCATAGACCACTTTGCCGTCGACGATGGTCAGCACGGATTCGATCCACTTGATCGCCTCTTCCTCGACACTGAAGAAGTCCGCCGACAGGGCCGTGAGATCGGCCAGTTGCCCGACCTTGATCTGGCCCTTCTTGCCTTGCTCTGACGAGAACCAGGCACTGCCATGGGTAAAGAGCTGCAGTGCGGTGTCACGTGAAAGACCGTTGGGGTAAAGCTCCAGCCCGCCAACGGTTCGGCCGCTGACCAGCCAATAAAGCGACGTCCAGGGGTTGTAGCTGGAGACGCGGGTTGCATCAGTTCCCGCACCCACGGGTACGCCTTCGGCCAGCATGCGTTGAATGGGCGGGGTCTGCTCTGCGGCCTTGCTGCCGTAACGGTCGACGAAATACTCGCCTTGGAAGGCCATGCGGTCCTGAATGGCAATGCCACCGCCAAGGGCGCGCACCCGCTCGATATTCTTCGCACTGATGGTTTCCGCGTGATCGAAGAACCATGGCAGGCCGTTGAAGGGAATGTCGCGATTGACCCGCTCGAAGACATCGAGCATTCGCGAAATGGATTCGTCGTAGGTCGCGTGCAGCCGGAACGGCCAGCGCTGCTCCACCAAGTGACGGACCACGGGCTCCAGGTCCTGCTCCATAGTCGGCGCAAGGTCTGGGCGAGGTTCGAGGAAGTCCTCGAAGTCTGCGGCAGAGAACACCAGCATTTCGCCGGCCCCGTTGTGCCTGAAGAAATCATCGCCATCGCCAGGCTTGACCATGCCGCTCCAGTTCTTGAAGTCGGTCAGCTCTTCCTTGGGTTTCTGGGTGAACAGGTTGTAGGCGATGCGCACACTCAACTGGTTGTGCTTGGCCAGCTCGCGGACCACCTCGTAGTCGTCCGGATAGTTCTGGAAACCACCGCCAGCATCGATGGCACTGGTCACGCCGAGGCGGTTGAGTTCGCGCATAAACTGGCGTGTCGAGTTGACCTGGTATTCCAGCGGCAGCGTTGGTCCCTTGGCCAGGGTCGAGTAGAGAATCATCGCGTTGGGTTTTGCCACCAGCATGCCAGTGGGTTCGCCATTGCTGTCGCGGACAATCTCTCCGCCCGGCGGGTTCGGCGTGTCACGGGTATAGCCGACAACGCGCAGTGCCGCCCGATTGAGGAGGGCGCGGTCATAAAGATGCAGGACGAATACCGGCGTATCGGGTGCGGCCTTGTTCAATTCCTCCAGGGTCGGTAGGCGGCGCTCGGCGAACTGGAATTCATTCCAGCCACCCACCACCCGCACCCATTGCGGAGCAGGTGTGCGATCGGCCTGATCTTTGAGCATCCGTAACGCGTCGGCGAGAGATGGAACACCCTCCCAGCGCAGTTCCAGGTTGTAGTTCAGACCACCACGAATCAGGTGCAGGTGCGAGTCATTGAGACCTGGAATCACCGTGCGCTTTTGCAGATCTATAACCTGTGTCGCCTCTGCGCGGACCGCCATGACCTCTACGTCGCTGCCCACGGCAATGAATTTTCCGTCCTTGATGGCGACAGCTGTAGCGTGTGGTTTTTCCCGATCCACGGTGTGCAGACGACCGTTATAAAGGATCAAATCAGCTTTCATGGAGCCTCCCGGGGAGTTGGCGAAAGAGGTGCCGGCGGAGCCGGCAAAAGGCAGGGCAGACCAGAGTGCTCCCGCTGCCCCGAGAACTGAGCTGGTAGCCAGAAACTGGCGACGGCTTTTGTCTGACGGATCCTCACTCATGATCATTCCTCGCGACGTTGTGGGTTGAGCCAGGCAGCTAATCACCGGGTCATCATTGGCATGAACAAATAAACCACCAGCAGCACGATACTCAGCGTGTCCACCACCGCACTGACGGGATAACTGGGTGACCACGTTGCGGGTTATGTTTGCGCAGGACTCGGGGCGGAAATTGTATGAATGTGTGGTTTTGGGACGGCACTGCTGCTGTGTGAGCCAGGGGCCAAGCAGGGTTTAGCAGGGGCTATGGCAGTACTGCGCAGAGCAAAAAACGGCGTATACCCAGGGTGTACCCGCTACCGGAGTTCATTGCTCTGCAGTCGGGTCGACCTGTTGGATCGACCCGGCAGAGGTCAGATCTTCGCCGCGACAGGCTCCAGCGTCGGTCCGTGTGTGACGCGCTCTGGCGCCTTGTGCACCATGGTGTAGGCGTAGTCGACGCCCATTCCATATGCGCCAGAATGCTCTTTGACCAATGTCATGACGGCGTCGTAGGTGTCGCGGTTCTTCCAGTCACGCTGCCACTCCAGCAGCACCTGTTGCCAGGTAACCGGGACAACGCCAGCCTGAATCATGCGTTGCATGGAGTAATCGTGCGCAGCTTGGCTGGTGCCACCCGAGGCGTCGGCCACCATATAAATTTCATAGCCGGCATCATGCATCGCTGACAGCGCGAAGGTGGTATTGCAGACTTCGGTCCACAAGCCCGAGACGATAACTTTGTTACGGCCATTTTTTTTCAGCGCGTCGCGTACTTTCTGGTCGTCCCAGGAGTTCATCGAGGTACGCTCAAGGATCGGTGCTTCAGGGAAAACAGCCAGTAATTCCGGATAGGTATGGCCCGAAAAGCTCTCTGTTTCGACCGTGGTGATGATGGTTGGAATCGAGAAAATCTTCGCGGCCTTGGCCAGACCGACGGTGTTGTTCTTCAATGTCTGCCGATCAATGCTTTGTACGCCAAACGCCATTTGCGGCTGTTGATCGATGAAAATCACTTGGCAATTGCTGGGTGTCAGCACTTCGAGTTTTGGATTGGTCATTTCGATCACCTGGTGTGTGTTCGCGCGTGAATGCTGATGATCGCCATGGCTTAAGCACAGGGCTGCAAGCATGGCGACGTCTAGAGAGAGGCCCGTTTTGAGTAGGCCCTCAGTCCCTCAATCCTTCTGAAAGGCATCGCCACTATCTCCAGAGTGGCCGCCTGAAAATTGGACAGGGTTACGGTTCTGGAACATTTATGCGGTCAATGGATTGCTTTTGGCAGGGATGGTCAGCATTCACGTGCGTTGGCCACTATTGATCTATGCCCGCCAACCATTGGTCCAGCAAGATGGCGCAGGCTTTCTCGAGATCGTTTGCGTAGCGCTTTGCATCGCGACGCAAGGCAATAGGGTCGATGCCTGACGTGGCCAGCTCACTGGCATGCCCCAGTAACCAATGCTCGAATCGTGCGCCACTGACTTCAGGATGAAACTGCAGACCGAGAACGTTTGGCCCGCGGGAGAAAGCCTGAGTGCGACAGAGCGGGGTGGACGCAAGCAGGCTACAGCCTTGCGGCAGGTCGAAGGTGTCGCCATGCCAGTGCAGAACGGGCAAGCCGTGCAGCGCGGCGAGGGGCTGATGTTCAAGGGCGGGCGTCAGGTCGAGGGCCGACCAGCCGATCTCCTTGGCCGGCCCAGGATAGACGCGCGCCCCGAGAGCTGCCGCCATCAACTGCGCACCGAGGCAGATACCGAGCGTCGGTCGGTCAGCCGCCAGACGTGCTCGCAATAGCTCTAGCTCGTCGCTGAGGAGCGGATAGCTGGCGTGATCGTAGACGCCAATCGGGCCGCCAAGGACCACCAGAAGGTCTGCATCAAGCGGGTCGAGCAGCCCGAGGTCGCGCTCTGCCGCTTCGACGTACTCGATGGCGTAGCCGGCTTTGCGTAGGGGCGCCTCAAAGCTGCCAAGGTCTTCGAAACCGACATGGCGGATGGCTTGCAAGGTGCGCAGGGTCATGATGAGTACTCCGAAACAGAGGAGGACCGCGCGGCCCTGGCCATGAGAATGTGTTCGAGGTCCTTCAGGGCGGCCGCTGCGGTGGCGATCGGCTCCACACCGCAGCCGATCGCCAGCGTCTCACCCATCGCGTCGCTGCTGATACGGATCGCCTTGTTCTTCCCGCTTACGAGGGCGAACGGGTCGGACAGCGGATAGGTCTTGATGCCGACGCTGGCGCGGATCGCACCGTCGGCGCGGGTGAGGCTGCCGACCAGCTTGGGCACGAGCCCCTTCGCGCGCCAGGCCCCGATGCGCTCTGCCGTGACCGACTGAATGCCTTCGACCACCAGGTCGTCCATCGTCAGGTCGGCACCAAGACCGAAGTTGGCCAGCAGCAGGAGCTTGCAGGCGGTATCCCAGCCTTGCGTATCGTTGCGCGGGTCAGCTTCGGCGAAGCCTCCTGCCTGCGCTTCACGCAACGCCGCATCGAAGCCAAGGCCCTGCGTGCTCATGGCGTCAAGCAGGTAGTTGGTGGTGGCGTTGAGGATGCCCTCGATGGCGAGCACCTTGCAGCCGGCCAGGCTATGGTCGAGCAGGTCGAGTGTCGGCAGGGCGGCGGCCGCCGCACCACTGAGTTTGAGCATCGCCCCCGAGGCCTGCGCGAGTTCGCGCAATTGTCGCCCGCTGTGGACCAGGGCGCCCTTCGATATCACGATGCAGTCCTGGCCGGCCGCCAGCGCCGTATGAAGGTAGGCAAGACCCGGTTCGCCGTTGCGAAAATCGCTCGGCCCGGCCTCGATAAGGACATCTGCACCGCTCGCCATCACGAAATCCGGTCCCGACAGACCAGTCTGCAGGGCATCCAACTGGTTCGCTTGCAGGCCGTTCGCGTCAGCCAGGCCTGCACGTGATCCGCACACCGCCACCAGGCGAACGTCCACGCCGTAAACCTGGCGATAGCGCTCGCGCCGGGACAGCAGCAGGTCGGCTGTGGCACGTCCCACGCCGCCGAAACCAGCGATGGCAACCTTGAGTGTTTGCATGAGTTCGCTCCTTTCGCGCCTACCTGGCAAACAGATTGTTGATGAAGTGGCGGTCCGCCACGCCATGCCCATCTACCGCGTTCGCCGGTACGGCGCTGGCTCATTGGTGAGTGGGATCATCGTATCCAGCAACAAGATTCAGAAAAAACTATATGTTCTGATCATGAGCAAAAGAAAAATTTATCAATTGTCATGATCACGGAACTTCGTACCCTGATCGCTATGGCACGCCATGGCACATTCAGCGCCGCAGGTGTGGTTAAGGCGTTGTAAGGGGGTGAATCGCCCCGATTTTCTCGACACCATCCAGGCGAGTGGTCAGAAATCGAAGGGGCGAATCTCGTTTTTACTCAACGCTTTTGCAACACCTCCAACCGCGCCGGCAAATCCTCCTCGGGAAAGCGCTTATGCAGCGCAAGCAGCTTCTCATCAGCCGCCTTGGTATCTCCGGCCTGACGCAAGCGCAGGATTTCCAGCAGTTCCTGCTCCAGCGACGGCAGTGCAACGGGTGCGCTTTTGCTCATTCTCGCCGCGGGCTTATCCGCAAGGACCTGGTCAGTGTTTGCCTGGGCCCGGGCCCTTTCGCCCTGGGGCGCCATCCGGGCTATCGGCGCGGGAGCAGACATGGAGGGCGGCGGTGCAGCGGCTACGGCGGGCTCCTGCCGATTGGCGGAAAACTCCATTGAGGCCGGTGAGGTCAGATCGCTCTGGGGCACTGGCGAACGCACCACCAGACCGATCATCAACGCGACACCGGCGACCGTGGCGAATGCCATCTGCCAGCGTGGCCGTTGGCAGGCCTGCAGCCAGCGTTTCCACAAGCTCGGCGCGGGTGTCGGGGCTTCGCGACGGGCGGCGGCCAGGATGAAGGCGTCCAGGGAGGCGGGCGGCTCGCCGCTGGCGTGTTGGCGAAAATGCTCGAGGAGCATTTCCTCGTCGGAATCCGGGGTCTGTTTGGAATCAATCATGCGGGTACCTCCTCGGCCAGCAGTCGATGCAGTTTCTGCTGGGCGTAACGCAAGCGGCTTTTGACCGTTTCCAGCGGGGCGCCGGTCAGGGCAGCGATCTGCGGCAGCTCCAAGTCACCGTGCAGGCGCAGCAGGAAGACTTCCCGCTGGTCTTCGGGCAAGGCTTGCAACGCGGCGTCCAGGCGGGCCTGATCGCGACTCAGGCTCAACTGCTGTTCGGGGTTGCTGGTGTCGTCGGGTTGGACATGAACCTGTTCGTCGTAACTGTCGTGCAGCGGGTTGCGGACACCGTGTTTGCGCCAGTGATCGATCAAGCGGTTGCGGGCAATCTGGAACAACCAGGTACGAAAACTCGCCCGCCCTTGTGGCTGGGTAGTGCTGCGGATCAGGCTGAGCCAAGTGTCCTGAAAGATTTCCTCGGCCAGTTCAGTTTTACTGCTCAATGACACGAGAAAACGGTAAAGCCCTTGGCGATGGCGGGCGTACAGGGCTTCGAAACAAGCCCCGTCGCCATCGCGGTAGCGGGCCAGCAGCGATTCGTCGCTGGGGCAATCAAGCGGCGCGGGCATGTGGGTGGCGAACTCCTTTGCGGTCAACACAGTTCTGGCAGCCGACAAGAGAATACTGTGGGAACGAGCCTGCTCGCGATGGCGGCGGATCAATCAATGATGGTGGTGATCGTTCCACCGCTATCGCGAGCAGGCTCGCTCCCACATTTGATCCTCGTCGAGGTCAGGATCAGCGTTCAAGACTCTGCGCAAGCTCCACCAACTGGACAAATTCGGCGCGCAGCCCAAACGGATCATCACCCCGGGCGGAACGGGCCAATTGCACGGTGTCCTTCAAGCTCATGGTCCCAGTGTAGCGGCCATCCCCCTTGAGCTGTTGGGCAAAGGCGGCTACAGCAGCCGAGAAGCGCAAGTCATCGCTGGCCTTGTCATTTTTTTGCGTGCTGCCAATAGGATGCTCGATCAAACGGCTGCTCCCGCCTTCAACAGGCTTATAGCGCACGCGCAGCATCGCCAACTCCCCTGTCTTGCCGTCCAGCTTGGGTGTGCTCGCATAACGCAACGGTTCCAACCAGCCCTGCTCGCCTTTTGGAACAATTTCATACAAGGCGGTCACCGTGTGCCCCGCACCGATTTCGCCCGCATCCACCTTGTCGTTGTTGAAATCTTCACGCTTGAGCGCGCGGTTCTCATAACCCAACAGCCGATACTCACTGACCTGGGCGGGATTGAATTCCACCTGCAGTTTCACATCCCGCGCCACCACTGCCAGGGTTGAACTGAGCTGGTCCACCAAGACCTTGCGCGCTTCAAGCAAGTTGTCGATGTAGGCGTAGTTGCCGTCACCGGCGTCGGCCAGTTGCTCCATCAGGTGTTCATTGTAGTTATCCACACCGAAGCCCAGCGTGGTCAGGGATACGCCGCTTTTACGCCGGTCCACCGCCATTTGCTTGAGGCTGTCGAAGTCACTGATACCCACGTTGAAGTCGCCATCGGTGGCCAGCAGGATGCGATTGATGCCTTTGTCGATAAAGCTTTCCTGAGCCATCTGATAGGCCAGCTCGATACCCGACGCACCGGCGGTGGAACCGCCGGCGTCCAACTGATCGATGGCGTTGCGGATCTTGACCTTGTCGCGGCCCGAGGTCGGTTTGAGCACCACCCGGGATTCGCCGGCGTACACCACCAGAGACACCCGATCCTGCTCGCGCAATTGATCCACCAGCAGTTTCAGGGTGCTTTTGACCAATGGCAGGCCTTCGCGCCGGTCCATGGAACCGGAAACGTCCACCAGAAATACCAGGTTGGCCGGCGCCAGATCCGCCACGGCGCGATCGCTCGCCTTGATGCCAATGCGCAACAGGCGGGTGTGAGGGTTCCAGGGCGACGGGGCCACTTCAGTGGTCACGCCGAAGGGAGAACCGTCGGTGGGCAAGGCATAGTCGTAAGGGAAATAGTTGACCATTTCCTCCAGTCGCACAGCGCCTTCGGGCGGCAGGCTACCTTGATTGAGCAAACGTCGCACATTGGCGTAGCTGCCGGTATCGACATCGACGCTGAAGGTCGATACCGGCGTTTGGGCAACGCTATGAATGGGGTTGTCCGGCAGTTTTTCATACTGCTCGCGGGGCTCGGCGCGGTAATGCCCCGCGATAGCATCGCTGCGCACCCTTGGCGAAGGCATCGAAGCCGGGGCGGCCATGCGCTTGACCAAAGGCTCGTGCACGTAAGCGACTTCGCTTTGCCGCACCGGGGCCGGGGACGCAGACGGCGGTTCGGCCGGCTTGGCAGCCTCCCGGGACGAAGACAACCCACAACCGGCCAATGCCATCAGTAAGGTCACGGCAAAGCCCTGGGCAGCAGGACGTAGGAATGAAGGAGGACGGGACATGGGCTGAACCTCGTGAATGAATGATCCGTTCACAGGGTCAGACGCGAGGCACTCGTGGTTCGGGTTAACGACCACGAGATTTTTTATACGCGGGCAGGACTAGCGGGACGGAATGGCCCGCAGGTCGTCGGCAATAAAGCTGCTCAAGTGGCCGGTGTAAAAACCTTCGACAGCGGAGTTACCGCTGTTGGTCAGAGCACCCATCATGCTTCTCATGTTCTGAAATTGCCCAACCGCGCCGCCCGGCATCAGCCCCTCGCGAGCCTGGGCAAAGTGCAATACCTCGGCACCGGCCTTCTTCACCTTGACCTGATAGCTGAAATCGACACTGGCGAGGAACGTGCCATCGGCAACGATTTTGCTCATGAAGCCACCTTGGGTGTCTTGAATACGTCGCGCGTAGACGCTGTTGACGTCCAGAAGATAGTCGGCGGCTTCCTTGCTGGAGGCATAGCGATTGTCCTCGAGCAGGCGGCCGATCAGGTCGGTGTGCAATTGCTCACGGACCTTTTCATCAGGCAAAAAGCGATCGTTCTTGCCTACGACTTCAACGTCGAAGGTGTCGATCCAGAAGGTGGCGGTTTTGGGGATCGTTACCGGAGTGGCGGAAACGTAGTAATCGGGTTTGGAGGCACAGCCCGCCATAAGGCAGAGGGCCAGGAATAGGGCAAAAATTCGCATGTCTGAATTCGTCCTTGAAAGGTAGCGGCATAGTGGCAGCAGCATTCTACGGCGTTTGGACGGGTTCTCAAGTTTTGGCGGCAGCGGATGGCGACAGAACCCCGGCCGTTACAGACCGGGGCGATTTTATGGGGGCGGCTTGCGGATAACAGTTACAGACCAGCGTCACTCCCCCGCCATCTCTACCACCGTCTTCCCTTGCCCACGCGCCTGGGCTACTTGCGCAAACGCCTCATTCACGTCTCCCAGGCCAAACCGATGCGGGTCTACCTTGATCCGCAGCACCCCGGCCTCAACCAAAGCCGCCGCTTCGCGCAATATCCGCCCATGATGCTCGCGCCCCTTGCCGGTCAGCAGCGGCATTAAGGTAAACACCCCGGAGTAACTCGCCCCCTTGAACGACAACGGTGCCAGGCTGTGTTGTCCCCAGCCGAGACAGCTGAGTACGTGGCCGGTATAGGTTTTCACTGCGTTGAAGGACGCATCCAACGTCGAGCCGCCGACGGTGTCGTAGACGACGTCGAAACCTTCACCATCAGTGTGCAGGCCCACGTAACTGTCGGTGTCCTGCGTCCGGTAGTCGATGGGCGTCGCGCCCAATTCGCGGATGAAGTCCAGGCTGGTGGCCGAGCCGGTGGCATAGACCTCGGCGCCGCGGGCCTTGGCAATTTGCACGGCCATTTGACCGACGCCGCCCGCGCCGCCGTGGACCAGCACTTGTTGGCCGGCCCGAACATTGGCCCGGTCTACCAACCCTTCCCAGGCGGTGATGAAGACCAATGGCAAGGCTGCCGCTTCGCGCATGCTCAATGAACCGGGCTTGAGCGCAATCAGGTGAGCATCGACGGCAATGTATTCGGCCAGCGCACCCTGGGCGCCACCGATCCCGCCGGCCATGCCGAACACGTCATCGCCGGGTACGAAATCGTGCACGCCGTCTCCCAGCTCAACGACTGTTCCGGCCAAATCGATGCCCAGTACGGCGGGCAGCGGCTGGCGGGCATGAGCGCCACCACCTGCCGCGATCTTGGTATCCAGAGGATTGATCCCTGCGGCGTGAACCTTGATCAATACCTGTCCTTTGCCGGGAACAGGCCGGGGGATGTGGCGAACGACCAGCGGAGCCTGAGCAGTTTGGGCAATGGCGGCGAACATGGTGTTGTTCATGACGGTAAACCTCCAATGAGTGGGTGAGTACATGTTGCGGCCGTCGACGCATTCCGATAAGTAAGCAACTATGGATAGGATTTATTCCAACCAGAGGCCAAATCCCGATGGATCTATTCGACGCGATGCAGATGTTCGTGCGAGTGGTAGAGCGCGGTTCGTTCTCGGCGGTCGCCCGGGAGATGAACCTGGGCCAACCAGCAGTCAGCAAGCAGATCCGCGGGCTGGAACAACACCTTGGCGGTGCGTTGTTTGCCCGCAGCACTCGCCATCTTGCGCTGACCGACCAAGGACAGCGTTTCTATAGCCACAGCAAGGAAATACTCGCCAGCCTCGACACGGCACGGCTCAGCTTCACCCATGGCCAGGAGCAGATCGCCGGTCCTTTGCGTGTGGCCGCACCGGTGAGTTTCGGGCGGCTGTGCATTGCGCCCTTGATCGGGGAGTTTTTGGCGCGCCATCCCCAGGTTCAAATCGACCTGAAACTGAACGACCAAAATGAAGATGTGCTGAAAGAAAACATCGACGTCGCCATTCGTATCGGCGTGGTGAAGAACGAAGGGCTGGTCGCGGTTTCCCTCGGCGCTAGTCCGCGCCGGGTGTACGCCGCTCCCGCCTACCTGCAACAACACGGCACACCGCTGGAGCCGGCAGATCTTGCCCGCCACAATTGCTTGGGCTTCACGCTGCTGGAGCATTACGACGTTTGGCGTCTCGACCAGCAGGACAAGCAGCACCGTGTGACGATCAAGGGCAATGTCACCAGCAACAGCAGCGAGGCAATCCGCGAGATGGTTCTTAGCGGGCTGGGCATTTCGCTTTCACCGCAGTGGTTATTCGCCGCGGATGTTCACCAGGGAACCGTGTCCAGTCTGCTGGATGCTTATCAACCCGTAGCGCTGCCCATCAGCGCCGTGTTCAGCCAAGACCGACGCCGCTCGGCAAGAACTCGCGCCTTTGTGGATTTTCTGCGCGAGCGCCTTTGAGCTGCCGGTCAGGCGTAACGAACCTGACTGATATCAATCGCCACCAGCAACTCCCCCTCCACCGCCTGATCATCGGCATCGCGCCGATACGCCCGGCGCTTGCTGGGCACGAGCAGCCCATCGGCCTTGATGTAGTCCTCCACATACTGGGCCGCTGGCAGGCCACCGCTCACGTCCACGGTGTAATCATGCCGGCGCAGCAGATAGTCGTCGCCAAAGTAGAAGTCCTGGATCGGGCAGTGAGTGGCGAGGGTGTCCGGGAAGCTCACCCGCAAGCGGCGCCAGACCTGTCCGCCTTCCTTCCAGGGTTCCAGTTCCTGGGTGGTGACGCCGGGAAAAGTAAACAGGAACGGCATGGTCAGGTAGGACCAGAGCGCATAGCCATTGAAGTAGGCACGGTGAAGCGGATCCCAGGGAGTGGTTGGCTCGTGCTTGAAGAACGAAGCCCTGGGGTCCGAACGCTCAGCGATCACTTTGCCCTCGATGGTTTCGATGGCGATGCGATCCGGCGTGAACGCGGTACGCTGGTTCAGTGCACCGAACGGCATGACCGAGGCGCGCTGCTCATGCAGCCAGACGGTCATCTGCCGTGGAGCACTGTCTTGCGTTAACCCCTTCATGGCCCACAACGAGCCGCCGGTCACAAGAGTGACCTGGACAGTGTTGAAAGTGTTCCAGCGCTCGAGACCGCCGTGGGCAATCAGGACTTGTTCCAGCAGGTCGTGCTTGTGCGCCTTCATGATGGCCGTCCTCCTCGAGTTGGAAACGGGGTCATTCATGAGTGTAGTCGTGCACCTGGGGCTGAGTCCCTACGATTCACAAGCCAACGAGGGCTGCGCGGTCTTCGAGTGCCGGGCGGGAAAATACGCCGCCGCGCCCACACCCACCGCGCCCATCACCACGCAATACCCCACGCACACCCATGGGCTCCACGGCACCAGTGCGATCAGCACCAACGGCGTCACGCTGGCCCACAAGGCATAGGCAATGTTGTAGGTGAACGAGATGCCGGACACGCGGATTTTCGGCGGAAACAGGCTGACCATCACCGATGGCACCGCACCGACCACGCCGCAACCCAGGCCCGCCACAGCGTAGGCCAGGCCCAGCCAGGCGCCGCCGCTGATCAGGCTGGCGTAGAGCACGGCGATGCCCATCGGCAACAGCAGGCTGTAGAGCATGACAGTGCGCCAGGCGCCGATGCGGTCGACGATGAGGCCGGCCAGGACGCAGCCGATGTTCAGGAAGACGATGCCCAGGCTGCTCAGGGCGAACGTGTGACTGGGGCTCATGCCGAAGCTTTTTTGCATCACGGTCGGGGTGATGACCACGAACACCACCACGGCGGATGTCAGTACGCAGGTGAGGATGGCGGCGGGCAACAAGGCCTGGCGATGGTCCCGCAGGACGGTGCGCAGCGGCAGTTCCGTCGCGCCTTCACGCTTGGCTTGCAGGGCCATGAAGATCGGCGTTTCGCTCAGCCAGCGGCGCAGCCAGACGCCGATTACACCGAAGACCCCACCCAGCAGGAACGGCAAGCGCCAGGCGTAATCGAGAATTTCTGCTGCAGTGAATATCTGCGCCAGCGCCGTGGCGGTCAGGGCGCCCAGCAAGTAGCCGAAGGTCAGACCGGCCTGGAGGAAACCCAGCGCGTAGCCGCGATGCTGCAGCGGTGCATGTTCGGCCACGAACACCCAGGCGCTCGGCACTTCGCCGCCCACCGCCGCGCCTTGCAGGATGCGCAGCGCCAGCAGCAACAACGGGGCGAAATAGCCGATTTGCGCGTAAGTCGGCATCACGCCGATGAGCAGGCAGGGCAAGGCCATCATCAGGATGCTCAGGCTGAACACCCGCTTGCGCCCCAGGCGATCGGCGAAGTGCGCCATGAGGATGCCGCCCAGGGGCCGTGCCAGGTAGCCAGTGGCGAAAATCCCGAAGCTTTGCAGCAAGCGCAGCCACTCGGGCATTTCCGGGGGAAAGAATAGCTGGCTGAGGGTCAGGGCGAAGAAGACGAAAATGATGAAGTCGTAGATTTCCAGCGCACCACCCAGGGCGGCGAGGCCCAGGGTTTTGTAGTCGGATCGGCTGAATCGGGCGTCTGGCAGATGAGTGGTGGCAGTCATGGGCAGATTTAAACAAGAAAAGTTTTTGAGAAGGACGGTTCAGGCGTCTTGGCCGTCGTCCATGGGCTGTGCCGGTGGTTGGTCTGGCTCAGCGTCTTCGGCCTCTTCAGCAGGCAGGAAATCCTTGCGGCTCTGGGCGATGGCCCGGCGTATTTCGTCGCCTTTGGTGGGGCAGTTCTTGAGGCGGGCGATGCCGTCGGGTTTCTGCGTCATCGCCATCCTCCGGTATGAATGAACAGGGGCTCGATAGTGCTCGCTTTTGGCGCGTGATGCCAATTTTGTGGCTAGAGGTTGCTGCGCAACCCAGCGGGAGCAAGCTCCCTGGCCACAGGGAGCTGTTGCTTGGGTTAGCGGTGGTAGCGACGCACTACGCTGCTGTTGCGCAAGACGTGACCGTTGATTCTTTCCATCAGTTGAGAACGTGTGAGGCCGGCTGGCAAGGCGTGCGGGGGCAGGTCGAGGGCATATATCTGGATCAGGTAATGATGAGCGCTGTCGCCGATGGGCGGACAAGGGCCAATGTAGCCGCGGGTGTTTTTACTGTTGGTGCCGCTCACGCCTTCCAATGCGGATTTGGCGCCGACACCCGCCGGAATCTGCCGCGTGCTGGCCTTGATGCCGTAATGAACCCAATGGTCAACGCCCTGGCCTTTCTGGCCGTCCGGGTCGTGCATGACAATGGCGTAGCTAAGGGTGCCAGGCGGGCCTGCTGTCCAGCTCAAGGCCGGGGAAATGTTCTTGCCGCCGCAGTTGTTGGCGTCACTGGCGGCGGCTGCGGTGAACAGCCGGTTATCCGACACACCTGGAATGCTGAGGGTGAACCGTTCCTGAGCCTGGGCCGCCCCTTGTGCGCACAGCACGAGGGCGATGGCCGCCAGCCAGGGAGTCAGGGAAGTCGATCGAGTCATACCGGGCACCTTATGCAGATCAGGCCATGGACGGCCTGCGAACTATAGCCGCAGCGCCTGCCGGGTTTCAGTGACAATTACGATGAACTTCGAATCCGCCACATTTGATCTGCGTTGACCGTGATTAGCAACACCCCCCGTCCCCCTGTGGGAGCGAGCCTGCTCGCGATGGCGATAGTTCAGTTGGCATCCATGTTGACTGAAATACCGCTATCGCGAGCAGGCTCGCTCCCACATTTTGATTTGTGCTGACCGTAATATCCGCGACAACCCAATCTCTCTGTGGGAGCGAGCGCGGCGTTTTGAAGGAAATCTCCGAGGAACTGGAAAGCAACAAGATCAACAATCACAGCCTGCGGCAGCGCCTACACCGAGTGGTCGACCGGCAGGTGAATCACCCGGGGTCGCTCTAACGGTGCCAGTGGCGGCGGTTGCAGCTCCGGGCTCAACAGATGGAAATGGGGCACGACGTGGCTGATATCACCGTCCTGGTTGTTATGAATGATCTTGGAGCCGGGCCGGCGCAACGTATCCAGACGCGCGTCGGTCAATTTGAAGCTTTCGCTCAAGCCTTGATCGTCCACCACCGGCGCTGGCAGCCGCCGCTGGGCGAAGCTGCGGCTTTTGCGCTGCTGATAGCGCGCCCAGGTAATCAGGATCACCGCGTTGACCAAGGCAATCCAGCCATATACCTGCAACGTCCCAAGAGTGTCCATTAGCGAACCACCGAGGCGCGGGCCTGCCTGGCTGTCAAACAGCGGCCAGAGCCCGTTGACCAGCAGATACAACAGCCCCAGCCACGCCAGCACGGTAAAAAGCGCATCGATGACCACCAGAAAAGGTCTTTGTCGGGTCCTGATAATTTTCATCGGATCACTTCCTCTTCTTCATCATCGAACGGTTTGATGCCGCGATCCGGGCTGACCCAGCGCGCACGCTTCTGATGCTGTCCAAACAGCACTTTCGGAAAACTCACCAGGGTGGTGAACAGGCTGATCAGCCAGAACACCAACGGGTACCACACCACCCAGAACATGATGTGCCACAAGCCTTTTTCGTAGCGGCGATCGATCAGGATGCTCACCGCGAACTGCATCAGACACACCACCGCCAACAGCAACCCGGTGAAGGCCGGCGGCATGAGGTGATCGACTGCGATGGCCGCTGGCATTTCGACGAATTTACCGGCGCCCCAGAAGATCACCGACAGCAGGAACGTGAACGCCCAACCGGTGGAAAGGCAATATTCGAACAGCAGCGGCCACAGGTAGCGATGGCGGTATTGCCAGATGCCGCGGATGTTCTTGAACAGCACCTCGGCCCCGCCCTGCGCCCAGCGCAGGCGCTGCCGCCACAGGCCGCGCAGGGTTTCGGGCATGAGGATCCAGCACAGGGCACGGGGTTCGTAGAAGATGCTCCAGTGGTCCAGTTGCAGCTTCCAGCTGATGTCGATGTCTTCGGTGATCATGTCCGGGCTCCAGTAGCCGACCCGGTGCAGGGCCGTGCGACGGAAGGCGACGATCACGCCGGAGACGGTGAAGATCCGCCCGAAGACTCGCTGGGTACGCTTGATCAAGCCAATGATCGAGGAGAACTCGCCAACCTGCACCCGACCGATCAAGGTAGAACGAGTACGGATACGCGGGTTGCCGGTCACCGCGCCGAGGCGGGCATTGTCCAGCATCGGTGCCACCAGGTAGGCGCAAGTGTTGGGCGCCAACAGCGCATCACCGTCGATGCACACCAGGTATTCACTGCGCGCCGCGATAGCGCCCATGCGCAGGGCCACGGCCTTGCCCTGGTTTTCCGCCAGATGCAGCACGCGCAGGCGCGAATCATCAGCCGCCAGTTGGTCGAGCAATTGGGCGGTGTTGTCTTTCGAGCCGTCGTTGATGGCGATGACCTCGATGTTCGGGTAATGCTGGCCCAGCGCGGCGTGAATGGTATCGGCGACGTTGTCGCCCTCGTTGAAGCACGGAATCAGAATGCTGATCAGCGGTTCCCCGGCCAGCGGCGGCGGCAGGGTGTCGTCCTTCCACGGCCAGTGACGCTCCCAGTGCAGCCAGAAATACAGGCCGCCGGCGATCCACAGCCCGGACATGAATAGCGGGTAAAAGAACACGAAGTCCATCAGGAATTGCCCGGTGACCAGGAAGATCAGGCCCAGGGGCACCCCAAGGACGATCGCCAGCACCAGCAGGGCGAGCAGTCTGTCGAGCATGTCAAGGATTCCACTTGTTGGAGAGCGCCGGCCGCACGGTTTTCACAGCGGGCTGGTCTTCGATGAAGTTGTCCGGGTAGTAGCCGAAACTGGTCACGCCTGAACGCTTGAGGCGTCCCATCCATTCGGCCAATTGTTCGCCGTCGATGTCGCTGACTGGTTTGCTGTGCCAGTCACGGGCCTGCAATTCGAACACCGTGCGCTTGAGCGCACCGGGGCGGGCCTTGACGGTCTCCACCAGACGCTCAAGCCAGGGGCCGGATTGCTCGCGGGTCTGCTTTTCCATCAACGGCATGGCCATCGGGGCCGTCCAGTTGTAGGCGCCAAGGAAGTCGTCCAGGTTCTGGGCGAACCAGGCTTCGCTTTCGGGATTGAGCATCGGTTCGGCGAAAATATTGCGCGCTGTCAGCACCTGCGGGCCACGAATCGCGCGGACCTTGGCAGTGAGCTCGTGGGTGAAGTCGATCAGGTAGCGGCTCTTGAAACGGGTCCAGCGCTGCATCGCCGCCGGGTCGTCCCGCAAGGCAGCGATAGACGTCGGCAAACCGTTGGCGGCATAGACTTTCAGGGCAGCGGGGCCGGCATCCTCGAAGTCAGAAAACACGGCGTCGTCGTGGTAGAGAACGCCGTCCACCGAACTCATCCGCGCCAGGTCTTCGTAGATTTCGCCGATGACCCGCCGCACGCTCGGATCGAAGGGCGACAAACGTACGTACTGATCCGGGTCCACACCCGTGCGGCCGGTTTCCGGGTTCCAACGTTGTACACGGGGCAGCTTCGGATCCAGGCCGAAACTGAGCACTGGCATCCAGGCGAATACCTTGGCGTTGGCCCGAGTTTTCAGTTGCCACGCGACCCGATCGAACAGATCGGCCCGTACCGGCAGGTGACGGTTGGGAAAGTACAGCGAATGCACCAGGCCATCACCTTTCGGATCGGCAAAGGCTTGCAGGAAAACGGTGTTGGCGCCCAAGTCATAGATGCGCTGGATCAGCTTGCCGACATTGGCTTCCTGCTGCACAGGGTCAGGGTCGTAGACGTAATCCAGATCGACATGGACCACCCGCAACGGATCCATCGTCTGCACGCCGACGATACTCTCGGCGAAGTGGGCACCATCCGGATCGGAGGCCACCAGAAAACGTGGGCCACTCATCAGGTTGTTGAGGCTGTCCAGACCATCTTCCAGAGTCAGGGCCATTTGGTAGCCTTCGCTGCCGATCACCTGTAAGGCGGTGCCATCGGCGGCACCGTAGGGCCAGACCCACACGCGCGGACTGTAGCCGGTGACCTTGCGGATTTTCTCGGAAATGGCCACCACGTCCTTGCGCTGGCGAGCCTGGAAATCAGCTTCGCTTTCATAGCGACCGGTAGCGGGATCGTAGCGCCGGGTCGTCGCCGCCGGTTGCAGGTTGCCTTGCGGGTTGGCCAGTACCCCTTTGTGATTGGCGTCGGTGTGGGCAGCGATTTCCACCAGGCCCGATTTCGAGACCTCGCGAATTTGCTCCCAGGTCAAAAACTCGGACCGCTTGCGCGGTACCCCGGCGAAGTCCACCGACTGGTTCAGCGGCGTGTCGATCCAGCTGCCAACCGGGGCCAATAATGCCGGCCAGTTGTAAGCGCGGAGAATGGGCATGACGCGGGTGTAGAAGCTTGAATAACCGTCGTCAAAACTCAACAGCACCGCCCGCGGCGGCAGTTCCGGGCCACCGTTGCGAGCGGTGATGATCTGGTCCACAGTGACCGGCTGGTAGTTGTTTTCCCGCAACCAAGCCAATTGCTCGATCAGGCGTTCGGTCCGCACGGCCACGAGCGCCTGGTCGGGGTCGCGGTCTTCCACGTCGTGATAGGCGATGCCGAGCACATGGTTTTTCGGCCAAGGGGCGTCGTTGGCCGCCAGCGGGCGCTGTGAGGGCGGTGTGAACGCCGGGGCTTGCTGGGCACAAGCGCTGATCAGCAAGACCCCCAGCAGAAGGATGAATCGCGAAATGACAGGCATCTTCAAACTCTTCTAGAAGCGGTAGGTGAGGTCGACAAGCAGGCGCAGATCGCTTTCGCGGTCGCCGTCATAGGGGCGGTTGAGCCAGCTCAGTGCGGCACCGGCCTCAAGCACGTCGTTCCAGATAAAACGCTGGCCGTAGCTGAGCAGCCCCATGGCACCGGTGCTGTGGTCGCGCTGGCTGTAGGTACCGGCGCCGGCCTGGAATTGCTGGCTCCACGTCGTTTCGTAGCGGCGGTACAACACATGATTGGCACTGACGGTCGGCATGACGCTCAGATCTGACTTGGGGTTGAAGTAGGGGACTTCGTCAGAGCCGCTGTTGCGACTGGCACCCACTTCCAGGCCCAGCTCCACTTGCAGCCGTGGAGCGCTGTAAATGCCTTCGCGACCGGTGAGCAGGGTTTCGAGACGGTTGTTACCGTCACTGAAATGCGATGGGCTGACCGCCAGTTGCCACTCTCGGCTTTCGTGGGCACGCCAGCGAACGAAACCACTGCCGCTGTTGGCGCGGATACCGCTGTTGAGCGCCCGCAGCGGGGTCGCGGCCGAGAGGTAATCGAGGCTGCCACCGTACTGCCAGTGATCGTTGATGTCCCGGGCCACGGCCACGCGTGCCCCCTGCTTGTCACCGGAGCCGTACGAGTGATTGGAGACTTCCGCTTCCAGGGTCATGTCACGGGTGCGGCGCTCCACACCCAGACGCTGCCAGCGATGGTGGCCGGTGCCTTCTTCAAAATCACCGGTAGCGTAGCCGACGCCACCGAATAGCCGCCAGTCTTCATTGATGGGAGGGCTGTAGAGCAGCGTTTCAATGCCGAAGTCGCGACTGCCGGTGACTGCACCGGCATCGCCGTTGCCGCCGCCATAACTTTTGCCGGTGTAGGCTTCGATACGCAGTTCAGCCATGTCGTGCACTTCGCGCTGGCGTTGCAGGCGTTTGACATGGGCGTTCTCCGGGTACCGGGCGACCACGTCGTCGGTCAGCGCATCCATCTGCCGCCATTCCTGCAAATCCACGGCGGCGCGGGCCTGGGCGACTTCCAGCTCACGGTTACGCGGGGTCGTGGTCTCGACTTCCTTGAGCAGGCTTTCAGAACGTCGCGGCCATTGCCGGGCCTGGTACAGATCAGCCTGCGCCAGTCGCAACCCGATGTTGCCGGGCCCGTGATTGACCAGGGTCGCCAGGCGCGTCTCGGCGGTGGGCAGGTCGGCGCCATAAGTGCCGGCCTGAGCGGCAAGTTGTTGAGCGTCCATCCACTGGTCATTGGGGTTGCCGATGGGCAGTCCCTTGAGCTCGACGCGTGGTTGCTGGGACTTGGCCAGGTCTTCGGCCAAGGCACGGGCCTCTTCGGATTTTTCACTTTCCAGCAGTGCGTAGTAGAGCGCGGTGCTGTCTTCGAAGCGGTCCGCCGGATCGGCGTCAGGTGCCGTCAGTACCCGGCGGTACAGATCAACGGCAATCTCCGGTTCACGTTGCTCCAGATAGGAGGACGCCACCCAGCGCAAGGCATAAGTGGGGATGGCAACCCCTTCGGCGAGCAGCTTTTGGTATTCGGCAATCACTTCAGCGCGTCGAGCACGGGCGTTCAGGGCGCCGATGCGGTCGATGCGCCAGCGCAGTACATCGTCATGAGCCTCGGCCACCGGAGTCCAGGTGGCGAGCAGCTTGTCGTAATCGGCCAGGGCGCGGTCTGCGATAACGAAGCGATCCTTCTCGCTGCGGCTGGCCATGTCCGCCAGACGCACCCGTTCAGCCGCAACATCGCCCTCCAGCCGCCGCTGCACGCCCTGATCGATCAACCCGGGTTGCAGTCGAGCCAAGCGCAAGGCCGGCTCAGGCAAGCGGGCACGTTGCAGCGCAATGATGTATTCGCGGGCAACCTCGAGATTGTTGCCGGCGCGGGTAAAAGCCTGGTCGTATTCGAACAGCGCCTCGTGTGGACTGTTGGCACGGGTCAGGGCATAACCCAAGGCCAGCCGACGCGTCGGGTCCTCAGGTTTGGCTGCGACCATGGTCCTGGCACGACTGACTGCTTCGTCGGGTTTACCGGCGTCGGCCTGGGTCAAGGCCAGACCCAGTTGCAGATCGGGATTCTGAGGTTCGACTATCAAAGCCTGGCGATAGAGCGCGGTAGCCGAGTCCCAACGCTTGAGATTGCGATAGGCGCGGGCCGTTGCAGTCAACGCCGCAACTGGCAGGTCGCGATAGCGGCCTTGGGCCTCATAGACTTTCACCACCTCGGCATCGAAACCGGCCCAGCTGGCGATCTGCAGATGGTCACTGATTTGCGCGGTGCTCGCCTGATCGACCGGGACCTGGCGCAAGGCGGTCAACGCAGGCGTGTAATGGCCGGCGCGAGCATCATGCACCATCTGGTCATAGGCGGTATCGGCAAACGCCAGCACCGGCCAGCACAATTGGCTACACAGCGCGAGGCGAAACAACGGGCGCAAACCACATTGAATAAAGGGACCCACAGTACGCGGCATTCGTCAGCATCCTTACATGGCCAGCCGGGTCGCAGTGCCCCCTTGCCCATCAAACAGGAAGCCGGATCAAAGGAATCCAGCCAAGCTCTAATGGGCCTAGTTTTGCACTCTCGGGCGGGTCGTCTTCCAAAACGCCATAATTCTTCAGAATCGATGCAGATTTTCGCGGGCAAAAAAAACCGGCCCGTGCGCAATGCACGGGCCGGGCTTTGGATGTTGCTCCAGCCGATTACTGGATGGTGACGCCGCCACCCAACTTGTTCATCACAAACGCGGTGAATTGTTCGACTGTCATCTTCTGACCGTTGAAATCAACCTGATTATTGGCGTAGTGCAGCTTGGTGACCACATCGTTGCCTTCAAGCGTTGCCAGCTGGGTGCCCACCGCCATCGCGCTGAACATGTCGCTGGTGGCAGTGGCCTGATCGGCGATCAACTTGGCGTCGGTCTGGCCTTCCATTTGCGCCTGCACGGTCAACAGATCCACCAGCATCGGCTTGGAGACTTTCAAATTGAAATCCAGTAAGGCGAGCAACTGACGACCCAGTTGATCGGGTGGCAGGTCCATGGACTGCGGCTTGGCAAGGTCGATCACCAGCGTTGCGCGGCTTTCACCATTGGCCGTATTGAACGACAGGTTTTCCAGTGCCACTTGCGGACCGCCGGCCAGGAGTTTTTCCAGGTCAGCCTTGACCTGCGCTTCCTCGGCCTCGGTCAGAACCAACTCTGGCGTTGGCTCACCGGCTGCCGCCGCTTCAGCCGCCGCTTGTTCGTAGGGTTGCAGCTTGGTTTGATAAACCTGCATGAGCGACATGGTGGCCGGGATGTCGAGGTTCTTCAGACTGACCGCCATCTGCGCAGAACCGATGGCCTTATCGTTGAACGACAACTCACCGATCTTGTAATCAGCACGCCCCGAAGCGCTGGTGCCATTTTCGGTACTGTTGTTCTTCATCTCGAAATTCTTCAGGCCCAGGACCGACTTCTGCTCGCCAAAAGTAGTCTTGCTGTTGCTCAGCATCAGAACGTTATCACCCATGTAATACCCATAGGTGCTCTTGCTCAGGTTACTGGCGAGCGTCAGGCCGTTAAGCTCGACTTGCACCGGTGTCTGGTCCTCAGCGACGGTGGTCAGCTTGAAGCTGTCCATATAACCATCAGCCTTGATCTTCTCTGCCTGGGCGCTGGAGGCCAGGTCGATCTTCAGCCCAGAGAAACTGAGCTGGGATTGTTCATCCAGCTTGGTGTCCAGGGGCAGCAACTCGAACGTCCCGTGGGTCGACTGGTCGTAGCCCAGGTTAACCACCCCTTTGAGCGGCGACTTGTCCTTGGCAGCGACGAACCATTTCTCGGTCAGCGGCGTACGCTCAAGTTCGGTGTGGCTGGTGGCCATGACCGGCACCCATTTGAGCGTCATCAGGCGTGAGAACGGCAGCGGGCCATGTTCGATGTTGTCGACGAACAGCAATTCAACCGGCTCATCACCAAACATCTCGCCTTCGCCCTTGAGGCGATAATGGGCGGTGCTGCTGAAAGTCCCACGGTCCAATGAAACCAGCTCGATCGAAGCCGTGCCATTTGACCCGGCCAGGGCCGTTTGCATTTGCTTGTTGCTGTCGGCAATGGCGGTTTGCAGCACTCCTTCGAGTTTCGTTCCGGTGTACCAGGCGCCACCCGCGCTGATTGCACCGACGACCACAACGATTCCCAGAAGTACGCTTGCTGATTTATTCATGAGTGATCCGATCAATATCCATGGTTGAAAAAGCCGTCGTCTTCCCTGACACCGCTAAGGGTGTGGCTCGACGCCGCGAAGTGGAGGGAGATTACCATCAGGCATGCCATCGGGCCCAATGTTTAAAGGGGGGAAGGGTTTTCTTGAGAGAGGGTCTACGAATATTGAACTTCAATCTCGTCGAGTTGATGGTCGAACGTCTTCAGCCGTGCCGTCCAGGTGTACACCAACACTTCGAAATCGCGATTGATCACCGTCGCGCCCGATGAGTCCGCGCGAGGATCGCAGAAGTCCAGTTGATAGCGCTCCCGGGCCATAGCGTTAGCGACGTCGCAGAGCTCACGAGCGTTGTTCAGCCAGTGCCAGTCGTCTTCGGCGACCTGTTTGTCCAATGCCGCACATTGGGTCTTCAAGGCCTCGAGACTTTTTTCCAATGGAGTACCAGTGAGTTCACCCATGACTTCCTGGAATGTGCGGCCAGGCTGCCAGTAACTGCCCCAGAAGTAACGATCGAAGACCGTTTCGACCCGGCGTAACGCAACCTTGGTATCCCAGATCAGCACCAGAGTCTTGCCCTGCTCAAGATGCTTTTTTTTGATGCGTTGACCTTGGAGCGATGCCCAGGCCACGATTGCGATGGATATCACACCGATCAGCGCAGCCGCGCTATCGAGGAAGATCAGTGCTTTGTCGATCTGGTGAGTCAGCATGACGCCATAGAAATAAGTGGCCGAGAGCAACACCAACGCTGCGAGGGCGCACCAGAAGCCAGGAGCATAAGGGTTTTTCATTATTGGAATCCCCATGACCAGTGACGTCGCGGGCCATTTTTCAGATGCCCCGACTATCACAGCATAGCAATGGCCACAGGGTTTGCCGTGTGTCGATAGCAATCATGAGGGGCGATCCGATTACCGGCCCAAAACGACAAAACCCCTGTCTGCATCAGCAGACAGGGGTTCTGGGAATTCAATCTTGACGATGACCTACTCTCACATGGGGAAACCCCACACTACCATCGGCGATGCATCGTTTCACTGCTGAGTTCGGGATGGGATCAGGTGGT